>NZ_PQSR01000007.1 GCF_002920635.1 Streptomyces sp. Ru72 | reverse complement strand
GCCGTCCCCCTCCGGACCGGCTCCCCCGCGAACTCGCTGGAGCCGTCGACGTGCACCCGGATCGGTACGACATAGCCGATCCGTTCGTCGTGCACCGAGGCCAGGACCGGGTGGCCCGTGGCGCGGGCCAGGCGGTGGAGGTGGTCCAGGACGGCCTGCTGGAGCGGCTCCCCGGGTCCCGCGGCCACCGGCATCCCGCCCACCGTCGCCCCCGCGCCCGGCACCCCGTCGCGTGCCCCCGACGGCACCCGGACCTCGATCGGCGTCACCCCGGACCCCGTATCCCCGTCGGATGCGGCCTCCGCGAAGGAGCGGCCCCGCTTCTGTCCGCGGCTGAGTCGAGACATCGTTCCCTCACTCGGGTCGGTCGGTCGGGGAAAGGCGCCGATGTCCTCCGCCTCCATTCGGCGTCGGCTCCCCTCGTCTCCGTCCCCGGCGCTGGGCGCGGGGACGGACGGCACACCCCTTCGAGTCTCCCGCCCCCGTGCTCGTCCCCGCGTCACCGCCGCGTCACAGCCTCGTCCCAGGACCTGGGGTCCGGTACCGGACCCGCGCACCGCGGGTGAAGATCGAGGGGCGAGGAGCGAGCGAGGAGAGGCGATGCAGGGGATCGCGCGGCAGGGGCCCGGCGGGCCCGAGATCTGGGTCCGCGGGCCGGTGGTCGACGGGGCGCGACCGCCGTCCTACGGCAGCGCGAGCCCACGCCGGTTCGCCTGGGTGGCCACCCACGGCGGCGCCGGCACCTCGACGCTCGCCACCGTCTTCGGCGGCTTCGACGCGGGCCGCGGCTGGCCCCGTCCCGAGCACGACGAACCCTCCTCGGTGCTGCTGGTCGCCCGCACCCACGCGACCGGCCTGGGGGCCGTCCTCCAGTCCCTCGACGTCTTCCGGCGCGGTGCGGCCCCACCCGGCCTCGCCCTGGACGCCGTCGTCCTGGTCGCGGACGCGCCGGGCCGGCTGCCGCGCCCGCTCGCCCAGCGCGCCAAGGCGATCGAGTCGATGATCGGCGTCCACCGTGTGCCCTGGGTGCCCGCCTGGCGCACCGGCGACCTGGGCGGCCGGCCACCCCGCGAGTGCGACCGACTGGCCCGCCTGGTCGGATCGGGGGTGCGCTGAGCATGCGCTGGACCGTGCACGGCGAGCGGGCGCTGTACGAGACACCCTGGGTGCGGCTGCGGGCGCTCGACGTCGAACAGCCCGACGGGACACGCTGCGAGTACCACGTGGTCCGGCTGCGGGACGTCGCCGTCGTAGCGGCCGTCGACCGCGAACAGCGCGTGCTCATGATGTGGCGGCACCGCTTCGTCACCGACACATGGGCCTGGGAGCTGCCCATGGGCCTCGTCGAGGACGGCGAGGAGCCCGCCGCGGCGGCAGGGCGCGAACTCGAGGAGGAGACCGGATGGCGCCCGGGCCCGCTGCGGCCGCTGATGTGCGCCCAGCCCGCGGCCGGTGTCACCGACTCCCGGCACTTCGTGTTCCGCACGGACGACGCCACGCGCGTCGGCGAGCCGACCGAGCGCAACGAGTCCGACCGCCTGGAGTGGATCCCGCTGCCGGAGGTACGGGCGATGATCGAACGCGGTGAGATCGTCAGCAGCGCCACGCTGGTGGGCGTGATGGCCCTGCTGCTCGACCTCGGGCCCGGCCGGGGCGGCTGACCGGGGAGGATGGACAGTTTATGCACATGCATTTAATGTAAGCGCATAGGTCGTCCGTCCAGTACCCCGTGCAGGAGGTCCCCATGCCCCGCCGCTTCCTCTTCGTCCTCGGCAGCGCCCGCACCGACGGCAACACCGAGTTGCTCGCGCGCCGGGCCGCCGAGCAGTTGCCCGGCGACGTCGAGCAGCAGTGGATCTCGCTCGACCGGCATCCGCTCCCCGACTTCGAGGACCTACGGCACGACGCCGACCACTCGCGGCCCGAGGAGGGCGACCTCGCGCTGCTCCTGGACGCGACCCTGGCCGCCACCGACATCGTGATCGTCTCCCCGCTGTACTGGTACTCCGTGTCCTCCTCCACCAAGCGCTACCTCGACCACTGGTCCGCGTGGCTGCGCACCCCCGGCCTGGACTTCAAGGCGACCATGGCCGGGCGCACCCTGTGGGGAGTCACCGTCCTCGCCGACCGGGAGCCGTCGGTCGCCGATCCGCTGGTCGGCACGCTCAACAACTCGGCCGCCTACATGGGCATGCGTTTCGGCGGGGTCCTGCTCGGCAACGGCAGCAGGCCGGGCGACGTCCTCGACGACGCTCGGGCGCTGACGCACGCGAAGACCTTCTTCGCGCAGGAGCCGCCGCTCGCCCGCTTCCCGTACGAGGCGGCGCGCACCGCGTAGCCGCACACGCGCCGACGTCGCGCCGGCCGCCTACGCCGTGATGTCCTTCGCCGTGAACCGCGCCCACGCCGCCGAGCCGAAGACCGCCGCGTACAGGGCCTGCAGGCCCAGGTTGCGTATCAGGTCGTGCCAGTAGACCGGGTCGCGCATCAGGTCCGCGAAGGACAGCCAGTAGTGCGAGAAGAAGTACGGCTGGAGCGCGTGCAACTGCGGTATCTGGTCCATGATCTGGACCGTGATGAGCAGCCCCACCGTCGTCGCCATCGCCGCGATGCCGCTGCCCGTGAGCGTGGAGATGAACAGTCCGAGGGCCGCCACCCCGGTCAGGGACGCGGCGACGACCAGCGCGATCAGCAGGGCCCTGCCGAGTCCTTCGGCGAAGCTGATGCGCGTACCGGAGATCGTCGTCAGGTCGCCCAGCGGGAAGAGCAGGGCGCCCACCGCGAGCGCCGAGACGGCCACGACGAGCGTGGCGATCAGGCAGAAGGCGATCGTCGTGGCGTACTTGGTGAGCAACAGGCGGGTACGGCCCGCGGGGGCGACCAGCAGGTAGCGCAGGGTGCCGGAGTTCGCCTCGCCCGCGATCGCGTCGCCCGCGATGACGCCGATCGCCATCGGCAGGAAGAACGGGAGCGTCGCGGCGAGCGCGGTGAACACCAAAAACAGGCCGTTGTTGGTGATCTGCGTGATGAACGCGGGGCCACCGCCCCCGCCCCGGCCGCCGGAGGCGTCGCTCGTCTCGATCTTCACGGCGATCCCGACCAGGATCGGCACGGCGGCGAGCACGGCCAGCAGGGCGAGCGTGCGCCAGCGCCGGAACGTGGTCACCAGTTCGCTGCGCAGCAGCCCGAAGGTCCACAGCGGGCTCGTCCGGCGCAGCACGCCGGCCGGCTCAGCCTGCGACATCGAACCCCTCCCCCGTCAGCGCCACGAACGCGTCCTCCAGGGAGGCACGTTCGACGCCGAAGCCGCGTACACGGACTCCCGCCGTGACCAACGCGGTGTTCACATCGGAAAGTTCCCCCTCCGGCGGCTCGGCCGTCACCCGGTTCTCCTCCACCGCCACATCGGCCACGCCCTGTTCCTTCAGGACGCGTGCCGCTTCGGTGACGTCCGGGGTGGTCACGACGAGACGTCCGCGCGCCCCGGCCACCAGGTCTCCGACCGCGCCCTGCGCGATCAGCCGGCCCTGCGCCATCACCGCCGCGTGCGTGCAGACCTGCTCGATCTCGTCCAGCAGGTGGGAGGAGAGGAAGACGGTCGTCCCGTCGGAGGCCAGTTCCCTGACCAGGGCGCGGATCTCCCGCATGCCCTGCGGGTCGAGGCCGTTGGTCGGCTCGTCCAGGACGAGGAGCCTGCGGGGCTGGAGCAGGGCGGCGGCGAGACCGAGGCGCTGCTTCATCCCCAGGGAGTACGCCTTCGCCTTCTTGCCCGCGGCGGCGGTGAGCCCGACCCGGTCCAGGGCGGCCGCGACACGCGTCCGCCGGGTGCGCGGGTCGGCGGTCGGATCGGCGGCGTCGTAGCGCAGGAGGTTGTCCCGGCCGGAGAGGAAGCCGTAGAGCGCCGGGCCCTCGATGAGGGCGCCCACGTGCGGGAGCACGGCGCGCGTGGCCCGGGGCATGGGCTGCCCCAGCACGCGCGCCGAGCCCGAGGTGGGCTCGATCAGCCCCATCAGCATGCGGATGGTGGTGGTCTTGCCGGAGCCGTTCGGCCCGAGGAAGCCGAAGACACTGCCCGCCGGGACGGTCAGATCGAGCCCGTCCACGGCGAGCTGCCCGCCGCGGTAGCGCTTGGTGAGGGCGCGGGTGGCGATGACCGGGGCGTGAGGGTCGCTCGCCGCCCGCACCGGTGAGTCCTTCGACTCCGCTTCCACGGCGGGCAGTTCCTCCATGGGCTCTCCTGCTCCCCTTCGTCCGTACGCCGTACGGGGGTCACTTCCCCGCGTTCGCCGCCTTCACCAGCGCGTCCTTGGTGACCGCGCCCGCGTACACCTTGCCGTTGTCCGTGATCAGGGCATTGACCAGGCGGGTGGAGAAGACCGTGCCCGAGCCGAACTTGCCGGTGACGTGGTCGCCGAGCGAGTTCAGGAAGCCGGAGGCCGCGCCCTCGCCGGACGGCGATCCGGACGGCACGCCGCCCTTGCCGCCGGTGTCGAACACGTAGATCGCGTTCCAGCCCTCGCCGATGGTCTTCGACGAGCTGCCCCAGGGCGTTCCCCCGGTGTCCTTGTGCCGCGCCCCGCGCCCGGCCTCCTCGTGCCCGGCCTTCAGGTCGTCGCCCTGGGTGACCTTCGTGCCCTTGGGCGGCGTGAAGTCGAACGTCGACGCGGCCGGCTTGGCGAACGAGACCTGGGTGAAGCCCACGTCCAGCACCGCCGCGCCGCCCTTCGCCGGGGTCAGCGTGAACTTCAGCGGCAGCCCGGTCCTGGCGTCCACCGCGATGCTGATCGCGCCGACCGTCGTACCCGACTGCTTCGGCCGGATGACCAGCTTGTAGGCGTCCCGGCCCGCGACCTGGGCCGTGCCGTCGACCGTCACGGAGGTGGTCTTGTCGGCCGCCTTCAGGGCCTGATCGGCGAAGTCCCTGGGGGTGGCGGGCACGTCCTTCGGCGCCGCCTCGCCGCTCTTGTGCTCGCCCGCGCCGGTCGCGTGGTACGCCTGGTTGGAGGCGCTGTCGTACGCCCACACCTGGTCGCCGTTGCGGATGACGCTGTACTCGGCGGCCTTCTCGATGAGCGAGAGCTTCTGCTTGTCCTGGCCGTCGGCGGCGACCCGCACGGTGTGGGTCCCGGAGGCCAGCTCCAGCAGCTTGGAACTCGGGTCGGCGGCCGAGTCGCCCTTGCCCTTCTCGCCCTGGGAGAGCGCGCCCGAGGCCAGGCTGTCCTGGAGGCCGCCCAGGTCGGGCAGGCCCAGGTCCGTGCTGATCGTCACCGTGCCGGACATCTGCTGGACGTCCGACTTGGCGATCTTCTCGATGAGCTGCTGCGCGCTGATCTTCGGCAGGTCGGGGTCCCCGGAACCGGCGAACGCCGGGACGAGCCCGATGGTCGCCGCCGCCACGCCCACGACCGTGACCGGGACGACGTACCGCGCGGCCCTGCGCCGCCCGTCGCGTACGTCCTCGACCTCCCCGGCGGGTGTGCTGTCGTCGGATTCGTACGGTGCCATGTGTGCCTTACCTCCGTCGTCGGCGGCGGCCTGCTGTCTGTGCACTCTCCCCCGAGCTCTCGACTTCGCTCGAGCAGGGAGGTGCGCCCACCCCCTGCGCCGCCATTTTCACCCGGACTCCTGTGAGGTGGTCCTCTCCATATGACCAAATCACCGGGAGGGAAGCGTCAGACCGCGGGGCCAACTCCGCGTACGTCTGGGGTATGACATGAAGGGCGGGGCACGGCGTCCCACCCGTAGGGGTCGTCAGGGCACACCGGAAAGCGTGTGACGTGGCACACGTAAGGCGCGGGGCTCAGGGGCGCGTGGCGCGTCACCCTGCCCGGTGCACCACCGCGTCGCACATCTCCGTCAGGGCCGCCTTCGCGCCGCAGTCCGGCAGCGGGGCCAGGGCCGAGCGGGCGTCCTGCGCGTAGCGGACGGCGTCGCGGCGGGCCTGCTCGAGAGCGGGGTGGACCCTGAGGCGGGCGAGGGCGTCGGCGTGGCGGGCGTCGTCCGTGAGGTCGGAGTCCAGCAGCTCGCACAGGGCGACGTCCTCCGGCAGCCCGTGCCGCTGGGCGCGCTCGCGCAGGCGCAGGACCGGGAGGGTCGCGATGCCCTCGCGCAGGTCCGTCCCCGGCGTCTTGCCGGACTCGTGGGAGTCGGAGGCGATGTCCAGGACGTCGTCGGCCAGCTGGAACGCCACGCCGAGACGCTCGCCGTACTGCGTCAGCACGTCCACGACCGTCTCGTCGGCGCCCGACATCATCGCGCCGAAGCGGCACGCCACCGCCACCAGGGAGCCCGTCTTGCCGGAGAGGACGTCGAGGTAGTGGTCCACCGGGTCACGGCCGTCCCGCGGGCCCGCCGTCTCCAGGATCTGGCCGGTGACGAGCCGCTCGAACGCCTCCGCCTGGATACGGACCGCCTCCGGGCCGAGGTCGGCCAGGATGTGGGACGCGCGGGCGAACAGGAAGTCGCCGGTGAGGACCGCCACCGAGTTGCCCCAGCGGCTGTTCGCGCTGGCCACCCCGCGCCGCACCTCGGCCTCGTCCATCACGTCGTCGTGGTACAGCGTGGCGAGGTGGGTGAGCTCCACGACCACGGCCGAGGGGACGACCCCCGGCGCGTACGGGTCGCCGAACTGTGCCGCGAGCATGACGAGCAGCGGCCGGAACCGCTTCCCGCCCGCGCGCACCAGGTGCTGCGCGGCCTCGGTGATGAAGGGCACCTCGCTCTTCGTGGCGTCGAGCAGCCCCTCCTCGACAGCGGCCAATCCGGCCTGGACATCGGCTTCCAGAGCCTGGTCCCGCACGCTCAGCCCGAACGGCCCGACGACGGTCACGTGAGGTCTCCTGTCTGCTGACGTCTGCTGACGATCACACGGTCGGTATCGAGGTCGGTCACTTGATCGATGACGTCGTCAGGACGACTCGGCTCACCGAGTTTGTCGATCTGTCGCCGCCATCACTCAAGTCAGCGTATCCGGTCAGGTTTCGATCACCACGAGTGCCCGCTGTTCCAGGCCGGGCCGTATCGGATCGCGAGAGGCATGTTCTTGATCAGGTGATAGGAGCGGGTTGGGAGCGACATAGCGGAAAGCTGCCCCTCCCGGTGGCCGGCGACGCGCACCGACCCCGGAAACACCCCCTCGCATCCCGGCCCCGGAAACACCCCCTCGCGTCCCGGCCCCGGGGCAGCCCGGCGCCCCGAAGGCCTCCGCAGGGGCCACACGGCCCCCGGCGGCCCCACTCGACACCATCACCCGGCCGGGCCACACCCGGCCCCGACAGGGACGCCCGAAATCCCGGGCCGCGCGCGCGTACAGATCTGCAGGGCATGACGAGTGACGTCGGCCACATCTCCGACCCGGAGACGGGGATTCACACAGACCCGAATGATGTCCGAATTGCTCTAATTCGCCCTCCCAAAACCCGCCACTGGAAGGCGACGCCCGAGCCTTTTGTCCGAATTGCCGCTTGAGGGTCCCGAATTAGGGATGACGATCAAGGAGGAGGCGAGTGAATTAGCTCACGCACCGCAGGGCGGGGCGTGAAGCATGCGGAATCCCAACTTCCCCTTTGCCTCTGCCAAGTTGAACCCTGTTCAACAAAATGGATCACATCCCTTATTCCCGCCTTTCAACGTCATTTACCTCGGAGTGTGACTTCCAGGCTTGTTCCCGACATGTGCTCTCGCATACCTTCCCAATCGATCCGGACGGACCGCCGAATCCTGCCGCCGCCCGCGATCCATTGACCACCACGGCAGGAGCGGGGGACCCAGGTAAGTCGCCGGACCGGACACAGCGCCGGAACGGCTTGGGGTGAAGCCGATTCCTCGACACCGAGGACACGGCCGGGCACCTCCCAGCCCGAACCCGACAGCTCACCTCGCAGGCGCCGGAGAGGACTACGACATGCCCGCTTTCGCCCTGCCCGCACGCCGTCGGGACCGCCGCTCCAAGGCCGCGCGCCTCACCCGTGCCCTCGCTGTCGCGGGGACGGGTGCCGCCGTTCTGGCCCTTCCGGTCCTGGGCGCGACCAGCGCTTCCGCCGCGACCCCCACCTCCGCGACGACCACGACCGCCGCCGCCAAGACCGTGACGACGCGCGCCGGAAACCTCGACAGCTGGATCCGCCAGTCGCTGGTCGTCATGCGGCAGCACGGGATCCCCGGCTCCTACTACGGCATCTACCGCAACGTGATGCGTGAGTCGTCCGGCAACCCGTCCGCCATCAACCTCTGGGACTCCAACGCCCGGATGGGCATCCCGTCCAAGGGCCTCCTCCAGGTCATCGACCCGACCTTCCGCGCGTACCACGTGCCGGGCACGTCCTGGAACATCTACGACCCGGTGGCGAACATCACGGCCGCGTGCAACTACGCCGCCCACCGGTACGGCTCCATCGACAACGTCCACAGCGCGTACTGACGTCGTGCGCCGTGCGTGCCGAGGCTGAAGCCGAGGGCTAGCGGCCCCTGAAGAGTCGTTCGAGGACGACGGCGATGCCGTCGTCCTCGTTCGACTTCGTGATCTCGTCGGCGACCGCCTTGAGTTCGGGGTGGGCGTTCGCCATGGCGACGCCGTGCGCGGCCCAGTCGAACATCGGGATGTCGTTCGGCATGTCGCCGAACGCGATGGTCTGGGACGGCCCCAGGCCCAGGTACTCGGCGGCGAGCGCGAGCCCCGTCGCCTTGGTGATGCCGCATGGCTGGAGTTCGACCGTGCCGGGCCCGGACATGGTGACCGTCGCCAGCGAACCGACCGCGCCACGCGCCGCCGTCGCCAACTCGTCGTCGGTCAGGGCGTGATGGCGCAGCAGCACCTTGCTGATGGGCGCGCACCACAGGTCGTCGCGCCGTTGGACCCGCACCGCGGGCAGCGTGGGGTGCGGCATCCGGTATCCGGGTTCGATGAGCGTGAGCCCGTCCACGCCGTCCTGGTCTACGGCCGCGTACACCTGCCCCACCTCGGCCTCGATCTTGCCGAGCGCGGTCTCGGCCAACTCCCGGTCGAGGGTGACGGAAGACAGCAACCGGTCCGCGCCGGCGTCGTACACCTGCGCGCCCTGACCGCACACCGCGAGCCCCCTGCCGCCCAGGTCGTCGAGCAGCGGCCGCACCCTGGGGGCCGGACGCCCCGTCACCACGAGGTGCCGCGCGCCGGCCGCGGTGGCCCGCGCCAGCGCGTCCCTCGACCGGTCGGAGAGCGTGTCGTCACCGCGCAGCAGCGTCCCGTCCAGGTCAGTGGCGATGAGTGAATATGCGAGGGGTGCGGCCATGATCAGAGAATACGGATGGAACACCCCCACGACTCACCGCGAACCAGCCGACGTCCGGCCACCCGTCGTGAACCGGCCGATGACCCGCGGCCGACCCGGCGCTGTCCCACGGCCGACCCCCATGCGCCCTGCCGGGCACCGGTCGGCATCCGGCCCGACGACCGTGGCCCTTCCGAGGGGGAAGGGCCACGCGGTGGTCCGTTGGCCGGCCGGGGTCAGCCGTGGGCCGTCGCCAGGTGCTTGGCCAGGCGAGGCGAGGCGAACTCCGTGCCACAGACGAACCGCATCACCGGTCCGTAGGAGGCCGCCGCCGGCAGGCCCGTGAAGTACAGGCCGGGGACCGAGGACACATAGCCCGCGCCGAGCCTCGGGGTGCCCCGGCTCACCGCCAGGCGCGTACGCAGCTCATGTCCCAGGAAGCCCATCGCGGAGATGTCCACGCGGTAGCCGGTCGCGGCGATGACGTGGTCCGCGGTCATCTCCTCCGTGCGGCCCGTGTGGGTCCGGACCGTCAGGGCCGGGCTGCCGTCCGCCACAGACGCACCGAGGATGCCGACGACCTCACGCACCTGCACGTTCTCCTGGAAGCGGTCTCGCAGCCACCACGCGCCGAGCGGGCCGAGGACACGGCGCACCAGGTAGTGGCGGGTCTGGGCGGGCAGGAAGCGGTACGGGTGGGGGTAGTAGCTCAGCGCCCACAGGGACCAGGCACGGCCGAAGGGCGACTCGGGGCGCAGCTTCGGCTGGTCCCACGGGGGTGCGCCGAAAGCGACCCTGCCCTGCCCGCGCGCCACCACGCGCACCCGTGCGCCCGCCTCGGCCGCAAGCGCCGCCGTCTCCAGCGCCGACTGGCCGGCGCCGACGACCAGCAGCTCCTTGCCGGAGAACCTGCTGAGGTCATGGTGCTGGGAGCTGTGCGAGACCGGGCCGGTGGGCGTGGGGCCGTCGGCTGCCGCGGCGGCCAGCTCCGGCGGGAGGTGGGCGAGGCCCGACAGGCCGGTCGCCACCACGACCGCCCGAGCGGTGAACGACTCGCCCGAGTCCAGCTTGAGATCGAAGCCACCGCCCTTGCGGCGGTCCACGGAGACCACACGGACCCGCTCCAGCTCGGGCACCAGCTTCTGCTGGAACCACTCCCCGTACGCGATGAACGTCTCGACCGGGATGATGTCCTCGTCCGTCACCAGCCGCTGGATGCCCGCCGCGTCACAGTAGTCGGCCAGGGTGTGGCCGCGCTGGGGCGCGTCGATGTTCGAGGCGGCCGGAGTGGACTTCAGGAGCATGCCCGCGGGCATGCTGTCACGCCAGCTGACCATGGGCTCGCCGAAGACGCGGACCGGGATACCGCGCCCGCGCAGATGGGCGGCGGTGGACAGGCCGAAAGGCCCGGCACCGATGACTGCTACCGGTTGAATCACGAAGTCCCTCCCCAGGACGCCATGTGCCTACTTCGTGGTGGAGCGGGTACGCCTGCGACGTACCGGTCGTACGCCTACGACGTACGGGTCGTGCTGCCGCGGCGGTTGGTCCGCCACAGCTGATAAAGGTGCTTCGCGCCCGGCCGCACGAAGCGCGCGAGCATCGTGACGAACGGCAGTGGGTCGTCGCCCGCGAACCAGGCCAGTTCCGTACCGCTCGCCCGGGCCGGTGCGTGCGGTGTCGTGTAGCCGCTGCGGCGGTAGGCGAGCAGGGCGGGCAGGTCGATGTTCTCCACGATGTACCGGTGGCCCGCGCGCTGTTCCCCCTCCGGTACGGTGCGGCCGGTCAGGTCCAGGTGCATGGCGCGGACGACGTCCACCCCCGACTCGTTCTCGAACAGCCGGAACTGGGCGCCCATGCGCGGATTGAAGTCGAGCAGTTTGTACTGTTCGTCGCGCCGGTCGAAGCGCAGGTCGAGGTCGACGATGCCGGTGAAGCCGATCTGTTTGATGAAACGTGCGGCGAGATCGGCGAGTTCCGGGTTGTCGACGACGTACGCGTTCGCCGTCATGCCCGCGTGGGGCGGCCAGGAGCGCACCTTGACGCCGGTGAACAGGGCGAGCGGGGTGGAGTCCTGGTCGAAATAGGCGTGCACGATCCAGTCCTCGGCCTGCTCACGGGGCAGGTACTCCTGGAGGATCACGCCCGGCCGCTCGCCCCAGTCGCGCGCGAGCCTGAGCAGCCCCTCCCGGGTGGCGATCTTCGTGGTGCCGCCCACCGCGGGCCGTTCGCGACGCACGAACGCCTCGCGATTCTTCGCCACGAGCGGGAAGCGCGCCTTGTCGGCGAAGCGCTGGATGTCGTCGTAGGACTGCGGGAAGGCGGCCCGGGGGCTGGGGATGCCGTGTTCCACGCACAGTTCGTGCAGGCCCTGCTTGCTGGCGAGGCGGCGCGGGAGTCCCCCGTCCACCTTCGGGAACAGGAAGTGCCCGGCGAGGGCGTCCTGGTGCTCCGCGATCAGGACCGCTGCCTCCTCGTCGGTCGGAACGAGGACCGTCGGCCGGCCGATACGGCGCCCGACGCGCAGCAGGCCCTCCACGAGCCGCTCCGGTTCCTCGGTCCCGGTGGTCGGCCACACGAAGGCGCGCCGCAGATAGCGGGAGGCCGCGGCCGGCGTGTAGCGGTCCTCCGTGATCGCATACATCGGTATGCCGAGCCGGCCCAGGCTGCGGATCGCGCCGACCCCGCCGTGGTGCAGCGGATAGTCGCCGAACTTCACGATGAGCCCCGGCACGTCGCGGTCCGCGTCGAACGGCACACCGCCGGTGCTCCTGGCCACGGGTCCCCCCACGCGTCCCCCCTACGGACCGGACCCACCCCGTCCGTGTCCCCCAAAGGACGCTAAGCCGGAATTACCCCCTCCGACAAGACCAATACGGACATTGCAAACTCTTTAGACACTGCCCAAGACAGATGACTCACCCGTAACGTGTGCGGCGACCACATGGAACGCACTGGAACGCACCCCCATGCACGGCACACCCGAAGTGCACGAAAGCGAGGCAGCATCCCATGCCCCCCTTCGACGTCCCCGAGGGCGACCCCTTCGGTCCGCACAACCTCCCCTACGGCGTCTTCTCCCCCGCCGGTTCCGACGAGCGGCGCGTCGGCGTCCGCCTGGGCGACCACGTGCTCGATGCGGGCACGGCGGCCACGGCGCTCGGCTCCCCGTACGCCTCCCTGCTGGCGCGTCCGTCCCTGAACCCGCTGCTGGCCGCGGGCCGCACCACCTGGTCGGATGTGCGGCGGGCGCTGACGGCGTGGGTGACGGTGCCCGCGCACCGGGAGACCGTGGAGCCGCTGCTGCACCCGCTCTCCGAGGTGACGCTGCACCTGCCCTTCGAGGTCGCGGACTACGTCGACTTCTACGCCTCCGAGAACCACGCCCGAAACGTCGGGCAGATCTTCCGCCCGGACGCGGCGGACTCCCTGACCCCCAACTGGAAGCATCTGCCGATCGGCTACCACGGCCGGTCCGGCACGGTGGTGGTGTCGGGCACGGATGTCGTGCGGCCGTCGGGACAGCGCAAGGCGCCCGCCGACCCGGCACCGGTGTTCGGGCCCTCGGTCCGTCTGGACATCGAGGCGGAGGTGGGCTTCGTGGTGGGCGCGCCGTCGCGGCTGGGGCGGCCGGTGCCGCTCACGGCCTTCCGCGACCACGTGTTCGGGCTCTGCCTGCTCAACGACTGGTCGGCGCGGGACATCCAGGCCTGGGAGTACGTGCCGCTCGGGCCGTTCCTCGGCAAGTCGTTCGCCACGTCCGTCTCGGCGTGGATCACCCCGCTGGACGCGCTGGAGGAGGCGCGGGTGGCCCCGCCCGAGCGCACGCATCCGCTGCTGCCGTACCTGGACGACTCACAGGAGGAACCGGGGGGCTACGACCTGCGCATCTCCGTCGCGATCAACGGCCATGTCGTCTCCGAGCCGCCGTTCTCCACCATGTACTGGACGGCGGCCCAGCAGCTGGCGCACATGACGGTGAACGGCGCGTCCCTGCGCACCGGCGACCTCTACGGCTCCGGCACGGTGAGCGGCCCGACGGAGCGCGAACGCGGCTCACTGCTGGAGCTGACGTGGAACGGTCGGGACCCTCTCGAACTTCCGGACGGGAAACGGACGTTCCTGGAGGACGGGGACGTGGTGACACTGACCGCGTGGGCGCCGGGCCCGGGTGGGACGCGGGTGGGTCTCGGGGAGGTGACGGGGCGGGTGGTGCCGACCACCCTGTCGTAGCCACCGCCTCGCCCGCTCACCCGGCAGTGGCAGATCTTGCCCCATCGCCCAGCGAAACCCCAGGTCAGCGGCATACGTGACGCCCCGGCACATGGCGCAACAATGCGGCAACACAGCTTTCCCTACCGCCTCGGTATGGTTCAGAACATGCCACCCACCGACCGCATCCGAGACCACGCCGGTCAGGGCGCCGCGACCACCGTCGCCGCCCACCGCACGCGTCGTCGGCTGCGTGCGGACCAGGCCAGGCAGCTTGCCGATCTCCTCCGCCACCAGATCCTCACCGGCGGCTTCCCGGACGGCACGCTCCCGCACGAAACCACCCTCGGCACCGACTACGGCGCCTCCCGCAACACCGTCCGCCAGGCCCTCGACCTCCTCCGCGCCGAGGGCCTGGTGGACCGGCTGCCGGGAGTCGGCACGATCGTCGCCGCCCGCAAGTACCCTCATGGACTGGACCGGCTGATGGGCCTGGCGGAAACCCTGCACGAACACGGCCGCGTCACCAACGAGGTCCGCACTCTGGGCCCCGCTCCCGCACCCGCCCCCGTGGCGGAGCGCCTGCACGTCCAACCCGGCGCCGACGTCCTCTACATCGAACGCCTGCGCAGATTGAACGGCCTCCCCCTCTCCCTGGACCTGACCTACATCCTGCTCGACATCGGCACCGCCCTCCTCGACGCCGACCTGGAGAACACCGACGTCTTCCGCCTCCTGGAAGCCACCACCGGCCAACGCCTCGGCCACGCCGAGATCACCCTGGAAGCCGTGAACGCGGACGCCCACTCCTCCGCCGTGCTCCAGGCCCCCCGCGGTGCCGCCGTACTGATGCTGGAACGCCTCACCCACCTCGCCGACGGCCGGCCCGTCGACCTGGAGTTCATCCGCTTCCGCGGCGACCGCATCACCATGAGCGGTCTGCTGCACCGGTCCCTGTAACCCCTGTTCGCCCCCCCTTCCGCCCTGTCCGGGCACCTTCCTGGAGACAGCCATGCCCTTGGCGCCCCAGCGGGCCGACGTGCCCGTGACCATCGACGAGTCGAAGTGCATCGACGGCTGCACCCTGTGCGTGGACATGTGCCCGCTGGACTCCCTCGCCATCGACGAGAGCACCGGCAAGGCGTACATGCACGTCGACGAGTGCTGGTACTGCGGACCGTGCGCGGCCCGCTGTCCCACCGGAGCGGTCACGGTCAACATGCCCTACCTGCTCCGCTGAGAGGCCCGAACTCCCATGAAACGCACGGCAGTCTCCCTCGCCACGGTCGCCCTCCTCCTCCCGCTCGCCGCGTGCGGCGCGAGCGCGCGGGCGGGCACCGGCTCCACGATCACCGTCACCGTCGGCTACCAGTCCAAGACCATCAACACCGTCACGGCGGGCACCCTTCTGCGCTCCCTGGGCTACTTCGAGCAGCAGCTGGGCGCCCTGCACGACGGCCACACCTACAAGGTCGTCTGGCAGGACTACGCGACCGGAGCCCCCATCACCGCCCAGATGACCGCCGGGAAGATCGACATCGGCTCCATGGGCGACTTCCCGCTCCTCATCAACGCGGCCCGTGGAAGGCAGCTGGGCCGCCCCACCCACCTGGTCTCCGTCACCGGCTACAACCTGCGCGGCGGCCTCAACACCATCGTCACCGCACCGGATTCGAAGCTCTCCTCCCTGCGGGACCTGAAGGGCAGGAAGGTCTCCACGAGCGTCGGCTCCGCCGCGGACGGCACCCTCGTACGAGCCCTGCAGCGCGCCGGGATCGACCCGGACAAGGGCATCGAGAAGCTCAACCAGCAGCCCGCGGTGGGCGCCTCGGCGCTCGCGGCGGGCAGCGCGGACGCGCTGAGCCAGTTCGTGGCCTGGCCGGGCCTGCTCGCCTACCAGGGCAAGGCGAAGGCGTTGTACGACGGTGCGCAGCTGAACCTGCCGACGTTCCACGGCGTCACCGCGCGCGCGGACTTCGCCCAGCAGCGCCCGGCCGTCCTCGGGGCCTTCCTGAAGGCGCAGGCGGAGGCGACCGACTACCTGAACGCCCACCCCGTGACCGCGGCCGAGAAGGTCGCCAAGGCCACCGGCCTGCCCGCCGAGGTCGTCTACCTCTACAACGGCGCCCACGGCATCTCCACCTTCGACCCGGCCGTCAAGCCGCAGTTGGTGTCCGCGCTGAAGCAGGACGTGTCGATCCTGAAGTCCGCCAAGCTGACCGGCGACATCGACGTGGACTCCTTCGTCGACGACCAGTACGCGAAGAAGGCACTCGGCTCGACGTACACGAAGGATCTCGCCGCGACTCCTCCGCCGGCCGCGAGCGAGGTGTGGTCCAAGGGCGCGGAGACCACACGGACCTTCAAGGCCCCCGATGAGCTGCTGAAGTACGTGGCGCAGCACCGCTCGGACATCCGGGCCGCGTACGTGCCCGACGCCACCACCGGCACCCTGTGGTTCGCCGACAAGGCGGTGTGGGTGGCGGACGGCAGCCGTCTGCTCCCCTTCGTCGCACCGGCCACCGCGCAGGCGTACATCGGCGCGCACCCGGGGGCACGTGCCGTCACGTACGCCGACGCGCTGGGACGGGCGTCGTGAGCCGGTACGCGCTGCGGGTGGCGTCCCTGGCCGCCGCCCTCGGCCTGTGGCAGCTGCTGACCAGCCTGAAGATCGACGTGTGGCTGCGTTTCTCGCAGTTCCCCACCGTCACCGAGGTGGCCCGCGCGTTCGCCGACCGGCTTTCCGGCGGTGACTACTGGACGGATCTGGCCGACAGCCTGACCCGTATCCTCACCGGTTTCCTGCTGGCGGCGGTCCTGGGTGTGGCCACCGGCGTGCTCGTGGCCCGCTCCCGCCTCGCCGAGGACCTGCTCGGCCCGCTGCTGGAGGTGGTCCGCCCGATCCCGGCGATCGCGCTGGTCCCCGTGGCCATCCTCCTCTTCCCCAACAACGAGCAGGGCATCGTGTTCATCACCTGCACGGCGGCCTTCTTCCCCGTGCTGGTCTCCACCCGGCACGCGGTCCGCGCGCTGACCCCCGTGTGGGAGGAGGCGGTGCGGACCATGGGCGGCGGCCGGTGGCGGGTCCTCGGGTCGGTGGTCCTGCCGGGCGCGCTGCCCGGCATCTTCGGCGGTCTGTCGGTCGGGATCGGCGTGTCGTGGATCTGTGTGATCTCCGCCGAAATGATCTCCGGGCAGTACGGCGTCGGCTACCGCACCTGGCAGGACTACACGGTCGTCGACTACCCGGGCGTCTTCGTCGGCATGGTCACCATCGGCGTACTGGGCTGGGTGACGTCCACAGCGGTGGAACTGCTGGGCCGCCGTCTGACGCGCTGGCTGCCCCGGACGTCGTACGCCGCCGCGGACCGCGTCCCCCGGGTGCGAGGCACCGCCCCCGCTCCCGTCCCGAGCAGCCCCGAGCCCGTGCGGGAGGTACCCGATGACCAGCTCGTCTGACGTCCGGACAGCGTCCCGGACCGGTGCCCGGCTCACCCTGCGGGCAGCCGCGCTCGGCCGCCCGGGCGCGCCCGCCGTGGAGGGCGTCGACCTGGACATCGCCTCCGGAGAGATCCTCACCGTCGTCGGCCCCTCCGGGTGCGGCAAGTCGACCCTGCTGCGGACGCTGGCCGGACTCCTGCCCACGCTGGCCGGGACGGTGGAACAGGACGGCCGCCCCCTGAACGGTCCCGCCGCCGACCGTGCGCTGGTCTTCCAGGAGGACGCCCTGCTCCCCTGGCGCACCCTGCGGGCGAACATCGAACTGCCGCTGGCCATCAAGGGCGTACCGCGTGCCCAACGCCGTACCCAGGCCGAGGCCTGGCTGGACCGGGTCCGACTGGCCGACCAGGCACGGCACCTGCCCCACCGCGTCTCCGGGGGGCAGCGCCAGCGCGCACAACTGGCGCGCGCCCTCGCGGCCGACCCGCGCGCCGTCCTGATGGACGAACCCTTCGGCGCCCTCGACGCCCAGACCCGCGCCGGCATGCAGGACCTGCTGGTGGAGGTGCTGCGCGGCACGGGCGCGACCGTCGTCTTCGTCACCCACGACGTGGACGAGGCCCTGAACCTGGGCGACCGCGTGGCGCTGCTCGGCAGGGGCCGGCTCCTCGCCGTACGGGACGTACCGCGCCCGCGCGACCGTACCGCGCACGACGATGCGGCCCGGCGTGCCCTGCGCCGCGACGTCCTCACCTCACTCGGTTCCTGAACACGGGAAAGGCAACCCTGGTGGACACCCCCATGGAGATCCCCGCCCTCACCGATGCGGAAGAACTCTCCTGCGACGTGCTCGTGATCGGCGGCGGCACGGCCGGCACCATGGCGGCGCTGACGGCCGCCGAGCGCGGCGCGGACGTGCTGCTGCTGGAGAAGGCGCACGTCCGGCACTCCGGCGCGCTCGCCATGGGAATGGACGGCGTCAACAACGCGGTCATCCCGGGCCGCGCCGAGCCCGACGACTACGTCGCCGAGATCACCCGCGCCAACGACGGCATCGTCGACCAGTCCACCGTCCGGCAGACCGCGACCCGCGGCTTCGCCATGGTGAGGCGCCTGGAGTCGTACGGGGTGAAGTTCGAGAAGGACGAGCACGGCGAGTACGCGGTCCGCCAGGTGCACCGGTCCGGCTCCTACGTCCTGCCGATGCCCGAGGGCAAGGACGTCAAGAAGGTCCTGTACCGGCAGCTGCGGCGGCGCGAGATGCGGGAACGGATCCGGATCGAGAACCGCGTGATGCCGGTCAGGGTGCTGACGTCCGGGGGCCGGGCCGTGGGCGCGGCGGGCTTCCACACCCGTACGGGCCGGTTCGTGGTGGTCCGCGCGGGCGCGGTGATCCTGGCGACGGGCGCCTGCGGCCGCCTCGGTCTGCCCGCCTCCGGCTACCTGTACGGCACCTACGAGAACCCGACGAACGCCGGCGACGGCTACGCGATGGCCTACCACGCGGGCGCCGAGCTGACCGGCATCGAGTGCTTCCAGATCAACCCGCTGATCAAGGACTACAACGGCCCGGCCTGCGCCTACGTCGCCAACCCCTTCGGCGGCTACCAGGTCAACCGGCACGGCGAACGCTTCGTCGACTCCGACTACTGGTCGGGGCAGATGATGGCGGAGTTCGCGGAGGAGGTGGCCTCGGACCGGGGCCCGGTGTACCTCAAGCTGAGCCATCTTCCGGAGGAGTCGATCTCGGCGCTGGAGTCGATCCTGCACTCGACGGAACGCCCGACGCGCGGCACCTTCCACGCGGGCCGCGGCCACGACTACCGCACCCACGACGTGGAGATGCACATCTCGGAGATCGGCCTGTGCGGCGGCCACTCGGCCTCGGGCGTCCGCGTCGACGACCACGCCCGGACGACGGTCCCCCGCCTGTACGCCGCCGGCGACCTGGCCTGTGTGCCGCACAACTACATGATCGGCGCGTTCGTGTTCGGCGAGCTGGCCGGTGAGGACGCCGCGCAGTACCAGGCCTACGAGGGCGCGTTGCCGCAGGACCAGCTCCGTGAGGCACACGAGCTGATCTACCGCCCGCTGCGCAACCCGGACGGCCCGCCGCAGCCCCAGGTCGAGTACAAGCTGCGCCGCTTCGTGAACGACTACGTGGCCCCGCCGAAGGCCGGCGCCCGGCTGTCCCTGGCGCTGGAGGCGTTCGAGCGGATGCGCGCCGACATCGCCTCCATGGGCGCCCGGACGCCGCACGAGCTGATGCGTTGCGCGGAGGTGACCTTCATCCGCGACTGCGCGGAGATGGCGGCCCGCGCCTCCCTGGCCCGCACGGAGTCCCGCTGGGGCCTCTACCACGACCGCCTCGACCATCCGGAACGCGACGACGCGTCCTGGTTCCACCATCTCGATCTGCACAAGTCCCCCTCTGGCGCGATGGAGTTCACGGCACGTCCCGTGGCTCCCTATCTGGTTCCGGTGGAGGGCTTCGCCCCTGTGGGCGGTGCCTCCCGGGCGCTCGGCGAGGTGCGTCCGGAGCAGGTGGCGACGGCCGGGGCACGGGAGGTGGCGCCCACCGCGGTGCGGGGTCGGCCCACGGCGGGCGACGCGGCCGTCCGCCCCGTCACCGGCCATGACGCGCCGACGTCACCCCGCCTGCTGGAACTCCTCGCCCTGGCGGAGGAGCAACCCGAACTCACCGCGCTGCGGCCCTACTTGGACGATCCCGACCCCTCCGTCCGCCGCACCGCCGTCACGGTGCTGACCGAGACCCTGCCGCACGGCACCGGCCCGGCACTCGCGGCCCTGCTCAGCGACACGGACGCCGACGTGCGCGCCGCCGCGGCCGCCTCCCTGCGCGAACTCGTGGAGACGCTGCCACCCGAGCCGGCCCTCCGCGACCGCCTCGCCGCTGCCCTGTCCGAGCCCGACCCCGTCGTCCGCGCCGCCGCGCTGGACGTCCTGCGGGCGCTGCGGCTGGGCGACGCCGATCTGTTCGCGGAGGCTCTCGCCGACTCCGACACGACGGTCCGTATCGAGGCCGTGCGCGCGCTCGTCTCCGTCGACGCGGTCGCACCGCTGGTGCGCGCGGCGACCACCGACCCGTCCCGCGAGGTCCGCGTGGCGCTCGCCAAGGCCCTCGGCACGGTGGGCCGGGCAGACCCCGATGGCGGGGCGACCGCCGGAGCGGACGGGGTCCTGTCCGCACTCGCCGACCTCACCGGCGACCCCGACGCGCTGGTCCGTGCGGCCGCCTACGGCGCACTCGCCGCCGTCGGCTGCCCGCCACCACTCGCCGACCGCGCCACGGCCGCCCTGTCCGACTCTGCCTGGCAAGTCCGCGCCGGTGCCGCCGCCGCGCTCGCCGCCGCCGACCTCGAGGTGGCGGTCCCCGCCCTCGCCAAGGCCCTGGCCGATCCCAATGCGGACGTCCGGAAGGCAGCCGTCCTGGCGCTGACCCGGCACAGCGACGCGCACGACGCCCGCGCGGCCCTCGCCACGGCCACCGCGGACTCGGACGCGGACGTCAGGGCGTACGCGGCACGTGCGCTGTGAGCCCGGCCGGGGGGCGGCTCATGGCCGGACGGCTCATATCCAGTCGTGCGGTTCCGGCTCGTCGTCCGGCTCAGGCCAGTCATCCGGCTCCGGTTCGTCGCTCGTCGCCGCGGCCTGCGGCGCGTTCGGGGCCTCCCCCAGCGAGGCGAGCACGCCGAGCACGCCCTCCCCGTAGGTGGCCAGCTTCTTCTCGCCGATTCCGCTGATACCGCCGAGCTCGGCCACCGAGGCGGGCCAGACGGTGGCGATCTCCCGCAGCGTGGCGTCGTGGAAGATGACGTACGCCGGGACGCCCTGCTCCCTGGCCTGTTCGGCACGCCAGGCGCGCAGCGCCTCGAACGCGGGGGCCAGGTGAGAGGGCAGCTCGGCTGCGGCCGCCTTCGGCTTGCGGTCGGACCGGGCGGACGGCGACGACGCTCGGGGAGCCGCCGTCGGCTTCTTCGGCTCCTTGCGCAGCGGCACCTCGCGCTCCCGCCGCAGCACCGGACCGCTGGCCTCGGTCAGCACCAGCGTCCCGTACTCGCCCTCGACCGCGAGCAGCCCCTGCGCCAGCAACTGCCGGATGACACCGCGCCATTCGCCCTCGGTCAGCTCCTCGCCGATGCCGAAGACGGACAGCTGGTCGTGGTCGAACTGGATGACCTTGGCCGTGCGCCGCCCCAGCAGGATGTCGATGATCTGTACCGCGCCGAACTTCTGCCGCCGCTCCCGGTGCAGCCGCCACACCGTGGACAGCACCTTCTGAGCCGCGATCGTCCCGTCCCAGGTCTCCGGCGGCTCCAGACAGGTGTCGCAGTTGCGGCACCCGCTCGGCTCCGGGTCCTGGCCGAAGTAGGCGAGCAGCTGGCCACGGCGGCACTGCGCGGTCTCGCACAGCGCCAGCATCGCGTCCAGGTGCGCCTGGGCCCGGCGGCGGAACGCCTCGTCGCCCTCCCCGGACTGGATGAGCTTGCGCTGCTGTATGACGTCGTTCAGCCCGTACGCCATCCAGGCCGTGGAGGGCAGTCCGTCGCGGCCCGCACGGCCCGTCTCCTGGTAGTAGCCCTCGACCGACTTCGGCAGGTCCAGGTGCGCGACGAACCGCACGTCCGGCTTGTCGATGCCCATCCCGAAGGCGATCGTCGCGACCACCACCAGGCCCTCCTCGCGCAGGAACCGGGACTGGTGCGCCGCGCGAGTGCCCGCGTCCAGGCCCGCGTGGTACGGCACCGCCTCGACGCCGTTGCGGGTCAGGAACTCCGCCGTCTTCTCCACCGAGTTCCGCGAGAGGCAGTAGACGATGCCCGCGTCGCCCGCGTGCTCCTCGCGCAGGAACGCCAGCAACTGCTTCTTGGGGTCGGCCTTCGGCACGATCCGGTACTGGATGTTGGGCCGGTCGAAGCTGGCCACGAAATGGCGGGCCCCCGGCATGTTCAGCCGCTGGGTGATCTCCTGGTGCGTCGCCCGGGTGGCCGTCGCCGTGAGCGCGATCCGCGGGACGTCCGGCCACCGCTCGCCGAGCAGCGACAGCGCCAGATAGTCGGGGCGGAAGTCGTGGCCCCACTGGGAGACGCAGTGCGCCTCGTCGATGGCGAAGACCGAGATCTTGCCGCGGGAGAGCAGGTCGAGGGTGGACTCCAGACGCAGCCGCTCCGGCGCCAGGTAGAGGAGGTCCAGCTCGCCGGCCAGGAACTGCGCCTCCATCACACGCCGCTCGTCGAAGTCCTGCGTGGAGTTGACGAACCCGGCGCGCACACCGAGCGCCCGCAGAGCGTCGACCTGGTCCTGCATGAGGGCGATGAGCGGGGAGACCACGACTCCGGTACCGGGTCTGACCAGGGCCGGAATCTGGTAGCACAGCGACTTGCCGCCGCCGGTCGGCATGAGCACGACCGCGTCGCCGCCGGCCACCACGTGCTCGACGACCGCTTCCTGCTCACCGCGAAAGGCGTCGTATCCGAAGACCCGGTGCAGCGTGGCCAGCGCCTCGCTCCCGCCGTCCAGTGCCGGCGCGCCCACCTCGGTCATCACAGCCGTCCCGTCCATCGCCCGTCCCCCGTCGGTCGTCCTTCGACCACTGCGTCCACGATAGGGGCCACGGCCGACAGTCCCGGAGTTATCCACAGGGCCCTGTCCAGCCTCGGTCAAGGACACGACCATCGTTCACACGTGCGTGGGAGACCTGCCCGTTTCCGGTCGATAGTCTGAAGGGACCGGCGAGACTCCGTCCCATGGGAGCACTCATGAGCGTCGCACCGAAGGCGTCCACGCCCACCTGGCCGATCCCGCCGGAGGGCGGCTGGACCGCCGACGACCTGGACCGGCTTCCGAATCTGCCCCCGCACACGGAACTGATCGACGGGAGCCTGGTCTTCGTGAGTCCGCAGACCATCTTTCACGAGCGTGCCATCGACTTCTTCAAGTGGCAGCTCCAGTCGCTGGCGCCTGCGGACCTCGAGGTGTTCCGCGAGTTCACCATCGATCTCGACAACCAGAACCGGCCCGAACCCGACGTGGTGGTGGTGCACGGAGACGTGGTGGAGGACCCGGAGCAGACTCGCTTCCCGGCAGAGGCCGTCGTCCTGGCCATCGAGGTCGTCTCGGAGGACTCCGTCTCCCGGGACCGCGAGACCAAGCCCCTGAAGTACGCCCGGGCCAAGATCCCCCACTACTGGCGCGTCGAGAACGAGAAGGGCCGCGCGGCCGTGCACGCCTTCGAGCTGGAGCCGACCACGGGCACGTACACCAGCGTGGGGATCTTCCGGGAGCGGATGAAGATGGATGTTCCGTTCCCCGTGGACCTGGACCTCACCCAGATCAGGACGCGTCACACCGACAAGCAGTAGACCCGAGCAGCACACGGCCCGGCACCCCCCGAGCGGGTGCCGGGCCGTCGCGCAACCGGCGCGGGCGCCTCAGCGGACGAACACCCCCGCCTGGCTCGCCAGGTCCAGGAAGTACTGCGGTGCCACGCCCAGCGCCACGGTGACCGCCACGCCGAGCCCGATCGCCGTCGTCGTCAGCGGGGACGGGACCGCCACCGTCGGGCCCTCCGGGCGAGGTTCGCTGAAGAACATCAGGACGATCACCCGGATGTAGAAGAACGCCGCCACGGCGGACGAGATCACACCGATCACGACCAGCGGGATCGCCCCGCCTTCCGCCGCCGCCTTGAACACCGCGAACTTCCCGGCGAAGCCCGAGGTCAGCGGGATGCCCGCGAAGGCCAGCAGGAACACCGCGAAGACGGCCGCCACCAGCGGGGACCTGCGGCCGAGCCCGGCCCACTTGGACAGGTGCGTCGCCTCGCCGCCCGCGTCGCGGACGAGGGTGACGACCGCGAAGGCACCGATCGTCACGAACGAGTACGCGGCCAGGTAGAAGAGGACAGAGGACACGCCGCTCCGCGTGGTCGCGATCACACCCGCGAGGATGAACCCGGCGTGCGCGATCGACGAATACGCCAGCATCCGCTTGATGTCGGTCTGCGTGATCGCAACGATCGCGCCGCCCAGCATGGTGACGATCGCGATCGCCCACATCACCGGCCGCCAGTCCCAGCGCATGCCCGGCAGCACCACGTACAGCAGCCGCAGCAGCGCGCCGAACGCCGCCACCTTGGTCGCCGCCGCCATGAAACCGGTCACGGGTGTCGGCGCGCCCTGGTACACGTCCGGTGTCCACATGTGGAACGGCACCGCGGCCACCTTGAACAGCAGGCCCATCACGATCATCGCGGCGCCGACGAGCAGCAGCGCGTCGTTGCCCATGGTGTTGGCGAGCGCCGGGTCGACGTTCGTGACCGTGCCGTCGACGACCTGCGAGATCCTCGCGTACGACACCGAGCCCGCGTAGCCGTACAGCAGGGCGATGCCGAACAGGGTGAAGGCGGAGGCGAAGGCGCCGAGCAGGAAGTACTTGACCGCGGCCTCCTGCGACATGAGCCGCTTGCGCCGGGCGAGCGCGCACAGCAGGTACAGCGGCAGCGAGAAGACCTCCAGGGCGACGAAGAGGGTCAGCAGGTCGTTCGCCGAGGGGAAGACCAGCATCCCGCCGACCGCGAACAGCAGCAGCGGGAACGCCTCCGTCGTCGTGAAACCCGCCTTGACGGCGGCCTTCTCGCTCTCGCTGCCCGGCACGGACGCGGCCTGCGCGGCGAACGAGTCGACCCGGTTGCCGTGCGCCTCCGGGTCGAGGCGGCGCTCGGCGAAGGTGAACACGCCCAGCAGGCCCGCGAGAAGGATGGTGCCCTGCAGGAACAGGGACGGTCCGTCGACCGCGAGCGCGCCCATCGCCGCGATATGGGCCTTGGTGGTGCCGTATCCGTCGGCGGCTAGCGCCACCACCGCGGCGAACGCGGCGGCGAGTGCGACAACGGACACGAACACCTGTGCGTAATAACGGGACTTGCGCGGCAGGAACGCCTCGATCAGCACCCCGACGAGTGCCGCACCGATGACGATCAGGGTCGGTGACAACTGCCCGTATTCGATCTTCGGCGCCTGGATCTTCGCGATCGGGTCGGCCGCGGTTGTCCACAGGCTGTGGACGGCTGTTGCGCTCACTTGGCCGCCTCCACTGCGGGCTTGGGATCGGTCTGGTGTACGTCGGACATGGTGTGCTGGACCGCCGGGTTGACCAGGTCGGTGACCGGCTTCGGATAGACACCCAGGAAGATCAGCAACGCGATCAGCGGGACGACCACCACGAGCTCGCGGACCCGCAGGTCCGGCATCGTCGCGACCTCCGCCTTCACCGGGCCCGTCATCGTCCGCTGGTACAGGACGAGGGTGTAGAGCGCGGCGAGGACGATGCCGAAGGTGGCGATGATGCCGATCACCGGATGGCGCGTGAACGTGCCGACCAGCACCAGGAACTCACTCACGAACGGCGCGAGCCCCGGCAGGGACAGCGTCGCCAGGCCGCCGATCAGGAACGTGCCGGCGAGCACCGGCGCCACCTTCTGCACGCCCCCGTACCCCGCGATCAGACGCGAGCCGCGGCGCGAGATCAGGAAGCCCGCCACCAGCATCCAGGCGGCCGTCGAGATGCCGTGGTTGACCATGTACAGAGTCGCCCCGGACTGGCCCTGGCTGGTCATGGCGAAGATGCCCATGATGATGAAGCCGAAGTGCGAGATCGACGCGTAGGCCACCAGCCGCTTGATGTCCCGCTGGCCGACCGCGAGCAGCGCCCCGTACAGGATGCTGATCAGGGCCAGGACGAGGATGACCGGTGTCGCCCACTTGCTCGCCTCCGGGAACAGCTGGAGGCAGAAGCGCAGCATCGCGAACGTGCCCACCTTGTCGACGACCGCCGTGATCAGCACGGCGACGGGGGCGGTGGCCTCCCCCATGGCGTTGGGCAGCCAGGTGTGCAGCGGCCACAGCGGCGCCTTCACCGCGAAGGCGAAGAAGAAACCGAGGAACAACCAGCGTTCGGTGCTGGTCGCCATGTGCAGCGAGCCGTTCGCCCGCGCCTGCACGATCTCCGGGAGGGAGAAGTTGCCCGCCTGTACATACAGGCCGATCACCGCGGCCAGCATGATCAGGCCGCCGGCCAGGTTGTAGAGGAGGAACTTCACGGCGGCGTACGACCGTTGCGTGGACGCCGCCTTCTCGCCCTGCTCGTGGGCGCGGTCCCCGAAGCCGCCGATGAGGAAGTACATCGGGATGAGCATGGCTTCGAAGAAGATGTAGAAGACGAAGACGTCGGTGGCCTCGAACGAGATGATCACCATCGCCTCGACGGCCAGGATCAGGGCGAAGAAGCCCTGCGTCGGCCGCCAGCGCCGGCTTCCGGTCTCCAGCGGGTCGGCGTCGTGCCAGCCCGCCAGGATCACGAATGGGATCAGCAGCGCGGTCAGCGCGATGAGCGCCACCGCGATGCCGTCCACGCCCAACTCGTACCGCACCCCGAAGTCCTTGATCCAGGGGTGGGACTCGGTGAACTGGTACCGGGCGCCGCCCGGTTCGAAGCGGAACGCGATCACCGCGGCGAGCGCGAGCGTGGCGAGCGAGACGACCAGCGCCAGCCACTTGGCGGCGGTGCGCTGCGCGGCGGGGACCGCGGCCGTGGCGATCGCCCCCACGGCCGGGAGCACCGCCGTCGCTGTCAGCAGGGGAAAGGACATCGCTATCAGACCGCCCTCATCAGCAGGGTCAGGGCGACGAGCACCGCCGCACCGCCGAACATCGAGACGGCGTACGACCGTGCGTAGCCGTTCTGCAGGCGGCGGAGCCGGCCGGACAGGCCGCCGACCGAGGCCGCCGTGCCGTTGACGACGCCGTCGACCAGGGTGTGGTCCACGTACACCAGGGAGCGGGTGAGGTGCTCTCCGCCGCGGACGAGGACGACGTGGTTGAAGTCGTCCTGGAGCAGGTCGCGCCGGGCGGCCCGGGTGAGCAGGGAGCCGCGCGGGGCGACGGCCGGGACGGGCTTACGGCCGTACTGCGCCCAGGCGATGGCCACGCCGACGACCAGGCACACCATGGTCGCTCCGGTGACCGTCAGGGCGCTGACCGGCGAGTGGCCCTCGCTGTGCCCGGTGACCGGCTCCAGCCAGTGCAGGAAGCGGTCGCCGATGCTGAAGAACGCGCCGCCGAAGACCGATCCGACCGCGAGCACGATCATGGGGATCGTCATGACGCCCGGCGACTCGTGCGGATGCGGCTCGGCGTGCTCGCCGCGCTCCTCGGCCGCCGGTTCCACACTGGGCTCGGCCGGGGAGGGGGTCGGCTGGTGGCGCCAGCGCTCCTCGCCGAAGAACGTCATCAGCATCACCCGCGTCATGTAGAACGCCGTGATGGCCGCGCCCAGCAGGGCCGCGCCGCCGAGGATCCAGCCCTCGGCGCCGCCCTTCGCGAAGGCCGCCTCGATGATCTTGTCCTTGGAGAAGAAGCCGGACAGGCCCGGGAAACCGATGATCGCCAGGTAGCCGAGGCCGAAGGTGACGAAGGTGACCGGCATGTACTTCCTGAGGCCGCCGTACCGGCGCATGTCGACCTCGTCGTTCATGCCGTGCATGACCGAGCCGGCGCCGAGGAACAGCCCGGCCTTGAAGAAGCCGTGCGTCACCAGGTGCATGATCGCGAAGACGTAGCCGATGGGGCCGAGGCCCGCGGCCAGCACCATGTAGCCGATCTGCGACATCGTCGAGCCGGCCAGCGCCTTCTTGATGTCGTCCTTCGCGCAACCGACGATCGCACCGAACAGGAGCGTGACCGCACCGACCACGGTGACGGCCAGCTGGGCGTCCGGCGCCGCGTTGAAGATCGCTCCGGAGCGGACGATCAGGTACACGCCCGCGGTCACCATGGTGGCGGCGTGGATGAGGGCCGAGACCGGGGTCGGGCCCTCCATCGCGTCACCGAGCCAGGACTGCAGCGGCACCTGGGCCGACTTGCCGCACGCGGCGAGCAGCAGCATCAGGCCGATGGCCGTGAGCTTGCCTTCGGAGGTGTTCCCGACGTGGCCGAGGACCGGGCCGAAGGCGAAGGTCCCGAACGTCGTGAACATCAGCATGATGGCGATCGACAGGCCCATGTCGCCGACGCGGTTGACGAGGAACGCCTTCTTCGCCGCCGTCGCCGCGCTCGGCTTGTGCTGCCAGAAGCCGATCAGCAGGTACGAGGCGAGACCGACGCCCTCCCAGCCGACGTACAGCAGCAGGTAGTTGTCGGCGAGCACCAGCAGCAGCATCGCCGCGAGGAACAGGTTCAGATAGCCGAAGAAGCGGCGCCGGCGCTCGTCGTGCTCCATGTACCCGACCGAGTACAGGTGGATGAGCGAGCCGACTCCGGTGATCAGCAGGACGAACGTCATCGAGAGCTGGTCGAGCCGGAAGGTGACGTCGGCCTGGAAACCGGCCACGGGGACCCAGCTGAACAGGTGCTGGGTGACGGTCCGGTGGTCGGCGGCCTTCCCCAGCATGTCGGTGAGGAGGACGGCACCGAACACGAAGGAGACGGCGGCGAGCACCGTGCCGAGCCAGTGGCCCACCGCGTCCAGCCTTCTGCCGCCGCACAGCAGCACGGCCGCTCCGAGCAGGGGCGCCGCGATCAGCAGCGCAATCAGGTTCTCCACGATTCTCCCGACCCCTTACAGCTTCATCAGGCTGGCGTCGTCGACCGAGGCCGAATGGCGGGTACGGAACAGCGACACGATGATCGCGAGCCCGACGACGACCTCCGCGGCGGCGACGACCATCGTGAAGAAGGCGATGATCTGGCCGTCGAGATTGCCGTGCATCCGGGAGAAGGTGACGAACGCGAGGTTGCACGCGTTGAGCATCAGCTCGATGCACATGAACACCACGATCGCGTTGCGCCGGATCAGTACGCCGGTGGCGCCGATCGTGAACAACAGGGCCGCGAGATACAGGTAGTTGACCGGGTTCACTTCGACGCCTCCTCGGTCCTCTTGAGCGACGGCCGCTTCTCCTCGGTGCGCTCGAGGCGCTCGGCGGCGCGCTGTTCCAGGGCCTTGAGATCGCTGATCGCCTCCTCGGAGACGTCACGGATCTGCCCGCGGGCGCGCAGCGTCTTGTTGACGGTCAGCTCGGACGGGGTGCCGTCCGGCAGGAGGCCCGCGATGTCCACCGCGTTGTGCCGGGCGTAGACGCCGGGGGCCGGCAGCGGCGGAACGTGCTTGCCCTCCCGTACGCGCTGCTCGGAGAGTTCGCGCTGGGTGCGGGCGCGCTCGGTGCGCTCGCGGTGGGTGAGCACCATGGCGCCGACGGCGGCCGTGATCAGCAGGGCACCGGTGATTTCGAAGGCGAACACGTACTTGGTGAAGATGAGGGCCGCCAGACCCTCCACATTGCCGCCCGCGTTCGCCTTGCCGGTGCCGGCGAAGTCCTTCAGGGACGCGTTGGCGATGCCCGCGAACAGCAGGATGCCGAAGCCGAGCCCGCACAGGAGGGCCAGCCAGCGCTGCCCCTTGATGGTCTCCTTCAGGGAGTCCGCCGCGGTGACGCCGACGAGCATCACCACGAACAGGAACAGCATCATGATCGCGCCGGTGTAGACGACGATCTGCACGATCCCCAGGAAATAGGCGCCGTTGGCGAGGTAGAACACCGCCAGGACGATCATGGTGCCCGCGAGGCACAGCGCGCTGTGCACGGCCTTCTTCATGAAGACGGTGCCGAGGGCGCCGAGCACCGCGACGGTGCCGAGGACCCAGAACTGGAAGGCCTCTCCGGTGGAGGTGGAGTAGGCCGCGAGATCAGTCATCCGCCGATCACCTTCTTCGACGCCGGCTCGCCCTCGCCGAAGGTGGAGACGGCCTCCTGCGGTACCTCGCCCTTCGAGACGGCGACCTGGCGCACCGTGCCGGGCGCGGCCTCCGTCACCAGGCCCCGGTAGTAGTCCTGCTCGTCCATTCCCGGGTAGATGGCGTGGGGCGTGTCGACCATGCCCTCTTCGAGGCCGGCGAGCAGTTGCTCCTTGGTGTAGATGAGGTTGGCGCGGCTGGAGTCGGCCAGCTCGAACTCGTTGGTCATCGTCAGCGCGCGCGTGGGGCACGCCTCGATGCACAGGCCGCACAGGATGCAGCGGGCGTAGTTGATCTGGTAGACCCGCCCGTACCGCTCGCCCGGGGAGTAGCGCTCCTCGTCCGTGTTGTCCGCACCCTCGACGTAGATCGCGTCGGCGGGACACGCCCAGGCGCACAGTTCACAGCCGACGCACTTCTCCAGGCCGTCCGGATGGCGGTTGAGCTGGTGCCGGCCGTGGAACCGCGGAGCCGTGGTCTTCTTCTGCTCCGGGTACTGCTCGGTGAGCCGCTTCTTGAACATGGCCTTGAAGGTCACGCCGAAGCCGGCCACCGGGTTCTGGAGACCCGGCTTGGTGTCCTTGGGCTCGTCAGCCATCGGACGCCTCCTTTCCATCCGAAGATCCGTCACTCACAGTGTCGGGACCACCACTGACAATGAGCTCCCGCTCCCGGCGCGAGCGGCGCCTCGGCACCGGCGGCAGCGTCTGCCCCGGCAGCGGCGGCACGGGGAATCCCCCGGCCATCGGGTCGAAGGCGGCGGGTTCCTCGGCGGGCTGCTCGGCCTCCTTGGCCTTCGCGCGGAACATGTCGATGACGAACGACACCAGGAGCAGTGCGAGGACTCCGCCCGCGACGTACAGCGCGATGTCGGCGAAACCGTAGTTCTCGTTGCGAAGCGCCCTCACGGTCGCGACGAGCATCAGCCAGACCACGGAGACCGGGATGAGGACCTTCCAGCCGAGCTTCATCAGCTGGTCGTAGCGGACGCGCGGGAGCGTGCCGCGCAGCCAGATGAAGAAGAACAGCAGCAGCTGCACCTTGATGACGAACCAGAGCAACGGCCACCAGCCGTGGTTCGCGCCCTCCCAGAACGTGCTGATCGGCCACGGGGCGCGCCAGCCGCCCAGGAAGAGGGTGGTGGACACGGCCGAGACCGTCACCATGTTGACGTACTCGGCGAGCATGAACATCGCGAACTTGATCGACGAGTACTCGGTGTTGAAGCCGCCCACCAGGTCGCCCTCGGACTCCGGCATGTCGAAGGGGGCGCGGTTGGTCTCGCCGACCATCGTGACGATGTAGATGATGAAGGACACCGGCAGCAGCAGGATGTACCAGCGGTCGTGCTGCGCCTCGACGATCCTCGACGTCGACATCGACCCCGAGTAGAGGAACACGGAGGCGAAGGCGGCGCCCATGGCGATCTCGTACGAGATCATCTGCGCGCAGGAGCGCAGGCCGCCCAGGAGCGGGTAGGTGGAGCCGGAGCTCCAGCCCGCCAGCACGATGCCGTAGATGCCGACCGACGCGACCGCGAGGATGTAGAGCATCGCGATCGGCAGGTCGGTGAGCTGCATCGTGGTGCGATGGCCGAAGATCGAGATCTCGTTTCCGGCGGGCCCGAAGGGGATCACCGCGATCGCCATGAAGGCCGGGATGGCCGCGACGATCGGCGCGAGGATGTAGACCACCTTGTCCGCGCGCTTGACGATGAGGTCTTCCTTCAGCATCAGCTTCACGCCGTCGGCGAGCGACTGGAGCATGCCCCAGGGGCCGTGCCGGTTGGGGCCGATGCGCAGCTGCATCCAGGCGACGACCTTGCGCTCCCAGACGATCGAGAAGAGCACGGTCACCATCAGGAAGGCGAAGCAGAACACCGCCTTGACGACGACCAGCCACCAGGGGTCGCGGCCGAACATGGAGAGGTCTTCAGCGGCGAGGTACGGGCTCATGCCTCCACCTCCTTGGGGGCTTCGGCGGCGGGCGTCGCCGGGCCGATGCGGACGAGGGTGCCGGGCTGCGCCCCGGTGTCGGAGGGGACGCCGCCGCCCGTGGAGTTCATCGGGAGCCAGACCACGCGGTCGGGCATCTCGGTGATCTGCAGCGGCAGTTCGACGGTTCCGGACGGCCCGCGTACGGCCAGCAGGTCACCGTTCTTGACGCCGGCCTCGGCGGCGGTGGCGGCGGACACACGCGCGCGTGCCGCGTGCCGCGTGCCGGCCAGCGCCTCGTCGCCGTCCTGGAGGCGGCCCTGGTCGAGCAGCAGCCGGTGGCCTGCGAGCACGGCCTCCCCGGCGGCCGGGCGGGGCAGCTGTCCGCCGATCTCCAGGGGGTTGGCGGCCCGCGGACCGTCCCAGGCGCCGAGGCGGTCCAGCTCCACGCGGATCGTGCGCAGATCGGGCAGCCCCAGGTGCACGTCCATCGCGTCGGCGAGCATCTGCAGGACGCGCGCGTCGGTCGGCATCAGCGGGCGGGTCATCTGGTCGGGCTTGAGGGAGGCCTCGAAGAGGCGGGCCCTGCCCTCCCAGTTGAGGAACGTGCCGGCCTTCTCGGCGACCGCCGCGACCGGCAGCACCACGTCCGCGCGTTCGGTGACCTCGCTGGGCCGCAGTTCCAGGGAGACCAGGAAGTCCACCTCGGACAGTGCCTCACGCGCGCGTGCCGGGTCGGGCAGGTCGGCGACCTCGACGCCGGCGACGACCAGGGCACGCAGTTCGCCGGTGGCCGCGGCCTCGACGATCTGGCCCGTGTCCCGGCCGTAGCGGTGCGGGAGGTCGGCAAGGCCCCAGGCGGCGGCGACCTCCTCCCGCGCGCGCGGGTCGGTGGCCGGACGCCCGCCCGGCAGCAGCGAGGGCAGCGCGCCCGCCTCGACCGCGCCGCGCTCCCCGGCCCGGCGCGGGATCCACACCAGCCGGGCGCCGGTGGCGGCCGCGGTGCGGACGGCGGCGGTGAGACCGCCGGCCACGGCGGCGAGGCGTTCACCGACGACGATCACGGCGCCCTCGGTGCGCAGCGCCTCCGCGGCACGTACGCCGTCCTCCTCCAGTCCGACCCGTCCGGCCAGCGCGTCCAGCCACTCGGTCTCGGTCCCGTGCGCGGCCGGCAGCAGGGTCCCCCCGGCCTTCTCCAGGCCCCGGGTGGCGTGCGTGGCGAGGGCGAACACCTGCTGACCGTGCTTGCGCCACGCCTTGCGCAGCCGCAGGAAGACGCCGGGCGCCTCCTCCTCGGACTCGAACCCGACGAGCAGGACGGCGGGCGCCTTCTCCAGGGAGGTGTACGTGACGCCCGTACCGTCGAGGTCGCGGCCGCGTCCGGCGATCCGGGCGGCCAGGAAGTCGGCCTCCTCGCCGCTGAGCACACGCGCACGGAAGTCGATGTCGTTCGTGTCGAGCGCCACGCGCGCGAACTTGCTGTACGCGTAGGCGTCCTCCAAGGTGAGCCGGCCGCCGGTGAGCACTCCGGCCCGGCCCCGCGCGGCGAGCAGCCCCCGGGCGGCGACGTCGAGCGCCTCGGGCCAGGACGCGGGCTCCAGCTCACCGCTCTCGCGCCGCACCAGCGGCACATCGAGCCGGTCCTTCATCTGCGCGTACCGGAACGCGAACCGCCCCTTGTCGCAGATCCACTCCTCGTTGACCTCGGGGTCGTAGGCGGCCAGCCGCCGCATGACCTTGCCGCGCCGGTGGTCGGTGCGGGTCGCGCAGCCCCCGGAGCAGTGCTCGCATACGGAGGGGGACGAGACCAGGTCGAAGGGGCGGGAGCGGAAGCGGTACGCCGCCGAGGTCAACGCGCCGACCGGGCAGATCTGGATGGTGTTCCCGGAGAAGTACGACTCGAAGGGGTCGCCCTCTCCGGTGCCGACCTGCTGCAGTGCGCCCCGCTCCAGCAGCTCGATCATCGGGTCGCCCGCGATCTGGTTGGAGAACCGGGTGCAGCGGGCGCACAGCACGCACCGCTCGCGGTCGAGCAGCACCTGCGTGGAGATCGGGACCGGCTTCTCGTACGTCCGCTTCCTGCCGTCGAAGCGGGACTCGGCGTTGCCGTGCGACATCGCCTGGTTCTGCAGCGGGCACTCGCCGCCCTTGTCGCAGACGGGGCAGTCCAGCGGGTGGTTGATGAGCAGGAGCTCCATCACACCCTTCTGGGCCTTCTCGGCGACGGGCGAGGTGAGGTGCGTCTTCACGACCATCCCGTCCGTGCACGTGATGGTGCAGGACGCCATGGGCTTGCGCTGGCCCTCGACCTCGACGATGCACTGGCGGCAGGCGCCGGCCGGGTCGAGCAGGGGGTGGTCGCAGAAGCGGGGGATCTCGATGCCGAGCTGCTCGGCGGCGCGGATGACCAGGGTGCCCTTGGGCACGCTGATCTCGACGCCGTCGATCGTCAGCGTGACGAGGTCCTCCGGCGGGACCGCCGCCTCTCCCCCGCCTGAGGGAGCGCTGGTGGTCACAGTCATGCGTTCACCTCCGCGGGCTTGTCCGCCCAGGCCGTGGACTTGGCCGGGTCGAAGGGGCAGCCCCGGCCCGTGATGTGGTCCTCGTACTCCTCGCGGAAGTACTTGAGGGAGGAGAAGATCGGCGAGGCGGCGCCGTCGCCGAGGGCGCAGAAGGACTTGCCGTTGATGTTGTCGGCGATGTCGGCGAGCTTGTCGAGGTCGGACATGACGCCCTTGCCCGCCTCGATGTCCCGCAGCAGCTGCACGAGCCAGTAGGTGCCCTCCCGGCAGGGCGTGCACTTGCCGCAGGACTCGTGGGCGTAGAACTCCGTCCAGCGGGTCACGGCCCGCACCACGCAGGTCGTCTCGTCGAAGCACTGCAGGGCCTTGGTGCCGAGCATGGACCCGGCGGCGCCCACGTTCTCGTAGTCCAGCGCGACGTCGAGGTGCTCCTCGGTGAACATCGGTGTGGACGAGCCGCCCGGCGTCCAGAACTTCAGCCGGTGGCCGGGCCGCATACCGCCGCTCATGTCGAGGAGCTGGCGCAACGTGATGCCGAGCGGGGCCTCGTACTGGCCGGGGTTGGCCACATGGCCGCTGAGCGAGTACAGCGTGAAGCCCGGCGACTTGTCGCTGCCCATCGACCGGAACCATTCCTTGCCCCGGTTCAGGATCGCGGGAACCGACGCGATCGACTCGACGTTGTTCACGACAGTCGGGCACGCGTAGAGGCCCGCGACCGCGGGGAAGGGGGGACGGAGCCGCGGTTGACCACGGCGGCCTTCGAGCGAGTCGAGCAGTGCGGTCTCCTCACCGCAGATGTACGCGCCCGCGCCCGCGTGCACGGTGACATCGAGATCGAGCCCGCTGCCCAGGATGTTCTCGCCGAGGTAGCCCGCCGCGTAGGCCTCGCGCACGGCCGAGTGCAACCGCCGCAGCACGGGGACGACTTCACCACGCAGATAGATGAAGGCGTGCGAGGACCTGATGGCGTAGCACGCGATGACGATGCCCTCGATGAGGCTGTGCGGGTTCGCGAAGAGGAGCGGGATGTCCTTGCAGGTTCCGGGCTCCGATTCGTCGGCGTTGACAACCAGATAGTGAGGCTTGCCGTCACCCTGGGGAATGAACTGCCACTTCATTCCCGTGGGGAACCCCGCGCCGCCGCGCCCGCGCAGTCCGGAGTCCTTGACGTACGCGATCACTTCGTCCGGCGACATGGCGAGCGCCTTGCGGAGCCCCTCGTAGCCGTCGTGCCTGCGGTAGACGTCAAGCGTCCAGGACCTCTCCTCGTCCCAGAAGGCCGACAGCACGGGCACGAGCAGCTTCTCGGGGCTGGTTTCGTTGAGCTCGGGTGCCAAGGTCATCACTGCCCTCCCTCGTCGGCTACGGGCCCGGCCGGGTGGGCCGGGTCGGAGGCCGATGTGTCCTGCGGCGCGTCGTGCGAGCTGAGGTGCTCGGCCGGCGACGGCTGGTGCACGGCCGTGTCCCCGGCCTCGTCGTGCGGCCCGCCGTCCCGTGGGTGCACCACGCGCGCGGCGGGGGACTCGCCCTTGGCCAGCCGCAGCCCGACCAGGGAGGCCGGACCCGCGCTGCCGGTGGCCTCGACGGCCCCGTCCCGTTCGTCGGGGAAGCCGGCCAGCATCCGGGCGGTCTCCTTGAAGGTGCACAGGGGGGCGCCGCGGGTGGGAGCGACCTGCCGTCCCGCGCGCAGGTCGTCGACGAGGCGCCTGGCCGTCTCGGGGGTCTGGTTGTCGAAGAACTCCCAGTTGACCATCACGACCGGCGCGAAGTCGCAGGCCGCGTTGCACTCGATGTGCTCCAGAGTGACCTTGCCGTCGTCGGTGGTCTCGCCGTTGCCGACGCCCAGGTGCTCCTGGAGGGCCTCGAAGATGGCGTCGCCGCCCATGACGGCGCACAGGGTGTTGGTGCAGACACCCACCTGGTAGTCACCGGAGGGCCGCCGCCGGTACATGGTGTAGAAGGTGGCGACCGCGCTGACCTCGGCTGTGGTCAGGCCCAGCACCTCGGCGCAGAACCGCATCCCGGTACGCGTGACATGGCCCTCCTCCGACTGCACCAGGTGCAGCAGCGGCAGGAGGGCGGACCGGGAGTCCGGATAGCGGGCGATGATCTCGTGCGCGTCCCGCTCCAGCCGGGCCCGCACGTCGTCCGGGTAGTCGGGCGCGGGCAGTTCGGGCATGCCCAGGCTGACGCCCCGCTGAGAAGAAGAGGTGGTCACCGGTCGACGCCTCCCATCACGGGGTCGATGGACGCGACGGCGACGATGACGTCGGCGACCTGGCCGCCCTCGCACATCGCCGCCATGGCCTGCAGGTTGGTGAAGGACGGGTCGCGGAAGTGGACCCGGTAGGGGCGGGTGCCGCCGTCGGACACGACGTGCACGCCGAGCTCGCCCTTGGGCGACTCGACCGCCGCGTACGCCTGTCCCGGCGGGACGCGGAAGCCCTCGGTCACCAGCTTGAAGTGATGGATGAGGGCCTCCATCGAGGTGCCCATGATCTTCTTGATGTGGTCCAGGGAGTTGCCGAGCCCGTCCGGTCCCAGGGCGAGCTGGGCGGGCCAGGCGATCTTCTTGTCGGCGACCATGACCGGGCCGGGCTGCAGCCGGTCCAGGCACTGCTCGATGATCCTGACCGACTGGCGCATCTCCTCCAGGCGGACGAGGAAGCGTCCGTAGGCGTCGCAGGTGTCGGCGGTCGGGACGTCGAAGTCGTACGTCTCGTAGCCGCAGTAGGGCTGTGCCTTGCGCAGGTCGTGCGGCAGGCCGGCCGAGCGCAGGATCGGGCCGGTTGCGCCCAGGGCCATGCAGCCGGCCAGGTCCAGGTAGCCGATGTCCTGCATACGGGCCTTGAAGATGGGGTTCCCAGTGGCGAGCTTGTCGTACTCCGGGAAGTTCTTCTTCATCTTCTTCACGAACTCGCGGATCTGGTCCACGGCGCCCGGCGGCAGGTCCTGGGCGAGTCCGCCGGGGCGGACGTAGGCGTGGTTCATCCGCAGGCCGGTGATCAGCTCGTAGATGTCGAGGATCATCTCCCGGTCGCGGAAGCCGTAGATCATGATCGTGGTGGCGCCGAGCTCCATGCCGCCGGTGGCGATGCACACCAGGTGGGAGGAGAGCCTGTTCAGCTCCATCAGGAGCACCCGGATGACCGAGGCGCGGTCGGGAACCTGGTCCTCGATGCCGAGGAGCTTCTCCACAGCGAGGCAGTACGCCGTCTCGTTGAAGAACGGCGTCAGGTAGTCCATGCGCGTCACGAACGTGGTGCCCTGCGTCCACGTGCGGTACTCGAGGTTCTTCTCGATGCCGGTGTGCAGGTAGCCGATACCGCAACGGGCCTCGGTGACCGTCTCGCCCTCGATCTCCAGGATGAGCCTCAGCACGCCGTGCGTGGACGGGTGCTGCGGGCCCATGTTGACGATCAGGCGCTCGTCGTCGGCGCGGGACACGGACTCGACGACCTCGTCCCAGTCACCGCCGGTGACCGTGTAGACGGTGCCCTCGGTGGTCTCGCGCGCGGAGGCTGACGACGGGGTGTGCGTGCTCATGAGTACGACCTCCGCTGGTCCGGAGCCGGGATCTGGGCGCCCTTGTACTCGACGGGGATGCCGCCGAGGGGGTAGTCCTTGCGCTGCGGATGGCCCTGCCAGTCGTCCGGCATCATGATCCGCGTCAGCGCCGGGTGGCCGTCGAAGACCAGGCCGAAGAAGTCGTACGTCTCGCGCTCGTGCCAGTCGTTCGTGGGATAGACGGAGACGAGCGACGGGATGTGCGGGTCGGCGTCGGGGGCGCTGACCTCCAGGCGGATCAGCCGGTTGTGGGTGATCGAGCGCAGGTGGTAGACGGCGTGCAGCTCGCGCCCCTTGTCGCCGGGGTAGTGCACTCCGCTCACACCCGTGCACAGCTCGAAGCGGAGCGCCGGGTCGTCGCGCAGGGTCTGGGCGACGGCGAGAAGGTACTCGCGTTCGATGTGGAACGTCAGCTCGCCGCGGTCGACGACGGTCTTCTCGATGGCGTTCTCGGGGACGAGGCCCTGCTCCTCCAGGGCGCCCTCCAGTTCGTCGGCGACCTCGTCGAACCAGCCACCGTAGGGGCGGGTGGCCGCGCCCGGGAGGCGGATGGAGCGGACCAGGCCGCCGTAGCCGGAGGTGTCGCCGCCGTTGTCGGCCCCGAACATGCCGCGCTGGACGCGGATCTCCTCGCCGCCCTCGCCCCGCCGGCCGGGGAGGTTGGCGGCGCCGAGGTCCTTCTCGGGGTTGACCCCGTTCGCGGAGCCGTTCGCCGCGTGGGTGCCGTTCGCGTCGGTCATCGCAGCAGCCCCTTCATCTCGATCGTCGGCAGGGCCTTGAGCGCCGCTTCCTCCGCCTCACGGGCCGCCTCCTCGGCGTTCACGCCGAGCTTGGAGGACTGGATCTTCTGGTGCAGCTTGAGGATCGCGTCCATCAGCATCTCGGGCCGTGGCGGGCAGCCGGGCAGATAGATGTCGACGGGGACGATGTGGTCGACGCCCTGGACGATCGCGTAGTTGTTGAACATGCCGCCCGAGGAGGCGCACACGCCCATCGAGATCACCCACTTGGGGTTCGGCATCTGGTCGTAGACCTGCCTGAGGACCGGCGCCATCTTCTGACTGACCCGGCCCGCGACGATCATCAGGTCCGCCTGGCGGGGCGAGCCGCGGAAGACCTCCATGCCGAAGCGCGCCAGGTCGTAGCGGCCGGCGCCGGTGGTCATCATCTCGATGGCGCAGCAGGCGAGGCCGAAGGTGGCCGGGAAGACCGACGCCTTGCGCACCCATCCCGCGGCCTGCTCGACGGTGGTCAGAAGGAAACCGCTCGGCAGCTTTTCTTCGAGTCCCATGACGTAAGGCCCCTCAGTCCCATTCCAGGCCGCCGCGCCGCCATACGTACGCGTACGCGACGAAGACGGTGAGCACGAAGAGCAGCATCTCCACGAGCCCGAAGATCCCCAGGGCGTCGAAGGTGACGGCCCAGGGGTAGAGGAAGACGATCTCGATGTCGAAGACGATGAAGAGCATCGCCGTCAGGTAGTACTTGATCGGGAAGCGCCCGCCGCCGGCCGGCGTGGGGGTCGGCTCGATACCGCACTCGTAGGCCTCGAGCTTGGCGCGGTTGTACCGCTTCGGACCGATCAGCGTGGCCATGACCACGGAGAAGATCGCAAAGCCTGCCCCGAGGGCTCCCAGTACGAGGATGGGCGCATACGCGTTCACCGCTCCTCGCTCCTCTCAGTCGGCACTGACTGCTGGCGGTTGCGCTGAGCTCACATCCGTCCCACATGTCCCGAAAGCCCCGCTCGCCCCAGCGAAGATCGCGGACATGTGAAGCAGGTCACAAGCCCAACTGCCGTGCATCTTATGCCCGCGGGTGTGTGATCTGCGACACGGGGGTCAGCACGTACTTTGTGATCTCCACCACCAGGCGAACGATCATGAAGTCGGATGAGCGGTGATCTACGTACGCGAAGCAGTCGAGTGATCACCAAGAGGTGACATTTTCGCTCGTTTCCGCTGGTCGCGGCGGTCTTGCATTATCAAAGGGCAAGCGTTCAAAGCAAATTGGCGCTGGACCAGATCCCTTGCTAAAGGAGCTCGTTCACACATCAGAGGGAGGAGCGGGGACGAATGTGGACGTGTGCACGCGTTCACGAGCAGAGGGGCGGCTTCGCGCACAGAGGTGCATGCATTCACAAGCGGCAGGGCAGGCGCACGGACCGAGGGCACCGCTGCACGCGCGAGACGCCCCCGCGACAGTGACCGTTCCGTGACCTGCGCCACATCCATGGGAGCGTTCAATAAAGCGGGCTTGGCCATCCGCCCCAACCAGTGGTAGGTCGGGAGCAATTCGGGACGTAACGACGAAAGCCCATGATCACAGGCTTGATCACCACTGTCCGCTTTGCCCGTTACGGCGTCAATAAAGAATGACACGCCCGGGATTCAGGCCGCCGATTGAACAACTGTGGCGGACCACACGTTTCTTGAAGGTATGGAGGAGTCCCTGGTACCGCTTGTCCCCATGTCCCACACCGCTCACATACGCAGCCACCGGAAGCCCCGCAACCGCAGCGCGTCGACCATCGCGATGCGGGCCGGAGTTGCCGGTGGTGTCCTCAGCACCCTGGCCGTGGCCGGAGCCTCGGCGGCATCGGCCGACGCCGCAGAGCCGGTGACCCAGACGCTCGAGCTGCCGACCCTCACGGCCGACGTGGCCACGCAGGTCGCACAGTCCGCGGCGGCCACCCAGCAGGCCGCGGCCAACTACCAGCTGCAGGTCGAGCGCGACGCGGCCGCCGCGAACGCCGCGAAGCAGGCGAAGGCGGACCTCGCGGAGGCCAAGAAGAAGGAGGCCGAGGCCAAGCGGAAGGCCGAGGCGGAGCGCAAGCAGGCGGAGGCCGCCTCGCGCAGCGCCGAGCGGACCGTCCTCGCCGCCGCGACCAGCACCTCGACGGGCTCCTCCACGGCCACCGGTTCGGCCGCGGCGGTCGTCGCCTTCGTCAAGGCGCAGATCGGCAAGGCGTACGTCTCCGGCGCCACCGGTCCGTCGGCGTACGACTGCTCCGGCCTGGTGCAGACGGCCTTCAAGCAGGTCGGCATCAACCTTCCGCGGGTCTCCCAGGACCAGTCGACGTCCGGAACCCAGGTCTCGCTGAGCAACCTGCAGCCCGGGGACATCCTGTACTGGGGCGGCGCGGGCAGCGCCTACCATGTCGCGGTGTACGTGGGCGACGGCATGTTCGTCGGCGCGCAGAACCCCTCCAGCGGCGTCGGAGAGCACCCGCTGTCCTACGACCCGCCGTCCGGCGCGGTCCGCGTGCTCTGACCGAGCTGTCGTAAGCGGTACGGGGATTGCAGGGCCGTCGCCCGTTCGAGGCGGCGGCCCTCCCGGCTCGTCACCGGTCGGCTCCGCTCACCCCACGTCGAACGTGTTCGGCAGGCCGAGCCGGTGACGCACCTCGTCGACCCGCTTGAGGGGCTCCAGCTCCGGCGGGCGGTACAGCTCCCAGATCCGGCACCGCTCGGCGTCCGCGCCGTCCGCGTCCAGCAGTGCGTTGACGGCCCTACGCGCCGACTCGTTGGCACCCTCCATCGTCGCCAGGTCCACATCCGTCCGGACGTAGTCGCCCGCGAGGAAGAAATTCGGTACCGCGGTCCTCGCCGAGGGGCGGTTGTACAGCGTGCCCGTGGGATGGATGAGGAGCGGCTCGCGGTTCTGCGGGTCGGGGCCGCCGAGACCGGTCACCGCCGGGTCCATGAACCAGCCCAGGCGGTCCTCGTCCCTCAGCGTGGTCTTCCCGGAGTCGTTGAGTCCGTCCTTCAGCTGGGCCCACAGCTCGGCGACGATCTCCTCCTTGGTGCACTCGCGGGCCGTCTTGCCGTACAGGATGCCGGGCTTGTCCCACTCCGAGATGATCGCGGACAGGCAGTCCCGGGCCTGGCCGTCGCCGTAGTCCCGTGAGAAGTCCCGTACGTCCCAGAACTGCGCCTGCCCGATGCCGGTCACCGACCAGGGTGAGTCCAGGCAGTTGATGTGCCCGTGGACGACGGGCGTGGGCGTGCGCAGATAGAACTGCACCCCGGTCATCCAGTCCGTCTTGAGCGCGTCGCACCGGGCGAGCTGCGGGTCGGCGGCGCGCAGGGCCGCGCCCCAGGTGCGGCGGGCGTGCTCGACGGGCATCGCGGAGACGTAGTGGTCGGCGGTGACCGTGCGCTCGTCGCCGCCGTCGCGCGCGGCGACCCTCACACCGGTGACGCGCCCGCCCGCGTAACCCACCTCACGGACCTCGGTGCCCAGCACGAACTCGACGCCGAGGGAGCGCAGGTGTGCCGCCCAGGGGTCGATCCAGGCCTCGCTGGTCGGGGCGTTGAGGACGCGGTCGATGTCGGCGTCGCCGTCCAGGCCGCGCCCGAGCAGGCCCCACAGGATGAGGGCCTCGATGATGACGCGGCCGACCGTGCGCGTGGAGGCCACCTCCGCGCGCGTGGCGACGAGGTTGCGGGTCTGGCCGATGCCGAGGACGGTCTGGTACTCCGCGCTCATCTCCTCGGCCCGGATGAACTCCCACCAGGACGTCTTCTCCCACTGGTCCTCGCGGCGGGCGTCGCAGCTGGTGAGGTGGACCAGGAGGCGGTCGGCGAAGTAGGCGGCCTCGTGGGCGGGGAGGTGGGTGCCCAGGTCCAGTACGGACAGGATCTGGTCGCGGAGCCAGGACGGGGTGATGTCGCCGGGGGCCGGCGGGGTCGTGACCCGGCGCAGGGGGAAGTGCAGGTCGGGGCGGCCGGAACTGCGGGCGAACAACTCCTCGGTGCCGTTGCGCAGGTTGTCGTGCACGCCGTTCGCATTGCCGGGGAAGGGGATGCGGCGCATGGTGTCCGGCAGATTCCGGTAGAAACCGGGGAAGAACCGGAAGCCGTGCTCGCCGGGCAGCGCTCTGCGGCCACCGCTCCCCGTATTTGGCACGTCCATGGAGCGGGCCTTGCCGCCGAGGACGTCGTAGTACTCGTAGACGGTGACGGCATAGCCGCGCTCGGCGAGTTCCTGGGCGGCGCTGAGCCCCGAGACACCGCCGCCGAGAACGGCGACGTGCTTGCGGGCGGCGGCGCGGGCGCTGCCGCCCGGCCGTAAGGCGAGTGCGCCCGCCACTCCCCCGGCGCCCGCGAGGAACGTTCTGCGGGTGGGACCGGTGTTCTGCTGTGGCTGCTGCGCGTTTTCTTTTGTCATGAGTCCCGGAGAGTAGGGAGGGACTCCGGCAGGCCGGAAGCCCGATTTCCCGCCGCCACAGCATCCTCACAACAAAGGAGACACAGCGATGCCGAGCGATCTCGTCCAGGGCAGGCTCGTCGGCTCGTGTCCGCCGCTCGCGCCCGAGGCCCGGCGCGGGAACAGGCCCTAGTCGTCGCCGGCGTCCTCGTCGAACTCGTCCTCGTCGAACTCGTCATCGAGGTAGTCGTCTGCGAGGGCGTCGACCAGGTGCTCGTCGACCGGCTCACCCAGCTCGTCCTTGTCGATGAGCGTGCGGCACAGGATGTTCAGCGGGTACAGGCCCCGCTCGGGGCCGTCCTCCAGGAAGCTGACACACGGAGTGTCGACAGTGCCCGGCGGTGCGTCCGGACCGAACAGAGGCGGCATCGCAGCCGTGTCGGCCGCGTCGACATCGCGCTCGAACTTCCACACCATGCCCTTGGTGCGGCAGATCACTTCCCCGAGGTACCAGACGGCGCCCTGAACGAACGGGTCGAGCCGCTGGGCACGGAGCTCCGCATCCGACTGGAACGTCTCGCGGAGAAGGTTTTCGAGTTCGTTCAGGGAGTCGGGGCTGAAGTCGAGCCGGTCGGCGCCGGCCTGCTGCGCCCACTGGTCGAAGGCCTGCCGGCGCCCGTGCAGCCACGCGAGAAGCTCCGGGTGCCGCGTCGGGTCCGTGCCGTGATCCGCGGAGGTGGTCATGGGTGGCCACGGTAGCGAACACGCCGACGCGCGGCCGCTGCTGCCACCGCCGCGGTGCTCCTCGCCGCCGGCTTCGTCCTGTTCCGTGTGAAGCGCCGCCGCCCCGAGCGGCACTGACCGGCACGCCCGGCGTCACGGAGTGACCGCGGCCCCCTTTCCACGTCCCGGCGGGAGGTGGAAAGGGGGCCGCTTCGCGATCACGAACGTGGAGCCACCTTGCTCAGCCCGTTGATGATCCGGTCCATGGCGTCGCCGCCCGTCGGGTCGGTGAGGTTGGCGAGCATCTTCAGGGTGAACTTCATGAGCACGGGGTGCGTGAGGCCGCGCTGGGTCGCGATCTTCATCACCTTCGGGTTGCCGATCAGCTTCACGAAGGCGCGGCCCAGCGTGTAGTAGCCGCCGTAGGTGTCCTTCAGGATCTTCGGGTAGTTCTGCAGGGCGAGTTCGCGCTGGCCGGGGGTCGCGCGGGCCAGGGCCTGGACGATGACGTCGGCCGCGATGTGGCCGGACTCCATGGCGTAGGCGATGCCCTCGCCGTTGAAGGGGTTCACCAGGCCGCCCGCGTCGCCGACGAGCAACAGGCCCTTGGTGTAGTGCGGCTGGCGGTTGAAGGCCATGGGGAGGGCGGCACCGCGGATCGGGCCGGTCATGTTCTCGGGGGTGTAGCCCCAGTCCTGGGGCATCGAGGCACACCAGGCCTTGAGCACCTCGCGCCAGTCCAGCTCCTTGAAGGACTCCGAGGTGTTCAGCACGCCCAGGCCGACGTTGCTCGTCCCGTCGCCCATGCCGAAGATCCAGCCGTAGCCGGGCAGCAGCCGCTCCTGGCCGCCGCGCCGGTCCCACAGCTCCAGCCAGGACTCCAGGTAGTCGTCGTCGTGGCGCGGGGACGTGAAGTACGTACGGACCGCGACGCCCATGGGGCGGTCCTCGCGGCGGTGCAGGCCCATCCCCAGCGACAGCCGCGAGGAGTTGCCGTCCGCCGCGACCACGAGCGGCGCGTGGAAGGTGACCTCGCGCTTCTCGTCGCCCAGCTTGGCGTGCACGCCGGTGATACGGCCGGTGCGGTCGTCGACGATCGGGGCGCCCACATTGCAGCGCTCGTACAGCCGCGCACCCGCCTTCTGCGCCTGCCGGGCCAGCTGCTCGTCGAAGTCGTCGCGCTTGCGGACCAGTCCGTAGTCCGGGTAGGAGGCGAGATCCGGCCAGTCGAGCTGGAGCCGCACCCCGCCTCCGATGATGCGCAGCCCCTTGTTGCGCAGCCAGCCGGCCTCTTCGGAGATGTCGATGCCCATCGCGACGAGCTGCTTGGTCGCGCGCGGCGTCAGGCCGTCACCGCACACCTTCTCGCGCGGGAACGCGGTCTTCTCCAGCAGCAGGACGTCCAGGCCCGCCTTCGCGAGGTAGTACGCGGTGGTGGAACCGGCTGGCCCGGCCCCGACGACGATCACATCGGCGGTGTGTTCGGTAAGGGGCTGGGGCTCGGTCACGGCGGGTTCTCCCCAAGGCTCGACGACGACAACACCAGCGCCTGCCGCGGGCAGCGAGAAGGCCACGGGCAAACCGCGGCCGAAACAGCGTGCTGACGGGCACTGGACATGGGCAGTCTATTCAGCGTCACCGACCTCCCGGCTGAAGGGCTGCCCCCATGAACCGAGCTCTCCCCGACGTACGGCTGCGCGTCCCCACCGACGAGGACGCCTTCGCCTGGCACCGGGTGTTCGCCGACCCCGAGGTCATGGAGTTCCACGGCGGCAAGGCCGCCGAGCTGTCCGTCTACGAGGAGCTCACCGCGCGCCAGCGCCGGCACGACGCCGAGTACGGCTTCTGTCTGTGGAGCGTGCTCGACGAGTCAGGGGAGGTCATCGGCTTCACGGGCGCTCAGCCGTGGCCGCGCGAGTGGGGTCCCAGGGGCGAGATCGAGATCGGCTGGCGGCTCGCGCGGGCGCACTGGGGAAAGGGGTATGTGACGGCGGCCGCCGGGATGACCCTGGAGCGCGTGCGGGCGGCGGGTGTGCGCAGCGTGGTGGCCATGGTGGACGCCCGCAACGCGCGGTCCATCGCGGTCACGCAGCGGCTGGGGATGCGCCTCGCGGAGACCTACGTGACGCCGACGTCGCAGCGGAAGGGCCACTGCTACCGCCTCGATCTGTGACCGTGGGTGATCGACTGTCACAGAAAGACACCTGGCGCTTCCGGGTGGTACCCCCGGCCGGTTACCCTTCCAGTACCGCTGGGGGTGACATCTGTGCCTATACCACCCGAAACACCCGAAGTGCGCGTGCCGCGGCTGATCGGTCTGATGGCGATGGACGCGCGCGAGGCCGCCAAGCAGCAGGGCGTCCTGCTCGCCGCGCCCGACCGGCCCGACTTCCACGACACCGTCGTCGACTACGTCGTACGGCAGTACCCGCAGCCCGGCGCCGAGGTGCCGCGCGGCGCCGTCGTCACCGTCTGGTTCGACCTCGGCGAGGGCGAGGGCGGCGGAGGAGCGGGCGTGCGCGAACCGCGCGTGCCGCCACCGCCCAGGGGCGGAATGCAGCGCGAGCTGGACGAGCCGGGCGACCCGTACGCGGTCAGTCCTGCTTGAAGCCCCGGTGCAGGGCCACGATCCCGCCGGTGAGGTTCCGCCATGCCACCTTGGACCAGCCCGCCTCGCGCAGCCGCTCGGCGAGGGCCGGCTGGTCGGGCCAGGCACGGATGGACTCGGCGAGGTAGACGTACGCGTCGGGGTTGGACGACACCGCGCGGGCCACCGGCGGCAGCGCGCGCATCAGGTACTCGGTGTAGACCGTGCGGAACGGCGCCCACGTGGGATGCGAGAACTCGCAGATCACGACCCGTCCGCCGGGCTTGGTCACCCGGTACAGCTCGCGCAGCGCGGCGTCCGTGTCGTGCACGTTGCGCAGCCCGAAGGAGATGGTGACGGCGTCGAAGGTGTCGTCCTTGAACGGCAGCCTCGTCGCGTCGCCGGCGGTGAGCGGCATCCAGGGGTGCCGCTTCTTTCCGACCTGGAGCATCCCGAGCGAGAAGTCGCACGGGACGACGTACGCACCGGTCCGCGTGAAGGGGAGCGACGAGGTCGCGGTGCCCGCCGCGAGGTCCAGGACCTTCTGCGCGGGGCGCGCGTCGACCGCCTTCGCGACCTCCTTGCGCCACAGCCGTGCCTGCCCGAGCGACAGCACGTCGTTCGTCAGGTCGTACCGTTCCGCCACGTCGTCGAACATGGAGGCGACTTCGTGCGGCTGCTTGTCCAGGGATGCGCGGGTCACGGGACCATTGTGTCAGGAGGGCCTGAGCCGACCGTGCCCGGCCGGTGCCCACCGCAGGGCGTGTCCTGAACCGGCTGACTCAGCGCCTACGGTGCACCAGACGCCCCGCGCAGACCGTGGCCAGGCAGGCGCCCGCCTCGCCGAAGACGGCGAGGTCGGCGCGGCCGGTCTCGACGAGCGCGCCTGCCGGGCGGGCGCCCGGCAGCACCACGACGTCGTTGCGCTCGGCGGCGGCCCGCAGTTCGGGCGTGCCCGCGTGCTGCTCCAGTACGGCCACCGCGCCCAGCTTCAGCACCGCGTGCACGCGTTCGCGCGGTGTGGGCGCTTCCGGCAGCGGGCCCTCGTGCACGAGGGCGGGGCCGAGGGTGCCGGGCCAGCGGCGTACGCGGGCGCCCGGGAACCGCTCCTGGAGTGCGGCGAGGGGCCCCACCGCGGCGATCCGGGTGCCCTCGACGGCGACGGCACCGTCCTCGACGGGTTCGGCGTCCCATGCCACCCGGACCTCGTCCGCAGTGTGGATCGTCAGCATGCGCGCCCTAGTTGGAGGCCAGGAGCTTCAACTCCGGGTGGGCCGTGCCGCCCTCGATGGCCGTGGAGGAGATGTGGGACATCACGCGGTCGTCGACCGGGTCGTTCGCCGGGTCGTCGTGGACCACGAGGTGCTCGTACGTCGTCGACCGCTGGGCCGGGACGCGCCCCGCCTTCCGGATCAGGTCGATGATCTCCATGCGGTTGGAGCGGTGCTTGGCGCCGGCCGAGGAGACGACGTTCTCCTCGAGCATGATCGAGCCGAGGTCGTCGGCGCCGTAGTGCAGGGTCAGTTGGCCGACGTCCTTGCCGGTGGTCAGCCAGGAACCCTGGATGTGCCGGACGTTGTCGAGGAAGAGGCGGGCGACCGCGATCATCCGCAGGTACTCGAAGATGGTCGCCTGGGTGCGGCCCTTCAGGTGGTTGTTCTCGGGTTGGTAGGTGTACGGGATGAACGCCCGGAACCCGCCCGTGCGGTCCTGCACGTCGCGGATCATCCGCAGGTGCTCGATGCGCTCGGCGTTCGTCTCGCCCGTACCCATCAGCATGGTGGAGGTCGACTCCACGCCCAGCCGGTGCGCGGTCTCCATGATCTCCAGCCAGCGCTCGCCGCTCTCCTTCAGCGGGGCGATCGCCTTGCGCGGCCGCTCGGGCAGCAGTTCGGCACCGGCACCGGCGAAGGAGTCGAGCCCGGCGGCGTGGATGCGGGAGATGGCCTCCTCCACGGACACGCCCGAGATACGGGCCATGTGCTCCACCTCGGAGGCCCCCAGGCTGTGGATGACCAGCTGGGGGAACGCCTCCTTGATGGCGCGGAAGTGCCGCTCGTAGTACTCGACGCCGTAGTCGGGGTGGTGGCCGCCCTGGAACATGATCTGGGTGCCGCCGAGTTCGACGGTCTCGGCGCAGCGGCGCAGGATGTCGTCGAGGTCGCGCGTCCAGCCCTTCTCCGTGTCCTTGGGGGCCGCGTAGAAGGCGCAGAACTTGCACGCCGTCACACACACGTTCGTGTAGTTGATGTTGCGCTCGATGATGTACGTCGCGATGTGCTCGATCCCGGCGTACTTGCGGCGGCGCACAGCGTCGGCCGCGGCGCCCAGCGCGTGCAGCGGCGCCTCGCGGTAGAGGACGAGCGCTTCCTCGGGGGTGATCCGCCCACCGGCGGCGGCACGGTCGAGCACGGCTGTGACATCAATGGACGTGAGGTCGGCCTTCTCGGTCACCGGGCTCCCTTTCGGCGGGGGATGGACGGACACGTAAGGGTCGCGAACGGACCGAACCAGCCTACGCCAGCGCTTTTGCAGGACCGACGTCAGGCCGCGTACGCACCGATGACCAGCCCGACGAACGCGCCCGCGATGAGGAACGGCCCGAACGGGATCGTCGTACGCCGCCCGGCGCGCCGGGCGAGGACGAGCCCGAGCCCGTACAGCCCCCCGAACAGGAACCCTGCGAAGGTCCCGAGCACCACGGTCCCCCAGCCGTACCAGCCGAGCACCGCCCCGAGCCCGGGCGCCAGCTTGACGTCCCCGAAGCCGAGGCCGTGCGGGTTGAGGAGGAACAGCAGGAAGTAGGCGCCGCCCAGCACGAGCGCGCCGAGCAGTGCGGTGCGCCACCGTCCCGCGTGCTCGGGCGCCAGCGCGGCCAGCCCCAGCAGGGCGGGGGCGGCACAGGCCAGCGGCAGGGTCAGGACGTCCGGCAGGCGCTGCACCCGGAAGTCCACGAGGGTCAGCAGGACGCCGACGGGGGCGAGCAGCAGCCACACGGCCAGCTCCGGGCGCGTGCCGGTGGCGAGCGCGAGCACCGCGCACACCAGCGCGGTGACCGCGCCCACGAGCACGGCCGCGGGGCCGTACCGCCGCCCGTCCGCACACCGCGCCCGTCCGACCCATCCGCCGATCGGATGCCCGTCCGGGCACCGGTCCCGCCACTGCTGCCCGGGCTCGACGGACAGCCGGTACGCGGCACGGGGCACCAGCACGCCGGCCGCCGCACCCCACACCGCGGCGCCGACGGCCGCCCAGAGGTCCAGATCCACCCGGACAGCGTAGGGACGGAGCGGACAACTCCCCTACGGTTCGAGCAGCTTCACCTTCACGTCCGCCGGGAAACCGGTCGTCGGGCCGACCCGGCGGGCGAACTCGGCGACCGCCTCCAGCTGCGGGCCCCCGAAGCTGAAGTCGAGCGTCGTGAAGTACCGCTCCAGGACGTCCTCGTCGAAGGCCTCCCAGCGCGCCGCCTGCTCCGCGACCTTGCCGACCTCCTCCAGGGACAGGTTGCGGGAGGCGAGGAAGGCCTCGTGCACCTTGCGGGTGATGAAGGGCTCCCGCTCCAGGTAGTCGCGCCGGGCCGCCCACACCGCGAAGACGAACGGCAGGCCCGTCCACTCCTTCCACAGCGTGCCGAGGTCGTGCACGTCGAGGCCGAAGCGCGGTCCGTCGATGAGGTTGGCGCGTAGGGCGGCGTCGCCGATCAGCACGGCCGCCTCGGCCTCCTGCATCATCAGGCTGAGGTCGGGCGGGCAGGTGTAGTAGTCCGGGGCCACCCCGTACCGCTCGGCGAGCAGCAGCTGGGCGAGGCGTACGGAGGTCCGGGAGGTGGAGCCGAGGGCGACCCGGGCACCGTCCAGCCGGTCCAGCGGGACCTGGGAGACGATCACGCACGACATCACCGGGCCGTCGCAGCCGACCGCGATGTCGGGGAAGGCGACCAGGTCGTCGGCGTTCTTGAGGAACTCGACCAGGGTGATCGGAGCGATGTCGAGGTCGCCCTTCACGAGCTGCTCGCTGAGCTTCTCGGGCGTGTCCTTGGTCAGCTCCAGGTTGAGGAGGGTGCCGGTTCTCGCGAGCCCCCAGTACAGGGGCAGGCAGTTGAGGAACTGGATGTGGCCGACGCGCGGCCGGGTGCGAGAATTGTCCACATCGCGAGACTAGCCCCCGCCCCGTAGGCCACCGTCCCCGACCCCCGTTGTCAAGGGTTCCCGGAGCATTCAAACGTACGGGTGACGTGATCTTGACCTCTATTGCTTTTCCCTGCCCGCGTGCTAGGCTCACAGCAAGTTGCAGTTTGGTTTCCTTGCAGTACAGAGCCTGCGGAGCATGTGACCGCGGGCTCTCGTCGTTTTCAGACATATGCAGTTGTGCAGCGGTTCCGTTTTCACACTTGCAGTTCTGGAGCAGGGCAACCCTTTGGGCCCAAGGAGGGCTTATGGCTACCGGAACCGTGAAGTGGTTCAACGCCGAGAAGGGCTTTGGCTTCATCGCCCAGGAAGGCGGCGGCCCGGACGTCTTCGTCCACTACTCCGCGATCAACGCGAACGGCTTCCGTTCCCTCGAGGAGAACCAGCAGGTCTCCTTCGACGTGACGCAGGGCCCGAAGGGCCCGCAGGCGGAGAACGTCACCGCGATCTGAGATCGCTGAGTCCCTGATCCAGAACTGAGAGCAGTACCCAAGGAGCCCCGCGCCATTCGGCGGCGGGGCTCCTGCCTTTCGGTGAATTCTTCGCGAATTCTCCGGGATGCGCCGGTCTTTCCCACAAGAGCCTCGGCGCACTCACACGTGCTGCATGACGAGCACGAAGGCGCTCCCGGGTGCCAGCGCCTCGTACGAATGGGCGACGTCGCCGCGGAACGCCATGTAGTCCCCGGGGCCCAGCTCCACTTCCTCACCGCGCGGCCCGGCGAGAACCCGCCCCTCACTCACGACCAAGTGCTCCACACTGCCCGGAATATGGGGTTCCGACACCCGCGCGACTCCCGGGTCCAGTCGGATGTGGTAGAGATCCCGGCGCGCGCCGGGCGGGCTCGCGGACAGCAGGGTCGCCGCGTAGCCGGCCTGCTCCGAGTGCACGGTCGGCCCCTGGCCCGCGCGGATCACCTGAACGGCCGGGGCGGGCGGTTCGACCAGCGCGCTGAACGGCACGCCGAGGGCGACCCCCAGCGCCCACAGGGTCTCCACGCTGGGATTGCCGCCCGCCGCCTCCAGCTGGGACAGCGTGGACTTGGCGATGCCTGCGCGCTTGGCCAGCTCGGAGAGGGAGAGCCCGGCACGCGTGCGCTCACGGCGCAGGGCGGTGGCGATCCAGTCAAGCGGGAGGCGGGGCGGTGGGGCGGCGGTGTCGTCGGTCATCAATGTTCGCTCCGTCGGTACGCTCGTTCGCCTTGACGAACAGAGAGGCTGTTGTCCATTGTAGGAAACATGCGTTCGCCGTTCCGAACACCCGATGTCCTCCCCTTGCCGACGACCGTGGACCGGGCCCTGCTCCGGGACGTCTCCCTCGTCTGCCTCGCCAGCGGGGTGGTCGGCGTGTCGTTCGGAGCGATCGCGGTCGCGGGCGGGCTGCCGGTGTGGGTGCCCGTGGTGATGTCGCTGGTGGTGTACGCGGGCTCCGCTCAGTTCAGCGCGGTGGGGATCCTGCTCGCCGGGGGCGGCCCCTTGGCCGCGGCGGCGACGGGCCTGCTGCTGAACACACGCACGGCGGCCTTCAGCCTCGCGGTGGCGGACGTGCTGGGCGGCCGGGGGCGCGCGACGCGGTTCCTGGGCGCTCATCTGGTGACCGACGAGACGGCGGCCTTCGCCCTGGCCCAGCGGGACCCGGCCCGGCGCCGCGCGGCCTTCTGGGTCTCCGGGATCGGGATGTACGCGGTGTGGAACCTGAGCGTGTTCGGCGGGGCCCTCGCCGGGAGCGCGCTCGGCGACACCGGCGCCTTCGGGCTGGACGCCGCCTTCCCCGCCGTTCTGGCGGCGCTGGTTTTGCCATCCGTACGGGACGACGCGGGAGTACGGCGGGCGGCACTGGCGGGTGGCGCGGTGGCCCTCGCGGTGACACCGTTCGTGCCGGCCGGGCTGCCGGTGCTGCTGGCACTGGCAGGGCTGCTCGCGCTGGGCCGACAGGGCTCGGGGAGGCAGGCATGAGGGCGACGTTCGCCGCGATCGTGGCGCTGGCCGTGGGGACGTACGCCTTCCGGCTGGCGGGTCCGCTGCTGCACGGCCGAGTCGAACTCCCCGGCCGGGTCCAGCGGTTGCTGTCGGCGGGAGCTGTGGTGCTGCTGGTCGCGCTGCTGGCGACGGGCGCGCTCACCGAGTCGGGCGCCTTCGCCGGGTGGGCGCGCCCGGCCGGGGTCCTGGTGGCCGTGGGTCTGGCGTGGCGACGGGCGCCGTTCGTGGTCGTCGTGCTGGGCGCGGCGGCCACGACGGCCCTGCTGCGGGCGGCCGGGGTGGCCTGACCGCCCGGCCGCGCCTCACCAGGTCACCGGCAGCTCCAGCGGAAAGCGGCGGATCGTTTCCGTGTCCCAGCGGATCTCCTCCGCCGGCACGGCGAGCCGCAGCGTCGGGAACCGTTCCACCAGGCGCCCGATGGCCACCTCCAGCTCCGCCATGGCCAGCGGTACGGCGATGCAGCGGTGGCCGCCCCAGCCGAACGTCATATGAGGCATGGGCGGCCGCTCCGGGTCGATGACGTCCGGGTCCGGGTAGCGCTTCGGGTCACGGTTCGCCGTCAGGTACGACACGTGGACGAAGTCGCCCTTGCGGATGCGTACGCCGTCCATCTCGACGTCCTCCAGCGCCACCCGGGGGATGCCGACCCCCTTGCGGAACGGGATGTAGCGGAGCAGCTCGTTGATGACGTCGGTGAGGGACTCCGGACGGCTCCTGAGGTGTTCCATCAGCTCCGGCCGGGTCAGCAGCAGGTAGCAGATGTCGCTGATCTGGCAGGTGGCGGTGTCCTGCCCGCTGAGCACCAGCGTCAGCGCCATGACCGCCAGTTCCTCGTCGTCGAGGACGTCGTCGCCGTCCTTGGCCGCGGCCAGCGCGCTGATCAGGTCGTTCCCGGGTGTGCGCCGCCGCTGCTCGACCTGCTCCAGGAAGTAGGAGCGCAGCGCGGCCTTGGCGTTCGCGGCGGTCTCGCGGCTGTCCGGCCCGGTCTCGAGCAACTGGTGCGCGTACTCCTGCATCCGCGCCCAGTCCTCGCGGGGGATGCCGAGGACGTCGTAGATGGTCTGCTGCGGGAGCTGGTTGGACAGGTGCTGGACGAGGTCCGCGGGCGGCCCCTGCTCGGCCATCTCCTCCAGCAGGGTGTCGGCCAGCCGGACGATCCGCTGCCGCATCCGCTCCACGTGTCCCCGGGCGAAGCCCTGGGACGCCAGGCGGCGCAGGCGGCTGCTGTGCGGCGGGTCCATCACGTTGATGGACTCCGGGGAGACGATGGGCTCCGGGGTCAGCCGCGGATAGTCGTGGCCCATGATCGCCGCCCGGCTGAACCGCTGGTCGGTGGTCACCTGCCGTACGCCCTCGAAGTCGGTGATCAGCCAGGCGGCGCCGTCGCCGTACGGCAGCCGGATACGGGTGATGGAATCGCGGGCCATCAGCTCCGCGAGCGCGGGATCGAACTCCAGACCCTCGCTGAAGTCGAACGGGCACATCATGGGCTCGGTGCTCTGGGTCATCGCGGGGTTCTCCCTCGTCCACGTGCTCTGCTTGGCCCCCGGCGGTACCGGAAGCGGGGGGATGACGTCTCTTCAAGCGCCGGCCGGAGCCGCGTTGGTGGCGTCCACCGCGGGGCGCAGGCCCCGGGCCAGCGTGACGGCGTCCCCGACGGCCCAGAAGTGGGTGAAGAACAGGCGGGGTTCGTCCCTCAGCCCGTGGTTGTGCAGCTCGACCAGCTGGGTCTTGGCGCGCCTGAGGGCCGCGAGGACGTTCTGGACCTCCTCGGCGACCATCGCCACGTCGCCGCTGATCGCCACCCGGCCGCCGCCCAGTGGCTGCCAGTTGAAGGCGGTGGTCGACCCCAGGCCCGGCGGCAGCGCCATGCCGCCCTCGGTGATGGTCTCGCGGCGGATGAAGAGGCTCTTGTAGACCCCGTCGTCGTAGGTTCCCTTGACGCCCAGCGCCGCGTCGATGCCCGCGGTGTCCAGGGTGTGGCCGGACGGTGCGGGACGCTGCGGGGGCGGGGTGCCGGTACGGTCGAACGCCGCGCGCAGCCCGCGGGCCACGGTCACCGGGTCGTGGCCGTGCGCGTGGACGTGCACCCACCAGATGTCGGGCATCTGGGAGAGCAGGTGCTTGTGGAGCGCGGTCACCGCGATCCGGTGCTGCTGGAGGACGTCGAGGAACGGCTGCAGTTCCCGCTCGGTGACCACCAGGTCGCCCATCGTCATCGTGCTGCCGTCGGCGTAGCGGACGAAGGACACGTGGGAGCCCAGGGCGAGTTCGGGTTTGACGAGGACGCCCTCGGAGATCACCGACAGGTCCCGGCGCGGCAGGCCCGTGTGGTACATCAGGTCGCGCTTCATGTCGCCGCCGCGGCCCAGCGCCTTGGCCACGTCCGCCCAGTCCGCGAGGCCGGTGCGCACCGGACTGACCGGCCCGTCCCGGTGTCCGTGGTCCCCCGCGGCGGGCAGGGCACGGGCGGGGGCGGTGTGCGCGGCGGCCAGCACGGGCGCCAGCGCGGCGGCCGCGGCCAGCACGCGCCGCCGGGGTGCACCCGATCGGGCGTGGGTGTCCTGCTGTGGATCATCGGCCATCATGTGAGCCTCCTCGACGCCTCTGGACGCGATGGAAGCACGGGGGGCCCCGGACCGCCGCCAGCACGGCCGCCGCCTGCGGCCAGGTGGGCTAGTGGCGTTCTCGAACGGGTGAATCCGTCGCCGGCGGGGCGTGACGCACGGGCCCTACTGCGCGTACAGCTCCTCCACCTCCCGGGCGAAGTCCCGCATGATCGCCTCGCGGCGCAGCTTCATCGACGGCGTCAGATGCCCGGCCTCCTCGGTGAAGTCCACGGGCAGGACCGTGAAGCGGCGGATCGACTCGGGCCGGGAGACGAGTTTGTTGGCCTCGTCCACCGCGCGCTGCAGGACCGCGTCGAGCTCTGCGTCCCCCACCAGCAGCTCCGGCGGGACGGGATGCTTGCCGTTCATCCGGCGCCAGTGGGTGATGCCGTCCACGTCGAGCGTGAGGAGGGCGGAGACATAGGGGCGGCCGTCGCCGACGACCAGGCACTGCGAGATCAGGGGGTGGGAGCGCAGCCAGTTCTCCAGCGGGGCGGGCGCCACGTTCTTGCCGCCCGCGGTGATCAGGATCTCCTTCTTCCGGCCCGTGATCGTGAGGTAGCCCTCGTCGTCCAGGCGGCCGATGTCGCCCGTCGGGAACCAGCCGTCGGGGGTGGCCGGGACGACGCCGCCCGCGTGCGGTTCCCAGTAGCCGCGGAAGACCTGCCCGCCGGAGAGCAGCACCTCGCCGTCCGCCGCGATCCGCACCCGGGTGCCGGGCAGCGGCCAGCCCACCGTGCCCAGCCGGGGCTTGAGAGGAGGCGTGACGGTGGCCGCGCCGGTCGACTCCGTCAGGCCGTAGCCCTCGAAGATCTCGATGCCTGCGCCCGCGTAGAAGGCGGCGAGGGGGACGCCCAGCGGGGAGCCGCCGCTGATCACGTGGCGGAGCCGGCCGCCCAGGGCGCCGCGGATGCGGCGGTAGACGAGCGGGTCGTAGAAGGCGCGGGCCGCCTTCAGGGCGCGGCTCGGGCCGGGGCCGGTGCCGTGCTGCCGGGCCTCCAGCGCCTCGCCGTAGCGGCGGGCCACCGAGACCGCGCGGTCGAACAGCGCTCCCCGGCCGCCGCGCTCGGCCGCCGCCCGGGCGTTGTTGAAGACCTTCTCCAGCATGTACGGGATGACCAGCAGGAAGGTCGGCCGGAAACTCGCCAGGTCGGCCAGCAGGTCCTCCGCCTTCAGGCTGGGCGCGTGCCCGAGCCGTACCCGTGCGCGGATGCAGGCGACCGCGACCATACGGCCGAAGACGTGCGACAGCGGCAGGAACAGCAGCGTCGACGGCTCCTCGCTCGTCCTGGCGTGGAAGACCGGGTAGAGGAGCCGGGTCGCGTTGTCCACCTCCGCAAGGAAGTTGCCGTGTGTCAGCGCGCACCCCTTGGGACGGCCGGTCGTGCCCGAGGTGTAGACGAGGGTGGCGAGGGTGTCCGGGCCGAGCACGCCCCGGCGGACGGTCACCTCCTGGTCGGGGACCGCCGCGCCCAGCTCGGCCAGCCGCTCCACGTGCCCCTTCTCGATCACCCAGGCGTGGCGCAGGTCGGGCAGGCGGTGGCGTTCCGGGCCGATGGCCGAAGCCTGGCCGACCGTCTCCGTGATCAGGGCCACCGCGCCGGAGTCCTGGAGGATCCAACGGATCTGGATCACCGAGGAGGTGGGGTAGACGGGGACCGTGACCAGGCCGGCCGCCCAGGCCGCGAAGTCCAGCAGCGTCCACTCGTAGATCGTGCGCGCCATGACCGCGATCCGGTCGCCCGGCATCAGGCCCTCGGAGATCAGTCCCTTCGCCAGGGCCAGCACCTGGTCGGCGAACTGGGCCGCCGTCACATCCGTCCAGCCGCCGTCCGCGTCCCGGCGGCTGAGCACCCGGTGGCCGGGCGCCTCGCTCGCGTTCTCGAACGGCAGGTCGGCCAGCGAGCCGTGGGTCACCGGCGGCACCAGCGGCGGCACGTAGGCCTCCCGGACCTCCCCGTTCAGCCGCCGGGTCTCCGGCTCCACGAGCACCGGGCGGCCGTCGTGGTCGAGGTCGACGGGGGCGGGCACGGGCGCGGACGAGTACGAGATGGGCATGGCAGCTCCTGGGGCCTGCAGCTACACACTGCTGTGCTGCATAGGTACGCGCGGTGCGTACCGAGATGTTCACCCGCGGCAGCGGCTCGCTGTTACCGCCGGTTAGGACCGCGATCGTACGGCGCCCGCGTGGGGGCTCTGTGCGGGTTCGGGGAGGGTCCGGGGACGGGGCTGTGCAGGACTCGCCCATGGGTTTGACGTGCCGTCAGGGTCACCGGTGACGCAGCCTTACCGCGGGTAACCTTACTCTGGAGTAAGCACTGGACGAGCAGGGAGCTGCCATGACGACCGACCGTTATCTGCGCTTCGCCGGCACCGCGCCCGGCCGCTTCCTGACCCGCCGCCTGGGGCTGCCGCAGCCGGCGCCCCTGCAGCGCTGGTCGCCCGAGCGGCCGGCCCTGTCCGGCCCGCTGCTCCACCTCACGGCCGGCAGGTCCGGCCTGGACCTCGCTCCCGTTCTCGGCCGGACGGGGCTCACACCCGGCCGGGACGACCCCGCCGCCGTCGTCCTCGACGCCACCGGCGTGCGGGACGTCGGCTCGCTCGCCGAGGTGCACGCGGCGCTCCACCCCGTGGTGCGGTCGGTCACGAGCAGCGGCCGGGTCGTCGTCCTGGGTGCGCCCCTCGACCCCGCCGACCACCACCAGGCCGCGGCCCAGCAGGCGCTGGAGGGGTTCGTGCGCTCCCTCGCCAAGGAGATCGGACGCGGGCGGACCGTGAACCTCGTCCGGCTGACGGACGCCGCCGCCGCCGAGTCGACCCTGCGCTTTCTCCTCTCCCCCAAGTCCGCCTACGTCAGCGGCCAGTTGATCGTGGTGGGAACCTCCGCGGAGGTCGGCGCCGACTGGGACCGCCCCCTCGCCGGCCGCACCGCCCTCGTCACCGGCGCCGCCCGGGGCATCGGCGAGGCGGTCGCCGAGACGCTGGCCAGGGACGGAGCCCGGGTCGTCGTACTCGACGTACCGCGGGCCGCGCAGGAGGCCCGGTCGGTCGCCGAACGGCTCGGCGGCAGGGCCCTCTCGCTCGACATCACCGCCGCCGACGCGGGTGAGCGCATCGCCTCCGCACTCCCGGACGGCCTGGACGTGCTGATCCACAACGCGGGGATCACCCGCGACCGGCGCCTGGTCAACATGCCCGTGGAGCACTGGAGTCCGGTCCTCGACGTCAATCTGGCGAGCGTGCTGCGGACGACGGACGCGCTGCTGAAGGCCGGGACGATCAAGCCTGGTGGGCGCATCGTCGCCACCGCGTCGATCGCGGGGCTCGCCGGAAACGCCGGACAGACGAACTACGGCGCCGCCAAGGCGGGCGTCGTCGGCCTGGTCCGCTCCCTCGCGCCGCGTGCGCTCGCCGAGCACGGAGTGACGGTGAACGCGGTCGCGCCCGGGTTCGTCGAGACGAGGATGACGGCCGCTATACCGCTGTTCATCCGTGAGGCGGGGCGCCGGATGAACTCCCTTGCGCAGGGCGGTCTTCCGGCAGACGTCGCCGAGACCACGGCCTGGCTCGCGCACCCGGCGTCGGGCGCGGTCAACGGGCAGGTCGTTCGCGTCTGCGGCCAGAGCCTGCTGGGGGCGTGATGTCCGTCGTCCTCACCGGGCCCCCCGCGCTCGCTCCGCTCCTGGCCCGCGGCGCCCTGCTGTCCCCCTTCAAACGCCCCCGTCCGGACACCGACTTCCCCCGCGACCGGCTCGTCCTGCCCGCGCTGCGCATCGACCTCGCGCGGCTCGCGGCGTACGAGCGCGTGTGCGGATTCGCGACCGGCGACGACGCACTGCCGCTGACCTATCCGCATGTGCTGGGCTTCCCGCTGGCCATGCGGCTGATGAGCGAGTGGGGCTTCCCGCTGCCGCTGCTCGGCCTCGTCCACACCTCGATCGAGATCACCCGGTACCGGGCGCCGGCGGTCGCCGGGGAGTACGAACTGGCCGTGCACATCGGCGGGCTGGCGCCGCACCGGCGCGGGACCGAGGCATCGGTGGTCACCGAGGTGCGGGGCGGCGAGGACGTCCTGTGGGAGTCGACGAGCACGTATCTGGCACGGCACCGCACCGCGGGGAGTCCCGCCGAGCGAGCGGAACACACGCCCCTGCCCGCCGTCGCCGAGTGGCACCTGGCCGGAGACGTCGGCCGGCGCTACGGCACCGTGTCCGGCGACCGCAACCCCATCCACATGTACCCGTTCACCGCCCGCCTGTTCGGGTTCCCACGGCCCATCGCGCACGGCATGTGGACGGTGGCCCGCTGTCTCGCCGCGCACAGGGCGCCGGAGGCGGTGCGGGTGCGGGCCGAGTTCCGGGCTCCGGTGCCGCTGCCGGGGACGGTGACCTACGCGGCGGACGGACACGGGCGGTTCGAGCTGCGGAGCGGGACGGGGGCGCACCCGCTCGAGCGAAGGGGAGAGCGGGGGAAGGTGCACGTGGAGGGACGGGTGCTCCCGCTCGCCGCCTGAGGCGTCACGCCACCCGGCGGACGAGCAGTCCGCACAGCGGGGCGGCCGTCGGCCCACGCCCGCGTGATCGTCCGAGCCGGTCCTTCAGGAGACCGTGATCGGTGGTGTCCAGGGCCGCCCTTCCATGAGGTTGCCCAGCCCGGCCCAGGCGAAGTTCATCAGGGTCGCCGCGGCCTGGCGGGCGGAGACACCGGGCGTGACGTTGGCCCAGGCAGCGAGCGACTCGGCGGCCCCGACCAGGGCCTCGGCGAGCCCGGCGACCTCGTGTTCGGACAGGTCCGGGTCGTCATGATCCCCCAAGCTCCCGACTCCGTGAGAGCAGCGGGTACCCCCGTCACGGGCCGCGGCGGCGATGAGCCGGGTGACGAACGCGACGATCTCCTCGCGCATCGCGGCCACCTCGGCGGCGAAGGGTTCCCCGTGCGTACGGGCCTGGAGGTGCAGGACGGCCCAGCCGTCCGGGTTCCGCGCGGTGTGCGTGAAGAAGGCCTGGAGCCCTTCCCAGAGCTGGCGGTCGGCGCCGGTCCCGGGCCGGACGCCCGAACGGACCGCCTCGACGAGGGCGGCGGCCTCGCGGCGGATGCAGGCGCTGAAGAGAGATTCCTTGGAGTTCAGGTACAGGTACACCAACGGCTTGGACACACCGGCGAGTTCGGCGATCTCGTCCATGGAGGCGGCCATGTAGCCGCGCTGCCCGAAGGTCTTCACGGCGGCGTCGAGCATCTGCTGCTCCCGCACGGCCCGCGGCATCCGCTTGGTCTTCACGGAACCCATGCGGGCAAGACTAGGGTCTTTCGTTTGGGTCAGGCCGGATCAGGGAGCGGGGCCATGGGGGTGCCCCCGCGCGAGCGTGTCCGAGCGTGGGGGAGTCGGCGACCGACGACAACGCCGCCGGCGCCGTCAAGGCAGTGGGGGAGTGCGTGCCAGGCCCCGCGAGCCCGTCCTGATCCAGACGAAAGACCCTACGGTCGGCCCACTGTGACGCGCGCTTTCAGGAAGTCTGCCCCTGCGCCCGTGCCGTGTCGTCGGCCACGTCCTCCTGGCTGCGGTTGGCCTCGAGGTTCGCCTTCATACGGTCCACCCGCTGCACGATCTGCACCGACGCCCGGTCCCGCTCCTTGCGCAGCACCACGAAGCTGATCGGCGCCGAGATCACCAGGGCCAGCATGACGATCCACAGGCCGTTGGAGGCGCCGAGGCCGCGCGGGGCGATGCCCGAGTAGACGAGGCCCCAGACGACCACGAGGCAGCCCGCGAGGATGCCGAGGCGCATCAGCGTGTATCGGAGCATCTCAATCCACTCTTCCGTTCCGATCCGTTCCGAACGTTCCCAAAGGGCACCGTCCAGTGAAGCACGCCGGGCACCCGATCTTGCAGTGGGGTGCGCGCGACCCCGCTCACCCCAGAGGCAGCAGCATGGTGACGTCGTCGCGGTCGTCCCCGGGGGCCACCCGGATCGCCCCAGGGACCCGGCCGACCTCCTTGTAGCCGCAGGAGCCGTAGAACCGCTCCAGGCCGAGGCCGCCGCGGCAGGTGAGCCGTATCGCCTCTATGCCCTCCAGACCGCAGGCCGCGTCCGCGGCGGCGGCCAGCAGGTCACGGCCGTAGCCCTTGCCCTGGTGCCGCGGGTGGACCATGACCGTGTAGAGCCAGATCCAGTGGGTCATCAGGCGGTGCGTGTTGAAGGTGAGGAACGCGGTCGCGGCCACCCGCCCGTCATCGTCGTGCCCGACGAGCAGCCGGCTGCGCCCCTCGCTCATGGCCATCAGGTGCTTCAGCAGCTCGGGGCGTATCGCGTCCGGGGTGACCGGCGCCACGAACCCCACCGCTCCCCCGGCGTTGGTCACATCGACCCAGAGGCCGAGGATCCCGTCGCGGAGGGCAGGGGTCATGGCGGGGTCGAGCGTGAAATCGAGAGCCACCGGCCGGGTCACACCCTCATCGGCTGCGGCTGTTCCCGCCGCGCCGGGTCCGGGCCCTCGTACTCCCGGATGATCTCGTACCGCGTGTTCCGCTCCACCGGCCGGAACCCGGCGTCGCGGATCAGCTCCAGCAGGTCCTCGCGGGTCAGCTTGTTCGGCGTGCCGAAGTCGTCCGCGTCGTGCGTGATCTTGTACTCGACGACCGAGCCGTCCATGTCGTCCGCTCCGTGCTGGAGGGCCAGTTGCGCGGTCTGGACGCCGTGCATCACCCAGAAGACCTTGACGTGCGGGACGTTGTCGAAGAGCAGGCGTGAGACGGCGAACGTCTTCAGGGCCTCCGCGCCCGTCGCCATCTGCGTGTGGGCCTGGAGACGGTTGCGGATCTTGCCGTCCTTCATGTCCACGAAGTCGTGCTGGTAGCGCAGCGGGATGAAGACCTGGAAGCCGCCGGTCTCGTCCTGGAGCTCGCGCAGGCGCAGCACGTGGTCCACGCGGTGGCGCGGCTCCTCGATGTGGCCGTACAGCATGGTGCACGGGGTCTTCAGACCCTTCTCGTGCGCCAGGCGGTGGATGCGCGACCAGTCCTCCCAGTGGGTCCGGTGGTCGACGATGTGCTGCCGGACCTCCCAGTCGAAGATCTCCGCGCCGCCACCGGTCAGCGACTCCAGACCGGCGTCGATCAGCTCGTCCAGGATCTCGGAGGCCGAAAGACCGGAGATCGTCTCGAAGTGGTGGATCTCCGTCGCCGTGAACGCCTTCAGCGACACGTTCGGCAGCGCCTTCTTCAGCTCGCGCAGCGACCGCGGGTAGTAGCGCCACGGCAGGTTCGGGTGCAGGCCGTTGACGATGTGCAGCTCGGTGAGGTTCTCCGACTCCATCGCCTTGGCGAGCTTCACCGCCTCCTCGATGCGCATCGTGTACGCGTCCTTCTCACCCGGCTTGCGCTGGAAGGAGCAGTAGGCGCAGGACGCGGTGCACACGTTGGTCATGTTGAGGTGGCGGTTGACGTTGAAGTGCACGACGTCACCGTTCTTACGCGTCCGCACCTCGTGCGCGAGGCCGCCCAGCCAGGCCAGGTCGTCCGACTCGTACAGCGCGATGCCGTCCTCACGGGTCAGCCGCTCACCGGAGCGGACCTTGTCCTCCAGCTCGCGCTTGAGCCCGACGTCCATGCGGATACCTCTTTCTGAGACAGACTCCGTCAACCGTAGACCTACGCCTCTTCCGGCAGGTCCCCGACCCTGTTCTCCCACTTCGTCGACAGCACGATCGTGGTACGGGTCCGGGAGACGCCCTGGGTGCCCGACAGCCGACGGATGATCTTCTCCAGGCCGTCGACGTCCGTCGCCCGCACCTTGAGCATGAAGGAGTCGTCGCCGGCGATGAACCAGCAGTCCTCGATCTCGGGCAGGTCCTTCAGCCGGCGCGCCACGTCCTCGTGGTCGGCGGCGTCGGAGAGCGAGATGCCGATGAGGGCGGTCACTCCGAGGCCGAGCGAGGCGGCGTTCACCGTGGCGCGGTAACCCGTGATGACGCCCGCCGCCTCCAGGCGGTTGATGCGGTCGGTGACGCTCGGTCCCGACAGGCCGACGAGGCGCCCCAACTCCGCGTAGGAGGCCCGGCCGTTCTCCCTCAGGGCCTGAATGAGCTGCCTGTCCACCGCGTCCATGCGATCGAAGCCTTCCGATGAAGAGATCCGATGAGAGATCTGCAGAGTTCCTGAAGTGATGAGTGGTGCTGTGCTGCTGCCTGGTGCTCATGGGGGCAGACGGTCACCGGACGGGCCGGGAACCGCCGAGTTCGCCCTCCCAGCGGCGGTACAGCCGGTGCGGCACCCCCGCCGCGTCCAGCACCCGCCCCGCGACGAAGTCCACCAGGTCCTGGATGTGCGTGGCCCCCGCGTAGAACGCCGGTGACGCGGGCAGCACCACCGCGCCCGCCTCGTCCAGCGCCACCAGCTGCTTGAGGGTCTGCCCGGCCAGCGGGGTCTCCCGCACGGCGACGACCAGGCGCCGTCCCTCCTTGAGCGTGACGCTCGCGGCCCGCTGCAACAGGTCCTTGGACAACCCGAGCGCGACCCCCGCCACACACGCCGTGGACGCGGGCACGATCAGCATGCCCTTCGACGGGTACGACCCTGAGGACGGCCCTGCGGCCAGGTCACCGGCGCTCCAGTGCCGCACGCGGTCCCCGTCGACGTCGACCACGAACGTCCCGGGCTTTCCGTCGGCGCCCCGTCCCAGCCACTCGCGCAGGTCCTCCCGCCAGTGGGCGTCCCGGAAGGCGATCCCGGTCTCGTCGAGCAGGGTGAGCCGCGAGGCACGGGAGACGACGAGGTCGACGCTCTCGCCCGCGGCGAGGAGTCCGCGCAGCACGGCGGCGGCATACGGGGTGCCGGAGGCGCCGGACACCCCTACGATCCAAGGCGTACGCGGCGTCTCTCCTGGCTTGGCTGGGTTCACGACACCGAGCCTATCCGGCGCCGCGGGGCAGGAACGGGCCAAGGGGCGGTTCCCGCAGCCCCCGCCCGCCTGCCTCCTCGCCCGGTACCGGAACCCGCTCATCAGAACGGCCCCTCCGCCCACGAGCAGAGGGGCCGTCCCGGCGCGTGCCGGTCAATGGCCCGGCGCGCACCGGTACAGCGTCTGGGCCGCGACCGCCCCGCCGGCCGTGCCCGGGGCGGCGGAGTCCGTGCCGCCGTACGCCGAGGCCGGGACCGGGGTGCAGGCGGAGCGGACCCAGTCGGTGATCTGCGCCGTGGCCGTCGTCCCACCACCGCCGCCGAACAGGGCGCCCGTGCCGCGGCCGCCGCCCAGCAGCACGTACCGCACCTTGCCGGTGTCGACCAGCTCCCGGAACTGCGCCTGCGTCGGGAACGGCACCCTGCCGCTGAAGCCGCCGAGCGGCAGGACGTGGGCACCGGTGGCGAGGATGTACGGGGACGCGCCGTTCCAGCTGGTGGTGGCGAACACATAGGCGGCCGAGCCCTGGTGCGCGGTGGTGTAGTCGAGCACCTTCCGCTCGGCCACGGTGAGTCCGCCCTGCACGCCGAAGCCGCCGAAGCCGCCCATGCCGCCGAAGCCACCCACGCCGCCGAAGCCGCCCCTGCCGCCGCGGGCCGCCGTGGTGCCGCGCGTCGCGCCGCCGCCCCAGGCCGGTCGGCCCGTCCGGCCGGCCGCCGAGACCACCGAGCCGCGGCCGCGGTCGGCGGCGGAGGGACCGACCGCGCCCATGCCGGAACTGCCGTAGGAGGGGTTGAACACCTGCACCGCCCACGCGCTCGGCGCGAGCAGCACCGCCGTGAGGGAGGCCGCCAGTCCGGCGAGGGCGAGCCGGCCGCCGAAGGGCGTACGACCCGGACGGGCCCGCACCAACAGGACGACGGCGCCGAGACCGAGCATTCCCACCACGGGCGCCAGCCACGGCAGGAACGACGGGAACTGGCCGGCGAGGTACGCACTCCACGCCGCCGTCGCCGCCACCGCGCCCGGCAGCGCCCACGCGCGACGGCCGCCGGCGCGGTAGGCGCGCCACATCAGCGCGACGCCGCCGCCGGTGAGCGCGGCGAGCGGTACGGCGATCACGCCCATGTAGTACGTGTGGCCGGCCACGCTGCCCGCGCTGAAGACCAGGAAGTACGTGGCCAGCCACGTGCCCCAGAGGAGGAATCCGGAACGAGCCCGGTCGGTGCGCGGCCTGCCCCGGCGCCACAGCAGACCGCAGACGACGGCGACGGCGGCGATCGGGTAGAGCCAGCCGGTCTGCGAGGCGAGCGACGTACCGAACATCTTCGACCAGCCGTTCTGGTCACCGCCCCGGCCGCCGGTCCGGTGCAGCGCGTTCGTCCCGGCTCCCAGGGCGGCGCCCGTCACGGTACGGCGGTACCGGGCGCCCCCGCCGACTCCGGTGCCGCCCGTCCGGCCGGTCCCCTGCGCCAGGCCGGTCCCCTGCGCCGGGCGGGTCTCCTGCGCCGGGCCTGCTGCCTGCCACGGGCCGCCCCGGCCGCCTCCGCCGCCCTGTGTGGCGCTCACGCTGCCCGTGGAGGCCGCGCTGACGCCGAGGGAGGAGAAGCGGTTCAGGAAGTTGTAGCCGACCACCATGCTGAACGCGGAGTTGTTGGTGGTGCCATCCACATAGGGCCGGTCCTTGGCGGGGGTCAGGGTGACGGCGAGCATCCAGGACGCCGACACGGCGGTCATCACCACCGCGGACACGCCGAGGTGCGCCAGCCGCCTCCGCCACGTGATCGGCGCCGAGACGAGGTACACCAGGGTGAGCGCGGGCAGCACCGCCCACGCCTCCAGCATCTTGGCCTGGAAGCCGAGCCCGACCCACACACCGGCGAGCACCAGCGGGCGCAGCCGGCCGTCCCGGGCGGCACGCTGGGTGGCCTCGGCCGCCAGCAGCAGACACAACGTGAAGGCGGGGTCCTCGACGGCGGTGCGGTAGAGCCCCACGGCCACCGGGGTCAGCAGGAACGCCGTGGAGGCGACCAGCGCCGCGTTCACGCCCGCCCAGCGGCGCACCAGCCGGTGCAGGACCAGCAGGCTCGCCACCCCCTCGAGGACCTGGGGGAGGATCAGCGCCCACGGATGGAATCCGAAGATGCGCGCGGAAAGCGCCTGCGGCCACAGGAATCCCGGCAATTTGTCGAGCGTGATGGAATTCCCGGGGTCGAAAGAGCCGTAGAAGAAAGCCTTCCAACTCTCCGTCATACTGCGGACGGCGTTCGCATAGAACGTGTGGTACTGGCTGTGGTCGATCCCCCATGCGTAGAGCACGGCGGCGAGCGCGAGGATGACCAGTAGCGCCGGGCGCGCGTATGACGGCTGATCCGCCGGCGAACGCCACGGCGCGCGGCGAACGGAACCGGTGGGCGGGATGAGGACTGTCGTAGCCATGCACAGCAGTCTTGGGGCACAGGCGCGCCCGCCCCACCGAAAAGGCCCGTTTCGAGAAAGTTCTCGCCAGAATCAGGACGATTCTTTAACCCGGCCGGACGACATTTCAATCAGTGAAGTCCCGCCCATTACCGGCCCTGTACACACCCGGCCCACATGAATAACACAGTGGGCGCACAGCTTTTGGGCCGCACAGCTTTCAGGGCGCGCAGCTCCCGGTGTCCACGGCTTCCGGATCCACGCCTTTCAGACCGTCAGCCCGCGCACCAGCAGATCCAGCAGCGCACACACGAACAGGGCGATGCCGATGAACCCGTTGACGCTGAAGAAGGCCCGGTTCAGGCGGGTCAGGTCGTGCGGGCGGACGATGGTGTGCTCGTAGAGGAAGGCGCCCGCCACGATCACCAGGCCCAGCCAGAAGAAAGAGCCGGCGCCGGTGACGACCGCGTACCAGACGAACAGTGCCGTCGTGACGGCGTGACAGGCGCGAGCGCCCCAGACGGCCGCCGGAATGCCGAAGCGGGCCGGCACCGACAGGACTCCGGTCTCGCGGTCCGTCTCCACGTCCTGGCAGGCGTAGATCAGGTCGAAGCCGCCGATCCAGATGCCGACGGCGAGGCCGAGGATCACCGCGTCCCAGTCCCACCTGCCGCTGATCGCCAGCCAGCCGCCGACGGGGCCCATCGCCTGGGCGAGACCGAGGATGGCCTGCGGGAAGTTGGTGAACCGCTTGCCGTACGGATACACCACCATCGGGATCACGGCGATGGGGGCGAGCGCCAGGCACAGCGGGTTGAGCAGGGCCGCGGCGCCCAGGAAGAAGACCAGTGCGATCAGGGCACCGGTCCACGCGTGCCGCACCGTCATCGCGCCGGTGACCAGCTCGCGGTGGGCGGTGCGCGGGTTGCGGGCGTCGATCTCGCGGTCGATGATCCGGTTCGCGGCCATGGCGAAGGTGCGCAGCCCCACCATGGCGACCGTGACGAGGAGCAGCCGTCCCCAGTGGATGTTCCGGTCCCACTGGTACATCGCGGTCAGCGAGGCGATGTACGCGAAGGGCAGGGCGAAGACGGAGTGCTCGATCATCACAAGCCGCAGGAACGCCTTGGTGCGTCCGGGCTGCGGAATCGCGGCGGAGGCGCTGCTCACAGGCCGTACTCCTTCCAGCGGCGGGTGACCTTCGCCGCCGTATCGGGGTCGGACAGGACCATGTCGGGCCAGCCGCCGTCCCTCGTGTAGCCCTCCTCGGGCCACTTCTTCGTGGCGTCGATGCCCGCCTTGCCGCCCCAGAACTGCTGGTAGGAGGCGTGGTCGAGATGGTCGACGGGGCCTTCGACGACCGTGAGGTCGCGGGCGTAGTCCGTGTTGCCGAGGGCGCGCCAGGCGACCTCGTGCAGATCGTGGACGTCGCAGTCGGAGTCGACGACCACGATCAGCTTGGTGAGAGACATCATGTGTGCGCCCCAGACGGCGTGCATCACCTTCTGGGCGTGCTTGGGGTACTTCTTGTCGATCGAGACGATCGCGCAGTTGTGGAAGCCCCCCGCCTCGGGCAGGTGGTAGTCCACGATGTCCGGCACGATGATCTTCAGCAGAGGGAGGAAGAACCGCTCCGTCGCGCGGCCGAGCGGTCCGTCCTCCGTCGGCGGGCGGCCCACGACGATCGACTGGAGCAGCGGGCGGCGGCGCATGGTGACGCAGTCGATCGTCAGCGCCGGGAAGGGCTCCTGAGGGGTGTAGAAGCCGGTGTGGTCGCCGAACGGCCCCTCCGGCAGCATCTCGCCGGGCTCCAGCCAGCCCTCCAGGACCACCTCGGCGTTCGCCGGGACCTGGAGCGGCACGGTCTTGCAGTCGACCATCTCGATCCGCTTGCCCGCGATGAACCCGGCGAACAGGTACTCGTCGATGTCGCCGGGCAGCGGCGCGGTGGCGGCGTACGTCACGGCGGGCGGGCAGCCGAAGGCGATGGCGACCGGCAGCCGCTCCCCGCGCCGGGCCGCCACCTGGTAGTGGTTGCGGCTGTCCTTGTGGATCTGCCAGTGCATGCCGATGGTGCGCCTGTCGTGGCGCTGGAGGCGGTACAGACCGAGGTTGCGGATCCCGGTCTCGGGGTCCTTGGTGTGGGTGAGCCCGAGGTTGAAGAAGGAGCCGCCGTCCTTGGGCCAGGTGAACAGGGCCGGCAGGACGTCGAGGTCGACGTCGTCGCCGTGCAGCACCACTTCCTGGACGGGCGCGTCAGCGGCCTTCACCTTCCTGGGCGGCACGTGCGCCATCGCGCCGAGCTTCCCGAAGGCCTCGCGCACCCCGACGAACCCGTGCGGCAGTTCGGGCCTGAGCAGGCCGCCGATCTTCTCGGAGATCTCGTCGTACGACTTCAGGCCGAGGGACTTCAGCAGCCGCCGGTCGGTGCCGAACACGTTCATCGCCAGCGGCATGCTCGACCCGCGCACGTTCTCGAAGAGCAGCGCGGGGCCACCGGACTTCTGCACCCGGTCGACGATCTCCCCGACCTCCAGATAGGGGTCGACCTCTGCCTTGATGCGCTTGAGGTCTCCCTCGCGCTCCAGCGCCCGGAGCAGGGACCGAAGATCGTCGTAAGCCATGCGTCCCAGTATCGCCGAGAGCCGGTTCGGAACTCCGGGCGCCCCGGCGGTTCGGCCGGGGTCCGGCCCGCGGCGGAGCGGCTGTGGGACGCGGCGGCCCCCGGAACCGCACAGCGGCCACCCGCTACCCTGACCCCGTCACCGGGGCCTGTCGCACGCCCCTCGCCGTCTCCTGGGGGATCGCACCACCATGTTCAGGTATCTGCCGTTCCTGCTGGTCCTGGCGCTGTGGATATACGCCTTCATCGACTGCCTGAACACCCCCGAGGAGCAGGTGCGCGGGCTGCCCAAGGTGGTCTGGGTCATCATCATCCTGCTCTTCGGCGAGGTGCTGGTCGGCCCGATCGCCTGGCTGGTGGCCGGCAAGCACCGCGGCCCCGCCCCGAACGGCTCCACGCCCTCCGAGTGGCACCGCAACCACCGCACCGCCTTTGTCGCACCCGACGACAACCCCGAGTTCCTGAGGTCCCTCAAGGAAGAGAACAAGAAGGACGAGGCCCTGCTCAAGGAGTGGGAGGCCGACCTGCGCCGCCGCGAGGAGGAACTGCGGCGCCGGGAGCGGGGCGAGGGGCCCGCGGCCGACTGATGGAGCTGAGGCTGCTCGTCACCTTCGAGAAGGTCGCCACCGTCCTGAGCTTCACCCGGGCCGCGGCCGAGCTGATGTACGCGCAGTCCAGTGTGACCTCCCAGATCCGGGCGCTGGAGTCCTCGCTGGGTGCCGAGTTGTTCGACCGGCTGGGCAGCCGCATCCGGCTCACCGAGGCGGGCGAGCGGTTGCTGCCCTACGCCCGGCAGATCATCGAGCTGAGCGAGGAGGCACGGACGGCGGTGACCGGCGCCGAGGAACCGGCCGGCACCCTGACCGTCGGCACCATGGAGTCGCTGACGTCCTACCGGCTGCCCCCGCTGCTGGAGTTCTTCCACCACCGCTACCCCAAGGTGCGCCTGGCGCTGCGCACCACCATCGGCGACGAGACCCGGCAGGCGCTCCGGCAGGGGACGTACGACCTGGGCTTCCTGATGGAGGAGGAGACCGAGCACGCCGGGCTGGAGTCGGAGGTGCTGGCGGTGGAGCCGCTGGCGCTGGTGGCGGCAGCCGGGCACTCGCTCGCCGGGAAGCGGGTCGCCCTCTCCGACCTGGTGCGGGAGTCCCTGCTCGCCACCGAACCCGGTTGCGCCTACCGGGATTTGTTCGAGCGGGAGCTGACCGCTCTGGCGCCGGTGGACTTCATGGAGTTCGGCACGATCGAGGCCACCAAGCGCGCGGCGGCGGCCGGCCTCGGGATCGCGCTGCTGCCCGAGACGACGGTCGCCGCCGAACTCGCGGAGGGTGTGCTCGTACGGCTGCTGTGGGAGCCGCCGTTCACGCTTCGCACGCAGCTCGCGTGGCGGGCCGGGAAGCGGCTTCCGGCGCACGCGCGGCTGTTCGTGGAGCAGGCGCGGAGGCTGGTGTCGGAACAGGCCGGGCAAGGGTGACCTTCAGGCTCGCCGTCACGATCAGCGGGACGCCGAGCGCTTGGACGAGCCCGATGTGGTGGCCGTAGACCGCCCAGTCCATGACCATCGCGACCGCCGGATAGACGAAGGCGAGCACGGCGATCTTCGAGGTCGGGAGCTGGGCGTAGGCGGCGTACATGAGGACGTACATCAGCCCGGTGTGGATCACGCCGAGACCGACCAGCCAACCCCAGTCCGCGCCCTGCCCCCGCATCGCGCCGAAGTCGGCGAAGGGCAGCAGCAGCGGGATGCCGACGAGTACCTGCACGAGGGCGATGAGGTGTGGCCGTACGCCGGTGATGTGCTTGGTGACGAGGGTGGACAGCCCGTACAGAAGGGCGGCGAGGAGCGCCTGTCCCACCCCGACCAGGTACGAGCCGCCGTTGCCGAAGTCGCTCGGGGTGACGCCCGACACGAGGACGAGCCCCGCGAAGGCGACGGCCACCCAGCCGAGCCTGGCGGCCGTGAGCCGCTCGCGGAACAGCAGGGCACCGAGCAGCACGACGTAGAACGGCTGCGTGTGGTACACGACCGTCGCCACGGAGATGGACGTGTTCCGGTACGCCTGGAAGAGCAGCACCCAGTTGAACACGATGAACACCCCGCCGAGGACGGCGAGGGCCAGGGTGCGGCGGGTGAAGCCGTGGCCGCGCAGCCAGCCGCGGGCCGTGACGTAGGCGCCGAGGGCGAGCGCGCCGAACAGGACGCGGAAGAAGACGACGTCGAAGGGGGAGGCGCCCGACTCGACGACGAAGACACCGAGGGTGCCGGAGAGCACCATGGCGGTCGTCAGCTGGGCCGTGCCCTTGGTCTCAGGGGTCATGTCCTGGACGCTACGAGGGGGCGGACGCGCCGGTCCAGGCGCTGGTGGGGCGTGCTGCCGATGGGCCCATCGGCGCCGTCGATGGGTCGAGGCGGCCGCCACGTCGTCCGCGGCCGACTGCTGCTGCGGGTGGCGTCCTCCTGACGTCTCCTCCCGGCACCGCGCGCTGACGGCGGTCGCCGGGATCGCCGCGACGGCCGCCGCGGTCGGCGCGCCGGTCCCGGAGGCGGTGAACAGGGTCCTCGGGCTGCTGGGCGGCCAGTAGCCCGCAAGGCTGGAGCGACGGCGCCCGGACCCGGGCCGGGCGGGCCGCCGCGCTCCCGCCGGGGTACGACTGAGGACGTCGGTATCGACTCGGGCAGGGAGCACCACAGTGAGCGAACCCCGTATCCCCACCATCGACCTGCGCCCCTGGCTGGAGGGCGCCCCGGACGCCCGCGCCCGGATCGCCCGTACCGTCGACGAGGCCTTGCAGAGCGCCGGGTTCCTGCTGGTCACCGGGCACGGCGTGGAGACCTCTCTGCGCGCGGGGATCCGTGCCGCCGCGCGGGGCTTCTTCGCCCTGCCCGTCGAGGTCAAGGAGAAGTACGCGGCCAAGGTCGGCGGACGCGGCTGGCTCGGTCCCGGAGCCGAGGCCAACGGCTACGCGGAGGGCACCGAGACCCCGCCCGACCTGAAGGAGTCGCTGACGTTCGCGACCCAGGAGCCGTTCGGGGACCCGGAGGTCGATGCGGAGTGGTACGCGCCCAACGTGTGGCCGGCCGAGGTGCCCGAACTGCGCGGGCTGTGCGAGGAGTACCTGGCGCGGATGGCACGGCTGGAGAGCCGCCTGCTGTCGCTGCTGGGCGAGGCGCTGGGCCTGGAACCGGACTTCTTCACCCGACACATGGGCCACCCGACGTACGGCTTCAACATCAACTGGTATCCGGGCACGGAGGTCGTCGGTGAGCCGGAGCCGGGCCAGTTCCGCATCGGCCCGCACACCGACTTCGGCACCGTCACGATCCTGGACCGCCAGGCGGGCAAGGGCGGTCTGCAGGTGTGGACGGACGACGGCGGCTGGGAGGACGCCCCGTACGACCCGGACGCTTTCACCATCAACATCGGCGACCTGATGGCCCGCTGGACCGGCGACCGCTGGCGCTCGGGCCGCCACCGCGTCCTGCCGCCGCCGGCCGAGGCCCCCGGCGAGGAGCTGATGTCGCTCGTCTACTTCGGCGAGTGCACCCCGGGCACGATCGTGGAGTCGGTGCCGGCGCCGGTGGGGCGGGTGGCGTACGAGCCCGTGGACTCGCACGTGTATCTGCGGCAGAAGCTGGACTCGATCACAGTGGGCTGAGAATCGGCCAACACCGGAAGATTTCCGCAACCCGACGGCCGTGCTGTGCACCGGTCCGAATCAACTCCCCATTTTTCAACAGTGGTCTGGGTATACCTCACTTCTGGGTACAGCTCACAGCAGCACATCGAAGCGGACCGCGCCGGGGGGAGATGCGGTGGACGACAGACGGCTGCACGGCCGGGAGCCTCTGTTCGACACCGAGCCGCCCGGGCTCGCCTCGCGGCTCGTCGGCCTGCGACCCCACCAGCTGCGCTCCTGCCCGTACGAGCACGACGGCGACCTGCCGTTCGTGGTGTTCGCGGGCGGTCGCGGACTCGGCAAGAGCGCAACCCTCGCCGAGGTGCGCGCCGCCTACCAGGGGCACACGCCCGTCGCGCTGATCGACGGTGAGGAGCCCCAGTTCGCCGGGCCGCCGCCGGAGCGGCCCGGCGAGGTCTGGTCACCGGTCGCTCAGGCGCTGACCACCGTCGCCGAGCAGCTCGCCGAGCCCGTCACGGGCGCCCGGCGGATCGGGTTCCCGCGGCTCGCCTCAGGGCTGCTCGCGGTCGCGGCGGGCGGCTGGGGCGACCGGGACGTACCGCGCATCCGGCAGGAGGCCGAGCGGATCCTCCTGCTGAACGACTCCCGGTCCTTCCTCGACGGCTTCGCGGGCCGCTGGGTGAGCAAGGTGGTCGCCAAGCTGATCGCGTCCATGTCGAACACCGGGCCCGTCGTCGAGCCGATCATCGAGGCGACCCTGGAGTCCTTCAGCGAGGGCGTCTCCCCCACCCACCGCCGGCTGCGCAGGGCGGCCACCTGGTACCGCGACTACCCGAACGCGGGCGGCAACCCCAAGCTGGGGCTCATCCTGCTGTCCGGGCACTTCCGGGCCGGCGGCGACTCCCGCACCCACGCCGAGCGCCATCTCGTGCGGGCCCTGCTGGCCGACCTGGACGACGCCTACGCCGGTGTGGTGCAGCGGTCCCGCCGCGTCGGCCGCCCGGTGATCCTCATCGACAACGTGCAGGAGCCCGCCGGACGCGGCCTGCTGGAGTGCGTTCTACGTGACCGCGCGGACGGCATCCGCGACCAGGTCGTCTTCTTCGCGGCCCTGCGCGGCTACACCCACCCGGCCCTGCGCAACGCGGCCCGCCGCACCCTGACCGAGGTCGCCCGCACCACCGGCTGGGAACCCGGCGCCTCCCCGTCCTCCCGGGCGCTGCTCGTGTCGCTGCCGCCGCTCAAGCCCGACGACACCCTGCACATCGTGGGCGCCGTCTGCCGGGGCGTCGACGTACCGCCCCAACTTCCGCACGCCACGCACCGGCTCACCGGCGGCAACCCGCTCGGCATCACCCTGCTCGCGGAGTCGGCGCGGCAGAACCTGCCGCGCGGGGCCGCGTCCCTCGGCGCCCTGCTCACCGGGGACGTCACCGTCCATGACGAGCACGACGGCCGCCCCGCCTACCAGGAGCTGCTGGACCGGCTGGTGCCGGGCGGCCGGCTCGACGAGCTGACCGTGCTCGCGGCCGCCCACGACCGCCCGTCCGCTCTGGCGCTCGCCCGGGACCGCCTCCCGGACGACTTCGGCGCGGCCGGGGTGCTCGGACTGGAGGAACGGCTCGCCGCGGAGGGCCGGCCGAGCGCGCCGGGACAGTTCGTCGGGGACCCGTTCCTGCGCGCGCTGCTCCTGCTGCGGCTGCACCACCTCGACGCGGGCCACGCCCAGTGGCAGGCGGCGCACCGCGCGCTCGTCGACCACTACGGCGAGCAGGGCGGGGCGGACGCCGCCCGCTACCGGCTGCACCACGAACTCGCCCTCGGCAAGGCGGACTTCGCCGTGGCCCATCTGCGCGACACCTTCACCGGCACGGATGTCGGCACCTGGCTGTCCGCGCTGGTCTTCATCGCGTCCGCGCCCTACTACCACGCGCACGACCCCGAGGGCCGGGACTTCGACGGCGGTCACGACCACGACCACCGGGCCGCCGTCGCGCTCGGCCGTACGGACGCCGAACAGCGGCCGCCGCAGGGCGTGGACCCCGTCCTGCACCTGCGGGTGCGGCGGCTGCTGCACGCTGTGTGGCAGCTGACCGACCCGCTGGTGCTGCCCGATGTGAAGGTGGCCGAGCGGCTGCGCTTCGAACTGGAACAGCTGTCGAACCTGCACCCCTCGGGCACCGCCCTGCTGTGGCGGGCCTCGCGGGACTGGCCGACGGACGCGCTGGCCGGACGGCCACTGCGCATCCCCGGCGACGACGAGGACGGGGACCGGGGATGACCGGCGCGACGACGGGCCGGTGCGGTCGGTGTGGCCGCAGTGTTGGGGATGGCTGGGGTGGGCCGGGTGGTGCGGGTGGCCGGGGTGGTCTCCGCGGACCGTACGAGAACGGGGGGCGATGATGGCGGCACGCTGGTGGACCTGGCTGCGCGAGGACGTGTGGGAGATCCGCTTCCGCCGGTATGCGGCGCTGCTGGTCGCCGCCGTGCTGGTGGCCGGCACCGCGTGGGGCGTCGTCACCTACATCGGCCGGCAGCCCTCCTGCGCCCCGGGGGTGGCCCGCCTCGAAGGGGGCGACTGCGTGGGCGTGTCGACGACGGCGTACGACTTCGGGCAGCGTCGGTTCGCCGACGTGGTGCAGGCGGTGTACCGGGAGAACGACCGTCTGAAGTCCGGCGGTTACGTCACCGTCGCGCTCTTCGAGCCGTTCACCGCGAGCGACCCGGACAGTGTCGACGACACGCTGCACGAACTCCAGGGCGCCTACCTCGCCCAGTACCGGGCCAACCACGACGCGACCGGTGAGATGCCCCAGATCCGGCTGGTGCTCGCCAACACCGGCCGGGACGGGTCCTACTGGCCGCGCGTGGTCGACCGGCTGACGCGGATGGCCGAGGGCGCCGACCGGCTGCGGGCGGTGACCGGGATAGGGCTGAGCACCGACAACAACCGTGCCGCCGTCAAGGAGCTGACCCACCGCGGTATACCGGTCGTGGGCTCCTCCATCACCGCCGACAGCCTCGCCAACGGGGCCGACGGCAAGGATCCCTACCCGGGGCTCGCCCGTGTCGCCCCCACCAACAGCGACTCGGCCCGTGCGCTCGCCTCCTTCGCCCGGGTCTCCGGGGGCAGGGCGCTGCTGGTCTACGACAAGCCGGGCGACCCCTACACACGCACCCTGCAGAGCGCGTTCGAGAAGCTGGTGGCCGGATCGCCGTACCAGGCGCAGCCGTTCACCCCGCCCGAGGACCGAACGCAGGAGGGCACGACCGCGAACCAGTTCCGGCAGATCACCCAACTGGTGTGCGACACCCCGAAGACCACGGACACGATCCTGTTCGCCGGGCGCCACACCCAGCTGCGGCAGTTCGTCAACGCGCTGGGTGCGCGCGGCTGCATGGACCACCGGCTCACCGTGCTCACGGGCGACGAGGGCTCGTACCTCAACGGGGACAAGCGCCTCGACTGGAAGGCCCTCGCGCGGAACCTGTCCGTGCGCTACACCGCGCTCGCGCATCCCGACGCGTGGAAGAAGGAGACGGCGCGGACGGGCGGCAGCGCCGCGGACGCACAGGAGCTCGACGGCCTGATCGCGCGTGGCGCGAAGCAGCCGGTGGGGCCGATCGGGGCGGTGGATCTCGCCGACGGACAGCTGATCATCGCGTACGACGCCATGCGGCTCGCGGTGCAGGGGATGCGGGAGGCCACGCCGACCGGCAGCGCGGTGCCTGCGCTGACGGACGTGGTGAACGAGTGGGCGTTCATGAAGGGCTCGCACCGGGTGGACGGGGCGAGCGGTTGGATCTGCCTCGACGTGCACGGGAACCCGTACGACAAGGCCGTGCCGATCGTGGAACTCACCCCGGACGGGGGTGCGCGGTTCGTGCGGATCGCCTGGCCCGAGGGCCGTCCGCCGGCCAAGGAGTGCCTGCCGCCCGCCTAGGGACCGTCGTCGGGGACCTGGGCCACGGACCCCAGCAAGCGTTCGAACCGGTCTCGCCAGCCCGGGTCCCTGTCCTCCGCGCTCTCGTGCGTGAACCGCACCGTCGTCCCCGTCGGGCGGCCCGGCTCCAGGTGGAAGCGGATGCGACCCCGGCCCCGCACCGTGTACTCGGCGACCCGCTCCACGTCCCAGGCCGTGATCCGGCCCTCGGCCGGGCCGTCCGGGAGCCGCAGGCCCACCGCGCCGCCGAGTCGCGGTTCGAACGGCTCGGCGGGGGCCAGCCACTCCGCGAGCCCCTCGGCGGAGGCCAGCACCGGCCAGACGTCCTCCACGGGGCGGGGCAGGCGCAGCAGGTAGTGCCGTACGTACGCGTCCCCCCGGTGCTCGGCGGTGCCCTCTTCGATGGGATCGGTCATGACACCAGCGTCACTCCCGGTGGAACGTTCCGCATCCGTGCCCGCCGTACGGCGAAGGCCGGTCCCCTGACCCGCGTCATGGGAACCGGCCTTCGTCGCAGCTGCTCAGACGCCCGCGTACGAGTGCTTGCCGCCCACGAAGATGTTCACGCCGTAGTAGTTGAACAGCCAGCAGCCGAAGGCGATCAGCGCGATGTACGCCGCCTTGCGGCCCTTCCAGCCGGCCGTGGAGCGGGCGTGCAGGTAGCAGGCGTAGGCGACCCAGGTGATGAACGCCCAGGTCTCCTTCGGGTCCCAGCCCCAGTAGCGGCCCCAGGCGGACTCCGCCCAGATGGCGCCCGCGATGATCGTGAACGTCCACAGCGGGAAGACGGCGGCGTTCACGCGGTAGGAGAACTTGTCCAGGGACGCCGAGGACGGCAGCCGCTCCAGGACGGACGTGGCGAAGGTGCCGGGCTTGCCGCCGCTCGCCAGCTTGTTCTCGTAGGAGTCCTTGAACAGGTACAGCATCGTGCCGACCGCGCCGACGTAGAAGACCGCGCCGCAGATGATCGCGGTGGAGACGTGGATGTACAGCCAGTACGAGTGCAGGGCCGGGACCAGCTGGTCGCTCGCCGTGTAGAGGACGGTGACGGCGAGGCCGAGGTCGAGCAGGACCGTGGTGGTCAGGAAGAGGCCGAGCCAGCGCACGTTCTTCTTCAGCGCGAGCAGCGTGAGGTAGACGCCGACGGCGACCGTGGAGAACGTGATGTTGAACTCGTACATGTTGCCCCACGGCGCGCGCTCCACGGAGGCCGCGCGGGCGATCACGCCGCCGAGCTCCACGAGGAACGCGAGCACGGTGAGGGAGATGGCGATACGGCCGTAGAGGTCGCCCTGCTCGTCACCGCCGTGGGCGCCGGGGCCGTCCGGCACGTCACGTGCGCCGGCCACGGCCCGGGTGACGACCTTGGGCCGCTCCAGGACCGCGGTGCCCCCCGCCTTGTTGACCGTGACCGCGGGCCCGGCGGCCTTGCTCCCGGCCTCGGTGGTGAGCGCGTTGGCCGTGCGGGCGACCTTGCTGCGGCTGCCGAAGAGCCATTCGGCGATGTACGCGAAGAAGGCCAGGGTGTAGACGGCCATCGCGGAGTAGATCAGCGTGTTGCTGATGTTCGCGAGGTGTTCGTTGGTGGCGGTGGCGAGGGTCACTTCTTCTGAGCCCCTTCAGCGGCAGGTACGGGGGTTGCGGCGTCCGGCTCCTGTTCGGGGTCGGCGTCGGGGGTCGTGTCGTCGGCGGCCTCGCCGGGCTCGGCGGAGTCGTCGTTCTCGTCGGTCTTCGTGGGTGCCTGCTCGTGGACGAGTGCGGCCAGGTCGCCCAGTTCCTCGGCGACCTTCGCGGACTCGCTGCGGCCGAGGCCCGCCATCTCCACGACGGTGACGCCGTCGGCACCGGTCGTCGCGCGCACCCACACGCGGCGGCGCTGGATGAACAGCGAGGCGGCCAGGCCGAAGATCGCGGCGATCGCGCCGCCGAGCGCCCAGCCGGTGCCGGGCTGCTGCACCACCTGGAAGCCGGCCCACGACTTGATCTGCTTGTCGAAGGTGATCGAGCCGTTCCCGCCCGGCAGCTTCATGGTCTCGCCGGGCAGCAGACGGGCCTTGACGATGTTCCCCTTGGCGTCCTTGTACGGCTTCAGACCCCTGGCCTTGGTGTCCAGCTGGTACACGTTCTGCGGGATGCCCGCGTTGACGCCCAGGTCGCCGTGGTACGCGGAGACAGCGAGCACCGGGTAGTCGAGCGCCGGGAACTGGGAGAACATCGTGCCCTGGCCGGCGCCCGCGAAGGTCGGCACGAAGAACGCCGGGAAGCCGAGCTGCTCGGACTGGCCCTGGGCGTTCTTGTAGCCGTCGAGGACCTTGATGGCGCCCTGCGAGGTCACGTTGGAGTCGATCGGCAGCAGCGGCACCGCGTCATGGAAGACGACGTTCCCCTTGCCGTCGCGGACGGTGACGACGGGCGCGTAGCCGTGGCTGACCAGGTAGACCTTGGCGTCGCCGATCACCAACGGCTCGTTGACCTTGATGGTGGTCTTCTTGTCCTTGCCGTAGGCGCCCACGCTGTAGGTGATGTTCGCCTGGTAGGTGCGCGGGGTGCCCTTGTTGGGACCGTTGCGCTCGTAGGTGCCGGTGAACTTGTCCAGAGTGAAGCTGAACGGCACCAGGTTGTCGTCGCTGAAGAGGTTGCCGGACTTGAAGTCGTCGTACTGGGTGAGGGTGTTGGAGAAGCCGTCGCCCTCGACGATCAGCTTGTTGCCCTCCGTCTTGTACAGCTGGCCCCAGGCGAAGGCGACCAGCATCACGACGAGAGCGATGTGGAAGACCAGGTTGCCGGCCTCGCGCAGATAGCCCTTCTCGGCGGCGACGGCGTCCCCGGCGACATGAGCCCGGAAGCGGCGGCGCCGCAGCAGCGCCAGCGCGGCCTCGCGGACCTGCTCGGGATCGGCGTCGGTGCGCCAGGTCGCGTAGGCGGGCAGCCGGGTCAGCCGCTTGGGGGCGGCCGGCGGGCGGCCCCTGAGCTGGCCGGTGAACTGCCAGGTGCGCGGCACGATGCAGCCGATGAGCGAGATGAACAGCAGGATGTAGATCGCGGAGAACCACACCGAGCTGTAGACGTGGAACAGTCCGAGCTTGTCGTAGATCTCGCCGAGCGTCTTGTGCGCGTCCTTGAAGTCCTGGACCTTCAGCGCGTTCTGGCCGGTCTGCGGGATCAGCGAGCCGGGGACCGCGGCGAGCGAGAGCAGGAACAGCAGGATCAGCGCGACCCGCATGGAGGTCAGCTGCCGCCAGAACCAGCGGACCCAGCCGATGATCTCCCGCGCGGTCCAGGTGATCCAGCCCTTGGCGCCGGGGGCGCGGGAGCCGCCGAAGGAGCCGGGCATGGCCGTCTCGGTGGGGGCGGTGGACAGTTGCGAACCGGCCTCGCCGAGGTCGGGCTCACTGCCGTGCGCCAGGATCTCGGGGGTCTCGTCACTGTGCACGTCGGTGCTCCGTGTGTCGCTCATGGATCAGACCCCCACCGTGAAGCCGTCGGACCAGCTCTGCATCTGCTGCACGATGCCGTCCCAGGCGCCGGTGACCAGCAGCAGCCCGGTCGCGATCATCATGCCGCCGCCGATGCGCATCACCCACTGGTAGTGCCGCTTGACCCAGCCGAACGCGCCGAGCGCCTTGCGGAAGGCGACGGCGGCGAGCACGAAGGGCACGCCGAGGCCGAGGCAGTAGGCGACGGTGAGGAGGGCGCCGCGGCCCGCGCTGCCCTGGTCGGAGGAGAGCATCAGCACCGAGGACAGCGTCGGGCCGATGCACGGGGTCCAGCCGATGCCGAACAGCGCGCCCAGCACGGGGGCGCTGACCAGTCCCGCCACGGGCCGCTTGTGGAGGCGGAACTCGCGCTGGGTGAACCAGGGCATCGCCCCCATGAAGAACAGACCCATGAGGATCATGAAGACGCCCAGCACCTTGGACAGAACGTCCTTGTGCTCCTGCAGCGTCGAGCCGAAGAAACCGAACAGCGCCCCGCTGGAGACGAACACGGCGGTGAAGCCGAGCACGAACAGGGAGGCGCCCGCGACCATCCGCCCGCGCCGGGCCTCGGCCAGGTCGGTGCCGGTGACCCCGGTCACATACGACAGGTAGCCGGGCACCAGCGGCAGGACGCACGGGGAGAAGAAGGAGACGAGACCGCCGAGCAGGGCGACGGGGAGGGCGACCAGCAGGGCTCCGTTGAGCACCGTGCCGTTGTAGCCCTCGGCGGCGAGCGTGGAGACGGCCGTCACGTCACTTCTCCGCGACGACCGGGTCGAGCATCTCGCGCAGCTTGTCCTCGGTGAGGGCCTGCAGGGTGCGCGCGGCGATCTTCCCGTCCCTGTCGATGATCAGCGTGGACGGGATCGCCTGCGGGTTGAGCGTGCCCTTCTTGAAGCGGAGCATGAGCTTGCCCGTCGGGTCGTACAGGCTCGGGTAGGTGACCCCGTACTGCTGCTCGAAGGCGCGGGCCGGACCGGTGCTGGTGTCGCGGGTGTTGATGCCGACGAACTGGACGCCCTTGCCCGCCGTCTCCTTGGCGACCTTGACGAAGTTGGGGGCCTCGGCCCGGCAGGGCGGGCACCAGGAGCCCCAGACGTTGATGACGACGACCTTGCCCTTGTAGTCGGCGACGTCGAGCTTCTTGCCGTCGATGGTCGTGCCGGACAGGTCTGGGGCGTCGGCCCGCTCGCCCTTCTTGACGGTCGCGATGCCGTCCTTGCCGGTGATGAAGTTGGTGTTGCCCGAACCCCCGGAGGTGCCGCCGGATCCGCAGGCGGACAGCACGAGCGCCGCGACGGCGGCCCCGGCGGTGGCCAGGACGGCGCGTCGGCGGCTGCGGCTACGGGTGCGGTTCAGGCGCTGGGGGGCGCGGCAGGCGGCACTCATGTGAAAAGTTTCGCATGTCCGTTCCGGGGATCTTGCCCACCCCCCTTGTGGGCGGAAACCCGCATTTCAGGCGGGGTTCGAGGGGCTTCCCGAAGAAGCGCCCGAGGGGCCGCCCGAGGTCTTCTTGCCGGTGCCGGAGGTTTCGGAGAGGAACGCCTTCCAGCCACCGGTCGGCGCCTGCCCGACCCCGAGCGTGCGCAGCTTGGCCACGATCTCGGGCCGCTGCACGTCGATCCAGTCCGTGAACTGCCGGAAGGAGACGATGCGGACGTCGGCGCCCTTCTCCTTCTCGCGAGCGATGTGCTTGAACGCCTCTTCGACGGCGTCCATGTAGATGCCGCCGTTCCAGTGCTCGAAGTGGTTGCCTATGAAGAACGGTGCCCGGTTCGTCTCGTATGCCCGCCTGAATCCGGCTATGTAGGCCTGTGCAGCCTGCTGTCGCCAGCCCGGGTAGTTGTACGCGGGCGCCTTGGTCGAGTTCTTCGACTGGTTGGCCAGGATGTTGTAGTCCATGGACAGCACCTGGAAGCTGTGCCCCGGGAACGGGATCGCCTGGAGCGGGTAGTCCCACAGCCCGTGCCGCTTCACCGGCCACACCTGGTTGCCGCCGGGCGAGGAGGCGTCGTAGCGCCAGCCGAGCTCACGGGCGGTGGGCAGCAGGTTGTCCTGGCCGAGCAGGCAGGGCGTACGGCCCCCGACCAGTTCCTTGTCGTAGTCGAACGGCAGCGGCGGCAGGTCGTGCCAGCCGGTGTTGGTCTTCCACTCCTTGACGAAGGCCTTTGCCTGGTCGATCTCGCTGCGCCACTGCTTGGGCTTCCACCACTTGACCGAGCCGTGAGCTTCGCCACAGAAGTGGCCGTTGAAGTGGGTGCCTATCTCGTGGCCTTCGAGCCAGGCCCGGCGGACGTTGGTCAGCGTGGACTTGATGTGCTCGTCGCTGAGGTAGCCGATGTCGGAGGCGCCCGGAGCGTTGTTCGGCGGCAGGTACTTGCGCTTCTTCGACTCCGGCAGCAGGTAGAGCCCGGAGAGGAAGAACGTCATGTGCGCGCCGTGCTCCTTGGCGAGGTCCAGGAAGCGCGGGAAGAGCCCGTTGCCGACCTCGCCGGCGCCGTCCCAGGAGAAGACCACGAACTGCGGAGGAGTCTGGCCCGGCTCCAGCGGCACCGGCTTGTCCGGCTGGTTCGGCTGCTTGCCGGTGTCGGCGGTGGAGCCGTCACCCAGCGGACGCCCGGTGGCCGTGGGGCTGTTGCTGGGACCTCCCGTGGCGTCGGATCCCCCCTTGTCGGAACCGTGGGCGGGACTCGCGCCGTCGTGCTGGGTACCACAGGCGGCGAGTCCCATGGCCGCCGCCGTACCCGCGCCGAGTCCTATGAGTCCCCGTCGGCTGATGTCCCGCATTCCGTCCCCATCTCATAGCGCCCTCTCAGTGGTCGCACAGTGAGAGGGCGCGATGGAGAGGCAGGTTCCGCTGAAACCGCATACCTGTAGCGGATTTTACGAAGATACTGCCTGATGCCAGGACTGGATACGTCTTGTGACGAAGCGTACGCCGGACCGTCAACTGCAGGACACCGCGCGGAAAGGCGCTCAGGCCCCGAACGCCTTGCCGTTGCCCGCAGCGGACTTCCCCTTCGCCGGCTTGGCGCCCGCGCGCAGATGCGGCGGCACCAGGTCGCGGGCCGGCTCGGTGTAGCCCACCGACACGATCTTGTCGCCCTGGTACGTGAACGTGGTGAGGGAGGCGAGCGTGCACTGCCGCTTGCGCGGGTCGTGCCACAGCCGCCGCCGCTCCACGAAGCTGCGCACGATCCAGATCGGCAGCTGGTGGCTCACGCACACGGCCTCGTGCCCGCGCGCGGCGTCCTTGGCGGCGTTCAGCGCCGCCATCATCCGGACGACCTGCTCCACGTACGGCTCGCCCCAGGACGGCTTGAACGGGTTGACCAGGTGCTTCCAGTTCTCGGGCCGTCTGAGCGCCCCGTCCCCGACACCGAAGGTCTTCCCCTGGAACACGTTGTCGGCCTCGATGAGCCGCTCGTCGGTGGCGAGATCGAGACCGTGTGCCTTGGCGATCGGAGTGGCCGTCTCCTGCGCCCGCTCCAGCGGGGAGGAGACGACGTGGGTGATGTCCCGGGAGGCCAGGTGCTCGGCGACCCGCTCGGCCATCTGCCGGCCGAGCTCGGAGAGGTGGTAGCCGGGCAGTCTTCCGTAGAGGATCCCGTCCGGGTTGGCGACCTCACCGTGCCGCATCAGGTGGACGACTGTGATGTCGCTCATGCCGCGGTTGCCTCCGCTGCTGCCCGGGCCGCCGCCGGAAGGGCGTCGGCGATCCGCTGGATGGCCCGCTCGTCGTGCGCGGTGGAGACGAACCAGGACTCGAAGGAGGAGGGCGGCAGGTAGACGCCCTGGGAGAGGAGGGAGTGGAAGAAGGCGGTGAACCGGTAGGACTCCTGCGCCTTGGCGTCCTCGTAGTTGCGCACCGGCCGGTCGGTGAAGAACACGGAGAACATGTTCGAGGCGTTCTGCAACTGGTGCGCCACGCCCTCCTTGCTCAGCGCCTCCGTGACGAGCGTGCGGATCTCGACCGAGACGGCGTCGACCTTCTCGTACGCGGCGTCGTCGAGCAGCCGCAGCTGGGCGAGGCCGGCGGCGGTGGCCACGGGGTTCCCGGAGAGGGTGCCGGCCTGGTAGACGGGCCCGGCCGGCGCGAGGTGCGCCATGACGTCCTCGCGGCCGCCGAACGCGGCGGCGGGGAAACCGCCGCCCATGACCTTGCCGAACGTCATCAGGTCGGGCTCGACCCCGTCGATGCCGTACCAGCCGGCCCTGCTGGTGCGGAACCCGGTCATGACCTCGTCGGAGATGTAAAGGGCGCCGTTGTCCCGGCACAGGTCCTTGAGCCCCTGGTTGAACCCGGGCAGCGGCGGGACCACGCCCATGTTCCCCGGGGATGCCTCGGTGATCACGCAGGCGATCTCGCCGGGGTGCGCGGCGAAGGCGGCGCGGACGGCCTCGAGGTCGTTGTAGGGGAGCACGATGGTGTCGCCGGCCTGGGCGCCGGTGACACCCGGGGTGTCGGGCAGCGCGAAGGTGGCCACACCACTGCCCGCCGCGGCCAGCAGCGAATCGACGTGCCCGTGATAGCAACCGGCGAACTTGATCACCTTGGACCGCTGGGTGAACCCGCGGGCGAGCCGGATGGCGGACATGGTGGCCTCGGTGCCGCTGGAGACGAGCCGGACCTGCTCGACGGGCGCGACCCGGGCGACGATCTCCTCGGCGAGAGCGACCTCGCCCTCACCGGGCGTACCGAAGGAGGTACCGCGGGCGACGGCCTCCTGGACCGCGGCGATCACGTCCGGGTGGGAGTGCCCGAGGATCATGGGCCCCCAGGAACACACGAGGTCGACGTATTCGCGTCCATCGGCGTCGGTCAGATACGGACCATTGCCGGACACCATGAACCGGGGCGTACCGCCCACGGCGCGGAAGGCGCGCACCGGAGAGTTCACGCCGCCGGGCGTGACGACCGCCGCGCGCTCGAAAAGAGTCTGCGAAACTGGGGCTTCGTACGGATAGCTCACACTAGCCATGGTGTCAGAGGCCTCGAAGATCCTGCGGACAGGTGGTTGAACGCACGTTTCGGCGGGCGGCCGTGGGGGAGGTCACTGACACGATGATCGGGTTGCGCGGCGGGGGCCACGCGTCCTAGAAAAGCAGTCGGGTGGAGATATGCATCGCGGTGGCGGACTGGGCGAGGGGACCGATGACCTGGGTCCTCGGCGTGCCCGGCGGGGAAGGCACCGGCGCGACGCGGAGGAGACGAGCGAGACACGTCAGACGCAGGGCTCACAGGGTGGTCCTGTCGCTCCCGGCGGTCCTGAGCGAATCGACCGGCTGACGCGTATGGATGGCATGGACCATGTGAACCGTCGGCGGGATCGGCTCGGGGCAGGAAGCGGGAATGGTGGTCGGGTGGGGGTGACGTACAAGTACTTCGGCGCGCCGGACGGCGCCACGGCAGCCCGTGTCCCGATCTCGATGCGTCCCGAGGAACTCGGCGGCGACGAGCTCGGCATGGGCGGCATGTTCACCAAGATCAAGCCGGAGACGATGGCGGCGATGGTCCTCACGGGCATCGAGGGCGTCCCGCTGCACAAGGTCCCACCGCTGGAACTGGTGGTCCTCCACCCCGACTACGCGGTCGTCAAACTCCCCATGACGGTCGTGGACCCGCTGCGCGGCATCGGCGAGGAACAGGTCGGCGCGGCGGCCTTCATCTGGTCGACGGTGCCGGACCGGGGCGGCCCGCGGGACGCGTTCAACGTGTACCAGCTGCTGCACGAGTGGCAGGATTTCAGCCACCGGCTGCATGAGGCGGGGCATCAGCCGTATTGCCTGGTGTGGCCGTGAGTTGAGGTTTCGTGGGTCTGGGCGGGGCTTTCGGGTCCCGCCCTCGTCGTATGGCGGAGGCGTCGGGCGAGCCCGTGCTTCCGGCCCGTGCGCGCGGCACCCGCGGCCCGGCCGGGTACCATCGCCGCGTGAACACCTACTGGCACGTCGTTCTGCCGCCGCTCTGCGCCTGACCGGGCGCAGGCACTGACGGTTTGATTCCGTTCTCCGGCCGACCCACTGGGCGGCCAGGGGTCGTTTTGTCGTGCGCCCGTTTCGGATCCAGTCCCAGACGCATTCGACGACGGAAGATCACGACTGTGCCGAACCGCACCACCCCTCTGACTCCCGCGCGCCCGGCCGCCGCCTGCCGGCGCCCTTCCGGCAGCGGTCTCCTCAGCGGCCCCGCTCCCATCCTCACCTCGGCCGTGCTGTGGGGCACGACCGGGACCGCCAGTTCTCTGGCACCAGCCGGCGCACCCGCGGCGGCCATCGGCTGCGCAGGTCTCACCCTCGGCGGCATCCTGCTGTTCCTCACCTCTCGCGGCGTCCCCTCCCTGCCCGCCGCGTGCACGAGCCCCGAACGGTGGCTGCTCGTCCTCGGCGCACTGGCGGTGGCCGGGTATCCGGTCACCTTCTACCCGGCGGTGGCCCGCACCGGCGTGGCCGTGGCCACCGTCATCGCGCTGGGCAGCGCGCCGGTCTTCGCCGGACTGCTGTCCTGGATCACCGGACAGGCGCGGCCGACCGCCCGCTGGGCAGGCGCCACCACGGCCGCCGTGCTGGGCTGCGCCCTCCTGGTCCTGGGGCCCGGGCTCACCGGGCCTGCCAGGCCGATGGACCTGACGGGCGTCGTGCTCGCCGCGGGCGCGGGACTGTCATACGCCGCCTACTCGCTGATCGGCGGCAGGCTCATCACCCGCGGGCACCCGTCCGATGCGGTGATGGGCGTGCTGTTCGGCACGGCCGGGCTCCTGGTCCTGCCGCTCGTGCTGTTCCTCGACACGCACTGGCTCGCCACCACCCGCGGCGCGGCAGTGGCCGTGTACCTGGCGCTGTTCACCGTCTGCCTGGCCTACCGGCTCTTCGGGCACGGACTGCGCCACACCCCGGCGTCGATGGCCACGACGCTGACCCTGGCCGAGCCGGCCGTGGCGGCGATTCTGGGGGTCACCGTCCTCGGCGAACGCCTCCCCGCCGCCTCTTGGTGCGGACTGGCCGTCCTCGCTGTGGGTCTGGTCCTGTTGACCGCCCCCGTCGGCGCCGGCCGCCGGCAACGATAGCCAAGGAGGCCTTCCGGCCCGGTCCCGGGTGTTCCGGGACCGACCGGCCCAGGGGACCGCGGCGAAGTGGCAGGGGCGCGGTCGGAGAGGCGACCACGGCGGGCGGGCCGAGGTCGGTCCGGCTGCCCGGCGGCAGGCGCTGATCGACGCGCGGATCAGTCCGCGTCCTTCAGTCCGGTCGCCCGCCCCTCCTCGTCCCACTCGACCTCCATGGTCCGTGCGACGGCGTCGCGGTCGACCGGGCCGAACACATGGGGGAACAGGGTGCCCTCGGCCACGCCCGGCGGCGGCGCGGGGACCGCACGCTCCCACGCGCACCGCGCGGTGAGCCGGCTCTCGTCGAGGAGCAGCGCCAGCAACGGCCTCGGCGCGCCGCGGTAGAACGCGTTGACCACGGCCAGCGTCGTCTCCTCGTCGGGAGAGCAGTGGACGAAGCCGTCCTCCACGAGGGAGGCGGGGGCGTACGGGCGGTCGGGAGCCGCGTTCCAGTCGGCGAGCGGTACGACGTGATAGATCATGGCCCGATTCAACTACGGGTGCGGCCCGTCCTCCCCGCGCCCAGGGACGGGGACGGTCCCGCGCCGTGGACAGGCACGTGAAAGCGGGGGCGCCCCGGTTCGGGACGCCCCCGCTTTCACGGCGTCACTTCACGGTGATGGTCACCGTCGGCGACATCGTCTTCGCGTGGACCACGCGGAGCTTCTCCTTGCCCATCCCGGTCAGCTTGGTGACCAGGGCATAGGTGGAGCTGCTGCCCCGCTTGACCGTGACGGTCTTCACGGTGGCCCACTTCCTGCCGTCGTAGCGCTGGAGGTCGAGCCTGTCGCCCGCCTTCAGGCCCTTGACCTGACCCGTGATCGTCACCGACTGACCGGACTTCACTTCGGTCCTGTCGGCGCGGATGGTGATCGTGGTCGCGGTCACGGCCGGCTTGAGGTTGGGCTGGTCCGGCTTCGTCGCCAGGTTCGGCGCGTTGGTCGACGTGCCCGCCACCGGGTTGGGCGCGACCGGGTCGGCCGCGAACGCGGCGGCCCCCGCGGACGTCAGCAGCGCGACGGAGAGCGCACCGGCGGCAAGGACACGGGTGGAGTGCGTGCGAAGTGACGATTTCACGTTTGTCTCCTGTGCTCGGACAGATCCCCCATTGACGGACTCCCCCAGCGCGCGCACTCCTGAGGCTTCCATGTAACCGATCCGGCGGCGACCCGGATGTCACCGCATTGCAGTAACGCCGACACCCCCAAACCGGTTACCTCTTGTAATCAGAGCAGGTGGATCGGGTCACCTCGGCGAGCTATTTCTTACCTTGTTCCGCTTCGAGTCGCTGCCGCCGATCCACACCGACTCGCACCGGCCCGCGCCGGCCCCTCCCCACGCCGTGCGAAGGCCCCCGCCCCCTCCCTCCGCCTACGCTGGTAGCGCGGCATCCTCTATGGCCACGTATGGGATGGATGTGCCGTAGGTGGTCGGGGCCCGTTCGCAGAGCCGTATGGCAGGAGCACGCCGATGGCCGCCACGGAGCACGTTCGCCCGAGCCGGTTGCGGGCGTGGATGCTGCAGGGGCTGTCCGACATGAGCAAGGCGGACGTCCCGCAGGGTCCGCACGCCCCGGCCGCGCCCCCGCACAAGGGCCAGCGCTGGTGGCGCGTGATGTGCCTGACCGGCGTCGACTACTTCTCCACCCTCGGCTACCAGCCCGGCATCGCCGCCCTCGCCGCCGGCCTGCTCTCCCCCGTCGCCACCGTCGTCCTCGTCGCCGTCACCCTGGCCGGCGCCCTGCCCGTCTACCGCCGCGTCGCCGAGGAGAGCCCGCACGGCGCAGGCTCCATCGCCATGCTGGAGCGCCTGCTCTCCTTCTGGCAGGGCAAGCTCTTCGTCCTCACCCTGCTCGGCTTCGCCGCCACCGACTTCCTGATCACCATCACCCTCTCCGCCGCCGACGCCTCCACCCACCTGATCCAGAACCCCCACCTCACCGGCGCCCTGCACGGCCACCAGATGCTGATCACTCTTTTCCTGATCGCCCTGCTCGGTGCCGTCTTCCTCAAGGGCTTCCTGGAGGCCATCGGCGTAGCGGTCGCCCTGGTCGGCGTGTACCTGGCGCTGAACGCCGTCGTCGTGGTCGTGGGTCTGTGGCACGTGCTGACCGCCGAGCACGTCGTCACCGACTGGACCGCCGCCCTGACCGTCCAGCACGGCAATGTGTTCGTCATGGTCGGGCTGGCCCTGTTCGTCTTCCCGAAGCTCGCGCTCGGCCTGTCCGGCTTCGAGACCGGTGTCGCCGTCATGCCCCACGTCCAGGGCGACCCCGGCGACACCGAGGACAAGCCCACCGGCCGGATCCGGGACACCAGGAAGCTGCTGACCACGGCCGCCCTCGTCATGAGCGTCTTCCTGATCACCACCAGCTTCATCACGACGCTGCTGATCCCGGCGCCCGCGTTCAAGCCGGGCGGTCCCGCGAACGGGCGCGCGCTGGCGTACCTCGCGCACGATTACCTCGGAAGCGGCTTCGGCTCGGTCTACGACATCTCCACGATCGCGATCCTGTGGTTCGCCGGCGCCTCCGCCATGGCCGGGCTGCTCAACCTGATGCCCCGCTACCTGCCCCGCTACGGCATGGCCCCGCACTGGGCCCGCGCGGTGCGCCCCATGGTCATCGTCTTCACCCTGATCGCCTTCGTCGTCACCTGGATCTTCGACGCCGACGTCGACGCCCAGGGAGGCGCCTACGCCACCGGCGTGCTGGTGCTGATGTCGTCGGCGGCGATCGCGGTGACCATCGCCACCCACAAGGCCCACCAGCGCCGTCTGGTGGTCGTCTTCACGGTGATCTCCGCGGTGTTCCTCTACACGACGGTCGCGAACGTCATCGAGCGGCCGGACGGTGTGAAGATCGGCGCCTGCTTCATCGCCGGGATCATCCTCGTCTCGCTGCTGTCGCGGCTGGCCCGTGCCTTCGAGTTGCGCGTGACCAGCGTGACGCTCGACGACATGGCGGAACGTTTCGTCAGAGATATCGCCAGCCGCCGTATCCGCTTCATCGCCAACGAGCCGAACAAACGGGACTTCGCGGAATACCGGGAAAAGATCGAGCAGATCCGCAACGACAACGACCTGCCACCGCAGGAGGACTTCGTCTTCGTGGAGGTGACCGTCGGCGACCCCTCGGAGTTCGAGTCGAGCATGACGGTCCGCGGCGAGGTCATGCACGGCCGCTACCGGGTGCTCACCCTGGAGTCGTCCTCGATCCCCAACGCCCTCGCGGCCCTGCTGCTGCACGTCCGGGAGAGCACCGGCTGCATCCCGCACATCTACTTCGAGTGGACCGAGGGCAACCCGTTCGCCAACTTCCTGCGCTTCTTCCTCTTCGGCCAGGGGGAGGTGGCCCCGGTCACCCGCGAGGTCCTGCGCGAAGCGGAACCGAACCGGGCGCGCCGGCCGCGCGTGCACGTCGGGTGACCCGGTCAGTCGCCCCCGGCCCTGGCTCCCCCGCCCACCGTGAACCCGATGACCGCCCCGCCCCCCTCACGCCGGTACGCGAACGAGGCACCCCCGTGCGAGGTGGCGACCTCCCGCACGATCGACAACCCCAGCCCGGACCCCGGCAGACTCCGCGCGTCCGCGGCCCGGTAGAACCGGTCGAAGATCCGCATGAGATCCGGCTCCTCGATCCCGGGCCCCCGATCCAGCACCTCCACCCGTACGATCCCCAGCGGCGCCCCGCTCTCGGGCTCGTCCGAGTCCTCCAGCTGGAGCGGATGCTCGGGACCGGTCACGACGATCTCGATCGGCGCCTCGGCGTCCCGGTCGAACTTCGCCGCGTTCTCCAGCAGGTTCGAAACCGCCCGCTGCAAGGCCGTGGTACGGCCGTCGACCGTCGTGTCACCACTGGCCCGGACGACGATCTCGCGCCCCGTACGCCGCCGGGCGATCGTCGCCGCGTCCTCCGCGACGTCGGCCAGCGTCAGCCGTTGCACCGGCTCGGTGTCCGACTGCCCGGCCGCCAGCGCGACCAGCTCGTTCACCAGGTCGGTCAGCTCGCGGGACTCCTCCGCGAGGTCGGCGACCAGCTCCTCGCGGGCGGCGGGCGGCAGCTCGTCTATCCGGCGCAGCAGGGAGATGTTCGTCCGCAGCGAGGTGAGCGGCGTGCGCAGCTCGTGACCCGCGTCCTGCACCAGGCGCCGCTGGTCCTCCTCCGACTGGGCGAGGCGCCCGAGCATGCGGTCGAAGGAGCGGCCGAGACGGCCCACCTCGTCGTTCCCGGTGACCGGCACCTGGATGCCGAGCCGTCGAGTGCGCGCCACGTCCTCCGCGGCCCCCGCGAGGACGACCAGCCGCCGGGTCATCCGCCGGGCCAGCCACCAGCCGAACAGGCCGGCCGCGATCACGACCGCTCCCATCAACAAGGCCGTGCGCTGCTGGAGGCTGCGCAGCAGGTCCTCGGTGGAGCTGAGCTCCTGGGCGACCTGCACCCCGCCGCGGCCGTGGCCGAGCGCCACGGTCGCGACCCGGTAGACGTCGCCGCCGACGTCGACGTTCCGGTGCTCCAGCAGCTTGGCGGCCTTGGCACTGGCGGCGATCTTGCGGTCGTCGGCGCCCACGGGCAGCGGCGGGTTGGAGTGGTCGACGACCGCGCCGCCGGGGCCGAGCACCTGCACGACCGTGCGGGCGGGCCGGATGATGTCGTCGCGCGGGGTGTCGTGGTCCTTGTCGGAGATGGCGAAGTCGTCCGGCATCAGCTGCTTCTGGCTGACCTGGGCCCGCAGGTCGGCGACGACCTGGGTGAACACGGTCTGCTGGTCGACGCGCACCAGGCGGGCGGCGGCGTCGTAGCTCAGAAATCCGACGAGGACGGTGACGCCGGCGGCGACGGCCGCGAACGACACCGTGAAGGTCGTCCGCAACGAGGACACCTTGCGCAGCCTGGCCCGCAGCCGCAGCCGGCCGCGGAGCCCGGCCGGCAGCCGATGCCACAGGCTCATCCAGAACCCGACGGCCACGTCGGCGCCCGATCGACGCGGTGGAGGCACCTAGTCCTCCCTCAGTACGTACCCCACGCCACGTACCGTGTGGATGAGCGCCGGCGCGCCCGGCTCGTCGAGCTTGCGCCGCAGATAGCCCACGTAGACGGCGAGGTTCTTGGATCCGGGGCCGAAGTCGTAACCCCAGATGCGGTCGTAGATCGTGGCGTGGTCCAGGACGATGCCCGCGTTGCGGGCGAGCAGTTCCAGCAGGTCGAACTCGGTGCGGGTCAGTTCCAGCTCGCGCTCGCCTCGCCACGCCCGGCGCGCCTGCACGTCCATGCGCAGCCCGGCGACGGACACCTGGCCGGTGGGGGTCTTGTCCTCCTCCTTGGGGGCCTCGAAGGAGCCGCCGTTGCTGCGGCGCAGCAGGGCCCGGAGCCGGGCGAAGACCTCCTCGACGTCGAACGGTTTGACGACGTAGTCGTCGGCGCCCGCGTCCAGGCCCGCGATGCGGTCGGCCGTCTCGACCAGCGCGGTCAGCATCAGGATGGGCGTGCGGTCGCCCTCGGCACGCAGCACCCGGCACACCTGGAGGCCGTCGATGCCGGGCATCATCACATCGAGGACGAGCACGTCGGGGCGGCTGCGGTGGGCCTGGGCGAGGGCCTCGACCCCGTCGGCCACGGCGGTCACCTGATAACCCTCCAGCGTCAGCGCGCGTTCCAGGGCATGGCGGATGGCGCGGTCGTCCTCGGCGAGCAGCACTGTCTGGGTCACGCCCCCAGTCTGCCAAGGTCACGGCGGTGCACCAGCGGGTGGTGGAGCGAGGAAGGGGCTTCTTACCCGCCTCTCACCGCCTCAGCCGCGGTGACTTACCTGGTCGGGCCACTGTGTCGGCGAAGTCGACATCACCGCGTGACCCTCCGGGGGGGGACGCGGAGAGCCATCGAGGCGGGCCGCGGCACGGCGGCCGACGGTCCGCCGAATCCCCGAGCCCGCCCGGCCCGCCATCCCAGGGCGTGGCCGGGCGAGGGTCCGCGCGGCCGGTCCCGGATCCTCCCCCCGGTCCGGAGACCGGCCGACGCGGAAGGGTGGGCCGGCACGCACGACGGCGGCGGCCCACCCTCACCCACGGCATGATCCGAACGAAAGACCCTTGGGCCTCTCGTTTGGATCATGCCGGGCTCGCGGGGCATGGCACGCACATCTGCGGCGTTGTCGTCACTCGCCGACGCTCCGCGTCGACTCCCTCCTCCGCCTTGCAGCTGCACGCACCATGCCCCGCTCCCTGATCCGGCCTGATCCGAACGAAAGACCCTAGCCCCGCAGGGCGGCCAGCTGCTCCTCGAACGGGACCACCCGGAAGCCGTGCGAGACGGTCGCGCCACGGCCGTTCCCCGCGGGCGTGCCGTCGCCGTGCGCCGCCCCGGCCGCGCTCTTCGCTGCCGCGGGCTGCGGCAGGGCACCGGCAGGCTCCGCCACGGACCCGGCGGGCCCGGCAAGGGACCCGCGAGGCTCAGGTGCGGAAGGGGCAGGGACCGTCACCGGCGCGTCCGGCCCCTCCCGGAGGGAGCCCGCCCCCATCAGCCCGGCCAGCTCCCCCGCCGCCCGTTCGATCCGTTCCGGCAGGCCCTCCGCGCCCCAGTCCTCCGACGCCGCGTAGACGCCCGTCGGGGCGACCACCGCGCGCAGGTAGGAGAAGAGCGGACGCAGCGCGTGGTCCAGGACCAGGGAATGCCGGGCCGAGCCGCCGGTGGCGGCGACCAGGACCGGCTTGCCCACCAGCGCGTCCTTCTCCAGCACGTCGAAGAACGACTTGAACAGCCCGCTGTACGACGCCGAGAACACCGGCGTGACGACGATCAGCCCGTCCGCCTCCGTCACGGCCTCGAGCGCGGCGGCGAGCGCCCGGCCCGGAAAGCCGTTCGTGAAGTTGTGCGCGATCTCCACGGCGAGGTCCCGCAACTCCACGACCCGCACCGACACCGGCGCCCTGTCCTCCACCGCGGCGGCCAGCCGGTCCGCGAGCAGCCGCGTCGACGACGGCACGCTCAGCCCCGCCGAGACGACGACCAGCTTTTTCATACGGTGCTCACCCCTTCCGCGGCGGTCTCCTGCGCGCTCTGCCCGGCTTCCTCGGCGGCCAGCAGCGACGCGTGCGTCGGCGCGTCCGGCACGCCGGCCGGCCGGTCCTTGGCGAACTCCTTCCGCAGCACCGGAACGACCTCCTCGCCGAGCATGTCGAGCTGCTCCAGCACGGTCTTCAGGGGCAGTCCCGCGTGGTCCATCAGGAACAGCTGCCGCTGGTAGTCCCCGGCGTACTCGCGGAAGCCCAGCGTCCTCTCGATCACCTGCTGCGGCGACCCGACGGTCAGCGGGGTCTGCTCGGTGAAGTCCTCGAGGGACGGGCCGTGCCCGTACACCGGCGCGTTGTCGAAGTAGGGCCGGAACTCGCGCACCGCGTCCTGGGAGTTCTTCCGCATGAACACCTGCCCGCCCAGGCCGACGATCGCCTGCTCGGGTGTGCCGTGCCCGTAGTGGGCGAAGCGCTCCCGATAGAACTCGACCATGCGCTTGGTGTGGTCGGCGGGCCAGAAGATGTTGTTGTGGAAGAAGCCGTCGCCGTAGAAGGCGGCCTGCTCGGCGATCTCCGGGGAGCGGATCGAGCCGTGCCAGACGAACGGCGGTACGTCGTCCAGCGGCCGGGGCGTGGACGTGAAGCCCTGCAACGGCGTGCGGAACTTGCCCTCCCAGTTCACCACGTCCTCGCGCCACAGCCGGCGCAGCAGGGCGTAGTTCTCGATGGCGAGGTTGATGCCCTCCCGGATGTCCTGCCCGAACCACGGATACACCGGGCCGGTGTTGCCGCGCCCCATCATCAGGTCGACCCGGCCGTCCGCGAGGTGCTGGAGCATCGCGTAGTCCTCGGCGATCTTCACCGGGTCGTTGGTGGTGATGAGGGTGGTGGACGTGGAGAGGATCAGCTTCTCGGTGCGGGCGGCTATGTAGCCGAGCATCGTGGTCGGGGACGACGGCACGAACGGCGGGTTGTGGTGCTCGCCCGTCGCGAAGACGTCCAGGCCGACCTCCTCCGCCTTCAGCGCGATGGCGACCATGGCCTTGATCCGCTCGCGCTCGGTCGGCGTCCGGCCGGTGGTCGGGTCCGGCGTGACATCACCGACGCTGAAGATTCCGAACTGCATGGTCGCTCACACCCTCCAGGTTGTTTATGATTCAACTATACCCGCAAACGGATCCGCCTCTCCCGCTATTCCGCCCTTGTCAGTGCCCGCTCGTACGATCCCGGACATGGCCGCCCCCCGCCGTGACACCCGAGGAATCGTCGACGCAGCGGAGCTCTTCGCGCACGTGGACTTCCGCCGCCGCGAACCGGCCGAGCCCCTGCGGCCGTACCTGGAGCACTACTGGCTGATCGACTGGGACCTGACCCGGCCCTACGCCTCACACGTGGTGCCGCACCCGTCCGTGAACATCGTCTTCCAGCAGTACGAGGACCAGGAGCCCTTCGCCGAGATCGCCGGTATCGGCCTGGAGCTCTTCACCCGGAAACTGGAGGGAAAGGGCCGCGTCTGCGGCATCCAGTTCCGCCCGGGCGGCTTCCGCCCCTTCTTCCCCGACCGGTCGGTCTCGGAGTGGACGGGCAAGCGGATCGTGCTCCCGGAAGCCGACGCGCGCACCGTCCTCGCCCCCGACGACGAGGACGCCCGTGTCACAGCCCTGGACACCTTCCTCCTCGGCCTCGCCCCCCTGCCCGACCCCCGGGCCGACCTCGCCATGGCCCTCGTCGACCGCATCCGCACGGACCGCACCATCCGCCGCGTCACCGACTTCGCCCGCTCCGAGGGCATGTCCGTACGGGTCATGCAGCGCCTGTTCGCCGCGTACGTGGGCGTGGGCCCCAAGTGGGTCGTCCTGCGCTACCGCATCCACGAGGCCCTGGAACGCGCGGAGACCGAGAGGGCGGTGGACTGGGCGGGCCTGGCGGCCGACCTGGGCTACGCGGACCAGGCCCATCTGGTGAGGGACTTCACAGCGACGGTGGGGGTACCCCCCACGGCCTACGTTCGGCACGGCACCCCGTGAGACACCGGTCGGCGGCAGTGACCGGCGAGCCCGGTGTGGGGTAGGAATCAGCAGAGGGAACAGCGCTCGGGGGAGGGCACATGGGAACCGCCGCACCGCATGACGATCCGCCGGCCCGCGGGCCCGGCGCACCGCTCGCCGGCCGGACGACGGAACTGCGGCTCTTCGACCGGCTGCTGGGCCAGGCGCTCGGCCCGGGCGGTCCCGGCGGCCCTCCCCCGCTCGTCGACGTCACCGGCGAAGCCGGCATCGGCAAGAGCCGGCTGCTGAGCGAGATCTGCGCACGCGCACGGCGGCGCGGCATGACCGTGCTGCGCGGCAGGGCCACCGAGTACGAGCAGCACATCCCGTTCCAGCCGTTCACCGAGGCCCTGGCCGACTTACCCCCGGGCGCCGCGGCCGGCTTCCCGGACGCCGACGCGGTCGCCCCGCTGCTGCACGGCGGCTCCGGTCGGCCGCGCCCCGACGGCCCGGCCGACCGCTTCGGACTCCACCGGGCCACCGCCGCCCTGCTGGCCCACCTCGCCGGCCCCGGCCTGCTCGTGGCCCTGGACGACCTGCACTGGGCCGACGCGGCATCCCTGGAGCTCGTCGACCACCTCGTACGCCACCCCGTGCCGGCCCGCGTCGTCCTCGTCACCGCCCGCCGCGACCGCCAGACCCCGGCCTCGCTGACCGCCGCTCTCACCCGGGGCATCGACAACGCCACCGTGCTCCGGCTCGGCCTCGGCCCCCTGGGTGAACGCGAGTGCGTCGAAGAGCTCACCCCCGACCTTCCGCGCGACGAGGCCGTGGAGCTGTACTCGGCCAGCGGCGGCAACCCGCTGTACTTCCTCGCCCTCTCGCAGGCCCACCGCGCGGGCGCGACGGCGCGGCACCCGGCCCCGCTCGGCCTCGGTTCGCTGCTGCTGGACGAACTGACACCGCTGGGCCCCGCGCAGCGCGACACGGTGGAGGCGGTCGCCGCCCTCGGCGACCACGCCACCCCGGCCATGCTGGCCCATGTCACCGGTCTCACCCACGGCCGGCTGACGGCCGCCCTGACGGACCTGACCCGCCGCGACCTGCTGCGCCCCGCGGCACAGGGACGGCTCGCCCTGCGCCACCCCGTCATCAGAACCCTGGTGCACCAGGGCACCGACCCGTGGCGCCGGACCGAGATCCACCGGTTGGCCGCCGCCGAACTGGCACGCCTCGGCGCCCCGGCCGCCGAGCGGGCCCACCACGTCGAGCGGGCGATGACCGGCTGGGACCCCGAGGCCGCGGCCGTCCTGACCGAGGCCGCCGAGCAGGCCGCCGGCACCGCACCGGCGAGCTGTGCCCACTGGCTCGAGGTGGTGCTCGGGCATCTGCCGCACACCCCGGAGCAGTCCGCACGGCGCCGCGAGCTGATGCTGGTCCGTGCCCGCGCGCTCGGGGTGTCCGGCAGCCTGCGGGAGAGCCGGGACCTGCTGCACGAGGTGATCGCACTGTCCGGGGACGACGACTCCGGCATCCGGGCCACCGCCGTGGTGCTGTGCGCCCTCATGGAACGGCACCTGGGACGGTACGCGGAAGCGGTCGCACTGCTGCGCCGCGAGCTGGCCCGCACGCCCGGCCCCGCTCCGGCCGACGCGGTGCAACTGGCCCTCGAACTGGGCTCGTCGGCACCGCACGACACCAGGTACCCCGAGATCCGCGCCGACATGGCGCGCACCGTCGTCCTCGCCCGCTCCCTCGACGACGAACTCGGCGAGGCGGGGGCGCTCGCCGTGTCCGCGCTGGGAGAGGCGTACGAGGGGGACACGGCCGCGGCGAACCGCTTCGCGCGGCAGGCGGCCGCACTGGTGGACGCCCTGCCCGACAACCACCTCAGGGGCCTGTGCGAACCGCTGGCCAGGCTCGGCTGGGCGGAGGCGTTCCTGGAACGCTTCGCCGACGCCGAGCGGCACGCCGACCGCGGCCTGGGCATCGCCCGGCGCAGCGGGCAGGTCTATCTGCTGCCGCACCTGCTGCTGTGCAAGGCCCACCTCCGCATCCAGACCTGCCGACTGCCCTCGGCCGTGGAACTGGCCGAGGAGGCCGAGGACATCGCGCGCGGCATCGGCAGCGACGAGCTGCTGGCGTTCGTCCTGGCCAACAAGGCACACGCCCTGATCGCGGCCTGCCCGCCCGGCGACCCCCGGCCCCTGGCCGCGGCCGAGGAGGCGGTGGCGGCCGCCGGGCCGGGTGAGAACTGGTGGGCCTCCATGGCCAGGTGCATGCTCGGTTACGCGGCCCTCATCGCCGGCGACAGCGCCCGCGCCCGGGACGCCGTCCTCCACGCCGGCGGTCCCGAACTGCTGCGCCTCCAGCCCTCGATGCGCCCCCTCTTCCTGGAGATCCTGGTCACCGCCGCCGTGTCCGACGGCGACCGGGACGCGGCGCGGATCTGGGCGGAGCGGGCCCGCAAGGAGGCCGAGCAGCTCGGGCTGCCGGTGCAGCGGGGCTCGGCGATGCGCAGCAGGGCCCACCTTCCGCTGGCCGAAGGCGACGTGGCCGCGGCGGCGCACCTGTTCACCGAGGGCGGCCGCGGAGAGCGCCCGGTGCGGTGCCGTCTTCTGGGAGGCGTACTCGCTGCTGCTGGGCGCCCCGCTGCTCGCCTCGACCGAGGGCGCAGGGCGTGCCCACGCCGCCTGGAGCAGGGCGCAGCGGCTGGCCTCGGCCGGGGGTTCCGGGATGCTGGCGGGCCTGGCGGAGGCGGTGCGGCCGTCGGTCGCCGACGCCGGACGGGGCCCCGACGCGCTGCTGGCCGGACTCACCGCACGCGAGCTGGAGATAGCCGAACTGGTCGCGGAGGGCCTGACGAGCCAGGCGATCGCGACCCGGCTCTTTCTGAGCCGCCGCACGGTGGAGACCCATGTCTCGCGCATCTACCGCAAGACCGGTGTCTCCTCCCGGGCGGCGCTGACGGGACTGATGGCCCGCCGTGACGGATCGCGTTTCGGGCCGCACCGCCGCCGCCCTAGGGAGTGGCCGGCATGAGGTCCCCGAGATCGAAGGAGGGACGGTCCGTCGGGTCGAGCGGGTCGGTGAGCCCCGGAGTGCGGGACGGGTCGGCGGTCGGTGTGCCGTCGGGGCCGCACACCTGCGGCGCGGTGGGCGGGGACAGCTGCTGTTCCGCGATTCGCTCCGTCCTGAAGGGCACATGGTCGCCGAGGAGGGGGTCGTAGTCCGACAGGGAACCGCCGATCCGGATCTCCTTCGGCAGTTCCCTGTCCAGCAGCGGTTTGCCCACGTACACGGCCAGCAAAGCGCCTTCGCACACGGTGCGGTTGTCGTCGTACAGGCTCTTCGGCACCGGAACGCTCTTCTCCGCGGTGCCGTCGAACCGCACCTGGGTCCTCCCCAGGGACCGCATGGAGAAGTAGTAGTCGGGGCCGCTCTCGGTGGGACGGGGGACCACGTCGCGCTTCCCCGTGCTGCCGTAGGTGAGCTTCCAGAACTGCACCTGGACGGTGACCGGTGCGCACAGCGGCCCGTCGTAGCCGAGGAGGGATGTGCGCAGGCGGACGCTCCCCGCGGCCGGGGTGAACGTGTCGGGCGTCTCGCTCTCCAGCCGCACCCAGTCGGCCGTCTCCTTCTGGGTCCACCCGTCGCCGGGGTGACAGCCTGCGGAGCCGGTGGGGTAGGGCGGTGTCGGCGAGGCGGAGGGCGCGGTGGCGGCGGGCGCCGGGGCGCCGGTGACGGAGGTGGCCGCCGACACCGACGGCCCGGCGGCCGTGTCGCCGGTGTCGGCGCCACCACCCGAGCAGCCGGTCAGCAGCAGCACGAGCGCGGCCAGCAGTCCGGCGGCCGGCCTCCCCCCGCGAGCTCCCCTCCGTGACCGGCTCACCGGGCCCATCCCCCCTCCCCGTCGGGCTCGTTCCCTCATCGCTGCTCAGCGGCCGTCTCAGCGGCTGAACCAGGCCTTGGCCTCGTCGGACAGGAAGATGCGCAGGATGGCGGCGCCGAGCGCGATCCCCCCGATGAGCGAGACCCCACCACCCTTCAGCAACCCGATCACCCCGCCCACCAGGTTCAGCACCTCAACGGCGACGACCGTGCCGCGCACCCACCCGAAGCGCCGTGGCGCGGCGATCCCGGCAGCCACCAGCAGCGCCGACGTCAGGAAAGTGAGGTAGGCCAGGGCGGAGATCAACCCGGTGCCCTCGCCGCGGCCGTGATCGACCGCGTCACTCACGACGGACAGGATCACGACCGCCGCGGCGACGCTGAGGAGGGCCTGGAACCAGATGACCCAGAGGGCCACCTTGACGTTCCGCGGCATGCGCTCGACCGAACTCTGCGTGGACATGCCTGAGTTGTACCGGCGGTGCCGCCGGGCGCGCGTCGGTAAGGCTACGTAATGCGGGTACGTAGCGTCCCGTGGCGTGCACGGCGTCGACCGTCGTCGGCGCCCCGGCCAACGCGTCCACGCCCACGACGACGTACTCCGCGTGCCGCACCGACCGTCGACGGGCACGGCGGGAGCCCTCAGAAGGCGTAGTCGTCCCCCGTGTCCAGAGCGAGCACACGCTGCCGGTCGCCGGCCGGGTCACGGTCCCCTGCGTCGCCCTCACGCAGGGTGTCGACCTCCAGCCGCACCTCGCCCGGCGCCCCCTCGAGACCCACCCGCAGCCGGATCTCCCGGCCCGCACCGCCCGCTGCCAGCGGACCGGTCCCGCACAGCACCGTGCTCGGATCGGCCACCGCGCAAGCCTCCGGCAACTGCTGCGGGCCGTCCAGGGCACGCGAGAAGTGCAGCCGTACGGTCGCACCGGCGACGGCGGCCCACCCGTCGTTGCGCGGGGTGAGGCGTACGTCGGCCCGGCCGCCGCTCAGGGTCACATGTCCGTGCGAGGCGAGGACGACCCTGGGCCCCGCCACCGCCGCCGCGGCGGGCACGGCGGCACCCACCGCCAGGACCACGCCCAGCCCACCTGCGATCCGCTTCCGCATACCTCACGTCCTCCGCGTCGACCCGCGCACATCACCGCATGTATGCCACGCGGACGCCGGGACAGGCGCCGCCGGGCAGGTGAGGTGAGGACGTCCGAGGGCCGGCGGACGCTCAGGAGAGCGCATGCGAGGGTGGCCGCATGCTGATCCTCCGCTCCGCCGCCCTGTTCCTCCTCGCCGCGCTGTTCGAGATCGGCGGCGCCTGGCTGGTCTGGCAGGGCGTGCGCGAGCACCGCGGATGGCTGTGGGTCGGCGCTGGCGTCATGGCTCTCGGCATCTACGGCTTCGTCGCCACGTTCCAGCCGGACGCCCACTTCGGCCGCGTCCTGGCGGCGTACGGCGGTGTGTTCGTGGCCGGTTCACTGGCCTGGGGCATGGTGGCGGACGGCTACCGCCCCGACCGCTGGGATGTGACCGGGGCGCTGATCTGCATCGCCGGAATGGCCGTGATCATGTGGGCGCCGCGGGGCCACTGACCACGCTTCGGGCACCCCGCCGGGCGCGTGCCCCCGCCACCTATCCTGGGCGCAGGCCGCTCATACGCCCGCATGAACGAGCAACTGCCGAACGACCGTCGAGGAGTCGCCCATGACCGCCGCAGCACCCTCCGCCGCCTCCCGTATCGCCGTCGTCACGGGCGCGAGCAGCGGAATCGGCGCCGCGACGGCCCGGCAACTGGCCGAAGCGGGCTATCGCGTGGTCCTCACCGCCCGCCGCAAGGACCGTATCGAGGCGCTGGCGGAGGAGCTCACCGACGCCGGCCACTCGGCGACGGCGTACGCGCTCGACGTCACCGACCGCGCGGCGGTCGACGAGTTCGCGACCGCGTTCAAGACGATCGGCGTCCTCGTGAACAACGCGGGCGGCGCGCTCGGCGCCGACCCGGTCGCGACCGGCGACCCCGAGGACTGGCGCCGGATGTACGAGACGAACGTCCTCGGCACCCTCAACGTCACCCAGGCCCTGCTCCCCGCCCTGACCGCGAGCGGCGACGGCACGGTGGTCGTCGTCTCCTCCACCGCCGGCCACGCCACCTACGAGGGCGGCGCGGGCTACGTCGCCGCCAAGCACGCCGAGCACGTCCTCGCCGAGACGCTGCGCCTGGAGATCGTCGGCACCCCGGTCCGCGTGATCGAGATCGCCCCCGGCATGGTGAAGACGGACGAGTTCGCGCTGACCCGCTTCGGCGGCGACCCGGACAAGGCGGCGAAGGTCTACGAGGGCGTCGCCGAGCCCCTGACGGCGGACGACGTCGCCGACACGATCACCTGGGCGGTCACCCGCCCCAGCCACGTCAACGTCGACCTCCTGGTGGTCCGCCCGCGCGCCCAGGCCTCGAACACGAAGGTCCACAGGGACCTTTGATGGGCGTCCCGACCCCACCGGCCGACGACGCGGACCGCGCAGCCGAACAGCAACGCCTCTCCCTGGAGAAGAAACGCGAACGCTACGTCTGGTACTACCTGGCGTACTTCCTCTTCGGCATCCACATCGTGGCGTTCGTGATGATCTACGCGGTACGACACGCGAAGTGAAACCCGGGACGGGCCGGGCCATGGGGGCCGGCTCGGTCCTGCTCATTGAGGCAGTCCGCAAGACGGGCCTTGATCAGGCGATATCCGCCGCGCTCTCTCTGGGCGCAAGCCACGGGCCGTCCACGGATCTCGTCGGGATCCCGGCAGGCACGGCTCAGCAGGTGCTGCTCGCAGTCCGGCGGGGTTACGGTGACCGGCGTGGGGTCCATGGTCAGCTCGACGCCCTGATGGGCTGCTCGCACCAGATCGTCTTGCCCTGTCGGCTGTGGCGGGTGCCCCAGCGGTGGGTCAGCTGTGCAACCAGGAGCAGCCCGCGTCCGCCCTCGTCGGAGAGGCGGGCCCGGCGCATGTGAGGGGCGGTGCTGCTGGCGTCGGAGACCTCGCAGATCAGGTTGCCGACGTTGAGGAGACGGAGCTGGATCGGCGGTTGTCCGTACCGGATGGCGTTGGTGACGAGTTCGCTGACGACCAGCTCGGTGACGAAGGAGTGGTCGTCAAGTCCCCAGGCGGCCAGCCGGTCCAACGCCCAGGATCGGGTGTCGGCCACGGCCGCCGGGTCGGCCGGGACCTCCATCGCGGCGACATGGGCGGTGTCCAGAGGCCGGGTGCGCGCGATGACCAGCGCGATGTCATCGGAGTGCCCGGTCGGCACCATATCTGCGACCACGCTGTCGCACAGGTCCTCCAGTGATGGACAAGGTCGGGCCAGGGCGGTGCGCAGCCGGTCCAGCCCTAGGTCGAGGTCCCGCTTGTGGGCGTCGAGCAGGCCGTCCGTGTAAAGGGCGATCAGGCTGCCGTCGTCGAGTGGGACCTCGACGGACTCGAACGGCAGGCTGCCGAGGCCGAGCGGGGGCCCGACCGGCACCTTGACCTGCTTCGCCGTGCCGTCGGCATCCACGACGAACGGCGGGGGGTGGCCGGCCCGTGCGCAGGTGCAGGTCCGCGAGACCGGGTCGTAGACGGCGTAGGCGCACGTAGCCCCCAGGTCGGCGGTGGTGGTGCCTGGGCCGCCGTCCTCGTCGGCGATCCTGAGGACCAGGTCGTCGAGGCGGGTGAGCAGTTCGTCCGGGGGCACGTCGACGTCGGCAAGGGTGCGCACGGCGGTCCGCAGGCGGCCCATGGCGGCGGCGGCCTCCAGACCATGGCCCACGACATCGCCGACGACCAGTGCCACCCGTGCCCCCGACAGTGGGATGACGTCGAACCAGTCGCCGCCGACCCCGGTCCGGCCCCCCGCTGGGAGGTAGCGGTAGGCCGCCTCGACGGCGGGCTGCTGCGGTATACCCCGGGGAAGCAGGCTCTGCTGGAGCCCCAGCGCGGCGGTCCGCTCGCGGCTGAACCGGCGGGCGTTGTCCAGGCAGACGGCGGCCCGGGCGACGAGGTCCTCCGCGAGCAGGCGGTCCCCGTCGGTGAAGCGCCGGGCACTGCGACGGAGGAAGATCGCCACGCCGAGGACCGTTCCCCGAGCACACACCGGGACGCCCATGATCGACTTGAAGTCGTTCTCCCGGAAGCTGTCGGCCCTTACCGGGTCCTTGGCCAGCCAGTCCTGTACGGCCGGGTCCGTCACCCGGTGCAGGATCGCCCGGCTGGTGGCCATGCAGCGGACCGGGGGCGAGTGCGCGGGGTAGAAGTCGACTTCGCCGACTTGGCGCAGGGCCTCCGGTGCTCCGGGGATGACCGACTGGTTGGCGACCCGCCGCAGCGCCACGCCTTCGGCGAACGGTCCGGGCTCTTCGCCCTCGAGCAGGGTGTCCAGCAGGTCGACGTTGACCCAGTCGCCGATCAGAGGGACGGCCACGTCGGCGAGCTCTTGGGCGGTCCGGATGACGTCCAGGGTGCTGCCGATCCGGGTGCTGGCCTCGTTCAGCAGGGCGAGGCGTTGCCGTGCCTGGTACTCCTCGGTGATGTCGGCCGCTACTGTGCACACGCCCCGCACCTGTCCGTCGTGGCCCTTCAGCGCGGATGCGGAGACGGCGAAGACGCGGTCGTGTTCCGGATGGGTGACCGCGCGGCCGTGGATCTCCGCGGCGAGTGCCGACTCGCCGGTGAGGAGCACCTGGCGCATCTGCTGCTCCCAGGCGGTGACATCGGGGCCGTCCAGCACATCGACCAGGCGCTTGCCCTGGCGATCGTGTTCGCTCAGGCCGAGCAGCCGGGCCATCGCCGCGTTCTGCCAGATGGACCGGAGTTGCCTGTCGTACACCATGACGGCCACCGGCGAGCTCCCGAGCAGCCACTCGGTCAGCATCGACTCGGTTGTCGGGTCGGGCTGTGGCGTGGCGGCAAACTGCCGGTCCGGGGGTATACGGCCTTCGGGGACTACGTGGTCTGCAGGCATGGCAACCAGCTGGAGTGGGGCTGGACGAGTGCGCCCGGCCGGGCGCGTCGCCTCACAGACAGGATGCGCTGCGGTCGCGTGCCGGCTCAAGCGGATGGCGCCCGACCGGCAGCCGCGCAAGGCCTCGGACCAGCAGGCCCGGCCGGTAGGGCAGGGCCTCCGGGTCGGCGAGAAACTGCAGGTCGGGGAGGGCGCCGAAAACAGGGTGCGCCTGTGGATCCCGAGCGCCGCCGCGGAGGCGTCGACCATCCCGTTGTGCGCAAGGAAGTTCAGCGGGGGCCGGGAGCGGCGTGCTCTCGTTCGGCTGCTCGCCCGAGGTGCTGCGTGCCCTGCTGACCCGTTGCGCGGAGGCCGTACAGGGAGGGCGTCACAGCGCCGGTAACCGGTCTGGCTTAGCCTGGCCGCGTGCCCCTTACTCTGGCGGGTCTCCTCGCCCACCGGGACCTTCACCTGCATCTGCGTACCGGACGTACGGATGTGGTCGTGCAGTGGGCACATGTCAGTGAGCTGGTCGATCCGACGCCCTATGTGGACCGGGACACGCTGCTGCTGACGACCGGGCTGGGGCTCGGACGCACCAGCCGTCGCTGGCCGGAGTACGTCGACCGGCTGGCCCGGGCAGGCGTACCCGTCGTCGGGTTCGGGGTGGGCCTGCGGCACACCGAGGTACCGCCGCCGCTGATCGCCGAGGCTGCGGGACGCGGGCTGACCGTGGTCGAGGTGCCCAAGGCGACCCGGTTCAGTGCGGTGGTGCGCGCGGTGGCCGACGGTCTGGTGGCCGAGGAGCGTGCCGAGCAGACCGCCGCCATGGAGCGTTATCGGGGACTGGTGCGGGCGGCGCTGACGCCTCCGCCCCACCGGTCCGTGATCACCCGGCTGGCCGGGCAGCTGGATGCGTGGGTGCTGCTGCTGTCGCGGGAGGGGCACCTGCTGGCCGGGGCTCCGGAGCAGGCCCGCAGGCACGCCGAGCGGGTCCGGCTCGAAGTCGCCCGTACCCGGTCCTGGCACTCGGCGGTTTTCGATGTCGGAGGTGACCGGGTCAGCCTGCTGCCGGTGGGCGGGCGCGCACGGACGGCAGGCGTGCTGGCCGTGGGCCGGGCCGCCCCGCTGCACGGGCATGAGCGCGGGGTGGTCGAGGTCGCCGTAGACCTGCTCTCGCTCGGCGTCGCACAGGCTGCCGAGGTACTGGGCAGCGAACGGCGGGAACGCGCGACCGTCCTGTCCATGATCCTCGCCGGCCGCTGCGAGGCCGCCGCCGACGCGGCCGAGTCCCTGGGCATCCCGCTGCCGGACGGGCCGGTGCGCATCGCGGCCCTTACCGCCCCGGTGGAGCGGCGGGCCGATCTGCTCGAAGCGCTGGAGAACCAGAACAGTCTGCAGATCGTCTCGGCCCTGGTGGCAGAGGACGACGGCGGACGCGTCGTCGTGGTGCTGCCTGCCGTTGAAGGCGATGCCGGCGTCGTACAGAACGTGATCAGCGCGGTGAGCGGCAGCCACGGCGTCGTCGGAGAGCCCGTCGAGATGACCGACCTGACCCGTGTCTGGCCGAAAATCGCGGCGCTCGCCGACACCCTCCCGGCCACCGCCCTCGGACGCCTGCTGACGACCAGGGATGTGGCCGACGCAGGTCTGCTGTCCTATGTGGGCCCGGCGGAAGCCGACGGCTGGGCGTTCGCGACGCTCGCTCCGCTTCAGGCCGAGGAGGCCCGGCGCATCGACCTGCTCGGCACCGTGCGGGCCTATCTCGCGCACAACGGCAACACGGAGGCCGCGTCCAACGCTCTGGGCATCCACCGCCGCACGCTCACCTACCGCCTGGGCAGGGCCGAGGCGCTGCTGGGCCGGTCGTTCTCCGACCCCGGGCTGCGCGCCGAGCTGTGGCTCGCCTTCACGGTGCGGGAACGCTGACGCCCGCCGGGCCCCGGCCGTGTCCCGCGTCGTGGTGCAGGGCATCAAGCATCACGCGTTCCGGTTCGAGACCCATGACGACTTCTGGAGAGACGGCAGTCCACGAGGCGCCCTGCTGAGGCGAGTCGAACCCCGCTTCGGCGTGAGCCACCGGCCCCGGCCTGTGGATCCCTGCGCCTCGATCGGCTACACCACGAAGCGGGACGCCATCCCGGCCCCGGCATCCACCGTCCGGGCCTCAGGTAGACCGGCAGATGGCGCAAACGTACTACCTGATTGCGCACATCGCGCATTGGTGGACCAGGGGGCCGCACCGCATTTTTGAGCCACCCCCGCTCCGTCCCCTTCTCCGTCAGGAGACGTTCATGCCCACGATTTCCGAGCGCCCGGCGCTTGAGGTCTCCCTCACCGACGACCCCAGAGTCGTCAAGGAGGCCGCCACCGAGGATTACTCCACCCACGTCGTCCCCCTCTCCTGGCGATCCGGCCGCTGGTCGCTGACCATGGCCTGGTGGGCGCTGTTCTCGGCCATGTTCTGGCTGTACGTCGCGGTGGCTTCGGCCGACGCGGTCGGCACACCGGCGACCCTGGTCGGCATGGCCCTGACCGTCGCCACCTACGGCGGGGTCAACCTCGTCCTGTCCCGCTACGCCGCCCGCACCGGACTGACCGTCGCCCTGCTCTCCCGGCGCCTGTTCGGCATGCTCGGCTCGGCGCTGGCCCCGCTGATCTTCGCGGCCACCGCCCTCTACTACGGCGTCTTCGAAGGGTCGATCGTCGCGGTCGCCTTCCAGAAGTACTTCGGCGGCGACATCAAGATCTGGTATCTCGTGGTCGTGCTCTACGCGCTGCCGCTGGTGATCGGCGGAGTGCGGACCTGGCTGGACAAGCTCAACGGGGTGCTGCTGCCGCTGTATGTCGTCGGGCTGGTCGCCGTCGTCGTCACCGCCACCGTCAAGCGGGGCTACCCGCACGACTGGCTGCACTCGGCCGCCGCCGCCGGGACCCTGCCGGGCTGGGTGACGTCGTACCTGATCTACATGGGCGTGTGGATCATGATGATGTACACGATCGACTTCGCCCGCTTCGGGAAGCCCGAGGACCAGAAGTTCCACGGCACGGTCACCTTCGGCTGGGTGTTCTACTTCTTCACCTTCGCCGTCAACGGGCTGATCGGCATCTACCTGCTGCGCGCCTGGAACATCGCCGGCTCCGAGACCGGTGTGGTGGACGCGTTCATCGACACCCTCGGGTTCGCCGGGGTGCTGGTGATCGTCGTGTCCCAGACCCGTATCAACACCGCCAACTACTACCTGGCCTCCACCAACCTGGAGGCCTTCGCCGCCCGGGTCCTGCGTCTGAAGCTGCCGCGCGCCGCCTGGGTCGCGGTCGCCGGTGCCATCGCCTACCTGCTGATGCTGACCGACGTGCTCAGCTACCTGCTGCGCGCGCTGGCCTGGCAGGGCGTCTTCGTCACCGCCTGGGTGGCCATCGCCCTGGTCCACATCGCCGTACGGGGCGCCGACCGCGACGGGCTGCCAGAGTTCCGGCCGCTGCGGCTGGTGCCCGTCACCGCCGGGGCCGGGGCGTGGGTGGCGGCCTCCGCCGCCGGGATCGCCCTGACCGAGCAGAAGGGGAGCGCCGTCCTCGCCCAGCTGGCGCCGGTGATCACCGTCGCCCTGGCCGCAGGACTGTACCGGCTCGCCCTGAAGTTCGCGCCCGGCGCCGTCCGCCGTACCGGGAACGACCCGCGTGACGAGGTCGAGGACATCTGGGAGGCCCGCGTCCGCTGCCACGCCTGCGACCGGTCGTACGTCGCCGTCGAGATGGACCGGACCGCACAGGACAAGGTCGTCTGCTCCGCATGTGCGGCGGACGGCCGCTGAGAGAAGAGGACCGAGAAGACCACCATGCCCGCGATCATCCACAGCCGCCCCGCCGACGGGGAACGGCCGGCCATCACCTACCGTGCCGCCGGCGACCGGTACGTGCTCGTCGAGTACGGCGAGATGGCACTCGACCTGGAACTGAACTTCTTCGTCACCGCCGTCTCCGCCCGGCTCGCCGAGCACCCGGTTCCCGGCCTGGTGGAGGCCGCCCCCGGCTTCCGCTCCCTGCTGCTGCACTACGAGCCCGCCGCCCTCGACCGCAAGGACCTCGTGGCCGCGCTCGAAGAGGTGCACGACGCCCAGCAGTCCGTGCGTGCGCTGACGATCCCCAGCAGGCTCATCACCCTGCCGATCGCCTTCGACGACTCCGAGAGCCGAGAGGCCGTACGGCGCTACGCCACCACCATCCGCCAGGACGCCCCCAACGTCCGCGACAACTCCAACATCGGCTACATCCTGGAGTACAACGGCCTCGACGACCCCGAGGACCTGTACGCGACGGTGACCGGCACCGAGTGGTGGAACGCCTACACCGGCTTCTTCCCCGGCCTGCCGTTCATGTTCCCGCTCGACCCGCGCAACGCCATCACCGTGCCGAAGTACAACCCCACCCGCACCTGGACCGCCGAGGGCGCGGTCGGCCTTGGCGGGCCGTGCGTGGCCATCTACCCGGTCGAGTCGCCCGGCGGCTACCAGCTGTTCGGCCGCACCGTACCGGTGTACGACATCCTCGCCCGCCACGACGTCTTCCGCGACGACCCGCTCCTGATCCACCCCGGCGACCGCGTGCGGTTCCTGCGGGTCGGTGAGGACCAGCTGCTCTCCGCCCGCCGGGACGTGCTGGAGAACCGCTACGAGTACATGATCGAGGACGACCCGTTCTCGGTCGCCGACTACCTTCAGCGCGCCGCCGAGGTGCGCGACGAGGCCGACGCGCTGCGCACCGCCCGCGAGGCGGCCGCCGCCGGGACGGAGGTGCCGTAAATGAGCCTGCCCGTGTTCGACGTGGTCGCGCCCGGACTGCAGACCCTGGTGCAGGACTACCCGGGCCGCCTGGGACTGCAGTCCAAGGGCTTCTTCCCGGCGGGGCCGATGGACCACCTCTCCTTCCGCGTCGCCAACTCCCTCGTCGGCAACGCCCCCGGGACCGCCGCCCTGGAGATCCCCATGGGACGGCTGACCCTGAAGGTGCTCGCCGAGACCTCGGTGGCCGTCACCGGCGCCGAGGGCTCGGGCCTCACCCTCAACGGCGAACCGATGCCGCTGTGGGAGACCGTCCGGGTCGTGCCCGGTGACGAGATCAAGTGCGCGATCGTCAAGGGACCCGGTTTCCGGCTCTACCTCGCCGTCGCGGGCGGCATCGAGGTGCCCTCCGTGCTGGGATCGCGGGCCACCTACACCATGGGCGGCATCGGCGGCGTGGAGGGCCGCGCCCTGACCAAGGGCGACGTCCTGCACGCACCGCCGGTGCCACCGCCCGCCCGGCTGCGGCTGCCCGCCTCGCTGCGCCCGGCGCTGGCCAACGACTGGGAGATCGAGGTGATGCGCGGCCCGCACGCCGACCCGGACTTCCTCACCGAGCAGGACTGGAGGGACCTGATCGGCCGCGAGTGGAAGGTCGACCTCAACGCCAACCGCGTCGGCACCCGCCTGCAGGCCCACCGCTTCCAGTGGGCCCGCCCCTCCGGCGGCGTCGCCGGCGGCCATCCCTCCAACATCCTGGACGGCAGCTACCCGGTCGGCGGCATCAACACCAACGGCGACGTCCCCGTCATCCTCGGCCCGGACGGTCCGACGGCCGGCGGCTTCACCGTCATCGGCACCGTCGTCCACGCCGGCCTGTGGAAGACCGGCCAGCTGCGGCCCGGCCGCGACACCATCCGCTTCCGCGAAGTCTCCCTCGACGAGGCGCTCTCGCTCGCCGCCCGCGCCGACTACACCACCAACCCGCACCACTACGAGGAACTTTGATGCCCCGGATCGACCTCAACTGCGACATGGGCGAGAGCTTCGGCCGCTGGAGACTCGGCGACGACCTCGGCATGATGCCGTACCTCACCTCGGTCAACGTCGCCACCGGCTACCACGCCGGCGACCCGCCCACCATCCGCCGTACCGTCGCCGCCGCCGTCGAACACGGCCTCGCCATCGGCGCACACCTCGCCTTCCCCGACCTGATGGGCTTCGGGCGCCGCCGCATGACCGTGCCGCCGGAGGACCTGGAGGACTACTGCCTCTACCAGCTCGGCGCTCTCGACGCCTTCGTACGCTCGGCCGGCGGGCGCATGGCCCATGTCAAGCCGCACGGCGCCCTGTACGTGATGGCCTCCGAGGACCCCGCGCTCGCCGCCGCCGTCGCGCGGGCCGTGGCCAAGACCGACCCCTCGCTGCCTCTGATGCTCCTGAACCGCAGCACCGCGGACGCAGTAGCGGCCGAGGGCGTCACCCTCGTCCCCGAGGCCTTCCCCGACCTGCACTACGACGGCTCCGGCCGCCTCGTCATCGAGCCGGTCAAGCTCGCCTGGGACCCTGAGCTGGTCGCGCGGCGGGCCGTACGGATGGTCCTGGAGAAGAAGATCGAGGCCAAGGACGGCACCCAACTCGACGTGGACGCCGTGTCGTTGTGCCTGCACGGTGATGCCCCCAACGCGGTCGAGACGGCAGCTGCGGTGCACCGGGCCCTCACCGAGCACGGCATCCAGACGGTTCCGCTGGCCCACCTGGAGGTGGCCTCGTGACTGAGTCCCCGCTGACTGGACCCGCGCTGATCGACTCCCTGCTCGTCGCGAACCGCGGCGAGATCGCCCGCCGCATCATCCGCACCGCCCGGCGGCTCGGCATCCGCACCATCGCCGTGCACAGCGACATCGACGCAGGGCTGCCCTTCGTGGCAGAAGCCGACGAGGCGGTGGAGATCGGACCGGCGGCGCCCGCCGAGTCCTACCGCAACGCCGATCGTGTCCTGGAAGCCGCCGCCAGGACCGGCGCCGCGGCCATCCACCCCGGCTACGGTTTCCTCTCCGAGAACGCCGACTTCGCCCGCAGGGTGAAGGACGCCGGACTGGTCTGGGTCGGACCCGACCCGGACGTCATCGACCTGATGGGCGACAAGATCAACGCCCGCAACGCGGTCGCCGCCACCGGCATGCCGGTGGCCCCCGGCACCACCGACCCGGTCACCGACGAGGCCGCCGCCGTCGAGGCCGCGCACGCCGTCGGCTACCCGCTGATGGTCAAGGCGTCGGCGGGCGGCGGCGGCATGGGCATGGGGATCGCGCACGACGAGGCGGAACTGCGCAAGCAGTACGCGGCCGTCTCCGGCTTCGCCGCGCGCATGTTCGGCGACCCCGGCATCCTGCTGGAGCGCTACTACCCCGACGCCCGCCACATCGAGGTGCAGATCCTCGGTCTCGCCGACGGCACGGTGGTGGCGCTCGGTGAACGCAACTGCTCGGTGCAGCGCCGCAACCAGAAGCTGGTGGAGGAGAGCCCTTCCCCGGCCCTCGACCCCGAACTGCGCCAGCGCATGCTCGCCGCCGCCGTCGAGGCGGGCAAGGCCGTCGGGTACCGGAACGCGGGCACCGTCGAATGCCTCGTGCACGGCGAGAAGGGCGCCCAGGACTTCGTCTTCCTGGAGATGAACACCCGCCTCCAGGTCGAGCACCCCGTCACCGAGGCCGTGTACGGCATCGACCTGGTCGAACAGCAGTTGCGCGTCGCTTCCGGCCTGCCGCCGTCGGCGGACCTCACCGCGGTCCGGCCACGCGGTCATGCCGTGGAGTTCCGCGTCAACGCCGAAGACCCCGTCCGCTTCCTGCCCGGTCCGGGCGCGATCAGCACATGGGCCGAGCCCACCGGGGAGGACGTGCGCGTCGACTCCGGGTACGCGGAGGGCGACAGGGTCACTCCGGCGTACGACTCACTCATGGCCAAGCTGATCGTGCACGCCGACACCCGCGAGGCGGCCCTCGCCCGCGCCCGTGCCGCGCTGACGGCCTTCACCATCAGCGGCCCCAAGAACAACCTGCCGTTCTTCACCGAACTCCTCGACAACCCCGTGTTCACCGACGGCGACTACACGACCGGCATCGTCGCCCAGATGCGTTAGGAGTACTTCCCCATGGCCCAGCAGATCACCGCGGACCTCGCCGCGAACGTATGGAAAGTCCTGGTCAGCGAGGGTGACGCGGTGTCCGCAGGAGATACCCTCGCCATCCTCGAATCCATGAAGATGGAGATTCCTGTCGAGGCGGACACGGCCGGAACCGTCTCCAAGCTCGCCATCAGCGAGGGCGACGTCCTCGAAGAGGGCGCTCTGATCGCCGAGATCTCCTGAGTATCACGTCCCACTCGAACGGAGCCCCAACCACCATGACCACAGCCACCCTCCGGCCCGCCGCTCGTCCCGGTGTCCTGGCCGACCGCGTCCCCGGCACGGCGCTTCTACGCGACACGCTCCTCGTCGTCGGCGGCGCGGGACTCACAGGCCTCGCCGCCCAGGTCTCCCTGCACACCCCGCTCAGCCCCATTCCGTTCACGCTCCAGACCCTCGCCGTCCTCCTGACCGGCGCCGCCCTGGGCACCGCCCGCGGAGCCGCTTCCATGCTGCTCTACCTCGCGGCCGGAGCCGCCGGAGTCCCCTGGTTCGCGAGCCACTCCAGCGGCCTGGGCGGTCCGGCCTTCGGCTATGTCCTGGGCTTCGTCCTGGCCGCCGCGCTGGTCGGCGAACTCGCCCGCCGAGGCAACGACCGCACCGTCGTCGGCACCATCGGCCTCATGGCCCTCGGGAACACGGTCATCTACCTGGTCGGCGCCACCTGGCTGGCCATGGACCTCCACCTCGGCCTCCAGACGACCATCGCCGAAGGCGTCACCCCGTTCCTCGTCACGGACGCGTTGAAGATCGCCGCAGCGGCGGCTGTGCTGCCCCTGGCCTGGCGGGGTGTCGAGAGCCTTCGGCGCTGACGGCCGCGCGCTCGGCCCCATCTTGGTTCCGAGACGAAACGCTCCCCCGAACTCTTCGAGCAGGGGGTACCCCCACTCGCCGCACCGGCCGAAAGCCCAAGTACGTCCAGTACGAGGACTTCCGGCCGGCACTCCCCCAGGCTCTCCGAACAGGGGTACCCCCAGAGCACTTCCATGCCAACCGGTCGATGAGCGGCCGAGCGAGGCCCCCGGCTTCCGCCCGGGGGCCTCGTAGGTCAGCCCTTCACACAGACGACCTGCTTCAGCTTCGCCACGACCTCCACCAGGTCGGTCTGCTGCTCGATGACCTTCTCGATGGGCTTGTACGCGCCCGGGATCTCGTCCACGACACCGGAGTCCTTGCGGCACTCCACGCCCCGCGTCTGGTCCTCCAGGTCCTTCGCCGTGAACCGGCGCTTCGCGGCGTTGCGGCTCATGCGCCGGCCGGCGCCGTGCGACGCGGAGTTGAAGGACTTCTCGTTTCCAAGGCCCCTCACGATGTACGAACCCGTGCCCATCGAACCGGGGATGATCCCGTACTCGCCGGATCCCGCACGGATGGCCCCCTTACGGGTCACGAGCAGGTCCATGCCCTCGTACCGCTCCTCCGCCACGTAGTTGTGGTGGCAGGAGATCTCCGGCTCGAAAGTCGGCTTCGCCTTCTTGAACTCCCTGCGCATCACGTCCTTCAGGAGGGCCATCATCAGCGCGCGGTTGTACTTGGCGTACTCCTGCGCCCAGTACAGGTCGTTGCGGTACGCCGCCATCTGCGGGGTGTCCGCGACGAAGACGGCGAGGTCACGGTCGATCAGGCCCTGGTTGTGCGGGAGCTTCTGGGCGACACCGATGTGGTGCTCGGCCAGTTCCTTGCCGATGTTGCGGGAACCGGAGTGGAGCATGAGCCACACCGAACCGGATATGTCCACGCACACTTCGCAGAAGTGATTGCCGGAGCCGAGTGTGCCCATTTGTTTCGCAGCCCGCTCCTCGCGGAACCTCACCGCCTCGGCGACCCCGCCGAACCGCCCCCAGAACTCCTCCCACCCCGAGGTGGCGAACCCGTGCAGCCGCCCGGGGTCGACGGGGTCGGCGTGCATCCCCCGCCCCACCGGAATCGCCTGCTCGATCTTCGAGCGCAGGCGTGACAGATCCCCCGGCAGGTCGTTCGCCGTCAGTGACGTCTTCACGGCCGACATCCCGCACCCGATGTCGACCCCGACCGCCGCCGGACACACTGCGTCCCGCATCGCGATCACCGAGCCGACCGTCGCGCCCTTGCCGTAGTGGACGTCCGGCATGACCGCCAGGCCCTTGATCCACGGCAGGGTCGACACGTTCCGCAGCTGCTGCATCGCGGCGTCCTCGACCGTCGACGGGTCCGCCCACATGCGGATCGGAACCTTGGCCCCCGGCACCTCTACATACGACATATCGTCCTCGATCCCCCGGAATCACAACAGAAGTCTGTAAGCGCAAAACCGGCGCCAAGGTCGACGTATGGGACAACGGACCGGCGTCCACGGCAGTGCGTGCGATACACATTGTCTCCAGGGGTCCGCCCCGTGCGGCAACCGAATAACCAGCGGCCCCACCCCGCGGAACACCGTCGAGAGGAGCCTCACCGTGCAGCGGAAGGCGTACGTACCGGGCGCCGCCGTGCTCCTCGCGGCCCTGCTGGCCGCCTGCACCGGCGGTTCCGGAAGCGGTGGCCGGGCCGCGGACCCCAAGGCCGGTTCCAGCACGAGCGCCGCCGCCCCGCAGCCGGGCAAGTACCGCACTCTCGCCGACGCCTGCAGTGCCGTGAGCCATGACACCCTCGACGCGCTTCTGCCGGGCCTGACGCGCATAGCGGACGAGGAGCAGCGCGACAGGGCGTACCAGGGCGAGGCCGCCCTCACCTACAACAACGACCGCCGCTCGGGCTGCCGTTGGAAGGCGGAGTCGCCCGACGCCACGGACCATCTGTTCGTGGACTTCGAGCGGGTGGTGTCGTACGACAACTCGGTCTCGGACGACAACGCCGCCCACCAGGTCTACGCCACCAAGGAGCTGGCCGCGAACCTTCCGGAGCCCAGTGCCGGTTCCGGTTCGAGTTCTGGTTCCCCTGTGAGCCCGGCTCCCGGTTCCAGTTCCGGCTCCGCCTCTCCGTCCTCAGCCGGCTCAGCCTCCGCTTCCCCTTCAGCCGCCGGGGCCAGTGGCAGTCCCAACCCCTCGGCATCGGCGTCCGGCTCTCCCTCCGGCAGCCCCTCCGTCACCGGAACCCCGGCCGATCTCCAGCCCCGCACCCTCGACGACCTCGGCGACGAGGCGTTCATCGACGATGAGCTGAGCACCGCCCAGCAGCGGACCGTGACTGTGGTGTTCCGCACGTCCAACGTGATCGTGACCATCGAGTACGACGAGCAGCCGGCCGCCCCCGGGACCACCCCGAGCAGCAAGGACATGCAGGACAAGGCCAGGAAACTGGCCGGACAGCTGGCCGGCTCGCTCGGCTGAGGGACCCCCTTGCCGCGGCCCCGCGAGGGAACCGGACCTCACCCCGCATGCGTCCCCACCGCGTACCGTGGCCCCTCGGACCCGTTCCGACCGAAGGACCACGAGCGTCACAAGCGTCATGAGTGAAGGAACCATGCACCGACCTGCGCAGCGAGACCAGCGAGACCAGCGAGACCAGCACGATCACAGTGATCAGGGCGAGCGGGGCGAGCGCCGGCCGGGCCGGCGGGGTTCGCGCGTGAGCCGTTTCCTTGTCTGCGCGGCCGCCGTCCCGGCGGTGCTCGTCGCCGCCGGGTGTTCGTCGGGCTCCTCCGGTTCGGGCTCGGGCGGCGATGCCAAGGCGCAGGCGCAGGAGTCGAGCGCACGGCCCTCGCAGAGCGCGTCGGCGAACGCGGTGCGGCCCGCCGCGTACGCGACGCTGCCCCAGCCCTGCTCCGTGCTGTCCCAGAAGACCCTGGGCGATCTGGTCCCGAAGGGTGTGAAGTCCGGCAAGGCGGGCTCGACGGACGACGCGAAGACGCGGTCGAGCTGCTCGTGGAACAGTCTGCAGAACAACGGCGTCAAGGGCTCCCAGTTCCGCTGGCTCAACGTCTCCCTGCTGCGCTTCGAGTCGGACGCCACGCGCGGCGACGGGAACAAGCAGGCGCAGCAGTACTACGACCAGCAGGTGCAGGACGCCAAGGCGGTCGACGGCGCGAAGAACACCAAGGCGGTGCCGGTTTCCGGGGCGGGCGACGCGGCGACGGCGGTGACGTACGACCTGAAGAAGAAGGAAGGCGACTTCAAGCAGCAGACGGTGGTTGCGCGCGTGGAGAACGTCGTGGTCACCGTCGACTACAACGGCGCGGGCCTGGCCGGCGACAAGACGCCGGACGTGGACGACCTGACCAAGGCGGCGGAGAAGGCCGCCAAGGAGGCGGTGTCCGCGGTGTCGGCGGCGAACAACGACGGTGCGGCGGGCGGGTCTCCGTCGCAGGGGGCGTCGAAGAGCGCCTCGCCGTCGAAGTCGGCGTCGGCGTCGTCCTCCGCGTCGGCGAGCCCGGCGAAGGGCGGGTCTGCGTCGGCGTCGGCCTCGCAGAAGAGCTGAGCCGACCGCCGCGCGTAACTCGTGACATGCGCAGGGCTGTTACGGGAGTCCGGTCCGTTGCGGATGGGGGACTCTCCCCATACCGGCCACCCGTTCACCGCACGCGTGTGCCACCCTGTTGCGCGCAACAACAGGCACTGGGAGGGGAGTACAGGTGGCCGCGCCACTGCAGTTGACACGGATGCACCGGGTTCTCATCGGCGTGGTCGTCACCGGTGCTGTGATCATCGCCGGGATCGGCTTCGCGGGTTCGTACGCGGCCGTCCGTGCGCTGGCCATCAAGAAGGGCTTCGGCAACTTCAGTTATGTCTTCCCGGTCGGTATCGACGCGGGCATCTGTGTGCTGCTGGCCCTGGACCTGCTGCTGACCTGGATCCGCATCCCCTTCCCGCTGCTGCGTCAGACGGCGTGGCTGCTGACGGCGGCGACGATCGCGTTCAACGGCGCGGCGGCGTGGCCGGACCCGCTGGGTGTGGGCATGCACGCGGTGATCCCGGTGCTGTTCGTGGTCGCGGTGGAGGCGGCCCGGCATGCGATCGGCCGGATCGCGGACATCACGGCGGACAAGCACATGGAGGGCGTCCGTCTGACCCGCTGGCTGCTCTCGCCGGTTCCGACATTTCTGCTGTGGCGGCGGATGAAGCTGTGGGAGCTGCGTTCGTACGACCAGGTGATCAAGCTGGAGCAGGAACGTCTCGTCTACCAGGCGCGCCTGCGTTCCCGCTTCGGCCGGGCGTGGCGTCGTAAGGCCCCGGTGGAGTCGCTGATGCCGCTGAGGCTGGCGCGGTACGGCGTCCCGCTGGCGGAGACGGCCCCGGCGGGCCTGGCGGCGGCGGGCATAGAACCGGCGCTGATACCCCCGGCGCCGCAGTTGAACGCAGCGTCGGGCAGCGGTGCCGCCGGGGCGGCGCCCGTCCCGCAGCAGGCGGCCGCTCTCGGCGGGCAGCGCCCCCAGCTCGAGGGCGACCGGTACACCGGGCAGCCCGGATACGAGGAGCCGGACGACCAGAGCCCCTGGTTCCAGGCCCAGCGGCAGGTCGACTACCACGGCGGTTACGACCCGTCGTACGAGCCGGAGCCCCCGTACGACGACTGGTACGAGGACCAGCACGTGGAGCAGTTCGAGCAGACCGTCCCGCAGAGGTTCCAGGTGCCCGTCCCGCAGGGCTCGCAACAGTCCGGCCCGCAGGGACCCCCGCAGCCCTCCCCCGAGGACACCGGCAGCTTCCCGATCCCCGTGGGCCCGAACCGCACCCGCGAGCTCGGGGAGGGCGGCGGCACGCCCCAGCCGGACGAGGAGGCGTACTACCAGGTCTTCAAGCAGTCGATCAACGGCAGCTACCCGACGCCCCGCGAGTTCAGTGAGAACGTCGAGGCGGAGTTCAGCATCGGCCTCGCCCCGGAAGAGGCCAAGCGCATGGTCAACCGCTTCACGAACCGCTACAACGCGGAACTGGAGGAAGACCACATCGCCTAGGGCGAGAGTGCGTGCCGGGCGTCGCGCGGCAGGCGCCACTTTCGCAACACCCCCTGGATCCGTCCCCGCATGAAAGGGCGCCCGGTGCCGAGAGCACCGGGCGCCTTCTGCCAGGTCCTACTCCCCGAGCAGGGACCGCACCCGGTCCTGGCCCACCGCGAGCAGCAGCGTGGGCAGGCGCGGGCCGGTGTCGCGGCCGACGAGCAGGTGGTACAGGAGCGCGAAGAACGACCGCTGGGCCGTCTTGATCTCCGGCGGAAGCTCCTTGGGAGTGGCGTCCGCGGAGAATCCGGCCTGGACCTTGGGCACGCCGTACACGAGGTGGGTGAGTCCGTCCAGCGACCAGTGCTCCTCCAGGCCGTCGAGCAGCAGCCGGATCGACTGCTGGGAGGGCTCGTCGAGGGACTTGAGCAGTTCGACGTCGGGCTCGTCGCGGACGATGGTGCGCTGGTCGGCGGGGACGTGGGTGTTGATCCACGCCTCGGCCTTGTCGTACCGCGGGCGGGCCTCGTCGAGCGAGCTCAGCGGGTTGGCCGGGTCGAGGTCGGACAGGATGCGCAGCGCCTGGTCCTGGTGGCCGGCGGTGATGTCGGCGACGGACGCGAGGGTGCGGTAGGGCAGCGGGCGGGGCGTCTTCGGCAGCTCACCGGCGGCGGTGCCGACCGCGCGGGTGTACGCGGCGACGTCGCCGGGGAGGGCGGAGCCGTCGGCGACCTTGCCCGCCAGCTTGTCCCACTCGTCGTAGAGGCGCTGGATCTCCTGGTCGAAGGCGATCTTGAAGGACTGGTTGGGCCTGCGGCGGGCGTAGAGCCAGCGCAGCAGCTGGGGCTCCATGATCTGGAGGGCGTCGGCCGGGGTGGGGACGCCACCGCGGGACGACGACATCTTCGCCATGCCGGAGATGCCGACGAAGGCGTACATGGGCCCGATGGGCTGCTTGCCGCCGAAGATCCCGACGATCTGCCCGCCGACCTGGTACGACGATCCCGGCGACGAGTGGTCGACACCGCTCGGCTCGAAGATCACGCCCTCGTAGGCCCAGCGCATCGGCCAGTCGACCTTCCAGACCAGCTTGCCGCGGTTGAACTCGCTCAGCCTGACCGTCTCGGAGAAGCCGCACGCGGTGCAGGTGTACGTCAGCTCGGTCGAGTCGTCGTCGTACGCGGTGACCGTGGTGAAGTCCTTGCCGCAACCGCCGCAGTACGGCTTGTACGGGAAGTAGCCGGCGGCGCCGGAGCTGCCGTCGTCCTCGGACGCGGCGCCCGAGCCCTCCTCGGCCTCCAGCTCGGCCTCGTCGACGGGCTTCTGCTGCTGCTTCTTCGCGGGCTTCGGCTTGGTGCGGTACTGGGCGAGGATCGCGTCGATCTCGCCCCGGTGCTTCATCGCGTGCAGGATCTGGTCCCGGTACACGCCGGAGGTGTACTGCGCGGTCTGGCTGATGCCGTCGAACTCCACGCCCAGCTCGGCGAGCGAGGCGATCATGGCGGCCTTGAAGTGCTCGGCCCAGTTCGGGTACGGCGACCCCTTCGGGGCCGGGACGGAGGTGAGCGGCTTGCCGATGTGCTCGGCCCACGACTCGTCCACGCCCGCGACACCGGCCGGCACCTTCCGGTACCGGTCGTAGTCGTCCCAGGAGATCAGGTGCCGCACCTCGTACCCGCGCCGGCGGATCTCGTCGGCGACCAGGTGCGGGGTCATGACCTCGCGCAGGTTCCCCAGGTGGATCGGGCCGGACGGAGACAGCCCGGACGCGACGACGACCGGTTTGCCCGGGGCCCGACGCTCCGACTCCTCGATGACCTCATCCGCGAAACGGGAGACCCAGTCGATGGTCTCGGTGCTCTGAGCCACGATCGGCACGTCCTCTTTTTCTGAAAGTTCTCCATGAGCAGCCGGTACGGTCGCACGGCTGACCGCTCCATTGTCCCAGGCTGCGCCACATCCACGAAAACGCCTTTTCAAAGCGTTGGACGGGTGGACGGGCCCGGCCGTTCACCGCGCGAGAGGAAAATTCGCTTTACCCCGCATGGGATACTGGGCGTGTCTATCCATCCCCACGAGGAGAACGGCACCCATTCCTATGGCCTCGGTCACGTCCCTCACGTCCGCCGTCCACCAGCGCCTCGCGTCCGCCCTCTCGGCTGCCCTGCCCGAGGCCGCCGACGCGGACCCGCTGCTGCGACGCAGCGACCGGGCGGACTTCCAGGCCAACGGAATCCTGGCGCTGGCGAAGAAGGCGAAGGCGAACCCGAGGGAGTTGGCGACGCAGGTCGTCGGCCAGGTGGTCGCCGGTGACCTGATCGGGAAGGTCGAGGTCTCGGGCCCCGGCTTCCTCAACATCACGGTCACGGACCAGGCGATCACCGAGAACCTCGCCGCCCGCGCCGCCGACGCCGAGGGTCGGCTCGGCGTGCCGTACACCGAGCTGCCCGGCACCACGGTGATCGACTACGCCCAGCCGAACGTGGCGAAGGAGATGCACGTCGGTCACCTGCGCTCCGCTGTGATCGGCGACTCGGTCGTCAAGCTTCTCGAGTTCACCGGCGAGACGGTGATCCGCAGGCACCACATCGGTGACTGGGGCACCCAGTTCGGCATGCTCATCCAGTACCTGGACGAGCATCCGCACGAGCTGGACCACAAGGACGCCGAGGTGACGGGCGAGGAGGCGATGTCGAACCTCGACCGCCTCTACAAGGCCGCGCGGAGGCTCTTCGACTCCGACGAGGAGTTCAAGACGCGGGCGCGGCGCCGGGTGGTCGACCTCCAGGCCGGCGATCCGCGCACGCTCGCCATGTGGCAGAAGTTCGTCGACGAGTCGAAGATCTACTTCTTCTCGGTCTTCGAGAAGCTCGACATGGAGATCCGGGACCCCGACATCGTCGGTGAGTCCGGCTACAACGACATGCTGGCCGAGACCTGCCGTCTGCTGGAGGAGTCGGGCGTCGCCGTCCGCTCCGAAGGGGCGCTCTGCGTCTTCTTCGACGACATCAAGGGCCCCGACGGCAAGCCGGTCCCGCTGATCGTGCAGAAGTCGGACGGCGGCTACGGCTACGCGGCGACGGACCTGTCCGCGATCAGGGACCGCGTCTTCAACCTGAAGGCGAACTCGATCATCTACGTCGTGGACGCCCGCCAGTCGCTGCACTTCAAGATGGTCTTCGAGACGGCGCGGAGGGCCGGCTGGCTGAACGACGACGTGAAGGCGTACCAGCTCGCCTTCGGCACGGTCCTCGGCAAGGACGGCAAGCCGTTCAAGACCCGTGAGGGCGAGACGGTGCGGCTGGTGGACCTGCTGGACGAGGCGATCGACCGCGCCTCCGCCGTCGTACGGGAGAAGGCGCAGGACCTGTCCGAGGAGGAGATCGCCGAGCGGGGCGCCCAGGTGGGCATCGGCGCGGTGAAGTACGCGGACCTGTCGACGTCGGCGAACCGGGACTACAAGTTCGACCTGGACCAGATGGTCTCGCTGAACGGCGACACGTCCGTCTACCTCCAGTACGCGTACGCCCGTATCCAGTCGATCCTGCGCAAGGCCGGCGACGTGCGGCCGTCCGCGCATCCGGAGCTGGCGCTGACGGACGCGGAGCGCGCGCTCGGCCTGCACGTGGACGCCTTCGCGGAGACGGTGGCGGAGGCGGCGGCGGAGTACGCCCCGCACAAGATGGCGGCGTACCTCTACCAGCTCGCGTCGTTGTACACGTCGTTCTACGACAAGTGCCCGGTGCTGAAGGCTCAGACGCCGGAGCAGGTGGAGAACCGCCTGTTCCTGTGCGACGTCACGGCCCGGACGCTGCACCAGGGCATGGCGCTGCTGGGCATCCGGACGCCCGAGCGGCTCTGAGCCCCGCCCCGCCAGGGCCGCGGCCCGTCCTCTCCCCCGTGGGAGGACGGGCCGCGGTGTCTTTGGTCGGTCTGTGCGCAGGACGCCTCTCGCAGGCGGCCGTCAGACGTAGTCGTCGGCGAACCGCTTGAAAGCGGCCCTGGTGTCCTTCCCGGCGATTCCGTCGATCTTGCCCTTGTAGCCGTAGTACTTCTTCAGCATGCGCTGCAGCGCCTTCACCGTGTCGCTGCCGACGACGCCGTCGATCTTCTTGTTGTAGCCCCAGTACTTGTGGAGGTAGCGCTGCATGGCCTTCCAGCTCTCGGTGCCGAGCCGGCCGTCGATCTTGCCCTTGTAGCCCCAGTGGTTCTTCAGCACCCGCTGGATGCCCTTCGCCTCCTCGGTGTTCAGGCCCAGGTTGTTCACCGTCTGCACGGAGACGGCCTGGGTGCTCATCGCCGGCTTGGCGGCGGGTGCGGAGGCCGCGAAGCCGGCGGTCGCACCCGCGAGGCTTCCGGCGGCGATCCCGGCGACGGCGGTGGCGGCAACGAGGGTCCTCGCCATGAGGTTCGGTCGCATGTGTGTCCCTTTCGGGTGAGGTCGGACGGCGCCTGGCGTGGTGGGCGCCGCTGGCGACTCGAGAGTGCGGTGCGGGCGCCGAGCTGCGCCACGAGCGCCGCCGCAGTGACGACTTCGTGGGACGTCCCGGACGCTGACCTGCGGGGACATCTCCTGGCGGGACGCCTGGACGGGACGCTTCGACGCGACGTCGGCGGGGAGCGGGTGCGGCGGGCGGGTGGCCTGTTCGATGCCGGGGCGGGAACCGGTAGGTGGGGTACGCCGTGGAAGTTCATGCAGAATGCAGCGGAAACGGGGACCCACGACCAGGGTCCCGGGACGCGAGTAGGGGGAACATGTCGCGTTGGAAAGCGCTGCCCGCAGACCTGGATCCGCGTGTGCGGCAGTTGGTGGTGCGATTACGGCGGCTGAAGGACCACGGCGACCTGAGCATGCAGCGGCTGGCGGCGAAGACCGGCTACAGCCAGAAGTCGTGGGAGCGCTACCTGAACGGCAGGTCGCTGCCGCCCCGCGAGGCCGTGGAGGCGCTGGCCCAGGTCGGCGGCGAGGATCCGACACGGCTGCTGGTGCTGCACGAACTGGCCGCGGAGGGCTGGGAGAAGCGGCGGCGGGACGCGCCGGCGACGGAGGCGGACGGGGAGGAGCCTTCGCCAGCCGAGGACGGTCCGTCCTCGGCCGGCGACGAGACCCCGTCCACGGCGGACGGCAAGGCGGCGCGGCCGCACGGACGTTCGTTGCGCATCGCGGTGGCGGCGGGAGCCGTCGCCCTGGTGCTGGCCGTCGTCTCGGCGGTCCTCCTGGCCGTCCGCCTCACGGACCACGGTACCGACGACAAGGCGGCGGCGACCCGCCCCGCCTCGACCGCCGGGTCCTTCCCGACGTCGGGGTCGGCGCCGTCGTACACCTGCCGCATCCAGCGGACCGACGGCCGCTGGTACGCGGGCAACAGCCGCACGCAGGACGCGATCCTGGCGCAGGGACTGGCGGGGCCGGACGTCGCCGAGGCGCAGTGTCTGCTGCGCCGGGCGGGCTTCTCCCCGGGCGGCATCGACGGTGTGTACGGACCGCTGACCGAGCGCGCGGTCAAGGACCTGCAGAAGCGGGCCGGACTGCCCCCGGACGGGATCGTCGGACCGCACACCTGGGGGGCGCTGCGCACATGACCCGGCCGACGGGGACGCACCGGACGACGTCCGCCGAGCGGGCGCGGTTGGCGGCCGAACTGCGCGAGCTGAAGGCGCGCACCGGTATGAGCCTGGCACGCCTGGAGGAACGCACCCCGTACAGCAAGTCGTCGTGGGAGCGCTATCTCAACGGCAAGACCCTGCCGCCGCGCCAGGCCGTGCTGGACCTGTGCCGCCTCGCCCACGAACCCGCCGCTCGCTGTCTGGCCCTGTGGGGGCTGGCGGAGTCGGAGGCGAGTGGACGCGCACGGGCGGAGGAGTCGCCCACGGCTCCGGCACAGCAGTCGTCCCCACCGCCGGCTTCGTCCCCCTCCCCGGCCACGGACGGGGACACGGCGGGGGCCACGGATGCGGCCCCGGCGAAGGACGCGGCGCACGCCACGGACACGGCGAAGACCACCGGCACCGCCGCCCCTGCCCCGGCCGACGAAACCGGACACGCCGTCCGGAAGGGCGCGGTCGCCGCGCTGGTCGCCGCCGTGTGCGCCCTCGCCACCGGGGCCGTCGCCCTGGCCCTCTTCCTGCTGCCGCACCCGGGCGGCGGTCCGCGAGCGTTTCCGTCCCCGCCGCAACCCGTGCTCGCCCCGCTCTGCGGGGGCGCCACCTGTGAGGGCGGGGACCCGATGGCCCTGCACTGCGGCCCCCACCCGGCCACCCTGGCGTCGCACCACACCGCCGCCGGCGTAGGTATGGAACTGCGCTACAGCAAGGACTGCGGCGCGAGTTGGGCCCGGGTGTGGGCCGCCCATGTCGGGGACCGGATCGAGGTGACCGCGGACGGCCGCAGTCACTCGGCCCGCGTCAAGGACGCCGACGCCGCGAAGGACTACGTCTACACCCCCATGACCGCCACCCGTCCCGGCACCGCCGTCCGGGCGTGCTTCCGACCGACGACGGGCGGGCGACCGGAGTGCGTCGAGGGCCGTGTGACGGCCCCGCCGCCGACGCCGGCGACCGTCCACTGAGGTGGTGTGCCTGCGGAACTGCGACACATCTGGGAGATGTGTCGCACCGGCGGGTTCAACCGCCTGGCCACAGCGGCGGCAGAAATTCGCACCACACCACCTTGCCGGGGTCCCGCTCCCCCACTCCCCACTTGTCCGAGAGCGCCGCCACCAGGAGCAGCCCCCGCCCGCCCTCGTCCGTCTCCAGCGGGATGCGGGGCTCGCCGGGACCGCTGTCGTGCACCTCCACCCGCAGCACCGCGCCGTCGTACCGCAGGAAGACCCGGAAGCAACGGCCCGGCGGCACGCCGTGCACCAGCGCGTTCGTCGCCAGCTCGCTCACACACAACAGCACGTCGTCACTTCGCCCGGCCTGCGCGAGCCCCCAACCGGCCAGGACCTCGTACGCGAACTGCCGTGCCGCCGGGACCGATCGGCGCTCCCGTCGGAAGAACCTCTCGCGCAGGGGCGGGAGTCGGATCATCTCGTTCACGGGACGAGTGTTGCGGAGAGTCACTACCGTGGATCACTCGGTGAACCCGTACGGATTTTTCGTACGGGTTCCTTCGGGGTCGCGAACGGGCACGCAGGGGGAGTTGGACCAGCATGACCTCCAGGAAGCCTCCACGGAAGAAGAACGTCTCGGCCATGAAGATGCTGGGCGTCCAGCTCGGCACGGCCCGCCGTGCGGCGGGCCACACCCAAGGGTCCCTGGCCAGGGAACTGATGGTCGACGAGGAGACGATCGCGTCCATCGAGCAGGGGCGACGGCCGTTGAAGCCGGATCTGGCGGAGGTGCTGGACGAACTCCTTGAAACCAAGGGGTTATTGACCGCAGGGGTGGCCAACCTTCCCGAGATCGACCAGTTCCCGATGTGGGCCGAGTTGTACGTCGAACATGAGCGGGAGGCCATTGCGCTCTCCCTGTACGCCAACCAGGTTCTGCCCGGCCTCCTCCAGACCGAGGAGTACGCCCGTGCCGTACTGCGCGAGCGCGTTCCGGCCTACAACGAGGACGAGGTCGAGACCAGGGCCGCCGCCCGCATGGGCCGCCAGGACATCCTGCACCGCAAGGTCCCGCCGACGGTGAGCTTCGTCGTATGGGAGCCCGTCCTTCACCTGGAGGTCGGTGGCCCGAAGGTGCGCGTCGAGCAGTTACGCCGCCTGCGCGAAAGCGCCGAACTTCCTGGCTTGTCCGTGCAGTTTCTGCCACTGGCAAGCCCGTCTCACGCCGGTCTCGACGGCCCGTTCGTGCTTCTGGAAACGCCAGACCACCAGCACTTGGCCTATATCGAAGGTCAGCGGGGCAGCCAGTGGGTTTCCGATCCGGACGAGGTGTCCATCCTGTCGCGCAAGTATGCGATGCTGCGAGCACAGGCTCTGACCCCCCAGGAGTCAAAGGGCCTGCTGGACCGTCTGCTAGGAGACCAATGAACACGGCACTTCAGTGGTTCAAGTCGAGCTACAGCGGCAGCGAGGGCGGCGAATGCCTCGAAGTCGCCTTCACCACCCCCCAGTCCACCGACAACGCGGCGGTCCACATCCGCGACTCCAAGAACCCCGCCGGCCCCACCCTCCAGGTGACCCCCGCCACCTGGACCGCCTTCACCACCTACGCGACGCGCTAGGCGACCCTCAGCTCAGCCCCTTCCCCAGCCTGCGCAACCCCTCCTCGATCTCCCCCGGTGTGTGCGTGACGAAGCACAGCCGCAGGGTCGACCGGTCCGGCGTGTCGGCGTAGAACGGCGCGCCCGGGACGTACGCCACGTCCTGCTCCACCACCCGCGGCAGCAGCTCCGTGGTGTCGTAGCCCTCGGGCAGCCGCGCCCAGAGGAACATGCCGCCTTCGGGGCGGTTCCAGACGGAGCCCTCGGGCAGGGCGTCCGCGAGGCCGGTGAGCATCGCGTCGCGGCGTTCGCGGTACGCGGCGGCGACCCGGGCGACGTGTGCGTCGAGATCGCGGTCCGCCAGGTACCGCGCGGCGGCGAGCTGGTTGACGGTCGGGGTGTGCAGGTCCGCGGCCTGCTTGGCGATCGTGCAGGCCCGCCGCAGCGCCGCCGGCGCCCGCAGCCAGCCCAGGCGCAGCCCGGGGGCCATCACCTTGGAGAACGAGCCGAGGAGCACCGCGCGGTCGTGGGCGTCCTCGTACGAGGCGATCCACGGCACCCGCTCGCCCTCGAAGCGGAGCTCCCCGTAGGGGTCGTCCTCGACGATCCACACACCGTGCCGGGCGGCGACGGCGGCGATCGCGGCGCGGCGGTCGGCGGGCAGGGTGCGGCCGGTGGGGTTCTGGAAGGTGGGGACGGTGTAGAGCAGCTTGGGGCGCTCCCGCACCACCAGTTCCTCCAGCGCGTCGGGGTCGATACCGTCCTCGTCGCAGGGGACGGCGACGACCCCGGCACCCGCGAAGCCGAAGGCCTGAAGGGCCGCGAGGTAGCAGGGGTTCTCGACGAGAACCGTGTCGCCGGGCTCCAGCAGGGCGGTCGCGAGCAGGGAGAGGGCCTGCTGGGAGCCGGTGGTGACGAGCAGGTCGTCGGCGCCGGTGGCGAGGCCGCGCTCGGTGGTGCGGTCGGCGAGCGCGGACCGCAGGGCGGGTTCGCCCTCGGTGGTGGAGTACTGGAGTGCCCGCTGTGGGGCCTTGGTCAGCACGGCGTGGAAGGCGGCGGCGACGCCCTCGCTGTCGAAGAGCCCGGGGGCGGGAAGGCCGCCCGCGAAGTTGACGACTTCGGGACGCGCGGTGACGGCGAGGATGTCCCGAACGGGGGAACCGCCGACCGAGGCGACCCGGGCGGCGAACGCGGGCTGGGGCGGATCGCTGGGCGTGCTGTCGCTGGAGGTCACGGGGGCGGCTCCTCATGTGTACAGGCGTTCATCAGACGTAATGCGTCATAGGGAACACCACTCGAAAACACCTCGTTCATGCACCTTAGGGATATCGCTGCCCCATACAACAGTCTCGTTTCGCCATGCGGACCACGGTCCGTGGGCCCTAGCATGCGGCGCATGCTGCCGAGCGTGGACACGAACGACGAGTTGAAAGCCATGGTCTCGGACGAGGGGGTGTTACGCCCGGCCGTGCTGCATCTGCTCGACCAGATGGGCCTTGTCGGACTCGCGGTGCGCCGCTTCCCGGACGGCACCCTGCCCGTGTACGCCGTCGGGGGCGACCTGGTGCTGAAACTGTATCCGCGGTCCGAGGCACGGGAAGCCGTGCGCGAGGCGCGGGTGTTGCACCACCTGTGGGGACAACTCAAGCTTCCCACCCCGCGCTTGATCGGCACCGAGGAGTTCGTGAACGGCTGGCGGTGGGTGCTGATGTCCCGGCTGCCGGGCTGGACCCTCAACGACGTCTGGCACCGGCTGACCGCGGCGGAACAGGACCGTATCGTCACGGAGTCGGCCGAGGCCCTGGCGTCGCTGCACGCGATGTTCTGGAACCCGCTGACGGACATCGTCGGGCCGCCGGACTGGACGGCGTTCCTGCGCAGCCAGCGCGCCGGGGCGGTCGAGTGGCACCGTCGCTCCGGGGTGACCGAGCCCTGGCTGAGCCGGATCCCCGACTTCCTGGACTCCGTGCCGCTGCCCGTGTCCACCGAACGCGTGCTGCTGCACACCGAGTTCATGAGCGAGCACCTGACCATCGACATGCGCGGCGGGCGCGTACTGACGGGCATGTTCGACTTCGAGCCGGCGATGATCGGTGACCCGGCGTACGACTTCGTCAGCGTCGGCCTGTTCATCACCCGCGCCGACCCGCGCCAGCTCCGCCGTTTCTACGAGGCCTACGGGCGCGCCCCGCACGACCCGGACCAACTGATGGCGTACGCGCTGCTGCACGTCTTCAGCGATCTGCCCTTCTACCTCCACGAGCTGCCGCACCCGGCCGAACCACGCTTCGACGCACTCGCCGAGCTGTGGTTCGGCACGGACGGCTGACACCGGGGAACACCCCCGGCGTCAGGCCTTCCCGCCAGTGGCGCCGTACACGTTGATGTCGGCGTCCGTGACGTCGTTGATGTCGCGGTAACGGACCTTGTCGATGTCGTCGAGGGTGGCGAGGTAGGCGGGGTCCACGGCCTCGGGGACGGGTGCCGCGCCGTCCTGGTGCCAGTGGTGGACCGGGACGACGCCGGGCTCGTCCAGCGTGACGCCCGGGGTGTCGGTGAAGAACCGGGCGACCTCGTCCTTGGAGCGCAGCACGAAGGTGAAACCGCGCTCGGTGTAGGTGCGCTGGACGGCGCGGATGCTCTCCGGGTTGAGGTCCTCGGTGAGGTGGGTGAGCACCAGCCGGCTCCCGGAGGGCAGCGCCTCCATCAGCCCGCGCACGATCGGGTACGCCTGCTCGTCCTCGACGAAGTGCAGGATCGCCACGAGCACGAGGGCGACCGGCTGGTCGAGGTCGAGGGTCTTCGCGGCCTGTTCGAGAATCCGGTCGGGACTCTTGAGGTCGGCGTCTATGTAGTCCGTGCGACCCTCGGCTCCACTGGTGAGCAGGGCGCGGGCGTGCGCGAGGACGACCGGGTCGTTGTCTACGTAGACGACCCTGGAGTCGGGGTTGACGCGCTGGGCGATCTGGTGGACGTTCTCGGCGGTCGGCAGGCCGGTGCCGATGTCGAGGAACTGCCGGATGCCGTGCTCCTTCGCCAGCCGGTTCACCGCGCGGCGCAGGAAGTCGCGGTTGTGCCGGACGTCGAGGTAGCCGCGCGGGTTGGCGGCGAGCGCCGCGGCGGCTGCCGCGCGGTCCACCGGGTAGTTGTCCTTGCCGCCGAGGAAGACGTCGTAGACGCGGGCCGGATGGGCCTTGGTGGTGTCGATCCGCTTGCGAAGCTCGGCCGGGTCGTGGCTGAGGGCTTCGTCGGACATGGCGTCTCCCTGGTGGTCGGCGTAAGGAGTCGGTCGTTCCATCGGTCGATCGATCGGTCGCCCGTTCTCCTGGCCGTCCGTCAGGCGACCGATGTGATCGGTCAACAACTTAACCGCCGAGGCCAGTTGGAAGTGCCCGATCCGTTTCCGGCCGCGGCCCGCCGTCCCGGATTCCCCTCCCAAGGGACGGCGTTTGCGCAGGTCGGGAAGCGTTCCATCGGCCCGGCGTCCCGAATTGGGCGGCGACTGTGGCGGGCTGGCGAACCACCGGTCAAGCTGGGCCGTCGAGGCCTCCGCTCCCGCCGACCGGTCGAGCGGAGGTGTCACCCCCCGACTCGCACGTCCGAAGGGCCCCGACCATGTCCTTTGCCCGTACCGCCCGTCCCACCGGTACCGTCCGCCCCCGGCTGCTCGCCGCCGTCACCGTCGCGCTCGCCGCGCTCGCGCTGTCGGCCTGCGAGAACGGCGAGGGCATACGGGACGAGGGCCCCTCCTCGCTGCCCGGTGCGACCGCCCGGGACACCGGCCGTCCGGACAGGGCGGTTCCCTGCTCGGGCACACACATGCGGACGACGGCGACGCGAGTGGGCGAGCCGGTGAACCACCTGCTGCTGACGGTGACGAACACGGGCGCCGTCAACTGCTCCCTCAACGGCTACCCGAAGGCCCGCTTCGGCGAGTCCGGCTCCCTCGCGCCGCCGGCCCGGGAGCCGAAGCCCCGCGGGTCCCGGATCACCCTCTCCCCCGGAGGGTCCGCCTACGCGGGCGTGCTGCTCTCGGCGGCGGACGGCACGGGCGGTCACGGCCGCACCGTCACGTCCCTCACGATCACCCTCCCCACCGGCCCGGCCGCCCACCCCGCACTCCCGCCCAAGGGCGTGTACATCGACGACACACTGCGCGTCACCTGCTGGCTGCCGAACCGGAAGGCGGCGCTGACGTCCTGAGCCCGGCGGGAAAGACGCCCTTCAGCCCGTCGGCACCGTCTGGCCGGCCCAGGCGGCCAGCAGGCGCAGTGCCGTCTGCGAGGGCGAACCCTCCTCCACCGTGTGGGCGATCAGCGCCTGGTCCGGGTCGTCGGGCAGGCGCAGAGTCTCGAAGCCGAGGTCCAGCTCGCCCACAACGGGGTGGCGGTAGACATAACGCCCGTGCGTCTTGTCCTGGAGCCGGTGCTTGGACCATGCCTCACGGAACACCGCGCTCGCCGCGCGCAACTCGTCCAGCAGCTCCGCGGTCCGCGGATCGTCGGGGCGGCGCGCGGCGTCGAGGCGGAGGTAGGCGGCCACGTCACCGACCTTGCCGTGCCAGTCGGCGTACAGATGGCGCATTCCCTCGTCCAGGACCACGAGACGGGCAAGGTTGCGCTGGTGCGGGGGGAGGGCGCCGAAGTCGGTGATCAGCGCCGCCGCCAGCGGGTTCCAAGCCAGCACGTCGGTGTTGCGGCCGACGACGTAGGCCGGGACCTCGGCGGTCGACTCCAGCAGCCGGCGCAGTCCCGGACGCACCTGCTGCGTCCGGGGCGTTCCGTCCCCGTGTTCAGCCTCCGGCCGGGGCCAGGGGCGTGCCAGGCGGTACAGGTGCTCGCGTTCCACGATGTCCAGACGCAGGGCGCGGGCCACCGCGTCCAGCACCTCCTGGGAGAAATGCAGGGTTCGGCCCTGCTCCAGCCGCACATAGTGGTCCACGCTCACGCCGGCCAGCCGGGCGAGTTCCTCGCGGCGCAGTCCGGGCACGCGGCGACGGCCCCCGTAGTCCGGTAAGCCGAGTTCCCCGGGTCGCAGCCGCGCCCTGCGGGAGCGGAGGAACTCTCCGAGCTCCCTGCGTCTGTCCAGTGCCATGCGGCCAGTATCGGCACCCGCTTCCCGCTGCTGCCACCGTGATTCCTGGTCATGCCGTGCCCAGGCACGCCCCGGCCCTGGGTGGGGCCTTCGGATGCGACGACAGTGAAGCGTGCCGGAACGGTTCCGGCCGGCCGACGGTCCACGACCCCGGCCGTGTCCGAGGCAGCATCTCCGACAGGGAGTTCCACGACATGAAGGCGACCGACCCGCAGACCCTTCCGCTGGGCACCACCGGCATGGACATCAGCCGCATCGGCTTCGGCTCCTGGGCGGTGTCGGGCTCCGGGTGGCTTTTCGGCTGGGGCCCCACCGACGACGAGGAGTCCATCGCCACCATCCGCCACGCGGTCACCTCGGGCGTCAACTGGATCGACACCGCGCCCGCGTACGGGCTCGGCCACTCCGAGGAACTGATCGGCAAGGCGATCGCCGGCATGCCCGAGGCCGAACGCCCCTACGTCTTCACCAAGGTGGGGCTGATCTGGGACCCGGCCGACCCGCAGGCCGCGCCCCGCCGGATCATGAAGCCGGCCAGTGTGCGCAGCGAGGTCGAGGACTCGCTGCGCCGCCTCGGCATCGATCACATCGACCTCTACCAGGTGCACTGGCCGGACACCGGCACATCCCTGGAGTTCGTGGGCGACGGCTCCGGCACCGTCTCCCCCGACGCCACCCCGCTGGAGGAGTACTGGCAGGTCATGGCGGACCTCAAGGCAGAGGGCAAGGTCCGCGCGATCGGACTGTCCAACCACACGCCCGATCAACTCGAGGCCGCCGAGCGGATCGCCCACGTCGACGTCATCCAGCCGCCGTTCTCCGCCATCAACCGCTCGGCCGCCCCCGAGATCGCCTGGGCTCGGTCCCACGACACCGGGGTGATCGTGTACTCGCCGCTCCAGTCCGGCCTGCTCACCGGGGCGTTCACCCCCCAGCGCGCCGCGAACCTGCCCGCTGACGACTGGCGACGTTCGCACCACGACTTCACCACCGGCCTGGACGCCAACCTCCGCCTTGCCGACGCGCTGCGCCCCGTCGCCGAGAGGCACACGGCCACCGTCTCCGAGGTCGCCATCGCCTGGACCCTGGCCTGGCCCGGCATCACCGGCGCCATCGTCGGCGCACGCAAGCCCGAGCAGGTCGACGGGTGGACCGGCGCCGGTTCCCTGCGGCTGACGCCGGAAGACGTGGACGAGATCGCCGAAGCGATCGTCCGTTCCGGCGCGGGCAACGGCCCTGCCCGCCCGTGACTCCGGACCGTGTGCGAAGGGAGGACACCTCCGTGCCCCTGGTCGTCCTCACGCGGTACCTGGCCGTGCCGGGCCAGGAGGATCGTCTGCGGACCGCCCTCGAGGCGATGATCGAGCCCTCTCTCCAGGCGTGCGGCTGCCTCACGTACGAGCCCTACGTCGACCCCAACCGCCCCGGCCGCATGCTGAACTTCGAGGAGTGGGCCGATGCGCGGGCACTGCGCGAACACCTCACCGGCGGCCACCACCGGCACCTCCGGCAGGTCCTGGACCTCGTCCTCGCCGAACCGGAGACCATATGGACGCTGACTCCGCCCGGCGCGGCCGGGCCGTGAAAACCCCGCCTGCGGACCGGCCGCGGGGGCACACCGGAGGAGAAGCCCGCCGGTGTGCCCCCGTCCGAGAACAGCGGAGGTCTCCGCGCGCCCCTAGTCCTCGCGGAGCTTGCGGGCCGCCTCGGTGGCCCAGTACGTGAGGATGTTGCGCGCACCGGCGCGCTTGATGCCGGTCAGGGTCTCCAGGATGGCCCGGTCGCGGTCGACCCAGCCCTTCTCGGCGGCGGCCTCGACCATGGCGTACTCGCCGGAGATCTGGTACGCGGCCACGGGCACGTCCACCGCGTCCGCGACCCTCGCCAGGATGTCGAGGTAGGGCCCGGCCGGCTTGACCATCACCATGTCGGCGCCCTCCTCGAGGTCGAGGGCGAGTTCGCGCAGGGACTCGCGCCAGTTGGCGGGGTCCTGCTGGTAGGTCTTGCGGTCGCCCTTCAGCGAGGAGGCGACGGCCTCGCGGAACGGCCCGTAGAAGGCGGAGGAGTACTTGGCGGTGTAGGCGAGGATCGCGACGTCCTCGCGCCCGATCTGGTCGAGCGCGTCGCGGACGACACCGATCTGCCCGTCCATCATCCCGCTGGGCCCGACGACATGGGCACCGGCGTCGGCCTGGACCTGCGCCATCTCGGCGTACCGCTCGAGGGTGGCGTCGTTGTCGACCCGGCCCCTGGCGTCGAGCACGCCGCAGTGCCCGTGATCGGTGGTCTCGTCCAGGCACAGGTCCGACATGACGAGGAGGTCGTCGCCGACCTCGGCGCGCACGTCCCGGATGGCGACCTGGAGAATCCCGTCCGGGTCGGTGCCCGGGGTCCCGACGGCGTCCTTCTTCGACTCATCGGGCACACCGAAGAGCATGATCCCGGAGATCCCGGCCTCCACGGCCTCCACCGCCGCCTTCTTCAGGCTGTCCCGGGTGTGCTGGACGACACCGGGCATGGACCCGATCGGCACGGGCTCGCTGACTCCCTCGCGCACGAAGGCCGGGAGGATGAAGTCGGCCGGGTGCAGCCGGGTCTCGGCGACCATACGGCGCATGGCGGGCGTGGTGCGCAGCCGCCGGGGACGGGTACCGGGGAAGGATCCGTACTTCGTCATGCCCTCTACGCTACGCCCGGCCCACCGATGCCTTTGCCGACGCGGAGTCGGCCGCCGACCAGTGGTCAGCTCCCCTCATTCGCCCACCGAACGCCGGTGCCGTACGCGATGATGTTCACCGTGCTGTACCCCGAACCCGTGCTGGTGCTGCTCGGACGATGTGCGGGGGACGTGAAGCCGACGCCCAGCACGGCGTCGTAGCCGAGCTCGTGCGCCTTGAGCAGAAGCTCCTCGTAGGCGTCCTCCATCGTGTACCTGGCAGCGCCCCAGATCACCTTGCCCTGCGTGAACGGGCGTGCCGCATGGCTGAGCGTGCTGGCCTGGATCTCGAGCGCCCTGCTGCGCCGCGCTTCGTCCTCTTCCCGCCTCTTGCGCGCATCGTCTCTCCACCCCATCCGGCCATTGTGGGGCAGGCGGCTCCCGTGCGGAGCGTTTCCGCGAGCGTCGGCGCGTGGGACCGGCAGTCGCGGCAGCGGGGCGGTGCTGCTGTCGAGACGGCCCCGGCCGAGTTTTGCAGCTCTCTTACTCCGCGCCCGCATGACACACGCCGGACCGTTGAAAGATAAATCTGCTCATCCGACCCGGCAGGGATGCCGAGAAAATCCTGACGAGGGGATCATTCGTGGACGGCACTTCAGCACACATACGCACGGCGCGCCGCGCAGCGCTCGTCGGAGGGTCGGCCCTGGCCCTCGCCCTCGTCCCGGGGATGGCCAGCGCCACTCCCAGTTCGGGGGTCTCGGCGACCACCCTCTATCAGCGGACGGTGGACGGCACGACCTACACGCTGAAGGAGATCACGATCCAGCCGGGGGCAGCACCGGGTGGCACTACCACAACGGGCCGGTGTACGGGATCATGCGGCAGGGCACTCTGACCCACTCGGACTCGGACTGCGCGACCGATGGCGTCTATTCCTCAGGTGCCGCCATCGTCGAGATGCCAGGGGCGGACCACGTCCACATCGGCCGGAACCTGGGCAGCGTACCCGTGGTCCTGGACGCGCTGTACGTCGATCCGGCAGGCAGCGCGCCCACGGTGGACGCCCCGAATCCCGGGTGCGACTTCCAATAACCACTGAGATCGCCCAGCGAGCCGCGTTCGGGGGTAGCCGCATCCTGGGGGTGGCCCTGGTCCCCGGCGCGGCGACCGGTGCGGGCAGGGAACGCGCGGGGAGCGGTACCGGCAGCAGCTCATCGAGACGGTAGGCGATCAGCCTCGCCGGGTCTCTCATCTCGGTGGGAGGCCGTCGGTCAGGGCGTGGTGGATGACGGCTGCCGACGACGCCCCGCTGTCTCCCAGCAGGTGAAGGTGCCCGCGGAGGAGTGGGCCGCGTACGACTGGTCGGGGCGGACGATCAAGCGGCACCGGCCCGCACCGACGGCAGCACGGCCGGCGCCGACCGAGAAGTCCTCAGCCCGACGAAGGGGACGAACGCGGCCCATCGAAGAGATGGGGCCGCGTTCGCGCCTGACGCCTACTTGAGCGCTGTACCGCCCGAGTTGTGATAGGCGATCGTCTTCCTGATCAGGTTTCCGCCGTCGGACTCGATCGATGTCTGTTCCTCCTGCCCCGCACCGAAGAGCAGGCCGGCGACATGCGCGTTCGCCACCTGGTCCATGTGCGCGAAGAACCAGTCCACCTTGTCGTCCTTGTAATGGTTGCGGGTGTTGTTCTGCGCCATGTTGCCCACGGGGATCTGCCACAGGACCACCGGCTTGCCCACGGACTCGGCCATCGTCTTGTAGAACTTCAGCGCGGCGGCGGCCTTCTGGTCGGTCCAGAACTTGTTCAGGCCGCCGTGGGCCGGCTGTGCGTACCAGCCTGCGTCACGGTCCGACACATCGGTGACCAGGAAGTCGGCGTTCTGAGCCCCGAGGTGCGCGTAGTCCTTGACGCACTTCTGGGTGTCGTACTCCCAGTCGAAGCAGGAAAGGTGCATCCCCACGGCGGTGTTCGGCGCGTACTTGCGCGCCATGTCAATCAGGCAGCGGGCGAGTCCGGCGGCGCTGTTCTCCTGCGATCCGCAATCCGTCGGATTCGCGCTCGAGACCTGCGCGGGAACCTGGTGCGGATCACCGAGCGACCGGACGTAGCCCCAGAAGTCGGGCTCAAGGTCGATCATTTCGTGCGAGTTGCCGATCTTCTGGAGGAAGAAACGGTAGTCGTTCAGGTACCGGGTGAGCAGGTCGACCCTGTTGATGGCCTTGACCTCGCCCGGACCGTCGCCCTCGCCTGCCGCATCCCCGAGGTCGCGCAATGAGTACCAGGTCCACAGATACTTCTGCGGTCGCGGCTTGCCCTGGTAAGTCGCCTTGGCCGCTTGGGCGTCCGACCAGGTCACGTAGTTGCCGGGCGCCGTGGTGCTGCCGCCCCAGCAGCCCCACCAGCTCGTCCACGCATCCTGGCAACGCGACGCCGAATAGTAAGCCGACGAGGGCGCGGGCTGGCTGTGCACATAGGCGTATCGCACGTCGAACGGCGCGGCGTTCGCCGAGGCGTCGGACATCGAACCGCCGATGAACACCGTGCTACTACCCATGAAACGTGTCGTCGAGCTGCCGCCACCGGCCGCAGGAGACGACGGGCGCGTGCCGACACTCCCGGCCGGGACGAGTTGCCATTGCTGACTGGCGCCGCCCCGGTCGCGGTCCTGGACGACGCCGCTCCCGTTGGCTTTGGCGGCATTGCGGACCCCGACGGCCATGCCACTGAAGCGATTGATCAAACGTACGTAGCCGTCCGGCGACTTGGCCAGTTTGAACCGCTGGTTGGTGCCGTTCCGGTCTCTCGACTGCACGATGGCGGAGCCGGCGGCCTTCGACCAGTGGAAGTCGTCGAGCACCTTGCCGGAGTTCCGGTTCTGCAGCCGGTAGTACCCGTCGCCCGCGTCGATGAACCGCCACTGCTGGTTGGCCCCGCCGGTGCGCGCCCACTGCACCACCGCCGCGCCGTCGTTCGTGGCGTAGGCACGGTCATCCAGCACCTTGCCGCTGTTGCGGTTGACCAGCACGTACCACTTCTTCAGATCCACGGTTTGCGCTGAGGCAGTGCTGACCACAACCGCGGAGCCGGCCACGACAGCCATGACGAGGGCCGCCCAGAAACCCCGACGCGCGAGCAACCGACGGCCACGATGCTTCGGGCGACCACCGCGGGCGTGGCCGCCGGCGCGGGACGCCACCGATGACGTGGGTGGGCTGGGGACATGTCTGTGCTCTCGTTCACGGGGCATGCCTGTGCTCTCTTTTCAGCCGTTGCATCTGACCGGACCACCTGACCGGACAACACTGAGTGGTCCGAGAGGCCGAAAAGGTTGCCGCGAAGATCCACAGTTTTTCCGCCTTGCTCGCTTCCCCTTCGCCGCGAAGCCCGGCACGGCGAACACCGCCTTCTCCGGGGGGAACAGTGTGGCGCGAGGCGAGTGGAGGCCACTGTGTTCAGCTCAGCGCCGGAGTGGTCGACACTGTCGTGTGCAACACGTGTGGCACCACCGTCGCACCGCACCGGCAGCGCGCTCACGGTGGACGCCCCGAATGCAGGGTGCGACTTCCAGTAAGCGGTGAGATCGCCCGGCGAGCCGCGTTCGAGGGCGCCGCGACGCAGCCGCTGACGCTGGTCCGGTCCGAGATGTTCCGACCGGCGTGCTCCACCGCGCCGCTGCGGGCGTCCCGGGCGGAGACCTCAGGCTGCATGACGCGGGTCCACTGCGGTGAGAGGGATGGACCGGCAGTCGAGACAGCGGGACGCCCTTCCTCCCCCGCCCGACATGCCTCGTCCATCACCGTCTGCGGCGACGACGGTTCGGCCGCCCGCGAGGTGATCGCCTACGTTGCGTCACTTGGGACTCGGTGCGGCGCATGGCGATCGGGGTGCAGGGCCGTTCCTGACAGTGACTCCGCGGCACCCGTGACTCAGGGCGGCGGAGCGCACCTGCACAGGGCGCTCCGCCACACCTCAGGTCGTCGACCGACGCCGCCGCGCCCCCGGCCTCCGCTCGCTGGGCCGCGTCACCGGATCCCCGGCGGCCAGCGCGGCGGCCCGGCGCTTGAGGCCGAAGTCCGCCAGGGCTTCCGCCAGCTTGTGGACCGACGGCTCCGGGGCCATGACGTCCACGCGCAGCCCGTGCTCCTCCGCCGTCTTCGCGGTCGCCGGGCCGATGCACGCGATCACCGTCACGTTGTGCGGCTTGCCCGCGATGCCGACCAGGTTCCGGACCGTGGAGGACGACGTGAACAGGACCGCGTCGAAACCGCCGCCCTTGATCGCCTCACGCGTCTCGGCCGGCGGAGGCGAGGCGCGGACCGTCCGGTAGGCCGTCACGTCGTCGACCTCCCAGCCGAGTTCGATCAGGCCGGCGACCAGGGTCTCGGTCGCGATGTCGGCGCGCGGCAGGAACACGCGGTCGATCGGGTCGAAGACCGGGTCGTACGGGGGCCAGTCCTCCAGCAGGCCGGCCGCCGACTGCTCGCCGCTCGGCACCAGATCCGGCTTCACGCCGAAGTCCACCAGTGCCTTCGCCGTCTGCTCGCCGACCGCCGCGACCTTGATGCCCGCGAAGGCGCGCGCGTCCAGGCCGTACTCCTCGAACTTCTCCCGGACCGCCCGCACCGCGTTGACCGACGTGAACGCGATCCACTCGTAGCGGCCCGTCACCAGGCCCTTGACCGCTCGTTCCATCTGCTGCGGGGTGCGCGGGGGCTCCACCGCGATCGTCGGGACCTCGTGCGGCACGGCCCCGTAGGACCTCAGCTGGTCGGAGAGCGACGCCGCCTGCTCCTTCGTACGCGGCACGAGGACCTTCCAGCCGAACAGCGGCTTGTTCTCGAACCACGACAGCTGGTCGCGCTGGGCGGCGGCGGAACGCTCACCGACCACGGCTATCACCGCACGCCCGCCCTCCGGGGACGGCAGGACCTTCGCCTGCTTCAGCGTCTGCGCGATGGAACCGAGGGTGGCGCACCAGGTGCGCTGCCGCGTCGTCGTACCGGCGACCGTCACCGTCATCGGGGTGTCCGGCTTGCGGCCCGCGGCCACCAGCTCCCCGGCGGCCGCCGCCACCGAGTCCAGCGTCGTGGACACCACGACGGTGCCGTCGGAGGCGCCGACCTCCGTCCAGCAGCGGTCGGAGGCGGTCCGGGCGTCGACGAACCGGACGTCCGCGCCCTGCGCGTCCCGCAGCGGCACACCCGCGTACGCGGGCACGCCCACCGCGGTCGCGACGCCGGGGACGACCTCGAACGGCACGCCCTCGGCGGCGCACGCCAGCATCTCGCCGGCCGCGTACGCGTCCAGGCCGGGGTCACCGGACACCGCACGGACGACCCGCTTGCCGCCCCGCGCAGCCTCCATGACAAGATGTGCGGCATCCCGCAACGCAGGGACGCCAGCGGTTGTTGACTCGCCGTCAACAACCGTCAGCTGAGGCGTGCCCGTGCCCGGATACGCACCCGTGGAGGGGGCCGTGTCCGTGTTGAGCTCGGCGACGCCCGCTCTGGCATGCGTGCGCACGACGTCGAGCACCTCGTGCTCGCCGACGAGGACGTCCGCGTTCGCCAGCGCCTCGACGGCGCGCAGTGTGAGTAGTCCCGGATCTCCGGGTCCGGCACCGAGGAAGGTGACGTGCCCGTGTTCAAGGCCGGCGGGAAGGGTGGTGGGGCTCAATGTGCTCGCTCCCCCATCAGACCGGCCGCGCCCTTGGTGAGCATCTCGGCGGCGAGTTCGCGACCGAGCGCCATTGCCTGGTCGTGCGTCTCGGGCACGGGACCGGTGGTGGACAGCTGCACCAGCGTGCGGCCGTCGGGTGTTCCGACGACTCCACGCAGGCGCATTTCCTTGACAACCTGCCCGTCGGCATGGGGGTCCCCCCGCTCGAGCGGAGCCGAGAGTGGGGGAAGGTCGGCCAGCGCGCCCACGGGGGCGCTGCAACCGGCCTCCAGGGCGGCGAGCAGGGACCGCTCGGCGGTCACGGCGACCCGTGTGAACGGGTCGTCGAGCTCGGCGAGCGCCGCGATGAGGGCAGCATCCTGGGCGGTGTTCCCCGCCCTGCACTCGATCGCCAGTGCCCCCTGGCCGGGGGCGGGCAGAACTGTGTCGACCGACAGGAAGTCGGTCACCTCGTCGATCCGCCCGATGCGGTTGAGCCCGGCCGCGGCGAGGACCACGGCGTCCAGCTCACCGCTGCGGACGTATCCGACCCGGGTGTCGATGTTGCCGCGGATCGGGACGGTCTCGATGTCGAGGCCGTGGCTGCGCGCGTACGCGTTCAGCTGCGCCATGCGGCGCGGCGAACCGGTGCCGACGCGCGCCCCGCGGGGCAGGTCGGTGAACTTCAGGGCGTCGCGCGCGACGATCACGTCCCGCGGGTCCTCGCGCACCGGCACGGCGGCCAGGACCAGCTCCTCGGGCTGCGCGGTCGGCAGGTCCTTCAGGGAGTGCACCGCGAAGTCGACCTCGCCGCGCAGCAGCGCGTCGCGCAGGGCCGTCACGAACACACCGGTGCCGCCGATCTGCGCGAGGTGCTCGCGGGAGGTGTCCCCGTACGTCGTGATCTCCACGAGCTCCACGGGCCGTCCGGTCACCCGGCGCACGGCGTCGGCGACCTGCCCGGACTGGGCCATGGCCAGCTTGCTGCGCCTGGTCCCGAGCCTCAGTGGTGACTGCTCACTCATGCTCGCCCTCGGTTCTTGGCGTTCTCGGTGTTCTCGGTGCTCTTGGTGTCGTCGGCCCGGGAGACGGAGGCGACCGTCTCGGGGTCCAGGTCGAACAAGGTGCGCAGCGCGTCCGCGTAGCCGGCGCCGCCGGGCTCGGCCGCGAGTTGCTTGACCCGTACGGTCGGCGCGTGCAGCAGCTTGTCGACGACGCGCCGCACGGTCTGCGTGATCTCGGCGCGGTACTTGTCGTCGAGGCCGGGCAGCCGCCCCTCCAGGCGGGCGATCTCGTTCGCCACCACGTCGGCGGCCATCGAGCGCAGCGCGACCACGGTGGGCGTGATGTGCGCGGCGCGCTGGGCGGCGCCGAACGCGGCGACCTCGTCGGAGACGATACGCCGCACCTGGTCGACGTCGGCCGCCATCGGCGCGTCCGCGGAGGCCTCGGCGAGCGACTCGATGTCGACGAGCCGCACCCCGAGCAGCCGGTGCACGGCCGCGTCGATGTCCCGGGGCATCGCGAGGTCCAGCAGCGACAGCACGGGCGCGGGGCGAGGGGCCTCGACGACGGGCTCCGGACGGCGGCGCTCCGGGATCCGGCCGATCGCGGCGACGGTCGCGGCGAGCGCGCTGATCAGCTCGGCCTCGGTCTCCGGGTCCGCCGCGACGGCCGTACGACCGCTGCGCGGCTCCCCGGCGCCCTTGTCCACCCAGGCCGCGTGCTGCTCCAGCTCGGCGGCGGGCATACCGGCGACGGCGGCCTCGCCGAGAACGGAGAAGTGGGCGGTGCCCTGCACGGCCGAGAGGTCGAGCGGGCAGCCCTCCTCGGTGCCGAGACTGGTGGGCGGCAGGTCGCCGCGTATGGGCGCCGGGTCGGTGATGCGCGCGGCGGGCGCGGCTCCGGCGTCCGGGGCGACCGGTCCCTGCACCCGGCCCTCCAGGGCCGCGGCGACCGACTGGGCGGTGAGGACCAGACCGGTCGCGCCCGTACAGGACACCACGACCTCGGCACGTGTCAGCTCGGCCGGCACCGTCTCCATCGGCACCGCACGCGCCAGTACGTCCGTGTCGTCCCCTTCGGTGAGGATCTGCGCCAGGCGCTCGGCACGCTCCAGGGTGCGGTTGGCGATCACGACCTCGGCGACGCCGGCGCGGGCGAGCGTCGCGGCGGCCAGCGACGACATGGAGCCGGCGCCTATCACCAGGGCGCGCTTGCCCTTGGCCCACGTCTCCACCGGAGCACCGGCCGACAGCTGCTCCAGGCCGAAGGTGACCAGGGACTGCCCGGCACGGTCGATGCCCGTCTCGGAGTGGGCGCGCTTGCCGACCCTGAGGGACTGCTGGAACAGGTCGTTCAGCAGGCGTCCGGCGGTGTGCTGCTCCTGCGCGGTGGCCAGGGAGTCCTTGATCTGCCCGAGGATCTGCCCCTCGCCGACGACCATGGAGTCCAGCCCGCAGGCCACCGAGAACAGGTGGTGGACGGCCCGGTCCTCGTAGTGGACGTAGAGGTAGGGGGTCAGCTCGTCGAGGCCGACCCCGCTGTGCTGGGCGAGCAGGGTGGACAGCTCGGCGACACCGGCGTGGAACTTGTCGACGTCCGCGTACAGCTCGATGCGGTTGCAGGTGGCGAGCACCGCGGCCTCGGTGGCCGGCTCGGCGGCGACCGTGTCATGGACCAGCTTGACCTGGGCGTCCGCGGTCAGTGCGGCCCGCTCGAGGACGCTGACCGGTGCGCTGCGGTGGCTCAGCCCGACGACGAGGAGACTCATGCCGGCATCACGGCGGGGACGTCCCCGTCGGGTCCCTTGTCGGCGGACTCCGTGGTCGTGGCGGCGGCCGGCAGGCCGTCGGGCAGCGCATCGGCGATGGCCTCCTCGCCGGCCTTGCGCTGCTCGTGGAAGGCGAGGATCTGCAGCTCGATGGAGAGGTCGACCTTGCGGACGTCGACACCGTCCGGAACGGTCAGCACGGTCGGCGCGAAGTTCAGGATGGAGGTCACGCCCGCGCCCACGAGCCGGTCGCAGACCTGCTGGGCGGCGCCCGCGGGGGTCGCGATCACGCCGATCGAGACGCCGTTGTCCTTGATGATCTTTTCCAGATCGTCCGTGTGCTGGACCGGGATGCCGGCGACGGCCTTGCCCGTGAGGGCCGGGTCGGCGTCGATGAGTGCCGCGACCCGGAAGCCGCGGGAGGCGAACCCGCCGTAGTTGGCCAGCGCCGCGCCGAGGTTACCGATACCGACGATCACAACCGGCCAGTCCTGGGTCAGACCCAGTTCCCGGGAGATCTGGTAGACGAGATACTCGACGTCGTAGCCCACGCCCCGGGTGCCGTAGGAGCCGAGGTAGGAGAAGTCCTTGCGCAGCTTCGCGGAGTTCACGCCCGCGGCGGCGGCCAGCTCCTCGGAGGAGACCGTGGGTACCGAGCGCTCCGACAGCGCGGTCAGGGCTCGGAGGTACAGCGGAAGCCTGGCGACGGTGGCCTCGGGAATCCCTCGGCTACGGGTCGCCGGTCGGTGAGTTCGGCCAGTTGCCACGGTGCTCCTGCGGGTAGAGCGGGGCTGCGGGCGGTCACACGTCCCCAGACCGCCCCGTCGAATGCAGGCTATGTCTTTGTGAACGCGTGCACAAAGATGGTGTCCGATTTGCCCGGCCAACGTGACCGGGGTCACGCGCGGTACTCCGGGGGGCTTCACCGCAGAATCTCCTCAACGATCCCCGCCCCCAAGACCAGTCGCCCCCGATCCTAGGCGACTTCGCGGACCTCTTTGGACTAGTCGGTCAGCGCCCTGCGCAGCCGCTGCTCGTCGACACGCCAGAAGGTGTGCTGGGCGCCGTCGACGAGGACGACGGGGATCTGCTCCCAGTACTCGTCGTGCAGCCGCTGGTCCTGGGTGATGTCCTTCTGCTCCCAGGGCACGCCGAGCTCGCCGCACACCTTCTCGATGACGACCTGCGCGTCGTCGCAGAGATGACACCCGGGCTTGCGGATGAGGGTGACGAGCCGCTCGCGGGGGTTCTGGTCGCTGCTGTTACGCCGAAAGATGGGACTCATGTCGGCCATTCTCACTCCGGGGAAAGCCGGCGGCAGCCCGCGTTCACCACCCGGCCGGACCCACGCCCACCGGCCCTGCCACGCCGCGGGGATTGACTCCCCGGGAGTCCCTTGTCGAATCGGTCGCGGAGAGTTCACATCCTCCAAACCTCTCGAGTCCGGAACCACCGAACAAAGTGGCTATGCTCGCGTCATGGCCGCTCTCGGATGGCTCACTCCCCGTAGGCGCTCCGCCACGGCGCGGAGCGTGTTGGCAGGCGAGGCCTCGGCGGAGGCAGCGCGCAAGACCTCGCAGGACGTCTCCGACCAGGAACAGCAGTTCCCCGTGCACGGCGACGTCAAGGCGGCGGCGTTCTTCGACCTGGACAACACGGTGATGCAGGGCGCCGCGCTGTTCCACTTCGGCCGGGGCCTGTACAAGCGGAAGTTCTTCGAGACCCGCGATCTGGCGAAGTTCGCCTGGCAGCAGGCCTGGTTCCGGCTGGTCGGGGTGGAGGATCCCGAGCACATGCAGGACGCGCGGGACTCGGCACTGTCGATCGTGAAGGGCCACCGGGTCTCCGAGCTGATGTCGATCGGCGAGGAGATCTACGACGAGTACATGGCCGAGCGGATCTGGCCGGGTACGCGGGCGCTGGCGCAGGCGCACCTCGACGCGGGCCAGAAGGTGTGGCTGGTGACGGCCGCACCGGTGGAGATCGCCACGGTGATCGCGCGCAGGCTGGGCCTCACCGGAGCCCTGGGCACGGTGGCGGAGTCGGTCGACGGCGTCTACACCGGCCGCCTGGTGGGCGAACCCCTCCACGGCCCGGCGAAGGCGGAGGCGGTCCGCGCGCTGGCGGTGGCGGAGGGGCTGGACCTCTCGCGCTGCGCTGCGTACAGCGACTCGCACAACGACATCCCCATGCTGTCGCTGGTGGGCCACCCCTACGCGATCAACCCGGACGCCAAGCTCCGCAAACACGCCCGCGCCTGCGACTGGCGTCTGCGCGACTACCGCACGGCCCGCAAGGCCGCGAAGGTCGGCCTGCCGGCAGCGGCCGGGGTGGGCGCGGTGGCCGGTGGCACGGCGGCGGCGATCGCACTGCACCGCCGGCGCCGCTGACTCCGGCCCTCGTTCGACCAGGGGTGACCGCCGGCCGCGGCCGGACCGGAGCCCCCGCCGAGCCGTACCGCGCGGCCGGGGCGGCCGGGGCCCGGCGCCGACGGGACCGCGCCCGGCTGAGCGCCCAACAGATGGCCCGCATCCGCGGGCCTGCACCCGTCGGCCCGACCGTCTCCCGGTTCTCGGCCCCCGCTCCCTGTACGCACCGTGAACGGAGCGTTCCCGCGTCCGCGTTCCGCGCCCGCCTCGGCGCTCACTCTGTGGGGGTCCGGAGGCGGCAGCGCCGGGGAGGGGGAGGTCAGGGGCGGCGGGGGCGGGCAAAGCGCCGTGGTCGGCGGTGACTTGTGACGGGCGGGTGCATTCGGGCGTTTCTACCCCGCCCCCCGGCCCGGCACTCCTCCCACCCGCACCCGGCCACAACACGCCCCGCACTCAGACGGAAGCCGGACTCAACCGATCAACAAACGGTCACTTTGCGGCACTTGAGCAGCCGTCAATCGGTTACAGAAGCGACGTAATCGATGATTTGAGCAACTGGGTGTAGCGCTGCCTGTACTAAGCGTTATTCTCCTCAGACGCAAACCGGCACCTCTCCGTCGCTACGATGGGTGAACGGACCGGTACTGCACGTGATGGAAGCTCTGCCTCTGGGAGTCCCGTGTACCCACACGTCGGGGTTGACGCCTCGGGCCTGGCTACGCTCCGCGCGACGGTCCACGAGCTGTTGCGCGGCTTGGTCCCCACCGCGTACGCCGCCCCCGCCTTCGCCACCGCCGCCCCCGTCGGCCCGTGCTACGCACTGGCCGACGGCAGCGCCGCGGTCGGCAGGCGCGGCCGCTCGGGCGCGGCCGCCGCCACCGCACGCCGCCCGGCTGCGGACAGCGACAGCGCCCGCATGATGGACCTCGTGGAGCGCGCCCAGGCCGGCGAGGCCGACGCCTTCGGGCGCCTGTACGACCAGTACAGCGACACCGTCTACCGCTACATCTACTACCGCGTCGGAGGCAGGGCCACCGCCGAGGACCTCACCAGCGAGACCTTTCTGCGCGCCCTGCGCCGCATCGGCACCTTCACCTGGCAGGGCCGCGACTTCGGCGCCTGGCTCGTCACCATCGCGCGCAACCTCGTCGCCGACCACTTCAAGTCCAGCCGCTTCCGGCTGGAGGTGACCACCGGCGAGATGCTCGACGCCAACGAGGTCGAGCGCTCCCCGGAGGACTCCGTGCTGGAGTCGCTCTCCAACGCCGCCCTCCTCGACGCCGTACGGCGACTGAATCCCCAGCAGCAGGAGTGCGTCACGCTCCGATTCCTCCAGGGCCTGTCCGTCGCCGAGACCGCCCGCGTGATGGGCAAGAACGAGGGCGCGATCAAGACCCTCCAGTACCGGGCCGTCCGCACCCTGGCCCGGCTCCTGCCCGAAGACGCCCGCTGAGAGCCCCTGACCACACTCGCCCATACACCGGGCGAACACTCAGCGCGACCACCAACCAACCGTCCGTACAAGCCCGTTGTGTTCGCGATCCGATCATCCGCCGTCCGTAACCCAAGTGCCGAGCCGCTCGTTGTGCGGGATACAGGCTCCCTGTGGTCACACCCTGACCTTCTTTGATCACTCGATCGTGTGGATGCGGTCAGCGCGTGCAACCCTCAGGACCCCCTGGGGAGTCGACCGTCATGACGAGAGGAGGTGCCGCCAGTGATCGCGAACGTATCGGCGCACCGGCGGGCGAACGCCTTCGCCCAGGCCCTGGAGGAGCAGTCCGACGACCGGGGCGCGGCGGCCGAGCAGCCCGAAGGACCGGCCCCGGCTGCGGCGGAACGGACCGACGAGACCCGCATGTTGGGACTCGCGACCCGTCTCGGCGAACTGCCCAGGCCGACGCTCGACCCGGAGGTCAAGGTCGTCCAGCGCGCGCGGCTGGTGGCCGCGATGGAGGCCATGTTCCGGGAGGACGCGGCCCCGGCAGGCGAGGCGGCCGGCCCTTCGGTGCCGGGGCAACGACACGGGCGGGGCGCCCATCGTGCAACCACGCTGGGGAAGTTGCGACCGCGGACACGGCTCACCAAGGGTCTCGCCGCCGGCGGACTCAGCGTCGGCGTGGCCGCGGCATCCTTCGGCGGGGTGGCCGCCGCGAGTTCCGACGCGCTGCCCGGTGACTCCCTCTACGGCCTCAAACGCGGCATCGAGGACGTCAAACTCGACATGGCCGACGGGGACGACGACCGCGGGCAGCTCTACCTCGACCAGGCGTCGACCCGGCTGAGCGAGGCCCGCCGGCTGATGGAGCGCGGCCGCGGCGGCGACCTCGACCACGAGTCCCTCACCGAGGTCCGCCGCACCCTGTCCGGCATGCGGCACGACGCGGCCGAAGGCCACCGCCTGCTGCACGAGGCGTACGAGCGGGACGGCTCACTCGCGCCCATCCAGACCCTCTCCGCCTTCTCCGAGTCGCACCGTGAGGCCTGGGGCGCCCTGCGCGAGCGGCTGCCCGCCCAGCTCGGGGACGTCAGTCAGGAGGTCTCGTCGGTCTTCGACGCCATAGACCGGGATGTCGCACCGCTGCAGTCGCTGCTGCCGCAGCCCCCGTCCCAGGGCGGCCCCGGACGGCACCGCAGCTCCGCCCCGGGTTCCACCGGCTCCGCCGGCTCCGGCGCCCCGGCCCCCAGCACCACCGGCGGCTCCGCCCCGGGCACCCACAGCAGCAGCGGCAACCCCCAGCCGTCCAGCTCCAGCAGCACCGGCGACGGCCTGCTCGGCGGCAACACGGGCGGCCTCCTGGACCCCCCGAAGAACAGCGCGAGCGGTTCCCCGTCGACGAGCAGGACCCCGTCCTCGGGACCGAACGTCACGCTCCCGCCGTTGCTTCCGGGCCTGCTGCCGGGCCTGGGCATCGAAGGCGAGGAGAACAGGTAGGGAACCAGGAAACCGCATGGGGGCGCCCCTTCACCAAGGGGCGCCCCCATCGTCGTACCGCGAACCGACGAACCGCTCAGAAGAACACCGACCGCCGCTGCACCAGCAGCTTGTACAACGTGTGCTGAATCTGCTCCCGCACCTGATCCGTCAGGTTGAACATCAGCATGGGATCCTCCGCGGCCTCCGGTGGATACCCGTCCGTCGCGATCGGCTCCCCGAACTGAATCGTCCACTTCGTCGGCAGCGGAATCGCCCCCAACGGCCCCAGCCAGGGAAACGTCGGGGTGATCGGGAAGTACGGGAACCCCAGCAGCCGAGCCAGCGTCTTCGCGTTGCCGATCATCGGGTAGATCTCCTCCGCGCCGACGATCGAGCACGGAATGATCGGCGCCCCGGCCCGCAGCGCCGTGGAGACGAAGCCGCCACGCCCGAACCGCTGCAGTTTGTACCGCTCGCTGAACGGCTTCCCGATCCCCTTGAAGCCCTCCGGCATCACTCCGACGACCTCACCGCGGTCGAGGAGCCGTTCCGCGTCCTCCGCGCACGCCAGGGTGTGGCCGGCCTTGCGGGCCAGTTCGTTCACCACCGGCAGCACGAACACCAAGTCGGCCGCGAGCAGCCGCAGATGGCGCCCGGCCGGGTGGTTGTCGTGCACGGCGACCTGCATCATCAGGCCGTCCAGCGGCAGCGTCCCGGAGTGGTTGGCGACGATCAGCGCCCCGCCCTTGTCCGGGATGTTCTCGATGCCCTTCACCTCGACCCGGAAGTACTTCTCGTACACCGGCCGCAGCAGCGACATCAGGACCTGGTCGGTCAGCTCCTCGTCGTAGCCGAAGTCGTCGACCTCGTAGTCGCCCGTCAGACGTCGGCGCAGAAAGGCAAGCCCTCCGGCGATGCGCCGCTCCAGGCCCCCTTCCCGGGAGCGGGCCGACGGCCTTTCCTCGCGTGTCACGGGAACATCATCCTGCGGAAGGGCCTCGCCGTGCAGGGGCTGGACCTCGCGGACCACCGCGGGCTCCCCCTTCAACCGGCTGTTCCCGGCGCTCCGGCGCCGCGACGGCCGCTGCACCGCAGCCCCCCGGGACCGGTCGTCGTCGAACGGAATGACCTTGGCGTCCGCCATCGTTGATGCGCTCCTCAGTGGGCGGTTGGCGTCGGGGGGTGGCCACCGCCCAGGACGGGCAGTGCGGCGATCCGGTCGACGGCCCCCGCGAGGGCCTCCGGCGGCAGCAGTCCGGGTCCGCGGCTGCGCGCGAAGTCCGCGAAGGTCTCCGCGGTCGTGTACTTCGGCTCGTAGCC
>NZ_PQSR01000006.1 GCF_002920635.1 Streptomyces sp. Ru72 | reverse complement strand
CTCCCTGACGGGCCGGCCGGACGAGGCGCTGGCGGCGGTCACCGCGCTGCGCGAGGAGGCGCTCGCCCTGTTCGAGGCGGGCGGGACGGGGGTGCGGCAGACGGCGTCCGTGCTCGTCGGGCGGGCCCGCGTCCTGATGAACCGGCTCCACGACGACGGCGGCGACGCCGGTGCCGCCGAGGAGGCCGCCCGGGAGCTGCTGGCGTTCGCCGGGCCGCACACCGCCGATCGGCACCTGGCGTATCGGGCCGCCGAGGCCAAGGCCATGCTCGGGGAACTGACGCTGCACGCCGGGGACCCGCAGGCCGGGTCGGAGCTGCTGGCCCGGGCGGCCGAGGAGTACGTCGCGGCCGGTCTGCCGTGGTTCGCGGTGGAGCACGAGGCGCGGCTGGCCGGCATCGCCCGGCAGCTCGGTGACGCGGAGTCGGCCGAGCGGGCGGCCCGTGCGGCGCTGGAGCACGGCCAGGGGGCACCTGGAGCCGGCCGGGCAGGCGCAGCTGCACCTTCAGGTGGCGGAGGTGCTGGCGGCGTCGGGGCGCTTCCCGGAGGCCGCCGGGCACGCCCTGGAGGCGGCGCACTGGGCCGACGAGGCGGGCCAGGGCCCCACGCTGGGCGCCTGGGCTCGGCACCAGCTGGGCGGGTTCCTGCTGCGGCAGGGGCGGTTCGCGGAGGCGGCGGAGGTGCTGGAGTCGGCGCTGCCCGACCTGACCGCCGAGACGCACGGCGACGGGGCGATCGTGCAGACCCAGTGGTGGCTCGGCGACTGCCACACGCAGCTCGGCGAGCACCGGGAGGCGGCCGAGCGCCGGTTGCAGGCGGCGGAGATCGCCCGGCACTGGCCGGACCAGCGGGACCACGCCATGCTGGCGCACCTGGCCGCCGAGGCGCTGGGCCGCGCGGACCTGCCGGCGGAGGCGGACCGTGCGTACGCGCGCGCCGGTGACCTGTGGCGCGAGCTGGGCGACACGCCGGGTCTGGTGCGCTCGCTGCGCGCCCGTGCGTGGCTCGCGGCGGGCGGGGAGGCGGGCCTGGACGCGGGGCGGGAGCTGATGGCCGAGGCGGCGCGGGAGTGCTCAGCGGCGGCGGACGCCGCGGCGGACGACGACGCGCGCGCCCGGCTGATCGTCGAACTCGGCCACACCCACCGCCAGTTCGGCGAGCTGGTCGCCCGGTCGGTCGATGACGGCGCGGACGCGGAGACGACGCAGGCGGCGTTCGAGGAGGCGCTGAGGCACCTCACGGAGGCGATCGCCGCTTTCGCGTCCCTCGGCGCGGGCGCCCTCGGCTCACGGACCGCGGCCGAACTGGCCGCGGGATGGCTGGAGGCCGACCTCGGGCGTCCGGACGAGGCGTCGGCACGCGCGCGTGCGGTGCTGGCGGCCTACGAGGACGCGAACGCGGAGACGGCCGAGGCCCGGCGCGCGGAGGCCGACCGCCTGCTGGAAGTCCTGGCCACCCGGCAGCAGCGGTGACGGCCGCCGCCGGGCGCCCGCCTCCTGGAGGAGGGGCGCCCGGCGGCACTCCGGATCACTCCACGCCGATCAGCAGCAGCGGCCCCTGACGGCCGCCCCGGTACACCACCGTGTCCACCGCCAGGTACGACTCGCGCACCCGCGCCTCCAAGTGCTCCGCGACGGCTTCCGGGGCCTCGTCGGCGAGGACCAGGGTGACCATCTCGCCGCCCGCCGCGAGCATCCGGGTGAGGACCGTCTCGGCCGTCGCCACGACCTCGGAGCCGATGACCGCGACATCGCCGTCGATCAGGCCGAGGACGTCCCCGGCCTGGCAGATGCCGGCCATCGTCCAGGACCGCTCCGCCGCCACGGTCACCTCGGCGTACCGGGTCGCCCCGGCCGCCGACGTCATCGCCACGACGTCCTCGTCGAAGCGCCGCTCCGGCTCGTGCACGGCCAGCGCCGCGATGCCCTGCACCGCGGACCGGGTCGGGATCAGCGCCACGCGGACGCCCTCGGTGCGGGCCTGCTCGGCCGCGGCGGCCGCGGTGTGGCGCAGGTCGGCGTCGTTGGGCAGCAGCACGACCTCGCGCGCGTGCGCCCGGCGTACCGCCTCCACCAGCTCCCCGCTCGCCGGGGGCTCCCCCGGGCGGGCGAGCACGGTGGTCGCCCCGGCCTCCTGGTAGAGCCCGGCCAGGCCCTCGCCCGGCACCACGGCCACCACCGCCCGCTGCACCCGCTCGCGCGGCGGTCGCCCGGCGCCCGCGGTGTGCGCGTCGTCGGCGCCGAAGTGGGTGATCCGGATCCGGTGCGGCCGCCCAGCCTCGATGCCCGCCTCCACGGCGGCGCCCGCGTCGTCGACGTGCACATGGACGTTCCACAGCCCGTCCCCGCCGACCACGACCAGCGAGTCCCCGAGCGCGTCGAGCCGCTCCCGCAGCCGCGCCACGGCCGCGTCGCCGGCCTCCAGGAGGTAGATCACCTCGTACGCGGGCCCGCCCCCGTCGGCGGAGCAGTCCCCGGGCCCGTGGCGGGGCACGGCGGTCCTGGGGTCCGGCACGCGCGCGTGGCCGCCGGAAACGGCGGTCGACACCTCAACGGTCACCCGGGGCGCCTCGCCGGTCAGCGTCTCCACCAGCGCCGCGAGCACCGCCACCAGCCCCCGGCCGCCCGCGTCGACGACTCCGGCGCGCTCCAGGACCGCCAGTTGTCCGGGTGTCGCCGCCAGGGCCGCCCGCGCTCCCTCGTACGCCGCCCGCGCCACGCCGCCGCAGTCGCCCTCGGCGCCGGTGACCGCGTCCGCGGCGGCCGAGGCGACGCTCAGCACGGTGCCCTCCACGGGGTGCGCGACGGCCTGGCGCGCGGAGTCGGCGGCCTGCCTCAGGGCGAGCCGGAGGCCCTGCGCGTCGGCATGGGCCGTCTCGCCGTCGGCGGCGAGCACCTGCGCCATGCCGCGCAGCAGCTGAGCGAGGATCGTCCCGGAGTTGCCGCGGGCCCCGATGAGCGCGCCGTGCGCCATGGCCCGTACGGCGTCGGCGAGCGCCGGCCGCCCCTCGCTGCCGGCGGCGCCCGTCTCGTAGCCGGCGAAGACCGCCTCGACGGCCGCCGCGGCCGACTCGACGGTCAGATAGAGGTTCGTGCCGGTGTCCCCGTCTGCGACGGGGTAGACGTTGATCGCGTCGATCTCCTCGCGCGCCCGCCCCAGCGCCTGTAGGGCGAGAGAGCACCAGGTGCGCACCGCGAGGGCATCCAAGGGCTGCGGCACCTGCGCCACCCGCGCCTCCTTCAGCTGCTGGACGTGGGAGGCAGCGTAGACCCACAAGGGGTCCGGGCCGGAAGAGGGCCGGGGGACGCCGGTGGTCGGGCCGCCCACGGGGCCGCGACGAGGTGCGGCGGCGCCGTGGTAGTTTCGTTCTACGGGCGCAGCCGATGTATGCTGCTCCGGTTGCCCGATCCAGGTCGGGCGTATTCCCTGGCAGCGCCACTCAGATCCTGCGATCTCGATCCCGGCATGCCGGGACCCAAAAACCGTAAGTGCATCTGAAGTCTTTGGAGTGACCCGTGGCTGCCAACTGCGACGTCTGTGGCAAGGGGCCGGGCTTCGGCAACAACATCTCGCACTCGCACCGCCGTACGTCCCGCCGCTGGAACCCGAACATCCAGCGTGTGCGTACTGTGGTCGGCGGGACGCCGAAGCGCGTGAACGCTTGCACCTCGTGCATCAAGGCCGGCAAGGTCTCGCGCTGACGTCCAGTTAAGCGCGCGGCCACCGCTGGTTCGCTGCACTGAGCCGGTCCACCTCGGTGGGCCGGCTTTTTGCTCTGCCCGCGTGGGCCGACTGCCAGAATCCGCCGCATGCGCTTCGGCATCCTCGGCCCCCTCGACGTCCGTACCGAGGAGGGCACCCCGCTCGCCGCCGGCGGTCCCCGCCCCCGGACGCTCCTCACCCTGCTCCCCCTCGACGCCGGGCGGACGGTGTCCACCGAGCGCCTCACCGACGGCCTGCACGGCGACGAGCCGCCCGCGGGTGCCGCGGGCGCCCTCCAGTCGCAGATCTCCAGGCTGCGCAGGCGGCTGGGCCCCCACGCGGAGATCGGGACGGCCGCCACCGGCTACCGCCCTCGCCGGCGGCGAGCACCGCACGGCGGCCGCCCTGCTCCGGGAGGCGCTCGCCCTGTGGCGCGGCCCCGCGCTCGCCGACCTCCCCGGCGCACCGGCCGAGCGCACCCGGCTCGAGGAGTTGCGGCTTGGCGCCCTCCAGGACCGCGCCGAGGCGGACCTCGCCCTCGGAGCCGGCTCGGACCTCGTACCCGAACTGCGCGCACTCCTCGCCGCACACCCGCTCAGCGAACGTCTGTACGGGCTGCTGATGCGGGCCCTGCACGCGGCCGGGCGGCCCGCCGAGGCGCTCACGGTCCACGAGCAGGCGCGCCGCACCCTCGCCGAACCCGGCCGAACCCGAGCGCATCGCGCGGGTCTCCACGGTCATGCGCTCCCTCGACGAGCCGCTGCGGAGGCCGTCCGCGATGGTCCTGTGGGCGCCGGCCGGGGGCCCGCTGCCGTCGGCCGACACGGAAGTCCTGGCCGTCCAGGTCGGTGACGACCCCTGGGGCCGCGCGGTGCTGGACCTCGGCCTCGCCTGCCAGGCGCTGTTCTCGGGTGGTGCCGCCGCCTCGGAGGCCGCCTTCACCCGCGCCCTGGCCGGTTTCCGGGCGACCGGCGACCGCTGGGGCATGGCCAACTGCCTCGATCCGCTGGGAGCCTTCGCCGACTGGCGCGACGGCCTGCACTCGCACACCCGTCGCCTCGTCTTCGGCGACGAGTCCCGCTGCCTGCGCCTCCTCGACCACTACGTGGCCGGCTTCGACGTCCCCAACCACCTGGGCCTGGACCGCACCGGCCGTGTGTACAGCGAGCCGGGCCGCGCGGTCGTCATCGGCAACTACGACGGCGACCCGGACCGCGCGGGCGCCCTGCTGGTCTTCCGCTCCGAGCGGCTCACGTACGACCGCCGGGACATCGCCGCGCAGAAGCGGATCCGCACCGAGCGGTTCGCGGGCATGGGCTGGGAGGCCCCGGCGGTGCTGAAGGCCCTGGAGGACGCCGACGACCTGTACTTCGACGCGATCGCCCAGATCCATGTGGACCGCTCACCAAGGGACGCGTGGTGCTGCTCGGCGACGCCGGTTACGGCGCCACGATGGGCGGGATGGGCACCGGCGTGGCGGTCGTCGGCGCGTACGTCCTGGCCGGTGAACTCGCCCTCGCGGGCGGCGACCACCGCACGGCCCTGGCGGCGTACGAGGCGCGGATCCGGGACTTCGCCAAGGGCTGCCAGAAGATCTCCGGCAACGCGGGCCCGTTCTTCGCCCCCGCCACCGAGCGGCGGATCCGCCACCCGGGACCGGATGTACCGGCTGCTGGGCTCCCGGCCTCTCGCGGGCTTCTTCAAACGGCTGACGGAGAAGGCGGCGACGGCCGTCGAGCTGCCGGAGTACCCGGTGTGAGACCCCGGCTGCTACTCGATGTCCGAGAAGTGGTCCCAGCCGCCCTTGCTGGTCCACGGCGCCCCGTCGACCGTCACCTGGGGCAGCGCCGACGGGTTGAGGACCTCGCCGATCACCTTCCAGCGGGCCGGCAGCTTCACGTCCGGCGGGAAGGTGGCGACGATCGCGTGGTCCTCGCCGCCGGTGAGCACCCACTGCAGGGGGTCCACGCCCACGGCCTGCCCGATGTCGTTCATCTGGGAGGGGATGTCGATGGCGCCGGAGCGGATGTCGATGCGCACCTTGCTCGCCTCCGCGATGTGCCCGAGGTCGGCGATGAGCCCGTCGCTGACGTCGCACATCGCGGTGGCGCCGAGCCCTGCGGCGGCCGGACCCGCGTGGTACGGCGGCTCCGGGCGCCGGTGTGCCTCCACGAACGCGCGCGGCGAGCGGAAGCCGCGGGAGAGCACCGCGTACCCGGCGGCGGACCAGCCGAGCCAGCCGGTGACGGCGACCACGTCGCCGGGCTGGGCGCCGGCCCGGGTGACCGGCTCCTGGTTGCGCAGGTCGCCGAGCGCGGTGATCGAGATCATGATGGTGTCACCGCGTACGACGTCGCCGCCGACCACCGCCGCGCCCGCGACCTGGCACTCGTCGCGCAGGCCGTCCATCAGCTCGGTGGGCCAGGTGGCGGGCAGTTCGGCGGGGACGACCAGACCGAGCAGCAGTGCGGTCGGCACGGCGCCCATGGCGGCGATGTCCGCGAGGTTCTGCGCGGCCGCCTTGCGGCCGACGTCGTACGCCGTCGACCAGTCGCGGCGGAAGTGCCGGCCCTCCAGCAGGATGTCGGTGCTCGCCACCACCCTGCGGTCGGGCGCGGCGACCACCGCGGCGTCGTCGCCGGGGCCGACCCGGACCGCCGGGGTGGTGGTGAGCCGGGAGGTGAGCTCCCTGATGAGCCCGAACTCGCCCAACTCGCCCACGGTGCCCTTCATCGTCGTACGTCCCCTTCTCTTGCCTTCCGCGCCCGGTCGCGAGCCCTCGTCGTCCTCGGTACGGTCGTCTCGACCGTCACCTTGTGCCGCCGGTGTCGCCCGGCGCTCACGCCACAGCCTCCGCGGGTCTCCCCTCGGCGAGCGGCGACGCGGTACCGTGGCGTCCCTTCTCTCCACATGATCCTCGTGGCCGCCCTGGAGGTTCCGTGGTACAGGCGTACATCCTGATCCAGACGGAGGTCGGCAAGGCGTCGACCGTCGCCGAGACGATCAGCAAGATCCCTGGGGTGATCCAGGCCGAGGACGTGACAGGTCCGTACGACGTCATCGTGCGCGCCCAGGCCGACACCGTCGACGAACTCGGCCGCATGGTGGTCGCGAAGGTCCAGCAAGTGGACGGCATCACCCGCACCCTGACCTGCCCGGTGGTGCACCTGTAGCCCCCGTCTACGCTTGCCCGGTGAACATCCTGCGTCACCGGCTGCTCGGTCTGCCCGCCCTCGCCCTGCTGATCGCCGCCGTGGGCTGCTCCTCGAGCGACGCGCACACCTCGGTCGCGGTTCCCAGTCCGGACGCGAAGGTCGCGAAGCTGTGCCGGAACCTGGACAAGGTGCTGCCGCGGAAGGTGGGCGGCCAGGGCCGGAACGACCCCGAGCCCCCGTCCGCGCTGACGGCGGGCTGGGGAAGCCCGGCGATCATACTGCGCTGCGGGGTGGCGCGGCCCGCGGAGATGTCGGACCCGGAAGCCGACGGCGTGGAGGTCAACGGGGTGGGCTGGCTGCTGCAGAAGGAGAACGACGGGTCGTTCCGGTTCACGACGACGCTGCGGCAGGCATACGTCGAGGTGACCATTCCCAAGGCGCGGACGGCCGGGGGCGCGGGGCCGCTCGTCGATGTGGCCCCCGCCGTCAAGAAGGCGATCCCCGAGGGGATCGCCTCCTGAGAGCGGATGTGACACGGACTCCGGGCCGTGCGGTCCTCAGCGCAGGCCGGTCGAGCGGTTCAGCGCCGCCTGGACCAGGCGGTCGACCAGCTCGCCGTAGGAGATCCCGCTCGCCTGCCACATCTGCGGGTACATCGAGATGGGCGTGAACCCGGGCATCGTGTTGATCTCGTTGATCACGAACTCGCCCTCCTCCGTCAGGAAGAAGTCCGCGCGGACCAGCCCTTCGCAGGACGCGGCCTCGAACGCCGCCACCGCGAGCCGCTGCACCTCGGCGGTCTGCTCGCCGGTCAGCGGGGCGGGCACGATGCCGGGCGTGGAATCGATGTACTTCGCCTCGAAGTCGTAGTAGGCGTGGGTGTCCGGCGGCGGGATCTCGGCCGGTACGGAGGCGCGCGGGCCGTCCTCGAACTCAAGGACGCCGCACTCGATCTCCCGGCCCCGCACCGCCGCCTCGATGAGGATCTTCGGGTCGTGGCGCTGGGCCTCGGCGATCGCCTCGTCGAGGCCGGAGAGGTCCTCGACCTTGGTGATGCCGATCGACGAACCCGCCCGCGAGGGCTTCACGAACAGCGGCCAGCCGTGCTCGCCGGCGAAGTCGACGATCTTCTTGCGGGCGGCGGACTCGTCGCGCTGCCACTCACGCGGCCGGATCACCACGTACGGGCCGACCTTGAGCCCGAACGAGGCGAACACCCGCTTCATGTACTCCTTGTCCTGGCCCACGGCCGAGGCGAGCACGCCCGAACCCACATACGGGACGCCGGACAGCTCCAGGAGGCCCTGGAGGGTGCCGTCCTCGCCGTAGGGGCCGTGCAACACGGGGAAGACCACGTCGACCTCGCCCAGCGCCTTGGGCACCGAACCGGGCTCGCTGTAGACGACTTCGCGGTTCGCCGGGTCGACGGGCAGGACGACGCCGCCCTCCTGGGACTCCGCGAGGTCCTCGACGCTGGGCGTGCGGCGTTCGGTGATCGCCATGCGCTCCGGCGCATCGGCGGTGAGCGCCCAACGGCCGTCCTGAGTGATACCGATCGGCAGGACGTCGTACTTCGTCCGGTCGATGGCGCGCAGCACCGCGCCGGCGGTGACCACGGAGATCCCGTGTTCGGAGCTGCGGCCGCCGAAGACGACGGCGACACGCGGCTTGCGGGGCGGCTGCCCAGGGCTCTGGGGGAGGTTCTCGGTGCTCATATCGCGATGAGAGTACCCGTAGGTAGTGCCCTGGGTCAGCGTGCGCCCCGCAGCCGAACGATCAAAAACGGGGCGGGATCGCTCAGCGTCGTTCGGGCTTCGCGCTGCGCGACATCAGTTCCTTCAGGGCGACGACCGGGGGCTTGCCCTCGTGGACGATGCCGACGACCGTCTCCGTGATCGGCATGTCGACTCCGTGCCGGCGGGCCAGATCCAGCACGGACTCACAGGACTTGACCCCCTCGGCCGTCTGCCGGGTGACCGCGATGGTCTCCTCCAGCGTCATGCCCTTGCCGAGGTTGGTGCCGAAGGTGTGGTTGCGCGACAGCGGCGAGGAGCAGGTCGCGACCAGGTCGCCCAGCCCGGCCAGTCCGGAGAACGTCAGCGGGTCGGCGCCCATCGCGAGCCCGAGCCGGGTCGTCTCCGCGAGCCCGCGGGTGATGAGCGAGCCCTTGGCGTTGTCGCCGAGGCCCATGCCGTCCGCGATGCCGACCGCCAGGCCGATGACGTTCTTGACCGCGCCGCCGAGTTCGCAGCCGACGACGTCCGTGTTCGTGTACGGGCGGAAGTACGGCGTGTGGCAGACGGTCTGCAGCCGCTGTGCGACGGCCTCGTCGGTGCAGGCGACCACGGCGGCGGCGGGCATGCGCGCGGCGATCTCACGGGCCAGGTTGGGCCCGGTGACGACGGCGACGCGTTCGGGGACGACCTTGGCCACGTCCTCGATGACCTCGCTCATCCGCATGGCGGAGCCGAGTTCGACGCCCTTCATCAGGGAGACGAGGATCGTGTGGGGCGCGAGGAGCGGCGCCCACTCGGCGAGGTTCCCGCGCAGGGTCTGGGAGGGGATCGCGAGTATCGCGAAGTCGGCGTCGCGCGCGGCCTCGGCGGGGTCCGTGGTGGCGCGCAGGTTTCCGGGGAGTTCCACGCCCGGCAGGTAGTCCGGGTTCGTACGGGTGGAGTTGACCGCGTCCACGAGTTCGGCGCGGCGCGCCCAGAGGGTGACCTCGCACCCGGCGTCGGCGAGCACCATGCCGAACGCCGTCCCCCACGATCCCGTTCCGAACACGGCCGCCTTGACCGGCTTGCTCACTGGCCCTGCCCCTCCTTCTCCTTCTCCTGTGCGGCGGACCGGCGGCGCTGCTCGATGCGCACCTCGCGCGGGTCGTACGGCTTCTCCGGCGCCTTCTCGCCGCGGATCTCCTCCAGCTGGCGGGTGATGGCGGCCATGATGACCTCCGTCGCCTCCTTCAGGAGGTCGGGGGACATCTCCTTGCCGTAGAAGCGCGCGAGGTCCACGGGCGGACCGGCGAGCACGTGGTGGGTCTTGCGCGGAAAGAGGCTGGGCTTCTTGGCGTAGGGCGGCAGCAGCTCGTTGGCGCCCCACTGGGCGACGGGGATGACCGGGCACCTGGTCTGCAGGGCGACGCGGGCGGCGCCGGTCTTGCCGGTCATGGGCCAGCCGTTCGGGTCGCGGGTGAGGGTGCCCTCCGGGTAGAAGGCGACGCACTCGCCGCGCTCCACGGCGTCGATGGCGGCCCGGAAGGCGCTGAGCGCGTCCGTGGACTCGCGGTAGACGGGGATCTGGCCGGTGCCGCGCATCGCGGCGCCGACGAATCCCTTCTTGAAAAGGCCGCTCTTCGCGAGGAATCGGGGAACGCGCCCGGTGTTGTACTGAAAGTGGGCGTACGCGAAGGGGTCCACATGGGAATTGTGGTTCACGACGGTGATAAATCCACCCTCGGCCGGAATGTTCTCCATTCCGCGCCAGTCCCGCTTGAGCAGAACCACCAGCGGCGGTTTGCAGAGGACCGCTGCGAAGCGGTACCAGAAGCCGATTCTGCGGCGGGGCACGCGGACACCTTCCTCTAGGGACCCGGCACGAGGGGCCTGGCGCTTGGCTGTGGGCCGCACAAGTGTCGCCCCAGGCCGCCCGTCTGTCGAGAACACCGTACGCCCGCCTGTCTCCGACGACCGCGCTGCGTCGGGCTTCGCACATGTTCTCCATGGGGGCGGGTGACAATGGGCGCGACGAGGACAGGGACGGAGCGCTCGTGCAGTGGACTGTGGTCGTACCCCTGAAGGCCCTGGCGCGGGCCAAGAGCAGACTCTCGGACACCGCGGCCGACGCGGTGCGTCCGGGGCTGGCGCTCGCCTTCGCGCAGGACACGGTGCTCGCGGCGCTGACGTGTGCCGCGGTGCGGGATGTGGCGGTCGTCACGGACGACCCCGTGGCGGGGCGGGAGCTGGCGGCCTTGGGCGCCCGGATCGTCCCGGACGAGCCGGCGGGCGGTCTGAACGCCGCGCTGGCGCACGGTGCGGCCGCCGTACGGGCACTGCGCCCGCGCGGCGCGGTGGCGGCGCTCAACGCGGATCTCCCGGCGCTGCGGCCCGTGGAATTGGCCCGGGTCCTCGACGCCGCCGCGGAATTCCCACGCGCCTTTCTGCCGGACGCCGCCGGAATCGGCACGACGCTGCTGGCCGTGGCACCCGGTCGTGAATTGAGGCCGTCGTTCGGCCCTGATTCCCGGGCACGTCATCGCGCGTCGGGAGCGGTGGAACTGGACCTCGACGAGGTGTCTTCGGTACGCCAGGACGTGGACACGGGCGACGACCTGCGCGCGGCCCTGTCCCTGGGCGTCGGCCCGCACACCACGGCGGCTACGGCCCGGCTGCTGATTCCCGGGCAGCCGGGGGGCTGACGGACGCCTCCGGCGCGTGCGCGGTACGGCGGGCCCGTACCGGATACGGCCCGCGGAGAGCGGCCGCTCGGTACGCGGGGCCGGCGCCCGTGCGACGCACCGACGCGGGCGCCGCGCCGGAGAGGAGCCGACGGCCCTCTCCTCCGGCGGTGCCCTCCGGCGAGGTGCGCGGGGCCGCGCGGTTACCCGGCTCGGGCCGCCGCCTCGGCTCCGGAGCGCCGCCACGCAGCTCCGGGGCGCCGTGGCACACCTCCACGGGCGCCCAGGTCCCGTCCCGGCGCACGGTGCCGCCTCCGGGCCCCTGCCGCCGGGCTCGCCGCGCACCGGGGCCGATAGGCTGCGGTCATGCAGGCGACCGCGTACACCTACGACCCCGACAGCCGCACCGGGCAGGTGCTGCTCGACGACGGCACCCCCGTTCCCTTCGACGCGGCGGCGTTCGACGCGGGCGGGCTGCGCCTGCTGCGGCCGGGGCAGCGGGTGCGGGTCGAGATGGAGGGCGAGGGTGAGGGCCGGCGGATCACGCTGGTGACCCTGCACACGTTCTGAACACACCGCGGGCCGGGCTCCTGATGGGAGCCCGGCCCGGCGCGTGAGTGCCCGTGCGCCCCGGTTACCTGCGGGCGGTGGTCTTCTTGGCGGTGGTCTTCCGTGCCGTCGACTTCTTGGCCGGCGCCTTCTTGGCCGGGGCCTTCTTCGCCGCCGCCTTCTTCGTGGTCGTCTTCTTGGCCGTGGTCTTCTTGGCGGCCGCCGTGGTCTTGGCGGGCGCCTTCTTCGCCGTGGTCTTCTTGGCCGCCGCCGTGGTCTTCTTGGCGGGCGCCTTCTTCGCCGCGGCCTTCTTCGCGGCCGGTGCCGCCTTCTTGGCGGCGGCCTTCTTGCCGGCAGCCTTGGCAATGGTGGGCGGAGGGCCGGACAGGCTGCCCTTGGGCGCCTTCTTCACGGCGACCTCACCACCGCGCGGGAGCTTCTTCGTGCCGCTCACCAGGTCCTTGAAGCCCTGGCCCGCGCGGAAGCGCGGCACGGAGGTCTTCCTGACCCGAACCCTCTCGCCGGTCTGGGGGTTGCGGGCGTAACGGGCCGGACGCTCGACCTTCTCGAACGAACCGAAGCCGGTGACCGAGACCCGCTCGCCCGCGACGACAGCGCGGACGATGGCGTCCAGGACATGATCGACAGCATCGGCGGCCTGCTGGCGGCCACCCAACTTGTCGGCAATCGCTTCTACGAGCTGCGCCTTGTTCACGTCTTCCCCTTCGGAGACATCGCCGGAACGAAAGTGTTCAAGCTTTTTCGCACGTTAGGCAGATATATACCGCAAATCAAACACGAAACGGGCTTATCACCCTTGTGCCGCAACAGACTCGGCCGCCTCAGACTTCCTCTTCGGGGATGCGCTCCTCGTCGAGGTCGCCCATGAACCGCTCCAGACGCCGGGCCGCTTCGGCGGGATCGTGCTTGGCCGCGGCCGTGATGACCAGCAGCTTCCGGGTCAGCGCCATCCGTACGCCCTCCGGGACTTGCAGTGTGCGCACCCTTGCGTGCGCTTCCTTGAGTTGGCCCGCGACCGCCGTATAGAGCTGGAGTTGGCCGTCGTTGTCCATGCACAGATTGTGCCATCTGGGGCGAGTTGTCGCCCCCGCTGGGGGCAACTGCCGCGCCCCGGAAGCTCTCCGGGCGTCTTGGCACATCGCGGTCTCAAGGTGCGGGTACCCAGGCAATGACCTCTGTAACTGCGGTAGTTGATGACCATCGCGGCGATCCGGGGACCCTCCCCGGGGCAGATACGGCTGTACCCCCAACCGTCCACGATTGGGGGTACAGAGCGCTGCTGCGATGGCCGAAACCAGCTCTTGTGCGAGGGCCTGGCGTCAGCCCCGGGTCAGACCTGGAGCGTCCGCGGCTTGTAGGAGGGGCGGCGCGCCTCGTACGTGGCGATGTCGGCCTCGTTCTGAAGCGTGATGGAGATGTCGTCGAGGCCGTTCAGCAGCCGCCAGCGGGAGTTCTCGTCCAGCTCGAAGGTGGCGGTGATGCCCTCGGCGCGAACCTCACGAGCCTCAAGGTCCACAGTGACCTCAGAAGTGGGGTCCTTTTCCGTGAGCTCCCAGAGCGCGTCCACGATCTTCTGCTCGAGGACGACCGTGAGCAGCCCGTTCTTGAGCGAGTTGCCGCGGAAGATGTCGGCGAAGCGGGAGGAGATGACCGCCTTGAAGCCGTAGTTCTGCAGCGCCCACACGGCGTGCTCACGGGAGGATCCGGTGCCGAAGTCGGGGCCGGCGACCAGGACCGTGGCGCCCTGCCGCTCGGGACGGTTGAGCACGAACTCGGGGTCCTTGCGCCAGGCCTCGAACAGTCCGTCCTCGAAGCCGTCGCGCGTGACCTTCTTGAGCCAGTGGGCGGGGATGATCTGGTCGGTGTCGACGTTGCTGCGGCGCAGCGGGACGGCCCGGCCGGTGTGCGTGGTGAATGCTTCCATGACTCTCAGACTCCAGCGGGCGTACGAGTGTCGGCGTCGGACAGGTCGGCGGGGGACGCCAGGTGACCGAGGACGGCCGTGGCTGCGGCGACCTGCGGCGAGACCAGGTGCGTCCGGCCGCCCTTGCCCTGCCGGCCCTCGAAGTTGCGGTTGGAGGTGGACGCGGAGCGCTCGCCCGGGGCCAGCTGGTCGGGGTTCATGCCGAGGCACATCGAGCAGCCCGCGTGCCGCCATTCGGCGCCGGCCTCCTTGAAGACCACGTCCAGGCCCTCGGAGACGGCCTGCAGACCCACGCGCGCGGAGCCCGGTACGACGAGCATCCGTACGCCGTCGGCGACTTTGCGGTCCTTGAGGATCGAGGCGGCGGCGCGCAGGTCCTCGATGCGGCCGTTGGTGCAGGAGCCTACGAAGACGGTGTCCACCTTGATGGAGCGCAGCGGCTGCCCGGCCTCCAACCCCATGTATTCCAGGGCCTTTTCGGCGGCCAGGCGCTCCGAAGCGTCCTCGTACGAAGCCGGATCGGGGACGGATGCCGAAAGCGGCGCGCCCTGGCCCGGGTTGGTGCCCCAGGTGACGAACGGCGAGAGCGCGGAGGCGTCGATGTGGACCTCGGCGTCGAATTCGGCGTCGTCGTCGGTCCGCAGCGTCTTCCAGTACTCCACGGCGGCGTCCCAGTCGGCGCCCTCGGGGGCGTGCGGGCGGCCCTTGAGGTACGCGAAGGTGGTCTCGTCCGGGGCGATCATGCCCGCGCGGGCGCCGGCCTCGATCGACATGTTGCAGATGGTCATCCGGGCCTCCATCGAGAGCTTCTCGATGGCCGGGCCGCGGTACTCCAGGACGTAGCCCTGGCCGCCGCCGGTGCCGATCTTCGCGATGATCGCCAGGATCAGGTCCTTGGCGGTGACGCCCTCGGGCAGCTCGCCGTCGACCGTGATCGCCATGGTCTTCGGGCGGGCCATGGGCAGCGTCTGGGTGGCCAGCACGTGCTCGACCTGCGAGGTGCCGATGCCGAAGGCCAGCGCGCCGAAGGCGCCGTGCGTGGAGGTGTGCGAGTCGCCGCAGACGACCGTCGTGCCGGGCTGGGTCAGGCCCAGCTGCGGGCCGACGACGTGCACGACGCCCTGCTCGACGTCGCCCAGCGGGTGCAGGCGGACGCCGAACTCCGCGCAGTTCTTGCGCAGCGTCTCCAGCTGGGCGCGGGAGACGGGGTCCGCGATGGGCTTGTCGATGTCGAGGGTCGGGGTGTTGTGGTCCTCGGTCGCGATGGTGAGGTCGAGCCTGCGCACCTGGCGGCCGCTCTTGCGCAGCCCGTCGAAGGCCTGCGGGCTGGTCACCTCGTGCAGCAGGTGCAGATCGATGTAGAGGAGGTCGGGCTCGCCCTCGGCGCGCCGGACGACATGGTCGTCCCAGACCTTCTCCGCGAGTGTCCTACCCATCGCTTTCCCTCCGGCCGGCAAAGACTGCACCGGCCCAACTAGAGATCTTGGGGAGTGGCCGCGCCCGTACCCCTGGTTTCCGGGCGTCCACCGCCGGGCCCGCTGGTCTCCGGGCCGCCGTGACATCAAGGGTGGCGCGTTCCACGAAAAATTGAACTTGCGTTTCACAGAGTGAGACGTGAGTATCGTTGCATGGACAACAGTAGCGGCGTCGGCGTTCTGGACAAGGCGGCCCTCGTCCTGAGCGCTCTGGAGTCCGGTCCGGCCACCCTCGCGGGCCTGGTCGGCGCCACCGGACTGGCACGACCCACGGCGCACCGCCTCGCCGTGGCGCTTGAGCACCACCGCATGGTGGCGCGCGACATGCAGGGCCGTTTCATTCTCGGCCCCCGGCTGGCCGAGCTGGCCGCGGCGGCGGGCGAGGACCGCCTGCTGGCGACGGCGGGCCCGGTGCTGACCCACCTCCGCGACGTCACGGGCGAGAGCGCGCAGCTCTACCGACGCCAGGGTGACATGCGCATCTGCGTGGCCGCGGCGGAGCGCCTGTCCGGCCTCAGGGACACGGTGCCGGTCGGCTCGACACTCACCATGAAGGCGGGCTCCTCGGCACAGATCCTGCTGGCCTGGGAGGAGCCCGAGCGGCTGCACCGCGGACTGCAGGGCGCCCGCTTCACGGCGACGGCCCTGTCGGGCGTACGGCGCCGCGGCTGGGCCCAGTCCATCGGCGAGCGCGAGCCGGGCGTGGCGTCCGTCTCCGCGCCCGTGCGCGGCCCCTCCAACCGCGTCGTGGCGGCTGTGTCCGTCTCCGGTCCCATCGAGCGCCTGACCCGCCACCCGGGCCGTATGCACGCCCAGGCGGTCATCGACGCCGCCGCCCGCCTCTCCGAGGCGCTGCGCCGCTCGGGCTGACCTTCCCGTACGCCACCGGGGACGGGGCCGGCCTCAACGCCGCGGCAGGCCCCTCCGACTCCCCTCGAGGCGTGGACGACGCCCTCAGGAGATCCGCAGCCGGTCGGCGGCGCGGTCGCCCCGGCGGCCGACCGGCACCAGACCCGTGGCCTTGCCCAGGCCGAACTCGGGCATGTTCATGTAGATCGACTCATGGGATCCGGCCGGCACGACGTACGTCTCGTGCCAGAAGCCGACCTTGCCCTTCCCCTCGCGCAGCCGCCGGTTGAAGGCGGCCCAGGCCGGCCGGTGGCTCTTGTCCGGTGCGGCGGCGTAGGCGAGGAGCTTCTCCTTCGACTCCCAGTACTGGACCAGGTACAGCTCGCGCACCCCGCCCAACAGTGACTTGTAGGCGAGCAGTCCGCTGTCCTTCTCGCGGGAGAGCTCGGCGAGCATCGGCGCCATGGCCCTGACCACCGGCCACCAACTGCGCACCGCGCAGAAGCTGTTGATGCGTACCCCGATATGGAAGACGACCACCCCGTCCTCGCCCGCAGAGGTCATGCGCCCTTCGATCGGCCGTCCACTCATGATCTCCCCCACTCGGTCTCGTCCAGCCATCCGGCCACTGGATAGCTCCACTATCCATGCTTGGATAGTGACACTACCTAGCATGTGGACGCAAGACGGAAGACGGTGCGGGACGGAATGCGACTGGCGGAGTTGAGCGCACGAAGCGGGGTCTCCACGGCGACGATCAAGTACTACCTGCGTGAAGGGCTGCTGCACCCCGGCCGCCGGATCACGGCCACGCAAGCCGCGTACGACGAGGAGCACCTGCGGCGGTTGCGCCTGGTGCGGGCGTTGATCCAGGTGGGCCGGATCCCGGTGAACTCGGCCCGGGAGGTGCTCGCCGCGCTGCAGGACCAGGACCTGGACCGGAACCAGCGTCTGGGCACTGCCGTGTGGGCCCTGCCGCACGGTCCGGCACCGGACGAGGGCGACCCCGCCACCGAGGCGGCCCGGCACACCGCCGACGCGCTTCTGGACCGGCTCGGCTGGAGCTACGGTGCCACGCCCGGCCCGTCCGGAGAGCCGGCCTCGCCCGCGTACAGGATGCTGGTGACCGCGATCACCGCGCTGTCCCGACTCGGTTATCCCTGCGCAGTCGAGGACTTGGAGCCCTACGCCCGGGCGATGGAGCGGATCGCGGTCACCGACCTGGACCTGGTGGAGCGCCACGAGACCCCGGAGGAACAGGTGGAGGCCGCCGTGGCACTGACCGTGCTGTACGAGCCGGTGCTGCTGAGTCTGCGCCGACTGGCGGAGGCGGAGGAGTCACGCCGCCGGTTCGGCGAGAGGTGACCGACAGAAAAAGGGCCCTCCCGAGGGAGGGCCCTTTCGTCTGCGTACCCCCGACCGGATTCGAACCGGCGCTACCGCCTTGAGAGGGCGGCGTGCTAGGCCGCTACACAACGGGGGCGCGGATCATGCGTTTCCGCAGATCAGCTGGTCTACCTGGACTCGAACCAAGACTAACTGAACCAGAATCAGTCGTGCTGCCAATTACACCATAGACCAAAGGTGGTTTAGACCTTTCAGTACCCCCGACCGGATTCGAACCGGCGCTACCGCCTTGAGAGGGCGGCGTGCTAGGCCGCTACACAACGGGGGCCCATGTGATCCTGGAAGGATCCGTACCCCCGACCGGATTCGAACCGGCGCTACTGCCTTGAGAGGGCAGCGTGCTAGGCCGCTACACAACGGGGGCTTGCGGATGAGATCCGCGGGTGCAGATGAGCTCTGCGAGCTGGCCTACCTGGACTCGAACCAAGACTAACTGAACCAGAATCAGTCGTGCTGCCAATTACACCATAGGCCACTGGAACGCAAGCCCCTGAGGGGATCTTGTTCTAGTTCTGCGCTGCTGGGCTCCGGCCTTCCGGCCCGCTCCCCGCGGCGCAGGAAGAACATTACCTGAAGGTGGACGGCGCTCCAAAACGGGTATCGGCGCGGAGGATCGCGGGGAGTTCGGCGAGGGACGAGATCCGGTGGGGACCCTCGGTGACGTCGCCGCTGATGAGCGCGGTGTCACGGCAGATCCAGACCGACAGCAGACCCGCCTCGGCGGCGCCCCGCCCGTCGATCTCCGGATGGTCGCCGACGTACGCCACCTGGTGGGGGGCGAGCCCCAGGGCGTCGCAGGCGGCACGGAAGGCCCGGGCGTCCGGCTTGGAGACGCCCAGCTCGGCGGCGCACAGCACGGCCTCGAAGCGGTCGCGGACGCCGAGGGTGCGGAGCTTGTGCTCCTGGACGTGGACGCTGGAGTTGGACAGTACGGCGTGTCGGTGGCTGGCGGCGAGGGCGTCGAGGACGGGAAGGACGTCCGGGAAGAGCGCCCAGGCGGCCTCGTAGTGCTCCCGGTACCGCCGGAACCATGCGTCGGCCTCGTCGTCGGTCAGGTCCCTCCCCAGGAAGACCCGCACCCGGTCGCGCCGCTGCCCCTCGAAGGAGACCTCCCCCGCCGCGTACCGCGCCCACTGGAGGTCGGTGATCTCGCGCCACCGCGCGATGGCCGCCTCCACGGCCCCGAAGCCGTCCAGCAGCCCCTCGGCCGCCAGATGGGCACGCATCCCGGCACGGTCGGCGGTGGTGTAGTCGAAAAGGGTGTCGTCGACGTCCCACACGACAGCTCTGATGGCCATGCCACCGACAGTACCGGCAGACCGGCTGGGGGTCCGGGGGTCATCCCCCGGTGAATGCAGCGTCGAAAAGGGTGTCGTCGACGTCCCACACGACAGCTCTGATGGCCATGCCACCGACAGTACCGGCAGACCGGCTGGGGGTCCGGGGCTTCGGCGAGAGGCGCCGACGGCCGACGCGCCGAGGGGCGGCACCCGGACCGGGTGCCGCCCCTCGCGTACGTACGGGCAGGTCAGGCCGCGAGCCTCGCGAGCGCCGCGTCGATGCGCGCGATCGTCTTCTCCTTGCCCAGGACCTGCAGGGACTCGAAGAGGGGCAGGCCGACCGTGCGGCCGGTGACGGCCACGCGGACCGGGGCCTGGGCCTTGCCGAGCTTGAGGCCGTGCTCCTCGCCGGCTGTCAGCACGGCGTCCTTCAGGGACTCCGGGCTGCTCCAGTCGGCCTGGAAGAGCTTGGCGCGGGCCGTGGTCAGCAGGGCGTCGGAGCCCTCCTTCATGGCCTTGGTCCAGCTCGCCTCGTCGAACACCGGCTCCGGGAGGAACAGGAAGTCGACGTTGTCGGTGATCTCGGAGAGGACCTTGACGCGGGTCTGCGCGTGCGGTGCGATCGCCTGCCACTTCGCCTCGTCGAAGTCCTCCGGCGCCCACGGGGCGAACGGGGCCTTCAGCCACGGCCGGCAGCGCTCGGTGAAGTCCTTCACGTCGAGCAGCCGGATGTGGTCGGCGTTGATCGACTCCGCCTTCTTCAGGTCGAAGCGGGCCGGGTTGGGGTTCACGTTCGCGATGTCGAAGGCGGCCACCATCTCGTCGATCGAGAAGATGTCGCGGTCGGGTGCGAGCGACCAGCCCAGCAGGGAGAGGTAGTTGAGCAGGCCCTCGGGGAGGAAGCCCCGCTCGCGGTACAGGTTCAGCGACGACTGAGGGTCGCGCTTCGACAGCTTCTTGTTGCCCTCGCCCATCACGTACGGCAGGTGGCCGAACTCGGGCACGGCCTTGGCGATGCCCAGCTCGATCAGCGCCTTGTACAGGGCGATCTGCCGCGGCGTGGAGGAGAGCAGGTCCTCGCCGCGCAGGACGTGGGTGATCTCCATCAGGGCGTCGTCGACCGGGTTGACGAGCGTGTAGAGCGGAGCGCCGTTGGCGCGGACGATGCCGTAGTCCGGCACGTTCTCCGGCGTGAAGGTCAGCTCGCCGCGGACCAGGTCGGTGAAGGTGATCGGCTCGTCGGGCATGCGGAAGCGGACGATCGGCGTACGGCCCTCTGCCTCGTACGCCGCCACCTGCTCGGCGGTGAGGTCACGGCAGTGCCCGTCGTACCCGGACGGCTTCCCCGCGGCGCGCGCGGCGTCACGGCGGGCGTCCAGCTCCTCCGTGGTGCAGTAGCAGTGGTAGGCGTACCCGCCGTCCAGGAGCTTCTTCGCGACGTCCTTGTAGAGGTCCATCCGCTGGGACTGGCGGTACGGCGCGTGGGGGCCGCCGACCTCGGGGCCCTCGTCCCAGTCGAAGCCCAGCCAGCGCAGCGAGTCCAGGAGCTGGACGTACGACTCCTCGGAGTCGCGGGCCGCGTCCGTGTCCTCGATGCGGAAGACGAACGTGCCGCCGGTGTGGCGGGCGAACGCCCAGTTGAACAGGGCGGTGCGGACCAGGCCCACGTGGGGGTTGCCGGTCGGGGACGGACAGAAACGTACGCGGACGGAGCCGTTAGCCACGCTTGATCACCTTGTTGGTGAGAGTGCCGATGCCTTCGATGGTGACGGCGACCTCGTCGCCGACGTTGAGGGGGCCGACCCCCGCGGGGGTGCCCGTGAGGATCACGTCGCCGGGGAGCAGCGTCATGGCCTCGGAGATGTTGACGATCAGATCCTCGATCGGGTGGATCATCTCGCTCGTGCGGCCGAGCTGGCGTTGTTCGCCGTTGACCGTGAGCTGGATGGTGAGGTCGCCGGGGTCGACGTCGGTCTCCACCCAGGGGCCGAGCGGGCAGGAGGTGTCGAAGCCCTTGGCCCGGGCCCACTGCTTCTCGCGGCGCTGGACGTCGCGCGCGGTGACGTCGTTGGCGCAGGTGTAGCCGAGGATCACGTCCTTGACGCGCTCGCGCGGGACCTCGCGGCACATGCGGCCGATCACCACGGCCAGCTCGGCCTCGTGGTGCAGTTCCTGGGAGAAGGAGGGGTAGGCGATCTCGTCGCCGGAGCCGATCACCGAGGTGGACGGCTTGAAGAAGGCGAAGGGGGCCTCGGGGACCTCGTTGCCCAGCTCGCGCGCGTGCTCGGCGTAGTTGCGGCCGAAGGCGACGACCTTGTTGGGGAGCACCGGCGGCAGCAGCCTGACCTTGCTCAGCGGGACCTTGGTGCCGGAGAGCTCGAAGTCCGCGAACGGGATGCCCTTGATGATGTCGAGGACGAGCTCGTCCGGCTTGTCACCCTCGACCGCGCCGAAGGCGACGTTCCCGTCGATGGAGAATCTGGCGATGCGCACGGGATCCTTGCGCCCCTTACTGAGCTGGCTGGAGTCTGACGCTCCAGGCTAACGCGGCAGGGGGCGCGCACCTCGCGCTTTGTGGGCGCCGCCCGTCCCCCACGGGATCGGCGGGGCGCCTTGGCGTACGGGCCGGTGGACGCCGGCAGGCCGTGCAGGCCGGCGGGACGCCACAGGCTCGGCGCCTGTCGGCGGGACACCACGAACCGGGTGTCTGATCGACGGGAGACCACGAAACCGATGCCTGATCGGCGGGGACGTCTTCGGACCTCCCGGACCGGCGGAACCCCATCGGACCCGTCCGGACCGGCGGGCACCGCCGGACCCGTGCGTCATCGGCGGGCGCCGCCCGATCCGTGCATTATCCGCGGTACGCGTCGGAGACGATCACCTGCCGGACCACTGATGAGCGACCGCTCACCGAGCGCCACCCGGGCCCGGCACGGCGTACGCGGCGCCCCACGGAGCTTTCGCCCTCGTTGAGCGTTCGGCGCCCGCGGCGCGTACTACTGCGCGACGGAGGCCTGGACCGGGACCTCCATGAGGACGGTGCGCTTGGGATTGGCGGTCTGGGTGGGAAGGTCGACGGAGTGTTCCGGGGTCGCCGGCACCTGCAGCTCCTCGGCGCCGGTGAGGTGCACCAGCGTCGTCCGCCGCGGGTTCGCTATGGTGCGGAACATCATCGTGGTCTTCACTGTTGTCGTTGACCTCGTCGTTGCGGGCGCCGGGCGGGCCTCAAGGGCCGTCGCCGGGGCGCGGGTTGTCGGATTCGCCATCCCTGTAAAGCGTCAGGCTAAACATGCAATTCCCACGCAAAGCCCTGAAGAGGGTCTGATCACCGTGTGAGTTTGCTCACTGACTGACAGACAAAAGGGGCAATCGACGCCACCAACACCCTTCGCCGAAACGGACATTGTTCCATTGAAGCCCGCATTCCGCTCCTGATCATGGCGACTGGGACACCGGGCGCGCATCAACACCTCGTCCGCATGCGCCCGTTATGCACGGGATCACTTTCTACGTCCGGTGACGCCCCCCTCACAACGTGTCACGGTAGGCGCACGCTGGCCCGTTGGCCTTGTTGGAGATCCGGCACTGTGCTGGAATTCCACGGACCGCCGCGGGATCGCACCGGCGCACAGGGGGCGCAACGCAGCGCCGAAGAGCGGCGGGAAGGGGGAGCCAGCGCCGGTCACTCACGACCACCCGGGGAGCGTATTCAGGGCGCTTCCCACGACGCCGACACCGTCCCACCGCTCGCGCGGAGGGGCGCCTGGTCCAGAGGTTGCGACGCTAGTGCAGGGACGTTTCAAGAGGGATGGCAGCGCTTCGGCGGAGCCGGAGCCGCACGGCGGGACCGACCGCGGTTCCTCGCCCCAGCACGCCCACAACCAGGGACCGGCACCGGCCGCCGGCGGCCCCGAGCGGCCCGGGCGCACCGGCGCGCCCACGCTCGGCACGTCGCCCGCGCCGCCCCCCGCGCCCCCGGCACCGAAGGGCACCACTCCCCCGGTCGACGCCGGTTCACGCCTGGCCCTGCGCAACTGGCGCATCTCCACGCGCCTCGTGTCGCTGCTGGCGCTCCCCGTGGTCGCGGCGACCTCGCTCGGTGCCCTGCGCATCAGCGACAACGTCGACCAGATCCAGCAGCTGGACAACATGAAGCTGCTGACGGACATGACCCGGCAGGCGACGCAGCTCGCGGAGGCGCTCCAGGACGAGCGCGACGAGTCCGCCGGCCCGCTCGCCCACGGAGCGTCCGCGAACGACTACACGGTCAAGGGCGTCCGGGACAAGACCAACCGCGCCCGCTCCGCCTTCCTCGAGGGCACCCAGGAGATCGGCGACGCCTCCGACAGCGGTCGGCTCTCGGGTGTGCGCGACAGCATCGTCGGCATCGCGAGCGAGCTGAACAACCTCAGCGCGATACGCGCCAGCGCCTACAAGGACCCGCAGAACTCCACCCAGACGGTCGAGGCCTACCACCGTCTGGTCACCGGACTGCTCAGCCTGTCCCAGGACATGGCGCAGGCCACCAGCAACCCGGAGATGATCCAGCGCACCCGCGCCCTGGCGGCCTTCTCCACCGCCAAGGAGTACGCGTCGATGCAGCGCGCGGTGATCGCGGCGGCCCTGCCCGCGAGCAACACCACGTTCGGCCATCTCTCCGAGAACGACCGCCAGTACGCCCTCTCGGCCCTGGAGAGCCAGGACTCCGAGCTGGACAGATTCCGCAGCATCTACGGCGACGGCGCCGAGGACCTGACGAAGCCGATCGACGAGGGCAGCCCCACGATCGAGGCCGCCGACCAGTACGCCGGCCGCGTCCTCAAGAGCGGCCTGCAGTCGCAGGACAAGCGTTCGTACAAGGACTGGATCGACGACGACTCGACCAAGATCCAGCAGATGAAGAGCATCGAGGGCACGCTTCTGGAGCAGATGGAGCAGAAGGCCCGCGAGCTGAAGAACGTCTCGGAGCGAGAGGCGATCATCTCCGGTGCGCTGATCCTCCTCGTCCTCGGTGTCTCCCTCGTCGGTGCCTTCGTCGTGGCCCGCTCCATGATCCGCTCGCTGCGCCGACTGCAGGAGACCGCGACCAAGGTCGCCCAGGAACGCCTGCCCGAGCTGGTCAAGCAGCTGTCCGAGGCCGACCCGCAGGACGTCGACACGTCCGTGGAATCGGTCGGTGTGCACTCCCGTGACGAGATCGGCCAGGTGGCCGCGGCCTTCGACGACGTGCACCGCGAGGCGGTCCGCCTCGCCGCCGAGCAGGCCCTGCTGCGGGGCAACGTCAACGCGATGTTCACCAACCTCTCCCGCCGCTCCCAGGGTCTGATCCAGCGCCAGCTGTCGCTGATCTCCGAACTCGAGTCCCGCGAGGCCGACCCGGACCAGCTGTCCTCGCTGTTCAAGCTCGACCACCTCGCGACGCGTATGCGCCGTAACGGTGAGAACCTCCTCGTCCTCGCCGGTGAGGAGCCCGGCCGCCGCTGGACCCGCCCGGTCCCGCTGGTCGACGTGCTCCGCGCCGCCGCCTCCGAGGTGGAGCAGTACGAGCGCATCGAGCTGGCCGCCGTGCCGACCACCGAAGTGGCCGGCCGTGTGGTCAACGACCTCGTGCACCTGCTCGCCGAGCTGCTCGAGAACGCCACCTCCTTCTCCTCGCCGCAGACCAAGGTCAAGGTCACCGGTCACGCGCTGCCCGACGGCCGCGTCCTGATCGAGATCCACGACACCGGTATCGGTCTGTCGCCCGAGGACCTCGCGGCGATCAACGAGCGGCTCGCCTCGCCGCCCACCGTGGACGTGTCGGTGTCCCGCCGCATGGGTCTGTTCGTGGTCGGCCGTCTGTCGCAGCGCCACGGCATCCGCATCCAGCTGCGCCCGTCCGACTCCGGTGGAACGACCGCGCTGGTCATGCTCCCGGTCGACGTGGCCCAGGGCGGCAAGAAGCCCGCCCCCGGCAAGCCGGGCCAGGGCGCCCCGCACAGCGGTGGCCCGGCCGCCGCGCAGGCCGCCGCCGGCGCGGCCGCGGCCCGTCGCCAGGCGCAGCAGGGCAACCGGTCCGCCGGTGGCCCCGGACTCGACGCCGCCCCGGAGCGTGGACAGGTGGGTGCCGGTCAGGGCCCGCGCGCCGCGCTGCCCGGCGCCTTCCCCGGTGGCCGTCCCGGCGGCTCCGGCGCACCGCAGGCCCCCGTCTCCCCGCAGGGCCGTCCGGCCCCGGGTGTGGGCGCCGGGGCCTTCGGACAGGGCGGCCCGCAGGGACTGCAGGCGGCCCAGCCCTTCCAGGAGCCCGGTTCCCGGCAGGGCGGCTTCGGTGACGGCGGCCCGGGCCTGCGCCCGGCCGGCTTCGGCGACAGCGCGCCCGTCCCGCCGCAGCAGTCTCAGCAGCAGTCGCCGCAACCCAAGGAGCGCGGCGGCCGTCGCCGTCCGCAGCTGCCCGGGCGCGGCGGTCCGCGGCCGGAGCTGCCCGGTGCCGGCGCGCAGCAGCGCACTCCGAGCTGGAGCGACGAGAACGCGCAGCCGCCCGTGCCGCGGGCCTCGCTGGACACCCCGCGCGGCCACGAGGAGCCGGACGCGCTGACCTCGACCTCGCCCATGCCGCGGATCGACGACCGACAGGGCCCCGGCTCCACTGCGGAGATCCCGCGCGTCGACGACCGCCAGCAGTTCCCGCGGATCGACGACCGACAGGGCCCCGGCTCCACCTCCGAGTTCCCTCGGCCGGACTTCAACTCCCCGCGCCCCGCCGCCAATGCCGCGGACAACGGGCAGTTCGTCCGTTCCGACGTCTTCGGCGCCCCGGGCGCGGGCGGCCCCACGGGCCAGTTCCCGGCGGCCGGACAGGGCCAGGACACGGGCCGCTTCCCGGCGCCCGGCCGCGCCCAGGGCCCGGCCCCGACGGGTCAGTTCGCCCAGCAGGGCTACGACGGCTCCGGCACGGGCCAGTTCGCTTCCCCGGGCTTCGGCCACCGCCAGGACCCGTCGTCCACCGGGCAGTTCGAGCGTCCGCAGGTGGGCGGTGACGCCTACGGCGCGCCCCGGCCGCCGGCCCCGCAGCAGCCTCAGCGTCGCCAGGAGCCCGAGGCCCTGCCGCCGGCGGCGGGCCCCGGCGACGGGCGCACGCCGCTGTACGACACGCTCGAGACCAACTGGTTCCGCGAGCGTCAGCAGGGCGAGGCCTCCACGCCGCCGCAGCCTCAGGCCCAGCCCTCCCCGGGTCCCCAGCGTCCGGCCGGTTCGTCCTGGCGGACCTCCCCGAACGACGAGCTCGTCCGCCAGGCCGAGCGCGTGCGGCAGCCCGCCTCCGGCGGGGTCACCACCTCCGGCCTGCCGCGCCGGGTCCCGCGCGCGAACCTCGTGCCGGGCACGGCCCAGCAGCAACAGCACCACAGCGGTCCGCAGGTCTCGCGCGCCCCCGACGAGGTGCGCGGTCGGCTGACCAATCTCCGACGGGGCATCGCCCAGGGTCGCCAGGCCGGTACCGGCCAGACCGGCAGCTTCCCCAGCCCCACTCACCAGCAGGAGCGTTAGTTGAGCCCGATGAGCCAGGCGGCACAGAACCTCAACTGGTTGATCACCAACTTCGTGGACAACACCCCCGGGGTGTCCCACACCGTCGTCGTGTCCGCCGACGGTCTCCTGCTGGCGCTGTCGGAGGGCTTTCCGCGTGACCGCGCCGACCAGCTCGCGGCCGTGGCCTCCGGGCTCACGTCCCTGACGGCAGGAGCGTCCCGGATCTTCGAGGGCGGCACCGTGGCACAGACCGTCGTCGAGATGGAACGCGGCTTCTTGTTCCTGATGTCCATCTCGGACGGCTCGTCCCTCGCCGTACTCGCCCACCCGGAGTGCGACATCGGCCTGGTCGGCTACGAGATGGCGCTCCTGGTCGACCGCGCAGGCGCGGTACTGACCCCCGACCTGCGCGCCGAGCTCCAGGGCAGTCTGCTCCACTGACCGGCCCCGGTACCACCCACCTCACGAAATCACCGTCAGGCCGCCACAGTCCCCCCACCGGCCCCGTCAGACGGCCAGCCCGACCGACTTGCTGTCCCGCCCGGAGGATTCATGACCCCGCCCACCGCCTCTCACGATCCGTACGCCGAGCCGTACGGGGACGAGGGCGACCAGCCGCTGGTCCGTCCGTACGCGATGACGGGCGGCCGGACCCGGCCGCGCTATCAGCTCGCGATCGAGGCGCTGATCAGCACCACGGCCGACCCGGCCCAGCTGATGGGACTGCTGCCGGAGCACCAGCGGATCTGCCACCTGTGCCGCGAGGTGAAGTCGGTGGCCGAGGTGTCGGCGCTGCTGGCCATGCCGCTCGGTGTGGCCCGGATTCTCGTCGCGGACCTCGCCGAGGCCGGACTCGTCGCGATCCACCAGCCGGGTGGCGACGAGAACAACGGCGGCGCGCCGGACGTGACACTGCTCGAAAGGGTGCTCAGTGGACTTCGCAAGCTCTGACGGAGGGCGGGCGACCACCTCCGCGAAGATCGTGGTGGCGGGCGGCTTCGGCGTCGGCAAGACCACGTTCGTGGGCGCCGTCTCGGAGATCAACCCGCTGCGCACGGAGGCCGTCATGACCTCCGCGTCCGCGGGCATCGACGACCTCACCCACACCGGGGACAAGACCACCACCACGGTGGCGATGGACTTCGGCCGTATCACCCTCGACCAGGACCTGATCCTCTACCTCTTCGGTACGCCGGGCCAGGACCGCTTCTGGTTCATGTGGGACGACCTGGTCCGCGGCGCGATCGGCGCGGTGGTGCTCGTGGACACCCGGCGCCTGGCCGACTGCTTCCCCGCGGTCGACTACTTCGAGAACAGCGGCCTGCCCTTCGTGATCGCCCTGAACGGTTTCGACGGGCACCAGCCCTACACGCCCGATGAAGTGCGAGAGGCGCTGCAGATCGGCCCGGACACCCCGATCATCACCACGGACGCCCGGCACCGTGCCGACGCGAAGAGTGCGCTGATCACGCTGGTGGAACATGCGCTGATGGCCCGCCTGCGGTAGATCAAGTCGGCGGCACCATACGGCAGTTGTCGTAGATCACCGGGCGCCGGCTGTGGTGTTTGACACGGTCGGCCCCGGTGTTCATAACGTTTCGACAGAGAAATTCGGTGGTACCGACACACCGCGCGGTCGGTCGGTACCGCTGCGTTCACAAAAGCCCCGCCTTTTGGCGGGGCTCGCTCTTTATGACCGTTTTATCTAGGGCATCCGACGTTCGGAATCCCGGATTCCGAGTGTTTGGAATCGCGCAGGCCGACGTGCTGGAATGCCTGAACTGCCCATTGGTCAAAGACGTACTAAGTCTCGGACAGGGCTCTGGAGACACCGCGGCACGACGTAGGTGCCGTCGCCGAGAGGTTGTTGGTCGAGTGAGGCGAAGCAAGAACGGTCCCGAGCCGTCGGCACGGGGCAACTTCACCCCGCCGCCGCGCGGAGCGGCACCCGCACAAGTGCCCGGCCCGGAGCCGACGGCTCTCCCGCCCAGCGGCAGCCGCTTCTCCCCGCGCAACTGGCGCGTGCCGACCAGGCTGAACGCCATCCTGCTCATCCCCGTGCTGGTCGGCCTGGTGATGGGCGGCTTCCAGGTCAAGAGCTCGATCGACACCTGGCGGCAGGCGCGGGACGCGGAGAACACGGCCCGTCTCGTCCAGGCGTCCCTGACCTACGCCAACGCGCTCATCACCGAGCGCGACGTCAGCGCCGCGCCCCTCCTCCAGGGCAAGGGCCAGAACGACTCGACGGTGGTCCAGGCACGCGGAGCCACCGACCAGGCCGCCAAGGCCTTCGACCGGGCAGCCCAGAACATGCCCCACAAGTCGGGCCTGGAGCGCCGCCTCTCCATCTTCCGCAAGGCCGAGACCAAGCTGCCGGCGCTGCGCCAGGGCGCCTACACCTCCGCACTGAGCGGGGTGCAGACCGAAGAGGGCTACGTCCAGGTCCAGCACCCGCTGATGGAGTTCGCCAACGAGCTCGGTCTGGGCACCGGCAACATCACCAGCTACGGCCGGACCGTCTACGCCATCTCCCTGACGAAGGCCGCTCTGTCCCTCGAGCGCTCGATCGGTATGCACATGCTGATCAAGCCCGGCACCACGGACACCAGCCTCGCCAAGCAGCGTGTCGCGCTGTCCTCGTACGCCTACCTCGAGGGCATCGCCGTCGAGGAGTACATCGGCGGCGGTACCCAGGCGGACGCCGACAAGCTCACGGTCCTCCAGAAGAAGATGCAGTCCGACGGCGCGGCGATGGCCCAGCAGGCCAAGGCCAAGGACCCGAGCTACGTGCCCCCGCCGTCCGACCCGACCAAGATGGTCTCGGCCCTCGCCTCGCTGCCGTCCACCGACACCACCGCCCGCGCCGCGCTCGCGCAGCAGGGCATCACGCCGCAGAACTGGTGGGCGGTAACCACCCTCAAGTTCAACGCGTACCGCCAGATCGAGTCGGACCTCGCCGACAAGGCCGTGGCGGACGCCTCGGCCATCGCCGACAACGCCAAGCGGTCCGCGTTCGTCACCGGCGCCATCGTCGTCGTCGCCCTGCTCGCCGCCTTCATCATCGCCGGCCTCATGGCCCGCCAGATGAGCCGCTCGATGCGCCAGCTGCGCAACGCGGCCTTCGGGGTCGCCGAGCAGCGTCTGCCGATGCTGGTCGACCAGCTCTCGCGCACCGACCCCGGCCGTGTCGACACCCGGGTCGCGCCCATCCCGATCTCCTCCACGGACGAGATCGGCGAGGTCGCCCGCGCCTTCGACCAGGTCCACCGCGAGGCCGTCCGGCTCGCCGCCGAGCAGGCCCTGCTGCGGGGCAACATCAACGCGATCTTCACCAACCTCTCGCGCCGCAACCAGTCGCTGATCGAGGGCCAGCTGACCCTGATCACCGAGCTGGAGAACAACGAGGCCGACCCGGACCAGCTGGAGAACCTGTTCAAGCTGGACCACCTCGCGACCCGTATGCGCCGCAACGGCGAGAACCTCCTCGTCCTCGCCGGCGAGGAGCCAGGACGCCGCTGGGACCAGCCGGTCCCGCTGATCGACGTGCTGCGCGCCGCCTCCTCCGAGGTGGAGCAGTACGAGCGCATCGAGCTGTCCGGCGTCCCGGAGGCCGAGATCCACGGCCGTGCCGTGACCGACCTCGTGCACCTGCTCGCCGAGCTGCTGGAGAACGCCACGACGTTCTCCTCGCCGCAGACCAAGGTCCGCGTGACCGCGACCCGTCTCCCCGACGGCCGCATCATGGTCGAGATCCACGACAAGGGCATCGGCCTGACCGCCGAGGACTTCGCGGACATCAACCACAAACTGGCCAACCCGCCGACCGTGGACGCCGCGATCTCGCAGCGCATGGGCCTGTTCGTGGTCGGCCGGCTGTCCGACCGGCACGGCATCCGGGTCCAGCTGCGCCCCTCGGGCGAACAGGCCGGCACCACCTCGCTGGTCATGCTGCCCGACGCCATCACCCACGGCGGTGGCGGCGAACAGCCGCTGGAGCGCGACGAGTTCACCGTCTCGCAGATCATCCCGGAGCAGCAGCCCTACCAGGGCGAGAACTTCGACGGGCAGCCGCTGCGGACGGCGGCGGAGCTGGGCTTCGACGACAGCCGGTACGCCGAGGTCCCGAACGACGCACGGGACCTGGACCCGGTCGGCCGCTCGCTGATGCGCGAGGAGCGCCGTGCGGCGCTGGAGGCTCAGGTCCAGGGCACGAACCAGCAGCAGGAGCCGCAGGAGAGCGATCGGACCGCTCCCTCGTACCAGGACGGCTTCGAGGCGCAGCAGCCCGCGTACGGCGACGGACAGCACACGTACGACAACGGCCAGTCCCCGTACGACAACGGGCAGCACGCCTACGACGAGCAGCGGGCCACGTACGACCAGCAGACGGCGTACGCGGAGCCCCAGCAGACTGCGTACCAGGATCCGTACTTCTCCCAGAACGGCGGCCTGCCGCAGAACGACGGCTTCCCGTCCGGTGGCGGCTACCCGGAGCCGGCGTATGCGGAGCAGGTGCCGGAGGGCCGTACGGCTGACCGGTCCGGCCCGGCGGAGACGTTCTCCGCCTTCGAGGAGTCGGCGTACCAGGACGACTGGCCCCAGCGCGACGACTTCCAGAGCGGCTACCGCTCCGAGTACGCTCCCGAACCGGAATCCGCGCAGGCCGGTGACGTAAGTGAGCGGGACCGCGTAGGCTTCGACCGTCCGGGACCGGCTCCCTCCGCCGGCCACGAGCTGACCGATGCCGGACTGCCCCGCCGCGGCTCCACCGCGAACGGCACCGCCGGCCGGCCCCAGCCCGTGAGGCAGGATCCGCCGGCGGCCAAGGAGACGGGCGGCGACTGGCGCTCCGCGAACGACGAGCGGTGGCAGCAGGCAGCGCAGCTCCGGAAACCCAAGGCGGGCGGGGTCACCGCTTCCGGTCTGCCTCGACGGGTACCCAAGGCGAACCTGATCGAGGGCGCCGCGGAGACGACCCCGCAGGGAGGCCCCCAGGTCTCCCGTGCCCCCGAGGACGTCAGGGGCAGGCTGAGCAACCTGCGCCGAGGCGTCCAGCGGGGACGCCGAGCAGGCAGTGAAACGAACGGCCAGGGCTTCGGTCCTGACAGCACCTACAACCAGGAGCGTTAGTGTGAGCCCGATGAGCCAGGCGGCACAGAACCTGAACTGGTTGATCACCAACTTCGTGGACAACACCCCCGGGGTGTCCCACACGGTGGTGGTCTCCGCCGACGGACTCCTTCTGGCGATGTCCGAAGGCTTTCCGCGCGATCGCGCCGACCAGCTGGCGGCCGTCGCCTCCGGTCTGACCTCGCTGACCGCGGGCGCCTCCCGCATCTTCGAGGGCGGCAGTGTGAACCAGACGGTTGTGGAGATGGAGCGGGGGTTCCTCTTCATCATGTCCATCTCCGACGGTTCGTCGCTCGCGGTTCTCGCACACCCGGAGGCGGACATCGGCCTCATCGGGTACGAGATGGCGCTTCTGGTCGACCGTGCCGGTACGGTCCTGACTCCGGATCTTCGTGCGGAGCTCCAGGGCAGCCTTCTCAACTAGAAGACGGACGGTGCTTTTGAGCGTCCCGGGGCCGTAAGGTTTCGGGACGCGGCTTCCACAGGGATGGGTGCCCGGCGCAGTCGGAGGAGGAGAGAACGTGGCAACACCCCCAGGCGGTTCGCCCACCGGCAACTGGTCCTACGGCCCCGGTCAAGGCCCGGGCCAGGGTGACCAGAACCGGTACGACTTTCCCTCCGCGCCGGGCCAGTGGCGGCAGCCGTACGCGCCGCAGGGCCCCCAGGGTCCGGGTCCGTCGCCGTACGACCAGCCGCCGGCACCGCGTATCCAGCCCGTGCAGCCGCACCGCCGTTCCCCCGAGCCCGCGCCCGCCGGGTCCTCGAACAACCCTCTGGTGCGTCCGTACGCCATGACGGGTGGCCGCACCAGGCCGCGCTACCAGCTCGCCATCGAGGCGCTGGTGCACACCACCGCACAACCGCACCAGATGCACGGCCAGTTGCCCGAGCATCAGCGGATCTGCAACCTGTGCCGGGAAATCAAGTCGGTGGCCGAGATCTCGGCTCTCCTCACGATCCCTCTCGGCGTGGCCAGGATCCTCGTCGCCGACTTGGCGGAGGCGGGCCTGGTCGCGATCCATCAGCCCGGCGGCGACGAGAACGCCGGCGGCCAGCCAGACGTGACACTGCTCGAAAGGGTGCTCAGTGGACTTCGCAAGCTCTAGCGGCGGTCCTTCCCGCTCCACCACCTCCGCGAAGATCGTGGTGGCGGGCGGCTTCGGCGTGGGCAAGACCACGTTCGTCGGCGCCGTCTCGGAGATCAACCCGCTGCGCACGGAGGCCGTCATGACGTCTGCTTCGGCGGGCATCGACGACCTCACCCACACCGGGGACAAGACGACCACCACGGTGGCGATGGACTTCGGCCGTATCACCCTCGACCAGGACCTGATCCTCTACCTCTTCGGTACGCCGGGCCAGGACCGCTTCTGGTTCATGTGGGACGACCTGGTCCGCGGCGCGATCGGCGCGATCGTCCTGGTGGACACCCGGCGCCTGGCCGACTGCTTCCCCGCGGTCGACTACTTCGAGAACAGCGGCCTGCCCTTCGTGATCGCCCTGAACGGTTTCGACGGGCACCAGCCCTACACGCCCGAAGAGGTGCGAGAGGCGCTGCAGATCGGCCCGGACACCCCGATCATCACCACGGACGCCCGGCACCGTGCCGACGCGAAGAGTGCGCTGATCACGCTCGTGGAGCACGCGCTGATGGCTCGGCTGCGCTAGGCGCAGTCCGCGGCTACCAGGCTGCCCCGTCGGGTGGCATGCCGTCTGAGAGCCGTGGCTGGTCGCGCAGTTCCCCGCGCCCCTCTGGGGCGCCCACGGGGCCCCTTCTCGCGGAGGGGCCCTTCCTTTTTCCGCCGCCCGCCGCGACGGCGAGTACCTCGAGGGCGGTCTCCGGCGGTTCGGAACCGGCCTTTCCCCGCGCAGCGAGAAGGGCCCCTCCCAAGCGGAGGAGCCCTTCAGGAACGGCTCAAGCGGCGCAGCCTACGCGTGCCAGCTGTGCGGGGCGCGGAAGCCCGGCTCGCGCTCGAGGCGGCGCCAGCCTGCCTTGGCACGGCCCCGGTGGGACGCTGTCGTGGCGGGGGTCTGGGCTGCGGCGCGGGCCAGGAGAACGGCCGTGATGGCGGCCACTTCCTCGGGCTCGGCGTGGCCCTTCTCGACGCGGATGTCAGGGTTGCTCATGGGTGTCAGTCTCCGTGAGAGAGGGGTCCGCGGGGTTGCCGCGGTGGGTCCGCCCGGTTACTGCGGGGGGTTGCCGTGCTTGCGGGACGGCAGGTCGGCGTGCTTCGCGTGCAGCATCGCCAGGGACCTGATCAGGACCTCGCGGGTCTCGGACGGGTCGATGACGTCGTCCACCAGGCCCCGCTCGGCCGCGTAGTACGGGTGCATGAGCTCGGACTTGTACTCCTTGACCATCCGGGCCCGCATGGCCTCGGGGTCCTCCGCCCCGGCGATCTGGCGGCGGAAGATGACGTTGGCCGCGCCCTCCGCGCCCATCACGGCGATCTCGTTGGTCGGCCAGGCGTAGGTGAGGTCCGCCCCGATGGACTGGCTGTCCATCACGATGTACGCACCTCCGTACGCCTTGCGCAGGATCAGCGAGATCCGCGGCACGGTCGCGTTGCAGTACGCGTACAGCAGCTTCGCCCCGTGCCGGATGATGCCGCCGTGCTCCTGGTCGACACCGGGAAGGAACCCGGGAACGTCCAGGAACGTCACCAACGGGATGTTAAAAGCGTCACACATCTGCACAAAACGCGCAGCTTTTTCACTGGCCTCGATGTCGAGCACACCGGCGAGCGTCTGCGGCTGGTTGGCGATGATGCCGACCACCTGGCCGTCCAGCCGGGCCAGCGCGCAGATGATGTTCCGCGCCCAGCGCTCGTGGACCTCGAGGTACTCGCCGTCGTCGACGATCTCCTCGATCACCTTGGCCATGTCGTACGGCCGGTTCCCGTCCGCCGGCACCAGGTCGAGCAGGACCTCCGAGCGGCGGTCGACGGGGTCGCTGCACTCCACCCGCGGCGGGTTCTCCCGGTTGTTCTGCGGGAGCAGGGAGAGGAGGTAGCGCACCTCGGCGATGCAGGTCTCCTCGTCGTCGTACGCGAAGTGGCACACACCGCTGGTCTCGGCGTGGACGTCCGCGCCGCCCAGACCGTTCTGCGTGATCTCCTCGCCGGTCACCGCCTTGACCACGTCCGGGCCGGTGATGAACATCTGCGAGGTCTCACGGACCATGAACACGAAGTCCGTCAGGGCGGGGCTGTAGGCCGCGCCGCCCGCGCACGGGCCGAGCATCACCGAGATCTGCGGGATGACACCGGAGGCCCTGGTGTTGCGCTGGAAGATGCCGCCGTAGCCGGCGAGCGCGCTCACACCCTCCTGGATGCGGGCGCCCGCACCGTCGTTGAGGGAGACCAGCGGCGCCCCGGCCGCGATGGCCATGTCCATGATCTTGTGGATCTTGGTGGCGTGGGCCTCGCCCAGCGCGCCGCCGAAGATGCGGAAGTCATGGGCGTAGACGAAGACCGTGCGGCCCTCCACCGTGCCCCAGCCGGTGATCACACCGTCGGTGTACGGCTTCTTCGCCTCCAGGCCGAACCCGGTCGCCCGGTGCCGGCGCAGCTGCTCGACCTCCTGGAAGGAACCGGGGTCCAGAAGCAGTTCGATGCGCTCCCGGGCGGTCAGCTTGCCCTTGGCGTGCTGCGCCTCGGTCGCCTTCTCGCTCGGGCCCGCGAGCGCCTGCTTGCGGATCTCGTGCAGTTCGGCGACCCGCCCGCGCGCATCCGCGGGCTCGCTCCCGGAATCCACAGCCTCGTCCAAAACGGTCATGTAGCGACCTTACGAAGTCCACCAAGGAAAGCTCGCCGTCGACTCCGTACAGTCTCAGGCCCGTTTTCCTGGTAACCCTGAACAGAACGCAGCCCGGATGCAGCCGTTCTGACTGCCCAGAGGGCCTCGGCGTTGTGAGGCTCCAACAAACTCGGAGAGGGAGAGTGATCACGTCTCGATGGTCGGCACAATGCCATCGACCGGGTGACGAGAGGCCCTCGAACGGCCGCAGGCGGCATGCCCACGGTACCGGTCGAACCGAAGCCCGCGCGCCGCGGCGACTCCGCGGGCGGCACACGCTCAATGATGTTGAAACTTGAACGGAATAAGTCTAAGGTCTCCTCCGTTGAGCTCGTTGAAGATTAAACAGCTTCGAGCCGCGGCCTCCCTCCGGGACCGCGATCCGTCCCCCAAAGGAGCACGTCATGAGCATCTTCAGCCGCAAGAACAGCACCGAGACCGCACCGGCCGCCGCTGTGAACCCGGACCTCGCCGCACTGACCGGCGAATACACGCTGGACCCGGCGCACAGCACCATCGGGTTCGTGGCCCGCCACGCGATGGTCACCAACGTCAAGGGCAGCTTCAAGGACTTCACCGGCACGCTGCACCTGGACGGCTCGGACCCGTCGAAGTCCACGGCCTCCATCGACGTGAAGATGGACAGCATCGAGACCGGCTCCGCCGACCGCGACAACCACCTCAAGAGCTCCGACTTCTTCAGGATCGACGAGCACCCGACGATGACGTTCCGCTCCACCCGCGCGGAGGCGCTCGGCGGCGACGAGTACCGGATCACCGGCGACCTCACGATCCTCGGCACGACCAAGCCGATCACCATCGACCTGGAGTTCAACGGCGCGGCCAAGGACCCGTTCGGCAACGAGCGCGTCGGCTTCGAGGGCAAGGCGCAGATCGTGCGCTCCGAGTGGGGCCTGACCTGGAACGCGGCCCTCGAGACGGGCGGTGTGCTGGTCTCCGACAAGATCAAGCTGGTCTTCGACATCTCGGCGATCAAGCAGGCGTGACCCCGCCGGAACCGCCGCGAGCGCCCGCCCTCCCGGATCAGGAGGGCGGGCGCTCGCGTCGTGTCCCGACCCTGTGCTCGGGCCGGCGCTCCCGCTCCGCAGACGGTCAGAACCCTCCGCTGAAGTCCCCGCCGCCTCCGCCGAAGTCCCCTCCCCCGCCGAAGTCCCCTCCGCCGCCGTCCCCGAAGCCGCCGCCGAAGTCCCCGGGGTCGAAGTCGGCGCCCGAGACGTCGCCGCCCTCGTACCCGCCGAAGTCGCCGTAGCCGGTGCCGTAGTCGGCCGCGTACGAGGGGGTGGCCATCATGCTGCCGAGCAGCGTGCCGACGAGCAGACCGGGCAGGATGCCGCCGCCGAAGTAGCCGCCCGCCCAGGGGCCGTAGGCGGGGCCGGCGTCCCAGTACGGGCGGCGGCCGTACTCCGTGTCCACCTCGCGGATCATGGGGTCGAGGCCGTCGGCCAGACGAGCCCGGTCGGCCGCGCAGACCGGGACCTCGCGCGGGGCCCCGCCAGGAGGCGTCCAGGCCGCGTCGGCGACGGACGGGCCGTGGCGCGGGTCGAAGAAGCAGGGCGCCCTGCGCTCCGGGAGCGGCCGGCCCTCGCGACGGGCGGCGAGCGTGGCCAGCGCGAACCGGCCGTCCTCCAGGGCCTGGGTCACGGCCTTCACGTCCTCCGGGCGCCGCGCCGCCACCATGGCCGACTTCGCCTCCTCGTACGCGTCCAGGGCGCGTGCGTAGTCCGCGCGCATCGCGTCGTCGGCGCCCGGCTCCCCCGGCCGGAAGTCCAGGCGGTCGAGTTCCTCGCCGAAGGCGGTGATGTCCTCGTCCACCACGACCCGCAGCTTCTCCAGCGCGGCCCGCTGCTCCTCCTCGCGCCGGCGCCGGCCGCGCCGTACGAGCATGTAGGCGCCGGTGCCGCCGAGGACCAGGACCACGGCGAGCGTGATCAGCGCGGTGGACGACACCTGGTGGCTGCCGCCGGAGGTGCCCCAGCTCGACGGGGCGTGGCCGCCGACGTTGGCGAGGGCACGGTCGGTGAAGTCGTTCAGCTGGGCCTTGGCGGTCTCGCCCTGAACGCTGGTGACCAGGTTCCGCACGGCGCTGTGCCCGAGGACCGAGGAGTCGGCGCGGGCGTCGAAGCGGTCGCCGAGGCGGACGCCGTACAGGCCGGTGATGCCGGTGGCCGTGCGCAGGTCGGCGAAGAGGTCCCGCGTCGGGTAGTCGGCGGGCAGGACCACGAGGAAGACCGGCTTGCCCGCGTCCTCGATCTTCTTGGCGAGCGCGTCGGCGTCCGCGACGGACAGCTGCCGGGAGGCGGCCGGATCGACGTAGACGGGACCGCTGCGGAGCGCCTGTGCGATGACGGAGACGTCCGTGGCGGCCTGCGCGCGGGCCGCTCCGGTGGACAGCACCGTGAGCGCGGCCACGAGCAGGGCGACCAGCGGAACGAGGAGTCCTCGACGGATCACGGCGTTCATACTTCGAACCTACCGGAAGCCGTCCGAACCGGGGCGTCGGTCCGGGTGGGCGGCACGCACCGCCCACCCGGATCGGGCTTCCGTCAGGCCGCCGCCCGGTAGGCCTCCGTCAACTTGGCCACGGCTGCCGCGTACCTGTGCGTCAGCAGCAGGTGGTCGGCGTCGGCGAACGGTTTCGCGACGGCCGCCGTCATCGTGGACCCCGCCTGCTGCTGGACGAGCAGTCGGGCCCTGGTGACGATCTCGCGTCCGGCCCGGTCGGAGCCCGTCCTGTCGGCCGCTGCGGCCGCGAGCGCGAGCGCCTTCAGGGTCGCAGTGCCTCCCTCGGGCACCCTGGTCAGCGTGCTGAGCCCCCACCCGTACGGGAACTGCGGGTCGTACGAGGCGTCGCCGACGTCGATCGGCAGCTGGTTCTCCGACCTCGGCCAGGTGACGGGGAGCTGCCCGGTGAACGGCCGCCTGCCGTAGAGGACGTCCGCCACGCCGTCGCCCTCGGTGCCGGGCAGCCAGGACGCCACGAGCGCGTCGATCTCGCCGAGCCGGTCGCCGATGATCTGCGGGCGCCCGGAGACGATCAGCACCGCGCACCTCATGGCCCCGCACACCTTGTCGACGGCGGCCTGGTCGGCTGCGGAGAGCCGCAGGCCGTGCCCGTTGCCGACGTCACCCACACCCTCGGCGTACGGGGTCTCGCCGACGACGACCACGCCGACGTCGTAGCCGGTCGTCGGGGCCGAGGCGTCCTTGGAGTAGGTGACGTCTCCCCCGGCGTTCTTCATGCCCTGGAGGATGGTCGTGCCCCGGGTGTGGGTGCCGGAGGCGCCCTGCCAGGTGATGGTCCAGCCGCCCGTCTGGTTGCCGAGGTCGTCGGCGTTGGAACCGGCGACGTACACCTTCTGGTTCTTCTTCAGCGGCAGCACACCGTGCGCGTTCTTCAGCAGCACCTGGGACTCGGCCGCCGCCTGCCGGGCCACGGCCCGGTGGGCCGCCGTGCCGATCCGCGCGGCACCGGTGGTGTCGGCGTAGGGGTGCTCGAAGAGACCCAGCCGGAATTTCTGCGTGAGGATGCGGGAGACGGCCTCGTCGATGCGTCGCTCGCTGATGCGACCGGCCCTCACCTCGTCGACGAGTGTCGTCCGGAAGTCCTTGTACGTGTACGGCACCTCATCATGTCCACGCCCGCGTCGACCGACGTGCGGACGTGGGCCGCGTAGTCGCCGGGGAGCTGGTCGATGGCGTTCCAGTCGCTGATGACGAAACCGTCGAAGCCCATGCGGCCCTTGAGCACACCGTTGATCATGTCGCCGCGCGCGTGCATCTTCACGGGGCCCTGCCCGTCGCCGACGATGTCGAGCGAGGAGTACGACGGCATGACCGAGCCGATGCCGCGCTGGACTGCCGTCCTGTACGGCGCCAGGTGGACGGCCTCCAGCTGCTGCCGGGTGACCGTGGTGACGCCCTGGTCGATGGTGTAGGAGCCGGTGGTGGAGGAGCCGTACGCGGTGCCGCCGTCGCCGACGAAGTGCTTGGCGGTGGCGAGCACCTTGTCGGCGCGACCGAGGTCGCGCCCGTCCGGCCGTCCTTGCAGGCCCTGGATGATCGTCTCCATGGACTGCACGAGCGCCGGGTCCTCGCCGAAGGACTCGTAGGAGCGGCCCCAGCGTTCGTCGCAGGTGACGCACAGGCAGGGCGCGAAGTCCCAGGGGACGCCGGTGGCGCGCACCTCGGAGGCGGTCACCGCCCCCGTTTTCTCGGCCAGTCGGGGATCCCTGGTCGCTCCGATGCCGATGTTGTGCGGCATGATCGTGGCGCCGGTGAGGTTGTTGTGGCCGTGCACCGCGTCCACGCCGTAGATCAGCGGGATCTGGAAGCGGGTGGCCTGCGCCTGGAGCTGGAAGCCGTCGATCATCTTCGCCCAGGCATCGGGGGTGTTGGGCGTGGGGGTGGAGCCGCCTCCCGACAGGAGTGAGCCGAGGGCATAGGTGGCGATGTCGCCCTGGTCGGTGAGCGCGGCGCGCTCGGCCTGGGTCATCTGGCCGGCCTTCTCCTGAAGGCTCATGCGGGAGAGGAGGTCCGCGACGCGCTTCCCGATGGGCAACCTTTTGTCCAGGTACGGCAGTCCGTGGGCGTCGACGACCACCTGTGGCGTCTCGGCCGGTGCCTTGGCTCCGGTGACGGTGAGCTTGACGGGGATGGTCTCGGCGGGCTCGGCGGACCCGTCCTTCAGGGTGGGGACCCGGATGGTCCGGGAGGCGCCGGAGGCGGTGCCCGCGGGGAAGGTGAGGGTGCCGGAGACCGGGGTGTAGTCCTTGCCGGGCTCGGCGCTGCCGCCGCCGGTCTCGTACCGCACGGTCACGGGCTCGTCGATCGGAGCGGAGCCGGTGGTGGCGACGGTGACCCTGACGGTCGCCGTTCCGCCCTCCTTCACCGGATGGACGGGGGCGTCGGTGGTCACGGAGGCGCGCAGCGACTGGTCGGCCCTGCCGTACAGCTCCACGTCGTCCATCGCGAAGTGGCCCTTGACGCCGACCGGCAGGGTGACGGCGTAGCCCCACATCTGCGTCAAGCCGAGGACGTGGTCGATTCCGCCGACCGGCTGGTAGTCCGTGCGATAAGTGAAGTCGGTGAAGGGGATCTCGATCTGTTTCCAGCCGGCGAAGTCGTCGGTGAAAGAGGTCGTCCACAGCTCCGACGCCTCGCCGTTCGCGCCGCCGTCCTTGACCTCGAAGGCGATCCTCCTGCCGTCGTCCTGGCCGTCCCACCAGAAGCGGATTCCCTTGTGGGAGGACCAGTCATGGGCCGGCCGGCCGGCGGCGAAGTCGTGGGTGAAGCCGCCGTAGCCGCTGATGTCGTAGGTGCCCGAGAGGACCTTGGCGCCCTCCGGGGCGTCGGCGCGGTCGGCCAGTCGGAGCGCGGGCGGGTCGTCGCTGTCGCCGCCCCAGGTGAAGATGCCCTCCGCCGGCTGCTGCGCGAAGGGCACCTCGCCTTCGAAGCGGTCGACGGGGACGGGTGCGGGGTCGTCGGCCGCGCGCGCCGACGCCAGGGGGAGCAGGGCGGTGAGCAGGGTGGCGGATGCGAGCAGGGCGGTTCTTCGCATGGACGGACCTTCCCTCGACCCATCAAGTCGTCATGCTTCACTCATGACTTAGATCAGGCCGTGAGTTAACTTCGCGGCCCGCAGAGTCGTCAAGACTTCACGTCAGAACCGGTGCGCGCACAACTCCCTGTTGGATACGGACCCTTGTCGCTTCAGATTCTGAACGCGCACCCCCTTGACGCGTATACGAGCCGTCATTTACTCACGCCTCGCACGCCCCCATCCCCCACCTCCAGAAGGGCGGCGCTCCATGAACAGACACCGGCGCACGGTCCGGTCGCTGCTCGCCGGGCTGCTCACCGCCGCCGGGTTCGCGGCGGCCACGCCGGCGCACGCGGCCGGTGAACAGGTCACCGCCTGGCTCACCACGACCGACGACTCGGGCGGGCGCCACGTGGTGCGGGGTCTGCAGCCGCAGACGCCGTTCGCCTTCCAGTCCGGAACCGGTGGCAGCGGCGAGAACGTCACCGTCGACGACGACGGCCGCGCAGCAGTGGACGGTGAAGGCCGACGGATCGATCCAGGCGCTGGGGAAGTGCCTGGATGTGACCTCCGGGTCGACGGCCGACGGGGCGAAGGTGCAGTTGTACGACTGCAACGGCACGGGAGCGCAGCAGTGGTCGTACAACTCGTCGACGGGCGACGTGGTGAACATCGCGGCGAACAAGTGCCTCGACGTGACGGACAACTCCTCGGCGAACGGGGCCCGGGCGCAGATCTGGTCGTGCACGGGTGCGGCGAACCAGAAGTGGCGGTTGCAGTAACCCGCCGATGCCGGGCCGAGGGCTGATGGCAGCCTCTGCCCGGCACCGACGGCCCCGGGTTCTACTCCGCCGGTTCCACACCGGCCCGCAGCAGGCCGTACGTGTACGCGTCCTCCAGGGCCTGCCACGACGCGGCGATCACGTTCTCCGCCACGCCCACCGTGGACCATTCGCCCTTGCCGTCCGACGTGGAGATCAGGACGCGGGTCGTGGACTGGGTGCCGTGCACGCCCTCCAGGATGCGGACCTTGTAGTCGACCAGGTCCAGGGCGGCCAGCTGCGGGTAGATCTTCTCCAGGGCCACGCGCAGGGCGCGGTCCAGGGCGTTGACCGGGCCGTTGCCCTCCGCCGTCGCCACGATCCGCTCGCTCTTCGCCCACAGCTTCACCGTGGCCTCGTTGGCGTGCGTGCCGTCCGGGCGGTCCTCGACGATCGCCCGCCAGGACTCGGTGCGGAAGTAGCGCAGCGGCCTGCCCGCCACCTCCTCGCGCAGGAGCAGTTCGAAGCTCGCGTCCGCCGCCTCGTACGTGTAGCCCTTGAGCTCCCGCTCCTTGACGCGCTCGACCACCCGGCCCACCAGCTCGCGGTCGCCGCCCAGGTCGATGCCCAGTTCCTTGCCCTTGAGCTCCACCGAGGCGCGGCCCGCCATGTCGGAGACCAGCATCCGCATGGTGTTGCCGACCAGTTCCGGGTCGATGTGCTGGTACAGGTCCGGGTCCACCTTGATGGCCGAGGCGTGCAGGCCCGCCTTGTGGGCGAAGGCCGAGACGCCCACGTACGGCTGGTGGGTGGAGGGGGTGAGGTTGACGACCTCCGCGATCGCGTGGCTGATGCGCGTCATCTCGCGCAGCCGGCCCTCCGGCAGCACCTTCTTGCCGTACTTCAGTTCCAGGGCCGCGACCACCGGGAACAGGTTGGCGTTGCCCACCCGCTCGCCGTACCCGTTCGCCGTGCACTGCACGTGCGTCGCGCCCGCGTCCACCGCCGCGAGGGTGTTCGCGACCGCGCAGCCCGTGTCGTCCTGGGCGTGGATGCCGAGCCGGGCACCCGTGTCCGCCAGTACCGTCGAGACCACCGCGTGGACCTGGGCCGGCAGCATGCCGCCGTTCGTGTCGCAGAGGATGACCACGTCCGCGCCCGCCTCGGCCGCCGTGCGCACCACCGACTTGGCGTACGCGGCGTTCGCCCGGTAGCCGTCGAAGAAGTGCTCGCAGTCGACGAAGACCCGACGGCCCTGCGCCCGCAGGTGGGACACCGTGTCGCGGATCATCTCCAGGTTCTCGTCGAGCGTCGTGCGCAGCGCCAGTTCGACATGGCGGTCGTGGGACTTGGCGACCAGCGTGATCACCGGCGCCCCCGAGTCCAGCAGCGCCTTGACCTGCGGGTCCTCCGCGGCCTTGCCGCCCGCGCGGCGAGTGGCGCCGAAGGCCACCAACTGGGCGTGCCGGAAGTCGATCTCCTGCTGGGCGCGCGCGAAGAACTCGGTGTCCCGCGGGTTCGCGCCGGGCCAGCCGCCCTCGATGAAGCCCACGCCGAAGTCGTCCAGGTGCCGTGCGATGGCCAGCTTGTCCGCGACCGTGAGGTTGATCCCCTCGCGCTGCGCACCGTCGCGCAGCGTTGTGTCGAAGACGTGGAACGAGTCGTCGAGCTCGCTGGTTGCCGTCTCGGTCATGGTCTCAAGGCTCCTGTTTTGGATCTCGGTCTTACCGGAATGACCGGTTCCACCGTCCCCCCATACTCCCTCGCGCTCCGCCCCCGGCTGAAGGTGGGCCAGGAAACGAAAAAACCTCTCGCGGGTGCGAGAGGTCTGCGCGCGGGTCGAGGACGACGGTGGCCACCCGTACCTGGTCGTACGTGGCGGTCACTGCGGACCGGCGCGCCTGCTGCCAATAATCATGGCGAACGAGAGCACGGGGGAAGTCTGGCACAGTCCGCCCCCGCGCTCACCGCCGTCTCAGGATGCGGTCGTCACGGAGGAGGACTGCCGGTCCTTCATCCGGGTGAGGTCCAGGTCCCTGGTCTCCCGCATGGTGACGTACACGACCAGCGAGACGGCCGCACAGGCCGCCACGTACCAGAAGAAGCCGGACTCGGCGCCCGCGTCCTTGAACCACAGGGCGACGTATTCCGCGGTTCCGCCGAACAGGGCGTTGGCCACGGCATAGGGAAGCGCCACGCCCAGCGCGCGGACGCCCGTCGGGAACAGCTCGGCCTTCACACAGGCGTTGATCGAGGTGTATCCGGTGACCACGACCAGGGCCAGCAGGGCCAGGCCGAGCGCCGGCCAGAAGCTGTCCGCGTGCTTCAGCAACGTCATGATCGGGACCGTCAGCAGGGTCGAGCCGACGGCGAAGGTGATCAGCAGCGGGCGGCGGCCGATCCGGTCGGAGAGCCGGCCGGCGAGCGGCTGGAGGCAGGCGAAGACGATCAGCGCGGTGAAGGAGACCAGGGTCGCGGTCTGCTTGGGCAGGCCCGCCGAGTTCGACAGGTACTTCGTCAGATACGTGGTGTACGTGTAGTACGCGACCGTGCCTCCCATGGTCAGCGCGACCACCAGGAACGCCTCACGCTTGTGCCGCCACAGCGCGCGCAGCGTGCCGCGTTCCTCGCCTTCGTTCTCGTCGGCCTCGGCCTCGTAGACGTCTGTCTCCAGCATGTTCCGGCGCAGGTAGAAGACCACCGCCGCACCGAGGGCGCCCAGCACGAACGGGATGCGCCAGCCGTAGTCGTGCAGCGCGTCGTCGGACATGGTGCGCTGGAGGACGATCTGCAGGCCGAGGCCGACGATCTGTCCCGCGGTCATCGACACGTACTGGAAGCTGGAGGCGAAGCCGCGCCTGCGCGGGTCGGACGCCTCGGTGAGATAGGTCGCGCTGGCCGCGTACTCGCCGCCCACCGACAGCCCCTGGAGCAGTCGGGCGACGAGCAGCACCGCGGCGCCGCCGTATCCGGCGACGGCGTACGTCGGCGCGACCGCGATGAGGATCGCGGAGGCGGACATCAGCGTGACCGTGAGGGTCAGCGCGGCCTTGCGGCCCCTGCGGTCACCGACCCGGCCGAGCAGCCAGCCGCCGACCGGGCGCATGAAGAAGCCGACCGCGAAGATGCCCGCCGTGTTCATGAGCTGGGCCGTGGGGTTGTCGTCGGGGAAGAACACCCCGGCGAAGTAGGTGGCGAAGCTCGCGTAGACGAACCAGTCGTACCACTCCACCATGTTGCCGGCCGAGCCGATCCAGATCTTCTTCCAGTGCTCTCGTCCCATGGGCCGTAACGTGCCGGGCGTTCGCGGGTGCGACAAGAGCGCCTCGGGTTTCGTTCATTGCGTTCACGGCGCGTCCCCGGGTCGGCCGCCTGCCCCGGTGGGCGAGAGCAGAGGGCCGCCCCGGAGGTGAAGTCCGAGGCGGCCCCTGAAGAGGTGCCGGTCGGCGTCAGCCCAGCTTGTGCATCCAGCCGTGCGTGTCCTCGCGCGTGCCCCGCTGGATGTCGAGCAAAGCCTCCCGGAGCTTCAGCGTGACCTCGCCCGGCTCGCCGCCCGACTGCTTCCACTCGGCGGTGGCGCGCTTGACCGTGCCGACCGGGGTGATGACCGCGGCGGTGCCGCAGGCGAAGACCTCGGTGAGGGTGCCGCTGACGGAGTCGGCCTGCCACTGCTCGATGGAGATCCGGCCTTCCTCGGCCTCGTAGCCGAGATCACGGGCGACCGTCAGCAGGGAGTCACGGGTGACGCCCTCCAGGATGGATCCGGTCAGCTTCGGGGTGACGATCTTGTTGCCGTACACGAAGTACAGGTTCATGCCGCCGAGCTCCTCGACCCACTTGTGCTCCACGGCGTCGAGGTAGCAGACCTGGTCGCAGCCCTTGGCGGCGGCCTCGGCCTGGGCGAGCAGGGAGGCCGCGTAGTTGCCGCCGGTCTTGGCGTCGCCCATGCCGCCGGGGACGGCGCGGACGCGGTCCTCGGACGCCCAGATGGAGACGGGCTTCACACCGCCCGGGAAGTACGCGCCGGCCGGGGAGGCGATGACCAGGAAGAGGTACTCGTTGGCGGGCTTGACCCCCAGGCCGACCTCGGTGGCGATCATGAAGGGGCGCAGGTAGAGGGACTCCTCACCGCCGTGCGCCGGCACCCACGCCTTGTCCTGCTGGACGAGGACGTCGCACGCCTCGATGAACGTCTCGACCGGCAGCTCGGGCATCGCGAGGCGCTTGGCGGAACGCTGGAAGCGCAGGGCGTTCATCTCCGGGCGGAAGGTGGCGACGGAGCCGTCGGGCTGGCGGTAGGCCTTGAGGCCCTCGAAGATCTCCTGCGCGTAGTGCAGGACGTTGGTGGCCGGGTCGAGGGAGATCGGCGCGTACGGGACGAGCTGGCCGTCGTGCCAGCCCCGCCCCTCGGTCCACCTGATCGTCACCATGTGGTCGGTGAAGTGGCGGCCGAACCCGGGGTTGGCCAGGATCGCCTCCCGCTCCGCGTCGGAGAGCGGGTTGGAGGAGGGCTTCAGCTCGATCGTGGGCGTCGTCATGTGTGGTTGTCCTTCACCGGTTGTCGTGACGGGCCGCGCTCGCTCCCCCACCGGCAGTGGCCGGTGCTAGGACGTCCGAGCATTCCCTCATCCGCGGCTCCGCGTTCGATTATGGCAAGCGGGTGAGGGATGGGGGCACCCCCACGCCTTTCGGGCTGTGGGGGAGAAACGGTGTGAATACGGCCCCAGGGGTAGCACAGGGGTGGGTCGATGGTGACACCCGGCGAGGGCATGGGAAAGCCGCCGGGTGCGGTTGCGACCCGGCGGCCTTGACTCAGGGGGTGTGAGCAGGGCGGCGGGTCAGCCGGCTACTCGTACGGCGAGCGCGTCGCCGATCTCGTCGGTCGTGCGGGCGGGCTTGCCCACGCGCTCCGCGAGGTCGGCCGAGACGGCCCCCTCGATGCGGGCGGCCTCGGCCTCGTAGCCGAGGTGACGCAGCAGGAGGGCGACCGACAGGACGGTGGCCGAGGGGTCGGCCTTGCCCTGACCCGCGATGTCGGGCGCCGAGCCGTGCACGGGCTCGAACATCGACGGGAACTCGCCGGACGGGTTGATGTTGCCGGAGGCGGCGACCCCGATGCCGCCGGAGATGGCGGCGGCGAGGTCGGTGATGATGTCGCCGAAGAGGTTGTCGGTGACGATCACGTCGAAGCGCTCGGGCTGGGTGACGAGGTAGATCGTCGCCGCGTCGACGTGCATGTACTCGGTGGTGACCTCGGGGAACTCCTCGGCCACCTTGTTGAAGATGTTCGTCCACAGGTGACCCGCGAACGTGAGCACGTTGTTCTTGTGGACCAGGGCCAGCTTCTTGCGCGGGCGTGCCTGGGCGCGGGCGAAGGCGTCCCGGACCACGCGCTCGACGCCGAAGGCGGTGTTCACGGACACCTCGGTGGCGACCTCGTGGGGGGTGCCCTTGCGGATGGTGCCGCCGTTGCCCGTGTACGGGCCCTCGGTGCCCTCGCGGACCACGACGAAGTCGATCTCGGGCTGACCCGCGAGCGGGGTCGCGACGCCCGGCAGCAGCTTGGAGGGCCGCAGGTTGACGTGGTGGTCGAAGGCGAAGCGGAGCTTGAGCAGGAAGCCGCGCTCCAGCACGCCCGACGGCACCGAGGGGTCGCCGATCGCGCCGAGCAGGATCGCGTCGTGCTGCTTGAGCTGCTCGAGGTCCGCGTCGGTGAGGGTCTCACCGGTGGCGTGGTAGCGCCGGGCGCCGAAGTCGTACTCCTTGGTCTCCAGCTTCACATCCTGCGGAAGGACGGCGGAGAGGACCTTCAGCCCCTGGGCCACGACCTCCTGGCCGATGCCGTCACCGGGAATCACTGCGAGATTGATGCTGCGAGACATGACGGCACCGTACTCCTTGTCCCACGCAATGACACGAGGCGTCCGCGATACGGACACCGGCCCGGCATCGAAACACCGGTCCGACACCGAGGTGCGGCGCGGCAGATGGCGCGGGACGCCCGGCCGCGCCGCACCTCGTGCGGGTGCGGCTCCCGGCTTATGGGTGCAGCCTCACGGGTGAGGGTGCGGGCCCGTACGAGTGAGGGCCTGGGGTGCGGGGCGCGGCTCAGTGGCCGGTCGCGCCGCCGTTGTCCCTGCGGTCGAGGGCGCGCTGGAGCGCCGCGGCGGCGTTCTTGCGGTCGGACTCGCTCGTACGGGAAACGTGACGGACTCGGCGGCGGGCGGTCGTCTCGGCCATGGGAAATCGACTCCTTCGACATCCGGGAGTGCGGAAAGGGGGTTACGAGACGCCGGCGAGGCGGGGAGCGGTGCCGCAGGGGTTGCCTGCACGGGGCCCGGCTCACGACCGCCATTCGCTTGATCGAGCGAGACGTTCGGCTTCTACAAAAGTAAGTGAGGACCGGGCGTCTGTCTCCACAATTACTCGGACTTCCTACTATCTGAGACGGCGCAGCGGGCCGTACGAGCGCGACCTGCGGAAACCGTCGCCGACGGTCAGAGGACGTCCCCATCGCGCCAGTCGAAGACCAGCTTGCGCTTGAAGTCGAGGTCGCCCGCGGCGGCGGGGCGTACATAGGTGCAGTCCTCGTCGTCGCGCAGGCGGACGACACCGCGGGGGCCGAGGCCGCCGAGACGGCCACGCCACAGGCGCCAGCCGCGGGCGGCGTAGAGGGGGGCGCCGTCGTCGCTGGCGGAGAGCGCGCCGAGGTCGTAGGCGCGGTCGACGATCCGCTCGATCTCGGCCATGACACGCCCGCCGAGCCCCTGGCGCCGCACGTCGGCGCGGACGCCCACGCCCTCGACGTACCCGACGCGCAGCCAGCGCTTGCGATACCGGGCGCGCCGCTGGATGACGGACCCGTGCGCGGCGAGCCCCTGCTCGTCGCTGACGAGCACGTGCATCCCGCCGAGCGCGTGCTCCCAGTCGTCATCGTCGTAGTCCCCGTCGAACGCGGCGTCGAGCAGCGCGCGCACGGCCCGGAGCTCGGCGGGGTCGAGGTCGGCGGTATGGGCGGTGCGGACTGCGACTGTCACGTGATCAGTATCGCTCGCTCCGTCGCGTTCTCCCCGCCCGACGCCACCTGCCGCCTGTACGCGGACCGTGTCAGCGCCGACCTCCCGCCGGGCCCCGGCCGGGTCACAGCACGCCCGCGACCGCCCGGCGGAACCCCTGCGGGTCCTCTGTCCACGGCATGTGCCCGGCAGCGGACAGGACCACCCGCCGCACCATCGGCAGCGCCCGTTCCAGGGAGTCGACCGCCGAACGCGGCCGGATGTCCCGTCCGCCGTCGACGATCAGCACGGGCACGTCGAGGGTGCGGCAGGCGGCGTTCAGCTCCGGGGTGCCCCAGATGCGCTTCCGCTCCTCGTTGAGGGCCCTGTTGCACTCGTCGTTGACGCCGAACCAGGGATCGGCCATGCGTCCGGCGTGCTCCGGGGCCCGCTCGCGGTCCTCGAACTCGATCGACCACTGCAGGACGGCCCGCTCCCGGTCCTCCTCACCGGTGCGCTCGGCGCGGTCGGTCAACTCCCGCCAGCGGTTCAGGCGTTCGGGCCGCTCACCAAGCCTGGCGAGGAAGTTCTCCCGGTACGCGGGGTGCCAGGTGTCGTCCGAGTCGATGCCCGTACCGGAGACATAGATCAGCGCGCTCACCCTCTCCGGACGCGCGAGCGCGTAGCTCAACGCCAGTTGCGCGCCCCAGGAATGGCCGAGCAGTGCCATGCGGTCGAGGCCGAACCGCCCTCGTACGGCGTCGAGATCGGCCACGAAGCGGGCACTCGTCCAGGGTCCGGCGCACCGCTGCGACCGCCCGCAGCCGCGCTGGTCCCAGCGGACCACCGTGGACCGGTCCGCGAGCAGTTCCGCCACGTCCTCGAACATGTCCCACAGGCCGGGCCCACCGTGGCACAGGATCAGCGGATCGCCCCGGCCCGACCGTGCCGCCCACAGGTGTACGCCGTCGTCGGCGGTCACCGTCCGCTCATCGATCATGCGATCAGTCTGCCCCGGGACGCACGCGAACGGGCCGGGTCCGCACAGGGACCCGGCCCGTTCCGGCCGTCGCGGACGTCAGCCCATGTGCGGGTACGTGTAGTCCGTCGGCGGGACCAGCGTCTCCTTGATCGCGCGGGTCAGGGTCCAGCGCAGCAGGTTCTGGGGAGCGCCCGCCTTGTCGTTCGTGCCGGAGGCCCGGCCGCCGCCGAAGGGCTGCTGGCCGACCACGGCGCCGGTCGACTTGTCGTTGATGTAGAAGTTGCCGGCCGCGTAGCGGAGCCTCTCGGCCGTGTACGCCGCCGCAGCGCGGTCGTTCGCGATGACCGAGCCCGTCAGGGCGTAGTCCGAGACCGACTCCATCTGGGTCAGCATCTCGTCGTACTTGTCGTCCTCGTAGACGTGGACCGCGAGGATCGGGCCGAAGTACTCGGTACGGAACACCTCGTTCTCCGGGTCGGTGCACTCGATGACGGTCGGGCGGACGAAGTAGCCCACCGAGTCGTCGTAGGAGCCGCCCGCGACGATCGTGCAGGCCGGGTCCTCCTTGGCGCGGTCGATCGCGGCCTTGTTCTTGGCGAAGGCGCGCTCGTCGATGACGGCGCCGATGAAGTTCGACAGGTCGGTGACGTCACCCATGCCGATGCCGTCGACCTCGGCCGCGAACTGCTCCTTGAAGCCGTCGTTCCAGATCGACGCCGGGATGTACGCGCGGGAGGTGGCGCTGCACTTCTGGCCCTGGTACTCGAACGCGCCCCGGGTGAGCGCCGTCTTCAGGACCGCACGGTCGGCCGACGGGTGGGCCACCACGAAGTCCTTGCCGCCGGTCTCGCCGACCAGGCGCGGGTAGGAGCGGTACTTCTCGATGTTGTTGCCGACCGTCTTCCACAGGTACTGGAAGGTCTTGGTGGAACCGGTGAAGTGGATGCCCGCGAGGTCCCGGTGCTCCAGGGCGACCTTGGAGACCTCGATGCCGTCACCGGTGAGGAGGTTGATGACGCCCTTCGGCAGGCCCGCCTCCTCCAGGAGCTGCATCAGCAGGACGGCGGCGTGGGTCTGGGTCGGGGACGGCTTCCAGACCACGACGTTGCCCATCAGCGCCGGGGCCGTCGGCAGGTTGCCCGCGATCGCGGAGAAGTTGAACGGGGTGATCGCGTAGACGAAGCCCTCGAGCGGGCGGTGGTCGAGGCGGTTCCACACGCCCGGGGAGTTGGCCGGGGGCTGCTCGGCCAGGATCTGGCGGGCGTAGTGCACGTTGAAGCGCCAGAAGTCGACCAGCTCGCACGGGGTGTCGATCTCGGCCTGCTGGGCGGTCTTGGACTGGCCGAGCATGGTGGAGGCGGCCAGCGTCTCGCGCCAGGGACCGGCCAGCAGCTCGGCGGCGCGCAGGATGATCGCGGCGCGGTCGTCGAAGGACATCGCGCGCCAGGCGGGCGCGGCGGCGAGCGCCGCGTCGATGGCGTCCTGCGCGTCCGCCTGCGTGGCGTTGCGATAGGTACCGAGGACGGCCTTGTGGTTGTGCGGCTGCACGACCTGGAATTCCTCGCCTCCGCCCATGCGCTTTTCGCCGCCGATGGTGCAGGGCAGGTCGATCGGGTTCTCGGCCAGCTCCTTGAGCTTGGCCTCCAGGCGGGCACGCTCGGGCGAGCCGGGGGCGTAGCCGTGCACCGGCTCGTTGACGGGGGTGGGGACCTGGGTCACAGCGTCCATGGGTTCCGGAACTCCTTGATGTGAGCGGTGTTGCGAGCGGGGTGCGGGCTCAGCCCTTGCTGACCATCGAGCGGACGAAGAAGCGCAGGTTCGCCGGTTTCTCCGCCAGGCGCCTCATGCTGTGTCTTCCCGGGGGACGACCCCCGGACCCCCGGCCGAAGACGCGGCACAGCCCTGTCTCCTCAGCCATGTGTGACCATGCTCCGAAGGAAGAAGCGCAGGTTCGCCGGCTTCTCCGCCAGGCGCCTCATGAAGTAGCCGTACCAGTCGGTGCCGTACGCCGTGTAGACGCGCATGCGGTGGCCCTCGGCAGCCAGGCGCAGGTGCTCCTCGCTGCGGATGCCGTACAGCATCTGGAACTCGTACTCGTCCGTCTTGCGCCCGGCGCGGTGGGCGAGTTCCTGGGCGATGGAGATCAGGCGCGGGTCGTGGGATCCGATCATCGGGTATCCCTCACCCTCCATGAGGGTCCTCAGGACGCGGACGTACGCCTTGTCGATCTCGTGCTTGTTCTGGTACGCGACCGACGCGGGCTCCTTGTACGCCCCCTTCACGATACGCACGCGGCTGCCGCTCGCGGCGAGGCGGCGGGCGTCGGCCTCGGTTCGGAAAAGGTACGCCTGGATGACGCAACCCGTCTGCGGGAAGTCCTTCCGCAGCTCCTCGTGGATGGCGAACATCGAGTCGAGGGTGGTGTGGTCCTCCGCGTCCAGCGTGACCGTCGTGCCGATCGCGGCGGCCGCCTCGACGACCGGCCGGACGTTCTTCAGGGCCAGCTCGTGGCCGTCCGGAAATGTAGGGGCGGGCCCGGAGGGCCCTCGGTTGAGGGCGGTGGTGGGCGACGGGAGGGACTGGCCGAACATCGACAGCTTCACCGACATCTCGGCGCGGGTGCCCAGCTCCAGGGGCTCCAGCCGGTCGATCAGCTCCAGGTAGGCGTCGCGCGCGGCCGCGGCCTGCTCGGGAGTCGTGATGTCCTCGCCGACGACGTCCATCGTCAGCTCCAGCCCCTTGCCGGTGAGGTCCTGGACGACCGGCACGATGTCGTCGACCGTCTCGCCGGGGATGAAGCGGTCGACGACCTGCTTGGTCACCGGGGCCGCCGAGATCAGGCGTCGCATCCGGTCGCTGCGCGACGCGGCGAGAATCACGGGACCCAGCACGGGGCACCTCCACAGAACGGGCAAGAGGCCGCGACCCGACCATTCGGGTACGGCACGGAGAACCACCGTGAAACCTAAGGATCCCTTCGATCGTCGGCCATCGACAGCTGTCACGCATCCGTGCCCTGGATCTCAGACAGATGTATGAGCGGGATGGGAAAATGCGGGAGAATGCCCGTGTGGCGGACGTTTTCAAGGCGGGGCGCGGCGAGTACCAGGAGCTCGTCGACGAGATCTCCGCGCTGCTCGGCGCTCCGGCGACGCTGGAGAACCGGGACTTCGAACTGATCGCCTTCGCCGCGTACGACAGCGAGGGCGACTTCGACGAGGCGTCCCTCGACCCCGTGCGCACCCGCTCGATCCTCACGCGCCGCTCCACGGCGGCGGTGCGGAAGTGGTTCGAGGGCTTCGGCATCGCCCGCGCCACCGGGCCGGTGCGGATTCCGCCCACTCCGGAGGCCGGCGTGTACCGGGGAAGGATCTGCCTGCCGGTACGCCATCGGGGTGTCGTCCTCGGCTATGTGTGGCTGCTGGCCGACGAGCCGGGCCCGTCCGAGGCGCAGTTGTCGGCCGCGATGGAGATCGCGGCGCGGATCGGCGACCTGCTCGCGGAGGAGGCGCAGGCGGGCGCGGAGGTGACGCGTGAGCTGCGCGCGGTGCTGACCGCGGAGCGCGGCTGGCCGCAGGACATGGCGGTGGCCGAACTGCGGACGGCGCTGGGCGCGCGCGGCGAGGGCCTGCACACGGTGGTCTGTGTCGCGCCCTGGCCCTCGGCCGACCCGGACGACGCGCCGTCGGCCCGGACGATCCCGGCGGCGACCGCGCTGTGCACGGTCCCCTGGGGCACAACCGGCCAGAGCCTGGCACTGCTGGTGCGGCTGCGCTCGGCGGACGTGCTGACCCCGGCGCTGACGGCGGCCACCCGGCTGCTGCGGGAGGCGGGAGTCCAAGGCACGGGCTCCGCGGCCGGGGTGGCAGGCTCCCGGCAGGGCCTCGCCGAGCTGGGCGCGGCCTGGCGGGAGGCCGCGGGGGCGGCCCGCGCGGTCCTGGCGGAGCCCCGGCTCGGCCCGATCGCCCAGTGGTCGGCCATCGGCCCGTACCGCCTGCTGACGTCGCTGCCGCCGCAGGCGGCCCACGACCCGGCCGTCAGCGCCCTGCTGACCCCCGCCCACCGCGAACTGGCCCGCACCGCCGAGGTGTTCCTGGACTGCGCGGGCCAGGCGGGCCGCACGGCCGCCGAACTGGGCGTCCACCGCCAGACCCTGTACTACCGCCTCTCCCGCGTCGAACAGCTCACGGGCCTGGACCTGGACGACGGGGAGGACCGCCTGCTGCTGCACATGGCGCTGAAGGGCGCGCGACTGTAGGACGTGTCCCCCATGGCCCTTCGGCGCGCGGGATCGGGCCGAAACTGGTCTGCTGGGTAGCGGGGGCAGCCGTACCCGTTCCCGGGGAGAGCCCATGAGTACGTATCGAGTCGCGCAGGTGGCCGCCGCCGGCGGTCCGTTCGAGGTCGTCGAGCGTGAGGTGCCGCAGCCTGGTCCCGGCCATGTGCGGGTGGCCGTGGAGGCGTGCGGGATCTGCCACAGCGACGCCTTCTTCGTGAACGCCGGGCTGCCGGGGGTCACCTTTCCGGTGGTGCCCGGGCATGAGATCGCCGGGCGCGTCGAGGAGCTCGGCGAGGGAGTGCGGGAGCGGGGCTGGCAGGTGGGCGACCGGGTGGCGGTGGGCTGGTTCGGTGGCAGCTGCGGCCACTGCACGCCGTGCCGGCAGGGCGACTTCGTCGTGTGCCAGAACCTGAAGGTGCCCGGATGGGCGTACGACGGTGGCTTCGCCGAGGCGGTGATCGCGCCGGCCGACGCCCTGGCCCGTATCCCCGACGCACTGGCGGCGACCGACGCCGGGCCCATGGCCTGCGCGGGGGTGACCACCTTCCACGGGCTGCGGCGCAGCTCCGCCCGGCCGGGCGACCTGGTGGCCGTGCTCGGCATCGGCGGGCTCGGCCATCTGGGGGTGCAGTACGCGGCCGCCATGGGCTTCGAGACGGTGGCGATCGCGCGCGGGGCCGAGAAGGCCGACCTCGCCAAGCGACTCGGCGCCCATCACTACGTCGACAGCACGGCGGACACCTCTGTCGCGGACGCGTTGCAGTCCCTCGGCGGCGCCAAGGTCGTCCTTGCCACCGCCGGCAACGCCGAGGCCATCACGGCGACCGTGGACGGGCTGTCGCACCGCGGCGAGCTGGTCGTCATCGGCGCGTCTCCCGATCCCATGGGGATCACCCCGGTCCAGCTGATCATGGGCGGCAGGGTCGTCCGCGGGCACCCGTCGGGCACCGCGCAGGACGTGCAGGACACGATGGCGTTCAGTGCCCTGCACGGGATCCGCCCGGTGGTCGAGACCGTACCCCTGGACCAGGCGGGCGAGGCGTACCAGAAGATGCTGTCCGGCGCCGCCCGCTTCCGGATGGTCCTGACCTCCCGCTGACGGACGCGTCAGCTCTGCGCGGCCCCCGCGATGACGCGGCGCAGCCCCTCGGTGAGCTGGTCGGCGTCGGTCGCCGTCTCCGGGTTGAAGAGCCACTGCACCATGAGCCCTTGGAGAAGGGTCTGGTAGAAGCGGCCCTCGGTTTCGACCGTCTCCTTGTCGAGATCCGCTTCCGGGATGTCGCTGAACAGCGGCAGGAGCCCGGAGCGGCCCTGTCCCTCCGCCTCGATCATCAGCCTGCGCACCTCGGGAAGCCGGTCGCCCTGGAGGATCAGCTCGAAGCTCAGCAGGAAGATGGCTCGTGACTCGGGCAGCGCGCGGATGATGTTCGCCCAGACCTTGTGGAAGCGCTCCAACGACCCGGGGGGCTCGGACATCGCCTGCTGCGCCTCCCCGCCGGGGTCGAACCGGTGCCCTGTCCCCTGGATCAGCGAGACATATGCCTCCACCAACAGCGCGTCCTTCGATCCGTAGTGGTAGCCGATCGACGCCAGGTTGGTCCCGGACTCCTTGACGATGTCGCGCGCCGTCGTGCGCAGGAAGCCCTTCTGAAGAAGGCAGCGCTTGGCGCCCTCGAGCAGATCCTCACGATGTCCCATGCCCACCGACCCTACCGCGATGCAGACAACCGTCCTAGACAAGCGATTTATACAGCCGTACTAGACATGCGTTTAAGACGCTCGTACAGTTCCTGGCATGACGAACCCGACGAGCACGACCACGACCGCACCGCCCGCCGGACCGCCCGCCGGACCGCGTGCCGGCCGCCGTGAATGGACCGCCCTGGGCGTCCTGATGCTTCCGCTGCTGCTGGTCTCGATGGACGTCTCGGTCCTCTACTTCGCGATCCCCGCGATCAGCGCGGACCTGGAGCCGAGCGCCGCCCAGCAGCTGTGGATCTTCGACATCTACGCCTTCGTGCTCGCCGGGCTGCTGATGACGATGGGCTCGCTCGGCGACCGCATCGGCCGCCGCAGGCTGCTGCTCCTCGGGGCCACCGCCTTCGGGGGCGCCTCACTGCTGGCGGCCTACGCCGACAGCGCCGAGACCCTGATCGCGGCCCGTGCCGTGCTCGGCATCGGCGGCGCCACCCTCATGCCGGCGACGATGGCCCTGATCCGCACGATGTTCACCGACCCCGGTCAGCGCGCGAAGGCGATCGGCCTGTGGTCCGGCGTCATGACGGCCGGCGTCGCGCTCGGCTCCGTGATGAGCGGCGTCCTCGTCGAGTACTTCTGGTGGGGCTCGGTCTTCCTGGTGAACCTTCCCGCGATGGTCCTGCTGCTCATCCTCGGTCCGTTCCTGCTCCCCGAGTCGAAGAACCCGGAGCCCGGCCGCTTCGACCTGCTCAGCGTGCCGCTGTCGATGGCGGCGGTCCTGCCGGTGATCTACGGCCTGAAGGAGATACCGGCCGAGGGATGGCACGTCCAGTACGTGCTGGCGGTGACGGTGGGCCTGCTGTTCGCGGCACTGTTCGTGCACCGTCAGCGCACCGCGGCCTCACCGATGATCTCCCCCGCCCTGTTCCGGGGCCGGGGCTTCGCTCCCGCGGTGGTCCTCAACCTGATCTCGTCCTTCGGGATGATGGGCTCGGCCTTCTTCACCACGCAGTACCTGCAGTCGGTGCTCGGCAAGAGCGCGATGGAGGCGGCGCTGTGGGCGCTGCTCCCCTCCGTGCCGATCGGCATGGCGGCGCCGATCGCCACCCGGCTGGTGCAGAAGGGCGTCAACCGCGCCTACGTCGTCACGACCGGGTTCACCATCGCCGCGGCCGGCTACGGAATGCTCGTCCTCGCCGGCACCGACTCCCTCTGGCTGGTGCTCGCGGCCTGCGGCGTCCTCGCCTCCGGGATCGTCATCGCCATCTCCCAGATGACGGATCTCGCGATGAGCGCGGCCCCGGTCGAGCGGGCGGGCTCCGCGTCCTCCCTCCTGGAGACCGGCGCGGAGTTCGGCGGCGCACTGGGGATGGCGGTCCTGGGCTCGATCGGTACGGCGGTCTACCGCCACGAGATCCCGGCCTCCGCCCCGTCCCCGGCCCGCGAAACGCTGGGCGGCGCGCTCGCGGTGGCCCACGGGATGCCGGGCCGGGCGGGAGCGGAACTGCTGGCCGCGGCGCGGGAGGCGTTCACCAGCGGGATGCACGGGGCCGCGATCGCCGGGGCGGTGGTCCTGGCGGGGGCGGCGGCACTGGCGACGACGAGCCTGCGCCGGATCCACGTGCGTGACACCGGGGAGTGACGGATCGGGAAACGAGCCGGGGCCCGGCCACCCTGAGGTGGCCGGGCCCCGGCTTTCGTGCGTACGGCTGTCAGACCAGGTTCACCGAGCGGGCGGACGTCGCGCCGATCTCCTCCGCGACCTCCGTCAGCACGTTCTGCGGCACCGTGTCGTCGACCGTGAGGACCGCGAGGGCCTCGCCGCCGGCGATGTCACGGGCCACCTGCATGCCCGCGATGTTGATGCCGGCCTCGCCGAGGATGCGGCCGACGGTGCCGACCACACCGGGACGGTCGGTGTAGCGGAGCACGATCATGTGGTCGGCGAGCGACAGGTCCACGTCGTAGTCGCCCACCGCCACGATCTTCTGGTGGTGCTTCGGGCCGGCCAGCGTGCCGGACACCGAGACCTCCTCGCCGTCGGCGAGCGTGCCGCGGACGGTGACCACGTTGCGGTGGTCAGTGGCCTCCGAGCTGGTGGTCAGGCGCACCTCGACACCGCGCTCCTGAGCGAACAGCGGGGCGTTCACGTACGACACCGTCTCGTCCACGACGTCCTCGAACACGCCCTTGAGCGCGGACAGTTCGAGCACCTTGACGTCGTGCTGGGTGATCTCGCCGTACACCTCGACGTCGAGCCGGACCGCGACCTCGCCCGCGAGCGCGGTGAAGATGCGGCCGAGCTTCTCGGCGAGCGGCAGACCCGGCTTGACGTCCTCGGCGATGACACCGCCCTGGACGTTCACCGCGTCCGGCACCAGCTCGCCGGCGAGCGCCAGGCGCACCGACCTGGCGACCGCGATGCCCGCCTTCTCCTGCGCCTCGTCGGTGGAGGCGCCGAGGTGCGGGGTGCAGACGACCTGGTCGAGCTCGAACAGCGGGGAGTCCGTGCACGGCTCCTTCGCGTACACGTCGAGGCCGGCACCGGCGACGCGGCCCTCCTTGAGCGCCGAGTACAGCGCCTCCTCGTCGACGATCCCGCCGCGCGCGGCGTTGATGACGCGCACACTCGGCTTGACCTTGTGCAGCGCCTCGGAGCCGATCAGGCCGAGCGTCTCGGGGGTCTTCGGCAGGTGGACGGTGATGAAGTCGGCGACCTCGAGCAGCTCGTCCAGGGACAGCACCTTCACGCCCATCTGCGCGGCCCGGGCAGGCTGGACGTAGGGGTCGTAGGCGACGACCTTCATGCCGAACGCGGACATGCGCTGGGCGACCAGCGCGCCGATGCGGCCGAGGCCGACGACGCCGAGGGTCTTCTCGGCGAGCTCGACGCCGGTGTACTTGCTGCGCTTCCACTCGCCGTTCTTCAGCGCCGCGTTGGCCTGCGGGATGTTGCGGGCGGTGGAAATGATCAGACCGCAGGCCAGTTCGGCCGCGGTCACGATGTTCGAGGTGGGGGCGTTGACGACCATCACGCCGGCCTTGGTGGCGGCGGAGACGTCCACGTTGTCCAGGCCGACGCCGGCCCGCGCGACGACCTTCAGCTTCTTCGCCGCGGCGATGGCCTCGGCGTCGACCTTCGTCGCGGAGCGGATCAGGATGGCGTCGACGTCGGCGATCGCGGGCAGCAGCTCCGCCCGGTCGGCGCCGTTGCAGTGGCGGATCTCGAAGTCGGGGCCGAGGGCGTCGACGGTCGCGGGCGACAGCTCTTCAGCGATGAGTACGACGGGTTTCGAGCTCACGTGAGTCCTCACATGTCCAATGCGGACGGCCGTCCCGACGGCCGCTGGCGGTGGAGGGGTGCTTGCCGCGTGGAAGACGCACGACGCTGTGGGCCTGACGCGATTGTTGTGCAGCAGTCTAGTGGCGCGGCGAGGGGCGTATTGCGCCTGCGCGGAAGGATCACCCGGACGTGGCTGGCCGGTGTGGACAACAAGAATAATGCGGCGGCGCCCCCGGCAAAGGGCACCGCCGCATCAGAGGTCACGCCTCCTCGTTCACCCACGACATGAGCTTGCGCAGCTGCTTGCCGGTGGTCTCCAGCAGGTGCTCGGAGTCCTGCTTCTTGTACTCGTTGTACTTCTTCAGACCGCCGTGGTACTCGTCCATCCAGGCCTGGGCGAAGGAGCCGTCCTGGATCTCGGCGAGGACCTTCTTCATCTCGGCCTTGGTGGCGTCGGTGATGATGCGCGGGCCGGTGACGTAGTCGCCCCACTCGGCGGTCTCGGAGATCGACCAGCGCATCTTCTCCAGGCCGCCCTCGTACATGAGGTCGACGATCAGCTTCAGCTCGTGCAGGCACTCGAAGTAGGCGATCTCCGGCTGGTAGCCCGCCTCGGTCAGCGTCTCGAAGCCCGCCTTCACCAGCGCCGCGGTGCCACCGCACAGGACGGCCTGCTCGCCGAACAGGTCGGTCTCGGTCTCCTCGGTGAAGGTCGTCTTGATGACGCCGGCGCGGGTGCCGCCGATGCCCTTGGCGTACGACAGGGCCAGCGCGAACGCGTTGCCCGAGGCGTCCTGCTCGACGGCCGCGATGCACGGAACGCCGCGGCCCTCCTCGTACTGGCGGCGCACCAGGTGACCCGGGCCCTTCGGGGCGACCATGCAGACGTCCACGCCGGCCGGGGGCTTGATGAAGCCGAAGCGGATGTTGAAGCCGTGGCCGAAGAACAGCGCGTCGCCGTCCTTCAGGTTCGGGGCGATGGACTCCTCGTAGACCTGGGCCTGGATCGGGTCCGGCACCAGGATCATGATGACGTCGGCCTCGGCGGCGGCCTCCGACGGGGTCACCACGCGCAGGCCCTGCTCCTCGGCCTTCGCCTTGGACTTCGAGCCCTCGTGCAGACCGACACGGACGTCGACACCCGAGTCACGCAGCGACAGCGCGTGGGCGTGGCCCTGGCTGCCGTAGCCGATGACCGCGACCTTGCGGCCCTGGATGATGGACAGGTCGGCGTCAGCGTCGTAGAACAGCTCGGCCACTTTGGGTTCTCTCCTTGAGTGCAGGTGTTGCGTCCCACCGTATGACGGCGGGCGGAAGGGAAGTTTCGGGGTCTCGGCATACGGGCGGCCGGTGTGCCCCGGCCGCCCGGACACCTTCTTACGCCGACCGGTCCAGGGCTCGCAGCGACCGGTCCGTGATCGAACGGGCGCCGCGGCCGATCGCGATCGTGCCGGACTGGACGAGCTCCTTGATGCCGTACGGCTCCAGCATCTTGAGCATCGCCGACAGCTTGTCGCTGGACCCGGTGGCCTCGATGGTGACGGCCTCCGGGGAGACGTCGACCGTCTTGGCGCGGAACAGCTGGACGATCTCGACGATCTGGGAGCGCGTCTCGTTGTCGGCGCGCACCTTCACCAGAACGAGTTCACGCTGAACGGCCTGCGACGGCTCCAGCTCGACGATCTTCAGCACGTTGACGAGCTTGTTGAGCTGCTTCGTCACCTGCTCCAGGGGCAGGTCCTCGACGTTCACCACGATGGTGATGCGGGAGATGTCGGGGTGCTCGGTGACACCGACCGCGAGGGAGTCGATGTTGAAGCCGCGGCGGGAGAACAGGGCGGCGATCCGGGCGAGGATGCCGGGGGTGTTCTCGACCAGGACGGAGAGGGTGTGCTTGGTGGACATGGTTCTCGACTCAGCTCTCTCTCAGTCGTCCTCGTTGTCGCCGAAGTCGGGGCGGACGTCCCGGGCGGCCATGATCTCGTCGTTGGAGGTGCCGGCGGCGACCATCGGCCACACCATCGCGTCCTCGTGGACGATGAAGTCGACGACGACGGGGCGGTCGTTGATGGAGTTCGCCTCTTCGATGACCTTGTCCAGGTCGTCCGGGGACTCGCAGCGGATGGCGTAGCAGCCCATGGCCTCCGACAGCTTCACGAAGTCGGGGACGCGGGTTCCCCTGGCCGCCGGGTCGACGTCCTCGGGGCCGGAGTGCAGCACCGTGTTGGAGTACCGCTGGTTGTAGAAGAGGGTCTGCCACTGGCGGACCATCCCGAGGGCGCCGTTGTTGATGATGGCGACCTTGATCGGGATGTTGTTCAGGGCGCAGGTGGTCAGCTCCTGATTGGTCATCTGGAAGCAGCCGTCGCCGTCGATCGCCCAGACCGTACGGTCCGGGGCGCCGGCCTTCGCGCCCATCGCGGCCGGGACGGCGTAGCCCATGGTTCCGGCGCCGCCGGAGTTCAGCCAGGTCGCGGGCTTCTCGTACTGGATGAAGTGCGCGGCCCACATCTGGTGCTGGCCGACGCCCGCGGCGAAGATCGTGCCCTGCGGCGCGAGCTGCCCGATGCGCTCGATGACCTGCTGCGGGGAGAGCGTGCCGTTCTCGGGCAGGTCGTAGCCGAGCGGGTAGGTCTCGCGCCAGCGGTTCAGGTCGTTCCACCAGGCGGTGTAGTCACCCTGGTGGCCCTCGCTGTGCTCCCTCTGCACGGCCTGGATCAGGTCGGCGATGACCTCACGTGCGTCCCCGACGATCGGCACGTCGGCGGCGCGGTTCTTGCCGATCTCGGCGGGGTCGATGTCCGCGTGGACGATCTTCGCGTACGGGGCGAAGCTGTCCAGCTTGCCGGTGACGCGGTCGTCGAAGCGGGCGCCGAGGGCGACGATCAGATCGGCCTTCTGCAGGGCGGTGACGGCGGCCACGGAACCGTGCATGCCGGGCATGCCCAGGTGCTGCGGGTGGCTGTCGGGGAACGCGCCGAGCGCCATCAAAGTGGTGGTGACGGGGGCCCCGGTCAGCTCCGCGAGGACCTTCAGTTCGGCGGTGGCCTGCGCCTTGAGGACGCCGCCGCCGACGTACAGGACGGGCCGCCTGGCGGAGGTGATCAGCTTGGCGGCCTCGCGGATCTGCTTGGCGTGCGGCTTGGTCACCGGGCGGTAGCCGGGCAGGTCCATCACCGGCGGCCAGGAGAAGGTGGTCCGCGCCTGGAGGGCGTCCTTGGCGATGTCGACCAGGACCGGGCCGGGGCGGCCGGTCGAGGCGATGTGGAACGCCTGCGCGATCACCCGCGGGATGTCCTCCGCCTTGGTGACCAGGAAGTTGTGCTTGGTGATCGGCATCGTGATGCCGACGATGTCCGCCTCCTGGAAGGCGTCGGTGCCGATCGCCTTGGAGGCGACCTGGCCGGTGATCGCGACCAGCGGCACCGAGTCCATGTGGGCGTCCGCGATCGGGGTCACCAGGTTGGTGGCCCCGGGTCCCGAGGTCGCCATGCAGACGCCGACCTTGCCGGTGGCCTGGGCGTAGCCGGTGGCCGCGTGGCCCGCGCCCTGCTCGTGCCGCACCAGCACGTGACGCACCCGCGTGGAGTCCATCAGCGGGTCGTACGCCGGAAGGATGGCACCACCCGGAATGCCGAATACCGTGTCGGCGCCGACCTCCTCGAGAGAGCGGATGAGGGACTGCGCACCCGTGACGTGCTCGGGCGCGGACTGCTGTCCTCCGGATCGGGGCCGCGGCTGCGGGTGAGGGGCCCCGGTGGCCTGCTCGGTCATCGGCATTCTCTTCTCGATGCTGAGGGTTTTGGCGAGGTTCGGGCGTTGTTCGGCTGGTGCCTGTGCAACAAAAAACCCCTCGTGCCATGAGGCAAGCGAGGGGAGCGCGCCGGGTGTGGTCGCTGGGTTTTCCGGTTCGTGCCCGGTGGGTCCCAGCTCAGCCGACGCGCTGTCCAAGTACGAGAATTCGGGTGCGCATGGCACAGACCCTCCCCCCGGCACGGCATCACTGTCAAGTGGGTGGGACGGGAGTCTCATTATGTGAGCGTAGGCCCGTCCCGCCTCCGGAAACGGCAGGCACGCCACTGGTGCACGCCCCCGCGACCCTCCCCATGGCCCGTTCACCCACGGGGCGCACCCGTGGGTGTCGGGGCCACGACCGTGCTCAGCCCTTCGGGCCTCCGCCCTCCCCCGCTCTCGGCTTCGCTCGAGCGGGGGGACCCCCATGCGCCGTCCACACCGACGCGCTCCTTCGGCTCTCTCACTCCGCCCGCGAAGGCCGGTTCCGCCGGGCCGAGCGGCACCGGGTAGTGGCCGGCGGTGAGCGCCCGGCGAAGCCGGTACTCGTCCAGTGCGCCCGAGAATGCCATGCCCTGACCGTGCGTGCAGCCCATGGCGCGCAGAGCGACGACCTGTTCGGGCAGGTCCACCCCGTCGGCTACGGAGGTGAGGCCCAGGTCGCCGGCGATGCGCAGCAGCCCACCCGTGATCTTGTGCAGCCGGGCGGACTCGACGACCCCCTCGACGAGGTTCCGGTCCAGCTTGAGGACGTCGAGGGGGAGCCGGCGCAGCGCCACGATGGCCGCATAGCCGCTGCCGAGGCCGTCCAGGGCGATACGGACGCCGATCCGCCGGAGGTTGCCGAGTCTGCGCTCCAGCTCCTCCAGCGAGATGCGGGGATCGATGCCGGAGAGCTCGATCATCAGAGCGCCGGACGCCAGACCGTGCCGGGTGAGCAGGGCCTCGATGGAACCGAGCGGCAGGGAGCGGTCGAGCAGCCGGCGGGCGCTCACCCGGACGGCGACGGGTACGGCGAGCCCGTCGGCGGCGCGCTCGGCGGCCTGCCGTACGGCCTCCTCGAGGATCCAGCGGCCCAGCTCGGCGGCCTTGTCGCTGTCCTCCGGGACGCGCAGGAACTCGTCGGGTGTGAAGAGCACGCCCTGGGAGGACCGCCAGCGTGCCCGGGCGCTGACGGACGCGATCCGGCCGTCCTCCAGCGACACCACGGGTTGGTGCAGCAGGGTGAACTCGCCGTCGTCGAGCGCGGCCCGCAGCCGGGTGGCCAGCTCGGCCTTGCGGACGACGTCCTGCTGCATCTGGGGCCTGTACAGCTCCACGCGGCCCTTGCCGGCGGCCTTGGCGCGGTACATGGCGAGGTCGGCGTTGCGCAGGAGCTCCCCGGCGCCGAGGCCCGGCTCGGCGAAGGCCACGCCGATGGAGGCGGCCACCCGGACATCGTTGCCGTCGATGTCGTACGGCTGGGAGAGGGTGACCCTGAGCCGGTCGGCGAGTTCGAGGATGTGCCTCTCGCGCGCTGTGCGGTCACGGGTGCCGTCGCCGACGATGAGGGCCGCGAACTCGTCGCCGCCGAGGCGCGCGGCGGTGTCGCCCTGCCGCACCGACTCCTGGAGCCTGCGGGCGGCCTGGACCAGGAGCTCGTCGCCCGCCTGGTGCCCGATGGTGTCGTTGACGGCCTTGAAGCCGTCGAGGTCGATGAACAGGACGGCGGTGCCGCGGTCGGAGGAGCGGCGGCCGGAGAGGGCCTGCTGGACCCGCTTGGTGAACAGGGCGCGGTTGGGCAGGTCGGTGAGCGGGTCGTGCTCGGCGCTGTGCTGCAGCTGTGCCTGCAGGCGCACCCGCTCGGTCACGTCCCGGCTGTTGAAGATGAGGCCGCCCTGGTGGCGGTTGACGGTGGACTCCACGTTGAGCCAGCCGCCGTCGCCGGAGCGGAAGCGGCACTCGATGCGAGTGGTCGGTTCCTGGGTGTGGCTGGCGGCGAGGAAACGCCGCACCTCGTGCACCACGCACCCCAGGTCGTCGGGGTGGATGAGCGCGGCGAGTTCCGTCCCGACGAGTTCCTCGGCGGGCCGGCCGTAGACGCCGGCGGCGGCCGGGGAGACGTACTCCAGGATGCCGTCGGGCGCGGCGATCATGATGACGTCGCTGGAGCCCTGCACCAGGGAGCGGAAGTGGTTCTCCTTCTGCGCCAGTTCCTGGGTGAGCGTGATGTTCTCGAGCAGCATGATGCCCTGGCGCACGACGAGCGCGAGGACGACCGCGCCCGCGGTGATGAGCACCACGCGGTCGACGCTGTGGCCGTTGAGGACGTTGTAGAGGATCCCCAGCGTGCAGACCGCGGCGGCCAGGTAGGGCGTGAGGGCGGCCAGCGATCCGGCGATCGGGCGCGTGGCCCGGTTCCGGTCGTGGTCGGCGTCCGGCGGAGGTGAGGCCGGGTACCGGTCGTGGGCCGGGCTCTGCGGGAGCCCGGGGGCCGGGTCGTGGCCCCGGCGCCCTTCCTCGTGGCCGGTGGCCCGGGGTTCGCTGTGCCGCTGCTCCGGGACGTGTTCGTGCACCACGCGCGCGTGCTTGTCGTCCGTTCGGCCGGGCCGGGCGCCGACCCAGGGGGCGTAGGCGAGGAGCAGCGAGCCGGAGAACCAGCCCGCGTCCAGCAACTGGCCCGAGTGGTAGCTGCTGTGCAGCAGCGGCGAGGTGAACAGGGCGTCGCACAGCACGGTCAGGGCGAGTGCGCCGATGGCGGTGTTGACCGCGGAGCGGTTCACCGCCGAGCGCCTGAGGTGCAGGGCGACCACCATGCTGATCAGGGCGATGTCCAGCAGCGGGTACGCGAGCGACAGCGCGGTGTGCGCCACGCTCGGTCCGTCGAACTTGGCCGCCTGCGCGAGCGCGAGGCTCCACGACAGCGTCAGCAACGAGCCGCCGATCAGCCACGCGTCGAGCGCCAGGCATACCCAACCCGCCTTGGTGACGGGCCTTTTGGCGAGCACGAGCAGTCCTACGATCGCGGGTGGAGCGAAGCAGAGGAAGAACAGGTCGGCACAGCTGGGCGAGGGGACGGGGCGGTCGAGAACGACCTCGTACCAGCCCCAGACCCCGTTGCCCAGCGCGGCCATGGCGGAGGAGAGGGCGAAGAGCAGCCAGGCCGGTCGAAAGCGGCTGCGGCGGCTGCGGGCGTACAGCAGGCAGGAGACCGACGCGGTGCCGGCCGCCGCGCTCAACCCGAAGTCGCCCATGATCAGCGCGAGGGTCCGGGAGCCCCAGTCGACGGCGGAACCGACGGCGTATCCCGCGCACACCAGGGCCAGGACGAGTTGCGGAGCCGGGTTCGCCCGGCCGCCCGGTGCCGGACGGCGGGCCGGCAGCCCTCCCCGGGACCTCACCGGTCCCTCCCGGTCCGTGGCGCCGGGTCCCGCCGGGCCCGTCGTGCCGGGCGGGCGTGCCTCTTGCGGCCGGCGTCCCCGGGGTGGTGACAGTGGCCGGCGTGGTGACGCCGGCTGCCGTGAGCGCTGTGACCGCGTCTGCGCGTCGCGGTCCGCCAGGGTCGTCGCCCGCGGCCGCGCCGCGTCGGGTCGTTCGTCCATAGGCCGTGCATCGCCCGTCGCCCCCCTCGTATGTCTGAAAGTTCCGTCCCCGGCGCCGAACGGTGCGCGGCGCAGCCCTGTCGGGGACGATACACCAGTCTCGTCACTCAGGGACATAGTCCCTCTACTCTCCGTGACGACCAGGGGGAATGCGGGTACGTAACGCGTTCGGGGGACTGCGGAGCGTACCGGAAGCGGACGGGAGGTGCGCCGGAAGCGGTGTGTGCGCCGGTGGTGCGACCACCGGCGGGCGTGTGCGCGGGTGACGGGGATGGCTCGAATCGTGCGCCGCGCCGGCCGTGCGCGGGGCCTGCCCGGCCCCGTCGCCCGCGCCTGCCTCGCCGGTTCAGCCGCCGGTCGTCAGCACGACGTGCTCGAGCGGTTCTCCCTGCGCGAAACGGTTCAGCTGAGAGCCGAGGAGACGCTTGGCCCGGGGCCAGAACGCCGAGGTGGGGCCGCCGACATGAGGGCTGATGAGCACCCCCGGCGCATGCCACAGGGGGTGCCCTGCGGGCAGCGGTTCGGGGTCGGTGACGTCCAGGGCGGCGGTGATGCGGCGGGACTCCAGCTCGGCCAGCAGGGCCTTGGTGTCGACGATCGGGCCACGCGCCACGTTGACGAGCAGCGCCCCGTCCTTCATGCGGGCCAGGAACTCCGCGTCGACCAGGCCTTTCGTCTCCTCGGTGAGCGGGGTGACCAGGACGACGACATCGGCGTCGGGAAGAAGTTCCGACAATCGGGAGAGAGGATGCACAAGGCCGCGCGCTGTGTTGCGCTCGCGGCGCGCGACGCGCGCCACCCGCGCGACTTCAAAGGGCGCGAGCCGGTCCTCGATGGCGGCACCGATCGCGCCGTAGCCGACGATGAGGACGGACTTGTCGGCGAGCGCCGGATGGAACCCGCTCTGCCAGCGCTCCTCCGCTTGAGCCCGTACGAAGCCGGGGATGCCGCGCAGCGAGGCGAGGATCAGGGCGAGCGCGAGTTCGGCCGTGCTCGCCTCGTGCACTCCGCGCGCGTTGCACAGCCGCACGCCCGGCACGATGGACGACAGGTGGGCGGTGATGTCGTCGACGCCTGCCGTCAGCGTCTGGACGACCTTCAGGTTCCGCATCTGCTTCAGGGGCCGGGCCTTGACGTCCTGGCGCTTCATGTACGGCACGGCGTAGAACACGCAGTCCGCGGGGTCGGCGGGGAAGTCCTGCCCGCCGTCCCAGTAGTGGTAGGTCAGGCCCTCGGGGAGGCCCTCTATCTCGTCGGTGCGGAACGGAAGCCAAACGTCGTCGGTCATGGTCAGGAGGCTATGCCAAGGATCCGGTGCCGCATTGGTTAGTTTGGGGTGCCAGCAAAGGAGGACACGGCCAGGTGGAGCGCAGGACGATCGGCGCGACGACGCTCGAAGTGGGGGCCGTGGGACTCGGGTGCATGCCGATGAGCTGGGGGTACTCCACCTCCCGGCAGCGGGGCGACGAGTCGCTGCGAACGGTCCACCGGGCGCTCGACCTGGGGGTGACACTGCTGGACACCGCCGACATGTACGGGCCGTTCACCAACGAGCTGCTGGTGGGCCGAGTGCTGAAGGAGCGGCGTGCCGAGGCCTTCGTGTCGACCAAGGTGGGGCTCCTGGTGGGCGAGCAGCACATCGTGGCCAACGGCCGCCCCGGGTATGTGAAGCGGGCCTGCGACGCGTCGCTGCGCCGTCTGCAGACGGACGTCATCGATCTCTACCAGTTGCACCGCGCGGACCCGGAGGTGCCCGTCGAGGAGACCTGGGGCGCGATGGCGGACCTGGTACGGGCGGGCAAGGTACGGGCACTGGGGCTGTGTGCGGTCGGGGTGCGCGACGGGCGGCGGACCGGGGCGCGGCGGTACGACGGAACGATCCGGCAGCTGGAGCGCGTGCAACAGGTGTTCCCGGTGAGCGCGGTGGAGGCGGAGCTGTCGGTGTGGTCGCCTCAGGCGCTGGACGCGCTGCTGCCGTGGTGCGCGGCGCGTGGCGTGGGCTTCCTGGCGGCGATGCCGCTCGGCAACGGCTTCCTGACCGGCACGCTGACCCCGGGCGAGGGTTTCGAGCCGGACGACCTGCGGGCCAGGCATCCCCGCTTCACCGCGGAGATGATGGCGGCGAACCAGCCGATCGTGGCGGGCCTGCGCCGGGTGGCGCACCGCCACGGCGACGCCGTCACCCCCGCCCAGGTGGCCCTGTCCTGGGTGCTGTCCCAGGGCTCCCACGTGATCCCGGTCCCGGGCGCCAAACAGCGGCGATGGGTGACGGAGAACGCGGCGGCCTCCGTGCTGCGGCTGACCCCCGAGGACCTGACGGAACTGGCGGGGCTGCCCGCGGCGCAGGGATCGTGGGACTGAACGGATCCCCTACCGGGTGGCCGGAAGGTGACGGTCGGTGGCGGGAGGACCGGCGGTGGGAACCCCAGAGGCGTCCGAGGCGTAGGTAAGGGAGGAAGGCCCGTGACGGAGGGACCCGGATGGTGCGACGTCGAGTGGTGACGGCCGTGGTGGCCGCGACCGCGCTGCTGGCGGTCGGCTGCTCCTCCGGTGGCGGAGGCACGCCGGGTGGTGGCGAGAGTTCCTCGGCCGGCTCCGCGGCGCCGTCGTCCCCCGGGCGGACCGCCGAAGAGACACCGCCTGCCAAGGGGTCGGTGCGGGTGGTGCGCACGGTCGCCGATCACCTCAAGACACCCTGGGGCCTGGCTCCGCTGCCCGGCGGCGGGCTCCTGGTCTCCTCCCGTGACGACGGGACGATCACCCGGGTCGACGACAGGACCGGCCGGAAGACCCTTCTGGGCACGGTGCCCGGCGTCGCCGCCGACGGTGAGGGCGGTCTGCTGGGCATCGCGCTCTCCCCGGACCACGCCTCGGACCACCTGGTCTACGCCTACCTGACGACCGACTCCGACAACCGCATCGTCCGCATGCTGTACGACCCGCGGAAGCCGGCCGGTGAGCAGCTCGGCGCACCGGACACCGTGTTCAAGGGCATCCCGAAGGGCTTCATCCACAACGGCGGCCGTATCGCGTTCGGCCCCGACGGCATGCTGTACGCGGGCACCGGCGAGTCGGGCGACCGGGGACTGGCCCAGGACCGGAACTCGCTCGGCGGCAAGATCCTGCGCATGACCCCCGAGGGCGAGCCCGCACCCGGCAACCCCTTCGGGAACTCGGTGGTGTACTCGTACGGACACCGCAACGTGCAGGGCCTGGCCTGGGACGACAAGCAGCGGCTGTACGCCTCCGAGTTCGGACAGGACACCTGGGACGAGCTGAACGCGATCAAGCCGGGCGGCAACTACGGCTGGCCGGACGCCGAGGGCAGGTCGAGCGACCCCCAGTACCAGAACCCGATCGCCCAGTGGCCCACCGACGTGGCCTCCCCCAGCGGCATCGCCTACGCCGAGGGCTCGATCTGGATGGCGGGGCTGCGCGGGCAGCGGCTGTGGCGCATCCCGCTGAAGGGCACGGAGACCTCGGCGCCCCCGCAGGCGTTCCTCACCGGCGCCCACGGCCGTCTGCGCACCGTGGTCGCGGCCGGCGGCGACAAGCTGTGGCTGACGACGAGCAACACGGACGGCCGGGGCAAGCCGTCGCCGTCCGACGACCGGATTCTCGAGGTGGAGGTCTCGTAGACCGGCGGTCCCGCTCAGTCCTCGTCGGGCTCGGGATCGGGATCGGGCTCGGCGGGAGCCGGTTTCGGCAGGCGTATGACCACCGTGCCCGACGCCAGGTCGATGGGACCACGGCCCGGATCGCCGTCCGTGACGTCCACCCGGGTCAGTTCCAGACGCTTCTGCTCATCGTGGGTGTGTTTGCGGCCCGGCGCGAACAGTTCCTCGAACATGTTGAACACGGCGCCTCCCTGGGGCCGGATTCCCGTCAGCGTAAGCCTCAGCCCGCGGCCTGGACAGGGGGCGCCTCGACCGGGAACAACCGCAACCGGTGGGCCACCGCCGCCGCCTCGCCCCGCCCCGCGACACCCAGCTTCGCCAGGATGTTGGAGACGTGGACGCTGGCGGTCTTCGGGGAGATGAACAGCTCCTCCGCTATCTGCCGGTTGCTGCGGCCGATCGCGACCAGGCGGAGCACGTCCCGCTCCCGGTTGGTCAGCCCCAGGGACTCGGCGGGATCGAGCGCGGCCGGTTCCGGGGCGCGGGTGAGGGTGAGGCGGGCGCGCCGGGCGAGGAGGGCGACCGAGTCGGCGAGCGGCCGGGCACCGAGGTGGTCGGCCACCGCCCCGGCCAGCCGCAGCAGCTCGGCGGCCCGCTCGCGCGCGTCCTCGTCGCCGCCCGGGGCCAGCAGGGACTCGGCGAGCCGGTGCCGGACCCGGGCCAGGTCGTAGGGGCGGTCCAGTGGCTCGAAGGCGGTCACGGCCTCCGCCCAGACGTCCGGTGCGCCACGGCCCTCGGCGCGCAGCAGTTCGGCGCGGACCCAGCATGCGTACGCCTGCCACACCGGCACGTTCGCGGCGAGTGTCTTCGCGGTGCCGCGGATCCGCTCGAGCGTCTCGGCGCGGCCGGGCTCGGCGGCGGGAAGCCCCAGTGCGTCGGCCTCGGCGGTGGCGGCGGCGAGCAGCAGCGGCCAGCCGTAGCGCTGGGTGCCGGGAGGAAAGCCCCTGCTCAGAGCGGTGGCGAGGGCGGCGCGGGCGTCGGTGAGGCGGCCCTCGCCGGCGGCGATCCCGATGGTGACGTGCTCCAGCCTCAGCTCGTGCTGCGGCATGCTGTCGTGCGTGCCCAAGTGTGCGCGGGCGGCGGCCAACTGCCGTCCCGCCTCGGCCAGGTCGCCGCGGGCGAGCGCCAGGTGCGCGTGGATCGTGGCCCGGAAGGCGCGGGGCTTGGCGCTCTGGCCGACCCGCTCGGAGTGGAGCCCGGCCTCGGCGGCCTCGTCCCAGCGGCCCAGGGAGTAGAGGGATTCGCCGAGGTTGGCCCACACCCAGGCCTCGGAATCCGTCAGCCCCAGCTTCCGGGTGATCTCCAGGCCTTCGCGGAGCACCTCGACAGCCTCCCGGGAACGGCCGATGCCTTCGAGGTGGGACGGCAGGTTCACATGCAGGCGGCCCCTGACATAGGCCTCGCCGAGGGCGGCCGCCTGCTCCTTGACCTCGTAGATCTCGGCGAGCCCGGTGTCGATGTCACCCGCGTCGACCAGGAGGCCGCCCAGGGTGAGGCGGGCGTTGAGCTCTATGTCACGGGCGCCGACCATGCGCGCGTACTCCACGGCGCGCTCGGCGGCGGAAAAAGCTTCCGGGCCGGGCTCGTGCACCATCGACCAGCCGGCGACCATGGCGAGCACCTCGGCGTGCACCTCCGAGGGCGGCAGACCCCGTACCAGCTCCTGGGCCGTGGCGAGTTCCTTCCATCCGTCGCCGCGGCCCGTGTTCTGCACCAGGCGGGAGCGCTGCACCCAGAACCAGGCGGCGCGAAGGGGGTCGGGATCCTCCTCCAGCAGGCGCAGGGCCCGTCTCGTGATCTTCAGGGCGCGCTCCCGCTCCCCGCACAGCCGGCCCGCCACGGCCGCCTCGGCCATCAGGTCGAGGTAGCGCAGGGGTGTGGTCGCCGGGTCGCAGCCGCAGGGAGGGTAGACCTCGGCGTGGTCCACGGGCCGCAGGGCCGCCCGCACGTCGTCGGGGGCGAGGTCCCACAGCTCCATCGCCCGCTCCAGGAGCCGCAGTTGTTCGGAGTGGGCGTGCCGGCGGCGGGCCTCCACCGCGGCGTCGAGGACGGCGGGCAGGGCCTTGGCGGCGTCGTGCGCGTGGTACCAGTAGCTGGCCAGGCGGGTGGCCCGCTGGTCGGCGGGGACGAGCGTGGGGTCGGCCTCCAGTGCCTCGGCGTAGCGCCGGTTGAGACGCGAGCGCTCGCCGGGGAGCAGGTCGTCGCTGACGGCCTCGCGGACCAGGGAGTGGCGGAAGCGGTAGCCGTCCCCGTCCGGGGTGGCGAGGAGGATGTTGGCGCCGACGGCGGCACGCAGGGCCTCGATGAGGTCGTCCTCGGCGAGTGAGGCGACGGCCGCGAGGAGGCGGTACTCGACGGTGGAGCCGCCCTCGGCGACGGCCCGGGCGACCCGCTGCGCGGTCTCTGGCAGCGCCTCGACACGGACCAGGAGGAGGTCGCGCAGGGAGTCGGTGAGGCCGGTGCAGCAGCCGTCCTGGGCGGCGACCGCCAGCTCCTCGACGAAGAACGCGTTGCCGTCGGAGCGGGCGAAGATGTCGTCGACCTGGGCCGGGTCGGGGTCGGCGGCCAGGATGCCCGCTATCTGGCGTTCGACCTCGGTGCGGTTGAACCGGTCCAGCTCGATGCGGCGGACGGTGCGCAGGCGGTCGAGTTCGGCGAGGAGGGGGCGCAGCGGGTGGCGGCGGTGGATGTCGTCGGAGCGGTAGGTGGCGACGACGACCAGACGGCCGCTGCGCAGCGTACGCAGGAGGTAGGCGAGCAGGTGGCGGGTGGAGGCGTCGGCCCAGTGCAGGTCCTCCAGGGCGAGGACGACGGTACGGCGGGCGGCGATCCGCTCGAGCAGGCGGGCGGTGAGCTCGAAGAGGCGGGCCATGCCCTCCTCGTCGTCCCGCGGCCCGCGGCGTGCCTCGCCGAGTTCGGGCAGCAGCCGGGCGAGCTCCTCCTCCTGGCCGGCGGCGGCCTCGGCGAGTTCCTCGGGCAGCTGTCGGCGCAGGGCGCGCAGGGCGGTGGAGAACGGCGCGAAGGGCAGCCCGTCGGCGCCGATCTCGACGCAGCCACCGAGTGCGACGACGGCGTCCCGGCGGGTCGCGGCCGCCGTGAACTCCTCCAGCAGCCGGGTCTTGCCGACGCCCGCCTCGCCCCCGACGAGCAGCGCCTGGGGCTCCCCGGCCGCGGCGCGGGCGAACGCGTCGTGCAACGCCCCCAACTCCTCGTCGCGGCCGACGAAAACGGGGCTGACGGACCTGGTCTCCACGCCCCCGAGCATGTCACGAGGCACTGACAGAGCGGCACCGATTATCCGCGCCGGTGACGGCGAAGCGGCCGCCCCCGGTGGTCCGGGGACGGCCGCCGCGGTGGGTCGGGCGAGGTCGGCGTGCGTCCGGAGCGCGGGGCCCGCGGAGCCGTGCCCCCACGGCCGCGTGTTCACGCCGCGCGGGTGAAGACGCTCCGGCCCCGGCGGGAACTATGGGACCGGGTCTGGCGGGCCGCGTGGTCGGCGGACCGGCGGCGGCGCTGGGCCGTGCGGACGAGGCGGTAGTCGTCGGCCTCGCGGATCAGCTGGGCGGAACGGATCTTGTGCAGCTCGTACGCGAACATGTGCGTCCCCCTCGGAAGGTGTGGTGCGCATCGCTTCTGCGCTGCCTCAACCTTCGTTTCCGAGGGGGGTCCGTCGCATCGGGAAAGTTACGCATCTTCCGGCTCGGTAGGGGCCTTAGATGCGAAGAGGGGGTCTTAGGGCCCCGGCGGGAGTGCCGGAGACGCCCCAAGACCCCTCATACCGCGTGCCTCAACTGGCGGACGGCAGCCCGAGCAGGATGTCCGTGTACTTCAGTACGGCCAGGAACAGGCCGACGACACCCAGCGCGATACCGCCCCACGCCACCGACTTGATCCACGCGGCCTGCGGCTTCCCGGGCGCCCCGAACCCCGGCCGGGCCAGCACCACGACGCCCACGATCAGCGCGGCGAGTGCGAACAGGCCGCCCCACAGCGCGGTGGCGTGCCATGCGTCGCCGTAGACCGCCTTGATCTGCTTGGCGACGCTCGCCTGGGACGAGGTCCGCAACTGGCCGATGAGCTGCTGGCGCGCTCCGGCCACGGTGCCGAGCCAGCTGCCGCTGAGCGAGACGAAGCCGAGCGCGGCCGAAACGACCGCCCCGGCGCCCTGGCCGATACCGGACGGTCCCTGCGGCGCGACCTCGCCGTCGGCCTCCGTGACCTCGGCGGCCTCCGTGGCCTCGGCCTCCCTCGCCTCGGCGGCCCTGGTGACCTCCGCCTTCTCCTCGTCGTTCGTCGCCTCGACGCCGCTCGCGGCCCTGGCCTCGTCCACTGTCTTGGTTCCCATGCCTCGCACCGTACGGACGCTGTCTGAGAGGTCTCTTAACGATCGACTCTTGTGATCGACACTTGGTGGTCGACTCTCAGCGGTCGTCGCGGTCGTCACGCGCGCGTGCCGCACGCCACTCGGGGGCGAGCACCGACCAGACCTCGATGTCCTGCCGCACGCCCCGGTGCGGGTACGCCTCGCGGAGCACCCCTTCCCGGGTCATGCCGAGCCGTCGCGCCACGTTGACGCTCGGTTCGTTGGCGGACGACGCGTACCACTCCACACGGTGCATGCCGCGCTCGTCAAACGCCCAGTCGACCAGCACCCGCGCCCCACGGGTGACAAGACCTCGCCCGGCCGCCGCGGGCTCCAGCCAGCAGCCGAGCTCACAGTTGCCGGCGGCGGTGTCGAAGACGCGGAACAGCAGTCCGCCGACCAGCTTGCCGTCCAGCCACAGCCCGTGCAGGAAGCCGCTGTCGGCGGCGCGCTTGTCGGCGTACCCCTTGAGGATCTCCCGGGCGGAGTCCACGTCGGTGGCGTTCTCCCCGAACCGGATGTGCCGGGTGATGAACTCCCGCCCGCGGTCGAGGTGCGCGAGGAACTCCTCGGCGTGCCAGGGCTCCAGGGGCCGCAGCTCGGCTCCGTCGTCACCCAGGGATATCGCGTACATCCTGCTCCCGCTCCTTCAGCAGCACGTCGACCAGGGCGTCCTCCTCGGGACGCCGCCCAGGGATCGTCGCACGGCACTCGGGCGGTTCGATGCTGATCCGCGGCAGCCGGCGCTCCAGCCAGGAGGGCAGCCACCAGTTGGCGGCGCCGAGGAGGTGCATCAGGGCGGGGACGAGCAGCGTGCGCAGCACGAAGGCATCGAGGGCGACGGCGGAGGCGAGCGCGATGCCGAACATGGCGATCACGCGGTCGCCGCCGAGCACGAAGGACAGGAAGACGGAGATCATGATGACCGCCGCCGAGTTGATCACCCGGCTGGTCTCGGCGAGCCCGATGCGCACGGCGCGGCGGTTGTCGCCGGTCTCCAGCCACTCCTCGTACATGCGGCTGACCAGGAACACCTGGTAGTCCATGGACAGCCCGAAGAGCACGGAGACCATGATCACGGGGAGGAAGGGCTCGATCGGGCCGGCGCTGCCGAGGCCCAGCAGCTCACTCCCCCAGCCCCACTGGAAGATCGCGACGACCACGCCGAAGGCGGCGGCGACGGCGGCGAGGTTCATCGCGGCGGCCTTCAGCGGGATGCCGAAGGACCGGAAGGCCAGCAGGAGCAGCACGCAGCCCAGGCCGATCACCACGCTCACGAACAGCGGCAGCTTGCCGACGATCACGCTCGCGAAGTCGTCGTAGCCGGCCGTCACCCCGCCCACGTACAGGTCGAGGGTGGTGCCCTTCTCGGCGCGCGGCAGCACGTCGGAGCGCAGCCGCTTCACCAGGTCGCTGGTCTGCTGGGACTGCGGGGCGGAGTCGGGTACGACGGTGAGGTACGCCGTGGTGCCGCTGCCGTCGTACGTCACCGGCGTCACGGCGGCGACGCCCTTGGTCGCGGCGAGCGTGGAGTCGAGGTTGTCGAGGGCGAGCTTGTCCTCGGCGCCGCCGACCTTGCCGACCAGGGTGAGCGGGCCGTTGACGCCGGGGCCGAAGCCCTCGGCGAGGAGGTCGTACGCCTGCCGGGTGGTCGACGACTTCGGGTCGTTGCCCTGGTCGGAGGTGCCCAGGTGGAGGGAGAGCGTGGGCAGCGCGAGCAGCGCCATGACGGCCAGGGCGACGGCGCCGAGCTTCTTGGGGTGGCGCTCGACGAACGCGGACCAGCGGGCAGCGAGCCCGGTCGGCATCTCGGGTTCGGGTCCGTGCTCGTAGAGCCTGCGCCGCTCGCGCCTGCTCAGGGCGCGCGGGCCGATGAAGGACAGCAGGGCGGGCAGCAGGGTCACCGAGGCCGCGACGGTGAGCAGCACGGTCAGGCAGGCCGCGACCGCGACGCCGTTGAGGAAGCCGAGCCTGAGGATCAGCATGCCGAGCAGCGCGATGCACACGGTGGCGCCCGCGAAGACGACGGCCCGTCCGGTGGTGTGTACGGCGTTCACGGCGGCCTCGGCCACGGGGACGCCGCGCTTGAGGCTGCGGCGGTGCCTGGTCACGATGAACAGCGCGTAGTCGATGCCGACGCCGAGCCCGATCAGCAGGCCGAGCATGGGCGCGAAGTCGGCGACCGTCATCGCGTGCCCGAGCAGGTCGATGCCGAAATAGGCGGTGCCCACACCGATCAGCGCGGTCCCGATGGGCAGCAGGGAGGCGGCGAGGGAGCCGAAGGCGAGGAAGAGGACCACGGCGGCGACGGCCACGCCGATGGCCTCGGCGACGTGCCCGCCCTGCGCCTCGGTGAGCGAGACGGCGCTGCCGCCGAGCTCCACCTGGAGCCCGCGGGTCTCGGCGGCCTTGGCGGCGCTGACGACGGCCTGGGCCTCGCCCTTCTTGATGTTCTGGGCCTCGTGGGCGAAGGTGACCGTCGCGTACGCGGTGTGGCCGTCGCGGCTGATGGCGTCGCTGCGGTTGCCCTCGTAGGGGTTGGTGACGGAGGCGACGCCGGGAAGGTCTTCGATGCGGTCCAGGGTGCGGGTCATGGCCTGCTGGACGTCGGTGGCGCGCACGCTGCCGTCGGCGGTGTGCCAGACGACGGTGTCGCTGTCGCCGCTCAGGTGCGGGAAGCTCTTCTGGATCAACCGGTAGGCGCGGTCGGACTCGGTGCCGGGGGCGCCGTAGTTGTTCGAGTACGCGGAGCCCGTGACGGCCGCCGCGGAGGTGACGCCGGCGAAGGCGATCAGCCACAGCAGGACGGTGAGAAGGCGGTGGCGGACACACCAACGTGCAAGGGCTGCCACAGATCGTGCTCCCTGGGGTATTTCGTGGATCTTTGCCTCGGGGACAGCCGCTGGGGGAACTGAACAGCCCGCAAAGAACGCATGAGCAATCCACAACACTTTCGCAGCCGGAAAAGATCGTTTGTCACTTTCGTGGCGTTACTCACGGGAATGGGACCCACGTCACAGGACAATCCCAGCAACTCTGTCGCCACTTAAGGTTTTTGTAAGCGAACGAGGGGCAGTACACCGGATTCGGTGTACTGCCCCTCGGGAGCGTTCCGCGATCCGCGTCAGCCTTCGCTGACGCCGAGCTTCTGAAGGATCAGCTCCTTGACGCGGGCCGCGTCGGCCTGACCGCGGGTGGCCTTCATGACGGCGCCGACCAGGGCGCCGGCCGCGGCCACCTTGCCGCCGCGGATCTTGTCCGCGATGGCCGGGTTGCCGGCGATGGCCTCGTCGACGGCGGCGGTCAGCGCGCCCTCGTCGGAGACGACCTTCAGACCGCGCTTCTCGACGACCTCGTCCGGGGTGCCCTCGCCCGCGAGGACGCCCTCGATGACCTGGCGGGCCAGCTTGTCGTTGAGGTCGCCCGACTCCACGAGCTTGGTCACGCGGGCGACCTGCTCCGGCGTGATCGGCAGCTCGTCCAGGGCCTTGCCCGACTCGTTGGCGTTGCGAGCCAGCTCGCCCATCCACCACTTGCGCGCGGCGGCCGCGTCGGCGCCCGCGTCGATGGTGGCGACGATCAGGTCCAGGGCACCGGCGTTGAGGATCGCCTGCATGTCGGTGGCGGAGACGCCCCACTCCTCGCGCAGCCGGTTGCGGCGCACCAGCGGCAGCTCGGGCAGCGAGGTGCGCAGCTCCTCGACCCACTCGCGCGGGGGCGCCACCGGGACGAGGTCCGGCTCGGGGAAGTACCGGTAGTCCTCGGCCTCCTCCTTGGTCCGGCCCGAGGTGGTCGTGCCGGTGTCCTCGTGGAAGTGGCGGGTCTCCTGGGTCACCGTGCCGCCGCTGTCGAGCACTGCGGCGTGGCGCTGGATCTCGTAGCGGCAGGCGCGCTCGACGGAGCGCAGCGAGTTGACGTTCTTGGTCTCGCTGCGGGTGCCGAACTTCTCCGAGCCCTTGGGCATCAGCGACAGGTTCACATCACAGCGCATCTGGCCCATCTCCATGCGGGCCTCGGAGACGCCGAGCGCCCGGATGAGCTCGCGCAGCTCGCGGACGTACGCCTTCGCCACCTCCGGCGCGCGCTCGCCGGCGCCGACGATCGGCTTGGTGACGATCTCGATCAGCGGGATGCCGGCACGGTTGTAGTCCAGCAGCGAGTGCTGGGCGCCGTGGATACGGCCGGTGGCGCCGCCGACGTGCGTCGACTTGCCGGTGTCCTCCTCCATGTGGGCGCGCTCGATCTCCACGCGGAAGGTGGTGCCGTCCTCCAGCTGCACGTCGAGGTAGCCGTTGAAGGCGATCGGCTCGTCGTACTGGGAGGTCTGGAAGTTCTTCGGCATGTCCGGATAGAAGTAGTTCTTCCGGGCGAAGCGGCACCACTCGGCGATCTCGCAGTTCAGCGCGAGACCGATCCTGATCGCGGACTCCACGCCGGTCGCGTTGACGACGGGGAGGGAGCCGGGCAGGCCGAGGCAGGTGGGGCAGGTCTGGGTGTTCGGCTCGGCGCCGAGCGCCGTGGAACAGCCGCAGAACATCTTGGTCCTGGTGCCGAGTTCGACATGGACCTCGAGGCCCATGACGGGGTCGTACGACGCCAGCGCGTCCTCGTACGACACCAGGTCGGTCGTGGTGGTCACGGTGAAACTTTCCCTCTCAGCCCAGCAGGACGTCGTCGTCGCCCAGGCGCTTCAGCTCCCGCACGAGCAGGGCGAGGCCGGTGACGATGGCGGCGGCGGACACGGCGGCGTCGATCAGGCGCAGCGTGTCGTGTTCGAGGCGGGCCTTCTTGACCTGCTTCGCGACACTGATCGCGCCGAACGCGGTGGTGGCCATGGACAGGTACGTACCGGACTTGGACTTCTTGAAGCCCTTGGCCTTGGACAGCGCCTTACTCACAGCGACGGAGCCTCCTCGAGAAGCGGGTGCCCCCACTTTTCCACGAAGGCGGCCTCGACGGCGGCGCCGACCTTGTAGAGGCGGTCGTCCTTCATCGCCGGGGCGATGATCTGCAGGCCGACGGGGAGGTTGTCCTCGGGCGCCAGACCGCAGGGCAGCGACATGGCGGCGTTGCCGGCCAGGTTGACCGGGATGGTGCACAGGTCGGCCAGGTACATCGCCATCGGGTCGTCTGCGCGCTCACCGATCGGGAAGGCGGTGGTGGGGGTCGTGGGCGACACGATCACGTCCACCTTCTCGAACGACTTCTCGAAGTCGCGGGTGATGAGCGTACGGACCTTCTGGGCGGAGCCGTAGTACGCGTCGTAGTAGCCGCTGGACAGCGCGTAGGTGCCGAGGATGATGCGGCGCTTGACCTCGGGGCCGAAGCCCTCGGCACGGGTGAGAGAGGTGACCTCCTCGGCGGAGTGCGTGCCGTCGTCACCGCTGCGCAGGCCGTAGCGCAGGCCGTCGAAGCGGGCGAGGTTGCTGGAGCACTCGCTCGGGGCGATCAGGTAGTACGCGGCCAGCGCCAGGTCGAAGGACGGGCAGTCCAGCTCGACGATCTCCGCGCCCAGCTCCTTCAGCAGCGCGACGGACTCGTCGAAGCGCTGCAGGACGCCGGCCTGGTAGCCCTCGCCGCGGAACTGCTTGACGACACCGACGCGCATGCCCGCCACGGAGCCGTTCCGGGCGGCCTCGACGACCGGCGGGACCGGGGCGTCGATGGAGGTGGAGTCCAGCGGGTCGTGCCCGGCGATGACCTCGTGCAGCAGGGCCGCGTCCAGGACCGTACGGGCGCAGGGACCGCCCTGGTCGAGGGAGCTGGAGAAGGCGACCATGCCGTAGCGGGAGACACCGCCGTAGGTCGGCTTGACGCCGACCGTGCCGGTGACGGCCGCGGGCTGGCGGATGGAGCCGCCGGTGTCGGTGCCGACGGCGAGCGGCGCCTGGAAGGAGGCGAGCGCGGCGCTCGACCCACCGCCGGAACCGCCGGGGATACGGGTGAGGTCCCACGGGTTGCCGGTCGGCCCGAACGCGCTGTTCTCCGTCGACGACCCCATGGCGAACTCGTCCATGTTGGTCTTGCCGAGGATGACGACGTCCGCGTCCTTCAGCTTCTTGGTGAGGGTCGCGTCGTACGGCGGGATCCAGCCCTCGAGGATCTTGGAGCCGACCGTGGTCGGGATCCCCTTGGTGGTGAAGATGTCCTTCAGCGCGAGCGGCACACCGGCGAGCGGGCCGAGCTTCTCGCCGCGCTCCCGCTTCTCGTCGACGGCACGGGCCTGGGCGAGCGCGCCCTCGCGGTCGACGTGCAGGAAGGCGTGCACCTTCTCGTCGACGGCCTCGATCCGGTCGAGGTGGGCCTCGGCGACCTCGACGGCGGTCAGCTCGCCGGAGGCGATCTTCGCGGCCGTCTCGGCTGCGGTGAGCCGGATGATGCTGTTCTTGTCCGTCATGGTGGGCTACTCCTCCCCCAGGATCTGCGGCACCTTGAAACGCTGCTGCTCCTGGGCCGGGGCGCCGGACAGCGCCTGCTCGGGGGTGAGCGACGGACGGACCTCGTCCGGGCGCATGACGTTCGTCAGCGGCAGCGGGTGAGAGGTCGGCGGTACGTCTTGGTCGGCGACCTCGCTGACGCGGGCTACCGCGCCGATGATGTCGTCGAGCTGGCCGGCGAAGTGGTCGAGCTCTTCGGGCTTCAGCTCCAGACGCGCCAGCCGGGCGAGGTGGGCGACCTCCTCGCGCGTGATGCCAGGCATGCAGCGATCCTCTGGGGTGAGTGTGTGTGGTTTGGGCCTAGGGCCTGTCGGCACAGTCCCGTCGTCCGCCCGAAGGGCGGGCCGTGCGTGCCAGACGCCGCACGGCAGGCGGGAATGTGTCGACAGGTCCTAATCCTATGGGGCGGGGCGGCGTCCCCGTGAAACGGTTTGCCGGGCCCCGCCCCTCAGCCTCGGCGCCCGGGGAGGGCGCCCGCCCCTCAGCCTCGGCGCCCTTCCCACGCCTCGCTGCGCAGAAAGTGGTTGTCGTACAGGTCCTGCACCTCCAGCAGGCTCTCCCGGGTGGCCTCACCGAGGGCGATGCGCCGGAGGTGACGGAAGTACTCGAAGCGCTCGACACCCGGGGTGATGACGATGAGCAGGTCGGCGTCCGCACCGGGTACGGCGGCGAAGGCGTGCGGCTTGCCGGGCGGAACGATGACGAGGTCGCCCGGCCCGGCGGTGACGATGTCCTCCCCGGAGAGGATGTCGGCGGCGCCGTCGAGCAGGAAGAACATCTCGGCGGAGTTGTCGTGCCAGTGCGGCTTGGCACCGTCGGCACCGGCCGTGAGGGTGACGCGCTGGGTGGACAGCGCCCCACCTGTCCGGCTGCTGTCGGCCAGCAGCCGGATCGTGGCCGGGGCACGGCCGACCACCTCGGCCTCCGCCTCCCGGACGATCACCGACTCGTCGAACTTCGGTACGAACAGCGACATGTGCGACTCCCTGGTGTCGGTACGGGCGTGATCAGACGGCGAAGAGCAGACCGGCGCCGATGAGGACAACGACCGCGGTGGCGACGTGGCCCGAAGGCCACGGCCTTCGTGCCGCCGTGACGCAGGACCATCAGCATGTCGAAGAACGGCACGGGCGCCACGGCGAGCAGGAACCAGGCCTCGGCACGGGTGCCGACGAGGCCCATGAACGCCGGCTCGCCCTGCTGGTCGGGCACTTCGCGGCGGGGACGAGCTGATCACGGCGGCTGCCGGGTCAGCCGAGCCGCCCGGGGTCGTCCGCGGCGGCCGCGGGGAGCGCGGCCCTGGGGCGCTGCCACCCCCGTACTCCTCGGGCCCGCAGCCACGTCGTCATCTCCTCCGCGGGCATCGCCGCGGCGACCAGCCATCCCTGCACCGCGTCGCAGCCCAGGTCCCGCAGCCGCTCCCATGTCTCGTCGTCCTCGACCCCCTCCGCGACGACGAGCAGTCCCAGCGAATGCGCGAGGTCCACCGTGCAGCGCACGATCTCGGCGTCCTCCGCGTCCACCGCGAGCCGCGCCACGAACGACCGGTCGATCTTCAGCTCGCTCACCGGCAGCCGCCGCAGATGCACGAGCGACGAGTAGCCCGTACCGAAGTCGTCCAGCGACATCTTCACGCCGTGCCCGGCCAGCCCCGCCAGCGTGTCCGCGGCCCGCTGGGGGTCCTCCAGGAGCACGTGTTCCGTGATCTCCAGCTGGAGCGCCCCCGCCGGCACCCCGTGCCGCGCCAGCCGCGCCGCGACCGACCCGGCGAACCCCGGCGTGTGGACGTCGCGCGGCGAGACGTTCACCGCGACCGGCACCGTGAGCCCCTGCGCCCGCCACCGCGCCACCTGCTCGAGCGCCGTCTCCAGCACGTACTCCGTCAGGTGCGGCATCAGCCCGGACGACTCCGCGATCGCGATGAACTCGTCCGGCGGCACCTTCCCGCGCTCGGGATGCACCCACCGCACGAGCGCCTCGAGCCCGGCGACCTGCCCGTCGAAGCGCACCTTCGGCTGGTAGTGCAACTGCACCTCGTGCGCGTCCAGCGCCCGCCGCAGATCACCCAGCAGCCCGAGCCGGTCGGGCGTGTTCGAGTCCCGCTTGGACTCGTACACCTCCACCCCGGTGCGGTCCCGCTTCGCCTGGTACATCGCGACGTCCGCCCGCCGCAGCAGCCCCTCCGCGTCCAGCGCGTGGTCGGGGAAGACGGCGACCCCGGCGCTGGCCTCCAGGACGAGCGTGAGCCCGTCCAGATCGAGCGGCGAGCTGAGTGCGGCGACCAGGCTGCGGGCCGCCCTCGACGCGGACGTCGTGGAGTCCGCGACCGGCAGTAAGACCGCGAACTCGTCGCCCCCGAGCCGCGCGGCCTCCGCCCCGCGCGGCAGGGCCAGCCGCAGCCGCTCGGCTATCTGCAGCAGCAGCCGGTCGCCCGCGAGATGGCCGAGCGTGTCGTTCACGGATCGGAAGCGGTCGAGGTCGATGAGCATCAGGGCGGCCCGTGCCCCGATCCGCTCGGCGTCGTCGAGGGCCGTCCAGGTGCGCTCCAGCAGCCACTGCCGGTTGGGCAACCCGGTCAGCCGGTCGCGCAGCTGCTCCTCGGCGCGGGCACGGGCTATCCACAAGGTGGAGTCCAGGGCGATGAGCGGGATGGAGAACAGCGGCAGCAGGACCGGCACCGCGACGGCGACGACGCAGACCAGGGGGGCGATGCCGAGCAGCGCGACGGCGAGGAGTCCGTGCCGCACCAGGGCGGTGCGGGCGACGGTGGGCAGGCCGCCGGCGCGCGGCGCGTGCAGGTACCACAGGAGCAGCCGGGTCACGGCGAGGTACGCGGTGGCGACGAGGACGACCTGGGGGGCGGCGTAGAGGGTCCAGGCGGCCGGGTCCCAGGGCGTCTCGACGGTCGGCACCCGCCCGAAGGCGGCCAGTACGAGGGCTCCGGCGCCGATGCCGAGGAGGTCGACCGCGCCGTGCAGTACGCCCTGCCGCCAGCGGCCCAGCCGGGCTGTGCCGACCAGGACGACGACGGTGAGGCTGACCATCACGGCGGGCACCCAGCCGTACAGCAGCAGGACGGCGAGGGTGAGGGCGGCTCCCGAGCCCGTGCCGCCCCACCAGCGGGAGCGGCCGAGCATGACCAGGTGACCGACGATGATGCCGGTGAGCACGGCCAGGGACCAGCCGACGGCGCCGGACGGGAAGAGCGCGTGCTGTTCGCCGAACGCCCGGTAGAACCCGGCGCCGAGGACGAACCCGGCGGCCGCGACCACCACCGCGGGCAGCGCGGGCCAAGACATGTGCCGCTCCCCGTCCTGGCCGGGCAGCGCGGAGGAGCTCCCGTCGGCGAGCGCGCCGCTGCCGGGCGGCAGGGCCGGTAGCGAGGCCGTGCCCTGGGTGCTTCCCGCCGCGACTCCGGCGCCGGGGTCGGGGGGTGCCCCCGGAAGAGCCCGTGGCACGGTACGCGGGCCGCCCGTACCCGCGTGCCCCGACGGTCGCACGATCCGGCGCCCTGCCCGCCAGGCGCCGGAAACCCGGCGCAGGCGCAGCCGTGAGTCCGGGGCGGCGCTCTTGGTCGGTTCCATTCCCGTCCCTCTCACAGCCGGTGCCCTCGCCACGCGGCCCGATTGCCCGACGAACCGTCAACGGCACCGCGACTGAAAACCCACCACGCGTCCGGGCACGGCAGGCGCACAGCTCAACAGTAGGCCGCACAAGGCTTTCCCGGGCAGCGGTCGTCGACGGTTGCCCGAATGCGCCCCGGCCACCCGTATGCATCTGGTATGCGCCGAACGGGTGACCTTCAACCGCTACTCCCCGGTGGGAAGCGCGACTTCCGCGGCTGCTTCCGGCCCTCGTTCCAACAGGACGTCGAAACCGTCCTCATCCAGCACGGGGACCTTCAGCTGCATGGCCTTGTCGTACTTCGATCCAGGATTCTCGCCCACCACGACGAAGGACGTCTTCTTGGAGACAGAACCGGTCACCTTCGCGCCACGGCTCTGCAAAGCCTCCTTCGCGCCGTCCCGTGTGTACTGCCCGAGCGTTCCGGTGACGACCACCGTGAGGCCCTCCAGCGGACGCGGCCCCTCGTCCTCGCCGGAGCCTTCCTCCTCCATACGGACGCCCGCGGCCTTCCACTTGCGGATGATGTCGCGGTGCCAGTCCTCGGTGAACCACTGCTTGAGGGAGGCGGCGATGATGGGCCCGACCCCGTCGGTGGCGGCCAGCTCCGCTTCGCTCGCCTGGTCGATCCGTTCGATCGACCGGAACTCGCGAGCCAGCGCCTCGGCCGCCACGGGGCCGACGTGACGGATCGACAGGCCGGTGAGGATGCGGGCGAGCGGACGCTCCTTGGCGGCCGCGATGTTCTCCAGCATCGCGAGCGCGTTCTTCTTCGGCTCGCCCTGCTGGTTGGCGAAGACCGTGACGATCTTCTCCTCGCCGGTCTTCGGGTCCCGCTTGGGCAGGCCGCTGTCCTGGTCGAGGACGTACGCCTTGATGGGCAGCAGCTGTTCGACGGTGAGGTCGAACAGGTCGCCCTCGTCCTTCAGCGGCGGTTCGGCGGGCTCCAGGGGCTGGGTGAGGGCGGCGGCGGCGACGTATCCGAAGTGCTCGATGTCCAGCGCCTTGCGGCCCGCGAGGTAGAACAGGCGCTCGCGCAGCTGGGCGGGGCAGGAACGAGCGTTCGGGCAACGCAGATCGACGTCGCCCTCCTTCATGGGCCGCAGCGGTGTGCCGCACTCGGGGCACTCGGACGGCATCACGAACTCCTGCTCCGTGCCGTCGCGCAGGTCGACGACCGGGCCGAGGATCTCCGGGATGACGTCACCGGCCTTGCGCAGCACCACCGTGTCGCCGATGAGCACGCCCTTGGCCTTGACCACGTCCTGGTTGTGCAGGGTGGCGAACTCGACCTCCGAGCCGGCCACGGTGACCGGCTCGACCTGGGCGTACGGGGTGACCCGGCCGGTACGGCCCACGCCCACGCGGATGTTGATGAGCTTGGTGTTGACCTCCTCCGGCGCGTACTTGTACGCGATCGCCCAGCGCGGGGCGCGGGAGGTGGAGCCGAGGCGGCCCTGGAGCGGGATCTCGTCGAGCTTGACGACGACTCCGTCGATCTCGTGCTCCACGGAGTGGCGGTTCTCCCCGAAGTAGGCGATGAACTGCCGTACGCCGTCGAGGTCGTCGACCACCTTGTTGTGCCGGGCGGTGGGCAGGCCCCAGGACTTCAGCAGGTCGTACGCCTCGGAGAGGCGGGTGAGGCCGTCCTTGAACCCCTTCAGGGCGCCGATGCCGTGGACCACCATGTGCAGCGGACGGGTGGCGGTGATGCGCGGGTCCTTCTGGCGCAGGGAACCGGCCGCCGCGTTGCGGGGGTTGGCGAAGGGCTTGTCGCCGCCCGCCACCAGCCGGGCGTTGAGCTCCTCGAACTTCTCCATGGGGAAGTAGACCTCGCCGCGGATCTCCACGAGGTCGGGGACGTGGTCGCCCTTGAGACGGTCCGGGATCTCCGCGATCGTACGGACGTTGGGGGTGATGTCCTCGCCGGTGCGGCCGTCGCCACGGGTCGCCGCGCGCGTGAGGCGGCCGTGCTCATAGGTGAGGTTGACGGCGAGGCCGTCCACCTTCAGCTCGCACAGGAAGTGGTACGCGGAGGTGCCGACCTCCTTGGCGACGCGGTCGGCCCAGGCGGCGAGCTCCTCGTCGTCGAACGCGTTGTCCAGCGAGAGCATGCGTTCGCGGTGCTGGACGGCCGTGAACTCCGTCTCGTAGGCCCCCGCGACCTTCTGGGTGGGCGAGTTGGGGGTGCGCAGCTCCGGGTACTGCTCCTCGAGCGCTTCGAGGGAGCGCAGAAGCTGGTCGAACTCCGCGTCGCTGATGACGGGAGCGTCCTTCACATAGTACCGGAAGCGGTGCTCCTCGATCTGCTCGGCGAGCTGCGCGTGCTGCTCCCGGGCCTCGGCGGGCACCGTCGTCTCCGCTTGCTTTTCGCCGGCCACCGTGTTGTCCTCCCGTTACTCTGGGTTGTCCGCGAGGGATCTCGCCGCCCGGACGCAGTGGGCGAGCGCCCTGCGCGCGTAGTCCGGGGAGGCGCCCGCGAGCCCGCACGTCGGCGTGACCGTGACCGCCTCCGCGAGAAGCCCCGGATTCAGCCCCAGCCTGCGCCACAGCGTCCTGACACCCATGACGCTACCGGCAGGGTCTGACAATGGGCCGTCCACGGACGGTACGACCCCGGCGAGCAGCCGTGTACCCCCCTCCACGGCCTCCCCGATCGCCTCGTCGTCACGCTCGGTGAGCAGGGAGAAGTCGAACGAGACCCCGTCGGCGCCCGCCCTGCGGAGGAGGGCGAACGGGACGTCCGGGGCGCAGGAGTGGACGACGACCGGGCCGTCCGTGTGCACGCCGATCACCTCCCGCAAGGTGGCCTCGACGATCTGCCGGTCCACGGCCCGGTGGGTGCGGTAGCCGCTCGCGGTCCTCACCCGGCCGCGCAGTACGGCGGTGAGGGAGGGTTCGTCGAGCTGGAGGACGAGCCGGGCGCCGGGGACGCGGCGCCGCACCTCGTCGAGATGGATCCGAAGGCCCTCGGCGAGCGAGCCCGCGAGGTCCCGGCATGCGCCGGGGTCGGACAGTGCCGCCTCGCCGTTCTTCAGCTCCAGCGCGGCGGCGAGCGTCCACGGGCCCACCGCCTGCACTTTCAGCGCTCCCTCGTACTCCTGCGTGAACTCCTCGAGCGCGTCGAGGTCCTCGCCGAGCCAGGCGCGCGCCCGCCGGGTGTCCCGCCCCGGCCGGTCCCCGAACCGCCAGCCGCTCGGCTCCACGCGCGCGTACAGGTCGACGAGCATCCCCGCGGTCCGCCCGATCATGTCCGCACCGGGCCCCCGCGCGGGCAGCTCGGCAAGAAAGGGAAAGTCCTCGAAGCTCCCGGTGACGGTCTTGGCCGCCTCCCGGGCGTCCCCACCGGGCATGGACCCCACGCCGGTGGCGGCCCCGAAGGCGAACTGGCTGTTCTCACTCACCCCGGCAGCCTATGCAATCGGCCGGTACGCTCACCGCCCCGGCCGCACCGTCACGTCGTTGACCTCCGCGTCCCTCGGCAGGTCCAGGCACATCAGGACCGTCGTCGCCACCGACTCGGGGTCGATCCACCGGGACGGGTCGTACTGCTTGCCCTCCTGCTGGTGGACCTTGGCCTGCATCGGGCTCGCCGTGCGGCCGGGGTAGACCGAGGTGACCCGGACGCCGTTCGCGCGCTCCTCCTCCCGTAGGGAGTCCGCGAGGGCCTTCAGGCCGTGCTTGGAGGCCGCGTACGCCGACCACTCCGCGTGGGCGTTCAGGCCCGCCCCCGAGTTCACGAAGACCACCTGGCCGCGTGCGGCGCGCAGCTGCGGCAGGAAGAGGCGGGTCAGCTCGGCGGGCGCGACCAGGTTGACGTTCAGCTGGTGGTGCCAGGACTTCGGGGTCAGCTCGCCCACCCGTCCCAGGTCGACCACGCCCGCGATGTGCAGCAGGGAGTCCACCCGGTCCGGCAGGCTCTGGTGCGAGAGGGCCCAGGACAGCCTGTCGGGCTCCGCGAGGTCGCCCACCAGCGTCCGCGCCCCGGGAAACTCCGCCGCGAGCTCCTTCGCCCGCCCCGCGTCGCGCGCGTGCAGCACCAGGTCGTCCCCGCGCGCGTGCAGGCGGCGGGCGACGGACGCGCCGATGCCGGAGCCCGCACCGGTGATCACATGAGTAGCCATGCCCGCCATGCTCGCACCACCGCGTCACTGGATTCCCAGCGACTCCTCCAGGTACGCCAGCGCCCCGACCGGCTCCTCGGCGAAGAACACCAGCTCCGCGAGGGGCCTGGGCAGGAAGCCCTCGTCCTCCATGCGCCGGAACTGCTCCTTCAGGCCGTCGTAGAAACCCGCGGTGTTCAGCAGGACCACCGGCTTGTCGGTGTGCCCGTGCTTCTTCAGTTCCAGGATCTCGGTCGCCTCGTCCAGGGTCCCGGTGCCACCCACCATGATCACGACCGCGTCGGCCTTCTCCAGGAGCAGCTTCTTGCGCTCGGCGAGGTCCCTGGCGACCACCATCTCGTCGACGCCCTCCCTCGCCTTGTGCGAGAGGAACTCGACGGAAACACCCGTCAGCCGGCCGCCGGCCTCGTGCACCCCGTCCGCGACCACCTTCATCAGCCCGACGTCGGAGCCGCCCCACACCAGGGTGTGCCCGCCCTTGCCGAGCAGTTCGGCGAACTCGCGGGCGGGCCGCGTGTAGGTCTCGGAGAGGTCGGCGGCGGAGAGGAAGACGCAAATGTTCATGCCGACCACCGTACGCGGGAAGAACCGGGTCCCCGCGAGCGCTTTTCCGGTATGACCGAAGGACACACGATCACCATCGAGCAGGGCGACCGGCACGTGCGCGTGGTGCACGGTGGCCAGATCCTGGCGGACAGCGACCGCCCCCTGGTACTGCGCGAGACAGGCTGTCCCGTGCGGTACTACATCCCCGTCGAGGACGTCCGGACGGACCTCCTGACACCCTCGGACACCCACACGGTCTGCCCCTTCAAGGGAACGGCGTCGTACTGGTCCCTGCCGGACGCGCCGGACCTCGTCTGGGCGTATCCGGATCCCAAGCCGGACGTCGCCCGGATCAAGGACCACCTCTGCTTCTACGAAGTCGAGGTGTCTTGACCGATTGGCGGCGTGGTCTGCGGCAGTCTCTCAGTCATGGACAAGCAGACCATCTCGCGCGACGGCACCCCCATCGCCTACGAACGCACCGGTAAGGGCCCGGCGGTCGTCCTCGTGAGCGGCGCGATGTCCACGGGCGCCACAATGGCGCCCCTGGCCGCGCGCCTCTCGGACCGCTTCAGCGTCACCGTGTACGACCGCCGGGGCCGCGGCGCGAGCGGCGACAGCGCGCCGTACGCCGTGGACCGCGAGGTCGAGGACCTGGCGGCGCTCATCGAGGCCGCGGGCGGCGAGGCATCGCTGTACGGCGTCTCGTCGGGCGGCGCGCTCGTGCTGCGGGCGGCTGCGGGCGGGCTGCCGGTTCGTCAGGTCGCGGTGTACGAGGTGCCGTTCGCCGACTACGGGGAGGGTGGCGCCGAGGAGCGCGCGCAGTACACGCGGAATCTGACCGAGGCGCTCGCGGCCGGTCGGCGCGGCGACGCGGTGGAGCTGTTCCTGAGGCTCACCGGCCTGGCCGAGGCGGTGATCGCGACCGCCCGCCAGTCCCCCATGTGGGCGGACATGGAGGCGATCGCGCACACCCTCGCCTACGACGACGCCGTGATGGGCGACGGCCTGGTGCCCCGGGATCGGCTGGCCTCGATCACGGTCCCGGTCCTGGCCGTCTCGGGCGACGAGAGCCCTCCGTGGCTGCGCAGGGCGGCCGAGGCGATCGCCCGAGCGGCGTCCCGAGGCTCACACCGCGCGCTGGAGGGCCAGACCCACGTGGTGGATCCCGCGGTGCTGGCACCGGTGCTGGCGGACTTCTTCGACCGGTAGCCCCTGGGACCGGTGGCCGCGGGCTACGCCACCCCGGCCGTCGCCCGCACCGTGGAGGCGATCGTCGCGGAGCCCACCACGCGCGTGCCGTCGTACAGCACGATGGCCTGGCCGGGGGCCACACCGCGGACCGGCTCGGTGAAGCGGACCCTCAGCTCGCCGTCGACCGGTTCGGCGGTCACCTCGGTCTCGCCGCCGTGGGCGCGGAGCTGGGCCGTGTAGGTGCCGGGGCCGTCCGGGGCCGTTCCGCACCAGCGGGGCTTGATCGCCGTCAGGGCACAGACGTCCAGGGAGGACGCGGGGCCGACGGTGACCGTGTTCGTCACCGGGGAGATGTCCAGGACGTAGCGCGGCTTGCCGTCCGGGGCCGGCGTGCCGATCCTGAGGCCCTTGCGCTGGCCGATCGTGAAGCCGTACGCGCCGTCGTGCGTGCCCAGCCTGGCGCCGGACTCGTCGACGATGTCGCCCTCGGCCTTGCCGAGCCGGCGGGCGAGGAAGCCCTGGGTGTCGCCGTCGGCGATGAAGCAGATGTCGTGCGAGTCGGGCTTCTTGGCGACCGCGAGGCCGCGGCGCTCGGCCTCCGCGCGGATCTCGTCCTTGGTGGTGAGCGTGTCGCCGAGCGGGAACATGGCGTGTGCGAGCTGCTTGTCGTCGAGCACGCCGAGCACGTACGACTGGTCCTTCGCCATGTCGGAGGCGCGGTGCAGCTCGCGGGAGCCGTCGGGCAACGTCACGATCTTCGCGTAGTGGCCGGTGCAGACCGCGTCGAAGCCCAGCGCCAGCGCCTTGTCGAGCAGCGCCGCGAACTTGATCTTCTCGTTGCAGCGCAGGCACGGGTTCGGGGTGCGTCCGGCCTCGTACTCGGCGACGAAGTCCTCGACCACGTCCTCGCGGAACCTGTCGGCGAGGTCCCAGACGTAGAAGGGGATGCCGATGACGTCCGCGGCGCGGCGGGCGTCGCGCGAGTCCTCGATGGTGCAACAGCCGCGCGCGCCCGTGCGGAACGACTGCGGGTTCGCGGACAGCGCGAGGTGGACGCCGGTCACGTCGTGGCCCGACTCGGCGGCGCGGGCGGCGGCGACGGCGGAGTCGACCCCGCCGGACATGGCGGCGAGGACGCGGAGGGGGCGCTGCGGGGTGTCAGTCATAGCCCTTCAAGGGTACGGGGCCGCGGGAACCGGTGTCGGGGAGTATCCGTTGACGATCACAGCGGGGATCACATGGGGGATCACATGGCGGACAGGGACGGCGACCGGCGGCTCGGGCGGCGCGCGCTGATCCTCGGCGGCACGGCGGCCGCCGTGGGCACGGCCGTGCTGGCGCGGCGGGAGCTGGCGCATGTGTGGTGGCGGCTGCCCGGTGTCGAGAAGCCGCGGGTGCAGGGCGCGGTCGACTTCCCCGGTGCCCTGTGGCTGGCCGCGTCGCCGGCGAACCTGCGGCGCGCGGACCGGCCGGACGACTACGGAATAGACCGTGTGATCATCCATGTCACCCAGGGCGGCTACAGCAGCGCGGTGAAGGTGTTCCAGGACCCCGGGCACGGTGCGGCGGCCCACTACATCGTGCGCCGGGACGGCCGGGTCACCCAGATGATCCGCGAGCTGGACGTGGCGTTCCACGCGGGCAACCGGGAGTACAACGAGCGCAGCGTCGGCATCGAGCACGAGGGGTTCGTGGAGCGGGCGTCGTCCTTCACCGACGCGATGTACGCGGCGTCGGCGCGGCTCACAGCGGCGGTCTGCGGGCGGTACGGGATACCCGTCGACCGGGAGCACATCATCGGGCACGCCCAGGTGCCGGGGACGGACCACACGGACCCGGGGCCGCACTGGGACTGGGAGCGGTACATCGGGCTCGTACGGCGGGAGCGGGCGGCGCGGGCCCGGTAGGGCCCGGAGGCCCGCCAGGGCTCGGAGGCCGGTGTCAGGTCAGTCCCGCCGTGCGCGCGCGCTCCACCGCGGGGCCGATCGCCTTCGCGACCGCCGCCACGTCGGCCTCCGTGGACGTGTGGCCCAGGGAGAAGCGCAGGGTGCCGCGGGCGAGGTCCGGGTCGGAGCCGGTGGCGAGCAGGACATGGCTCGGCTGGGCCACCCCCGCCGTGCAGGCGGAGCCCGTGGAGCACTCGATGCCCTGTGCGTCCAGCAGCAGGAGCAGGGAGTCGCCCTCGCAGCCGGGGAACGTGAAGTGGGCGTTGGCCGGGAGCCGGTCCACCGGGTCACCGCCCAGGATCGCGTCCGGGACCGCCTTGCGGACCTCCTCGATCAGGTCGTCGCGCAGGGCGCCGATCTCGCGGGCGAACCACTCGCGCTGCTCGGCGGCGAGCCGTCCGGCGACCGCGAAGGAGGCGATGGCGGGCACGTCCAGGGTGCCGGAGCGCACATGGCGTTCCTGGCCGCCGCCGTGCAGCACCGGGACGGGGCTGTACTGGCGGCCGAGGACGAGCGCGCCGATGCCGTACGGGCCGCCGATCTTGTGGCCGGAGACCGTCATCGCGGCGAGGCCCGAGGACTCGAAGTCGACGGGGACCTGGCCGAATGCCTGGACGGCGTCCGCGTGCAGCGGGACGTCGAACTCGCCTGCGGTCTCGGCCAGTTCGCGGACCGGCATGACGGTGCCGATCTCGTTGTTCGCCCACATCACGGTCACGAGGGCGACGTCGTCGGGGTCGCGGGCGATGGCCTCGCGCAGGGCCTCGGGGTGGACGCGGCCGTAGGCGTCGACGGGCAGGTACTCGACGGTGGCGCCCTCGTGTTCGCCGAGCCAGTGGACGGCGTCCAGGACGGCGTGGTGTTCCACGGGGCTGGCGAGGACGCGGGTGCGGGCCGGGTCGGCGGCGCGGCGGGCCCAGAACAGGCCCTTCACGGCGAGGTTGTCGGCCTCGGTGCCGCCGGAGGTGAAGACCACCTCACTGGGGCGGGCGCCGAGGGCTTCCGCGAGGGTTTCGCGGGCCTCTTCGACGGTTCGCCTGGCGCGGCGGCCCGATGCGTGCAGCGAGGAGGCGTTGCCCGTGATGCCGAGGTACGCGGTCAGGGCCTCTGCCGCCTCGGGGAGCATCGGGGTGGTCGCGGCGTGGTCGAGGTATGCCATGGTGACGCCAATTCTAGGCCCCACCCGTTCGGTGGCCGGTGTGGCCGGGCGTCGGCGCAACCTCACCCGCTTCCTGGTGGCGGCGGTCAGAAGCTCCAGGACACCGTGTGGTCCAGCTGCATGAACGTCACCAGGAGCACCAGGTCCGCCACGCCCAGGCCGAGGCCGAGCAGGGCGCGGCCCCGGCGGGCCGTGCCGCGCCACAGGGCCACCGCGGCCAGGGCGATGGCGATCGGGCCCAGCACGAGGTTGAGGACGAGCAGGCCGAGCAGGCCGAGGATGAAGGACGCGACGGCCATGCCGTTCGCGTCGCGCACGCCGGTGCGGCCGGCCGGAGCGGCGGTCGCCTTGCCGCGTGCGGCGGTGTCCTTGGTTCGTACGGCGGTGAGTTGCATGACGGTCAGCTCCCGAGAGTCGAAGGACGTACGGCGGTCTTAGTGGGCCGACGTGTGCCGACGGCGCCCGTGCCGCTCGCGGACCGCGAAGACCACGAGCCAGACGGCGATGACGGCCGCGGCGACGAGGGTGAAGGAGAGCGGGGCGTGGGCCACGGTGCCCAGGACGGTGCCCAGCAGCAGGAGCGCGGCGACGAGGAACAGCATGGGACGAGATCCCCCTCCGGGATGCCTCTCGTGACGTTTCGGTGAACGGTTGTAGTTACACTTGTTCACTGACTTCCCAGTCTAGCGTGTCCCATGGCTTTCCAATTACAGAGAACAGTTGTTAACTGCATGGCATGAGTCACACCCTCGGCATCCGGCAGGCCCAGAAGCAGAAGACCCGGCAGGCGCTGCTGGACGCGGCGCTCGGTCTGCTGGAGGAGCAGAGCCTGAGCAGCCTGGGTCTGCGCGAGGTCACCCGGGCGGTCGGCGTCGCACCCACCGCCTTCTACCGGCATTTCCGGTCGACCGCGGATCTCGGCGTGGAGCTGGTCGAGGAGGCCCTCGGCAGCCTCCATCCGATGATCGAGTCCACGGTCTCCGCGACCGGCGACAGCGACGACCGCATCGAGCGCGCCGTCGGCCTGATCGCCCGTCATGTGGACGCGTACCCCGCACACGTACGGTTCATCGCCCGCGAACGGCACGGCGGCGTCCAGCCGGTGCGGGAGGCGATACGCCGGCAACTCGCCCGGTTCGCCGAGGAGGTGAAGGTCGCGCTGGCCGAGCACCCCGAGTCCGCCGGGTGGAGCGAGGAGGACCTGCTGATGCTCGCCGGTCTGTACGTCGACCAGATGCTGGTGACCGCCTCCCAGTTCCTGGAGGCCATGGAGGGCGCCGCCGAGGACCGGGAGCGGGTGGCCCGGCTCGCCGTCCAGCGGATGCGGCTGATCAGCATCGGCCGCCACCACTGGAAGGAGTGACGGGCGGGAGGCCAGCCCTGGGCCTGCTGCCCGGAGTCGCCGTTGCCCGCCGACGACGAGCCGCCCGCACCGCAGGCCGTCAGGACCAGGGGCGAGAGCCGCTTGGGGCTTGACCCGGGGCGTCCGGTGACGCGACCGCGCGGCGGACAAGAGGGACGCCAAGTCACGTTGCCGGCCTGCGCGTTCGCCCCGGGACTCAGTCCTCGCGCCGGTACAGTTCCGCGACGGAGGCCGCCGCCCGCGCCAGTTCCTCGCGAGCCTCGGGCGGTGCCAGCACCTGCAGCCGGTCGGTGAACATCAGCAGTTGGCGCACCTCGCGGACGGACCCGTAGGACAGCCGGGCGGTCACCCAGGGGCTCTCGCCGTCGTCCTCCGGCAGGGCGACGAGCGCGGACGCTGCCAGCCGCTGGAACATGTCCAGGATGCCGCGGCGCACCCGGACCGTCACCTCGAAGCCGTCCGGCCGCTCCTCCACCTGTCGGCGCAGCACCTCCCAGACGTCGGCGAGTTCGACACCGGGACGCCGCCGCACCGGGTCCGGCAGCAGAGTCGCCGAGCGCACCCGGTCCGCGCGGAACAGCCGGGGAGCGCCTCGGCGGTCGGCGACCAGGTACCAGACGCCGGCCTTCGAGACCAGCCCGTACGGGTCCACGGTGTACGTGCGCGGGGCGGTGGCCCCGCTGTGCCGGTAGCGCAGCCTGAGGCGGCGGTCGGCGAACACCGCGTCCTGGAGGGTGTCCAGGTCGACGGCGGACTGCGGGCCGCTCTTCCAGCGTGTGGCGTCGACCAGGATGCGGCGGCTGGTGGCCTCGGCGGCCGGGCGGTGGGGGGCGGGCAGCGCGGCCATCACCTTGCGCAGCGCGGAGCCGAGGGCGGCGTCGAGGCCGAGCGCGGCGTGCGCGCCCTGGGCGGCCAGGATGAACAGGGCGCGGGACTCGTCGGCGGTCAGACCCGTGACGTCCGTACGGAACCCGGCGAGCAGCTCGATGCCGCCGTGCCGACCGCGCTCCGCGTAGACCGGGACGCCGGAGGCCGAGAGGGCCTCGATGTCGCGGTAGATGGTGCGCACCGACACCTCCAGCCGCTCGGCGAGCTCGTGGGCGGGGACGCGGCCGCGGGTCTGGAGCAGCAGGAGGATCGACAGCAGGCGGTCGGACTTCACGGCCACAGGATCGCGGGCACGGGGTCGGCGCGCAAATGTTGACGGAAACTGTCAGGTTATGGCGCGACCCTCCGGATGTCCCTCGCGGACCGAACAGAACGGAGAGAACCGCCATGACCGACGTCGCCACGACCACCGACACCGCCACGACCACCGACGCCATGACCGACCCGCGCCCCGTGTACGCCCGCGCCGCCGAGCAGGCCGCCGCACTGATCGAGACCGTACGGCCCGGGCAGCTCGCGGGCCCGACGCCGTGTTCGGAGTTCGACGTGCGGACCCTCCTGTCACACATCGTCGGCGGCACCCTGCGGATCGCCCGGGTCGGCGCGGGCGGCGACGGGATGGCCGTGCGTCCGTTCGTGGACGGCGTCCCGGACGACGGCTGGGCCGCCGCGTACGAGGAGGCCAGGTCCGCTGTGCGACGGGGCTGGGCGGACGACGGCCGGCTGGACGCGGCGGTGCGCGTGCCGTGGGGAGAGGCGCCGGGGCGCAACGCGCTGTCCGGGTATGTGATGGAGTGCGTGGCCCACACCTGGGATCTCTGGCAGGCCCTGGGCCGGCCCGGCGACCTGGACCCCGAACTGGCGGAGTTCGCGCTCGCGGTGGCCCGCCTCGTCCTGCCGGAAGGGGAACGGGGCGACGACCTGCCGTTCGCGTCGGCGGTTCCGGTCCCCGAGGCGGCGGACGCCTACGCGCGCCTGGCGGCGTGGCTCGGCCGCCGGCCGCTGGACCGGTAGGGCGGAAGGTGTGCGACGGGGGCTGCGGGGACGCGTTGCGCCCCTGCCGCCCTTATCCGTTCCCGTCCCCCAGGGGCCCGGCCCCTTCGACCCGCCGGGGCCCCGCCCCTGGGAGCCCGGCGGGGCTCCGCCTGCGGCATGCCTCCCGACTGTCCGGGTCAGGTCAGTTTGACGCGGGCCAGTTGGCGGGACTGGGCGACCAGGCGGTCCTCGGCGTCCCAGACCTCCGCGTCCTCCTCCAGGAAGCCACCGGCGAGGTTGCGCGTGGTGATCGAGACGCGCAGGGGGCCCGGAGCCGGGCGGGAGCGTACGTGCACGGTCAGTTCGATCGTCGGTACCCAGCCGGAGATTCCCAGCTCGAAGGCTGTGGGCGGCAGTGCGTCCACCGCGAGCAGCAGGGACAGGGGGTCGGCGTCCCGTCCGTCGGCGAGGCCGAACCAGGCCCGCATCTCACCCTTCCCCGAGGGCGCGCCGAGCGCCCAGCCCAGGGTCGCGGGGTCCAGCTTGAGCATCAGCCGGTCGGTGATGGCCGAGCTGCCGGGGATCGGCGCCGGACCGTCCTCGGGGCCGAAGCACTGATCCAGGGGCGGCATCGCGGGCGGCCGCGCGCTCGTGCGGACGTCGTCGGGGAGCGAGTCCAGGTCGCCGTAGGAGGCGAGGACACGGATGCGCTCCACCTCGTGGCCCTCCTCGTCGTACTGGAAGAGGGACGCCTGGCCCGTGGAGAGGGTACGGCCGGTGCGCACCACGTCCGTGCGCACGACGGCCGGCCCCGGCTGGGAGGCGGTCAGGTAGTGCGCCGAGACGGTGAACGGGTCGGGGTGCGGCAGGGCGTCCGCGAGGGCGCGGCCCAGGACGGCCAGCAGATAGCCGCCGTTGACGGCGTTGATGATCGTCCAGCCGGCGGAGAGGTCGATGTCGTAGACGCCGGTTTTCCGTCGCGTGACCGCGGTGTCGCGGTCGAACTCGCTGTCGCCGATCGTGGCCCGCCCGGCCGGTGCGGTAGCTGCTTCTGGCATGCCAGAACCGTACAACAGGAAATTACTAAGCAGTAGCTTTGAGGCCGGTCGAGTGAGTGACGTCGCGCCGGACCTCAGGACGAATTTCGGCCGTTCTTCAGTGAGGTTTTGGCAATTTCTCGGTAAGTGTCCCCACTCGTCCGTGACCGACGGCCCGCTGTCTCCCTCTCAGAAGACGTACAGCCTGTTCCGCCCGTTCACAGGAAGAGCCGCATAGCCGATGAGCCTGACCGGGACGCCGTTCCTCATCACGTCGATCGTCCTCTTGGCGATCGCCCTCATCCTGCCTCTGCTCCTGTGGTCGCGGCTGCGCGGCCCGATGGTGCTGCGCCAGGCCGTCCGAGTGCTCATGCTCGTGTTCGCCCAGGCCACGGCGGTCACCCTCGTCTTCGTCCTGGTGAACAACGCCAACAGCCTCTACGACAACTGGTCCGACCTGTTCGGCACGGGCGACCACGTGCAGCAGGCCGCCGACCTCGGCAAGGACGGCACCGGCGGCATCCAGATCAAGGCCCTGCCCAAGGTCAAACAGACATTCACCCCGGCCGACGGCCCGAACATGCACGCGGCCGGCGGGGTGGAGGTCACCCAGCTCAAGGGCCGGGTCTCCGGCGTCGACGCCGAGGTCTACGTGTGGCTGCCGCCGCAGTACAACGACCCCGCCTACAAGGACAAGAAGTTCCCGGTGGTGGAGCTGCTGTCCGGCTACCCGGGCTCGGCCAAGGCGTGGTTCGGCTCACTGAAGGTGCACGAGCAGCTGCTGCCGCTGATGGAGAGCGGGCAGGTGCAGCCGTTCATCCTGGTGTCGCCGCGCACCAACCTCATCGCCAAGGTGGACACCGGCTGCGCGAACGTCCCGGGCGTGGTGAACGCCGACTCCTGGCTCAGCGTCGACGTGCCCAAGATGATCATGGACAACTTCCGCGCCCAGCCCGCCCCGGACGGGTGGGCGGCCGCCGGGTACTCCGCGGGGGCTCACTGTGCCGCGAAGCTCGCAGTCGCGCACCCCGACCGCTACCGGGCCGCGATCAGCCTGTCCGGCTACAACGACCCGATCGGCGAGCGCAACTCGCTGGCCGCGCGGAGCGTCGAGCTGCGCCGGCAGAACAACCCGTACTTCATCCTGAAGGGCTACCGCACCCCGCCCCGGATCTCGCTGTACCTGTCGGGCCAGATGGGCGACGGCTACCAGGCGGCCGCCGCGCTGCAGGCGATCGCGAAGCCGCCCACGGTGGTGCGCGCGGTGCTGATCCCGCACAGCGCGGGCGGGCACAGCATGGCCCTGTGGCGCCCGCAGATCCCGACGGTGTTCACCTGGCTGAGCCAGCAGATGACCGGCCAGGCCACGGGGAGTCTTCCTCAGCCACATTGGACCGGCGGTTCCAAGCGCGCGGAGCTCGCCAGTGGTACCTCATCGCCATCAGGCGTAGTACGAAAGCGGTGACGACCGCGAGCCCCGAGGTGAGCGGGGTCAGCGCGTCGAAACGTATGCAGAGCGCGACCATGGTGGCCCCGACGATCGCCGGGACCGCGTAGAGGTCGCGGTCCCAGCGCAGCAGCGAGGGCACCTCGTTGGCGAGGACGTCGCGCAGGACACCGCCGCCCACGGCCGTCGCGAGGCCGAGGGCGGCGGACGCGGTCAGGCCGAGTCCGTAGTCGTACGCCTTCGTCGTCCCCGCGACGCAGAACAGCCCGAGGCCGGCCGCGTCGAAGACGTTGACGGCGACCTGGATGCGCTCCACCTGCGGATGGAGGAAGACCACCAGCAGGGCGGCGAACAGCGGGGTCAGGAAGTACCCCAGATCCGTGAACGCCGCCGGCGGCACGGCGCCGATGACCACGTCGCGGAACAGCCCCCCGCCCAGCGCGGTGACCTCGGCGAGCACGGCGATGCCGAAGACGTCGAAGTTCTTGCGGACGGCCAGCAGGGCGCCGGAGATCGCGAAGACGAAGATGCCGACGACATCCAGGGTGTGCTGGACGGAGGGGCTGAACAATTGCTGGAGCACCCTTACATTCTCACTCATCCACGAGGGTGCACCTTACAAAGCAAGGACAACTCCGGATTGCGCCGAAGTTACAGAGCCGGCTTGCCCGTAGTGAAGATCCACTTCTGGAACAGGTCGTCGAGTCGCTGCCCCGAGATCCTCTCCGCGAGCCGGATGAAGTCGCCGGTGTTCGCGTTGCCGTAGCGGTGGAGCCTGGTCCAGGCGGGCAGCAGCTCGAAGAACGCCGTGTCGCCGATGCGCTCGCGCAGCGCCTGGAGCGTCATCGCCCCGCGCTGGTAGACCGCGGAGGCGAACATGGTGTCGCGCTGCGGGTCCGCCACCTTGACCTGCCAGAACGCGTTGTCGGCGGGACGGGCGTCGTACGCCGCGACGAAGGAGTCGTGCGCCGAGCGGGTGCCCTTGTGCTCGGCCCACAGCCACTGGGCGTAGGTCGCGAAGCCCTCGTTGAGCCAGATGTCCTTCCAGTGCGCCACCGAGACCGAGTCGCCGAACCACTGGTGGGCCAGCTCGTGCACGATCGTCGTCTCGTTGCGGACGGCCGAGTACGCGGGCTTCGACTGCACCTCCAGGGAGAAGCCCGCCTCGGGCATGTCGTCGACGATGGCCCCGGTCTCCTCGAAGGGGTACGGGCCGAAGACCTTCGACCAGTAGTCGGTGGCCTCGGCGGTGACGGCGTACACGTCGACGCTGTTGCTGTTCTTCAGCACGGGGTCGATGGCGACGTAGATCGGGATGCCGGACGGCGTCTTCCCCGTCCGCACATCGAACTTGCCGATGGTCGCCGTCGCCAGGTAGGTGGCCATCGGCTTGGACTCCCGCCAGTGGGTGACGGTCTGGTCCCCCTTGTCGTACGTCGATATGAGCCGTCCGTTGGAGACCGCGGTCAGGCCCTTGGGCGCCTTGATGCGGATGTCGTAGGTGGCCTTGTCGGAGGGGTGGTCGCTGGACGGGAACCAGGTGGAGGCGGCGTTGGGCTCGCAGGCGACGAAGACGCCGTCGGCGGTCTTCATCCACCCGTACTTGGATCCGAACACGATGGGACCGCCGAGGGGCTGCGGGACGCCGCCGTAGGTGACGGCCACCGTGAAGTCCCGGCCCCCCGGCAGAACGCCGCGCGGGGTGATGCGGATCTCGTCGCCCTGGCGCGTGAACCGGGCGGGTCTGCCGTTCACCTCGACCTTCGTGACCTGAAGCTGCTGCAGGTCCAGGTCGAATGAGGTCAGGCTCTGGGTGGCACGGGCCGTGATCGTCGTACGGCCGTCGAGGCGGCCGGTGCCCGGGGCGTACGCCACGTCGAGGGCGTAGTGGCGGGCGTCGAAGCCGCCGTTGCCGAGCTGCGGGAAGTAGGAGTCGCCGATGCCGTCGGAGCCCGGGGCCGGGGCGGAGGACGCCGCGACGGCGAGGAAGGAGGCCGCCGCGGTGGCCAGAACCCCTAAGCGCGCCGAACGTGCCGAACGGGAGAGTGCCATGGAGTCATCCCTTCGAGCGTGCGCCGATCAGTCGATCGGGCGGTCACGCCAGACTCTGCACTCCCCCGTTCGGTCATGTGCATGACTTTGCCAAGTTGTCATGCCTTACTTGTCGGTTGACTCCTGACGGTCCGCCGCCGCGGGCTTCTCGGGAGCGGGCTCCTTCGAGGGTGCCTCGCCCCCGTCGGGTTCGTCCGAAGGTGCCTCGCCGGCAGGCTCCTCCGAGTCCGCCTCGCCGGAGGGCTCGTCCGAGGGCGTCTCTTCGGCGGTCTCCTCCGCGGACTCCTCTTCCGCGGATGCGGGGGTCTCCTCCGCAGCAGGTGCTTCCGTGTCCTCCGAGTCGCCGGATGCCTCGGAGGGCTCCTCGGTCGCAGCCGGTGCACCGGAGGCCTCGGCCTCCGCCTCGACCTCCGCGGCCACCGCCGCCGACGTCTCCGCGGACTCCGCCAGCACCTCGTCGGCGACCAGCTTCGCCGCCTCCTTGGCGTCGGAGAGCAGCACCGTGTCCTGTGGGGCCTGGTCCTCGAAGTTCTCCGGATGGTGGCAGGCCACCCGCTGTCCCGGCTTCAGCTCCAGCAGCTGGGGCTCGGTGGTCCGGCAGATCTCCGTCGCCTTCCAGCACCGGGTGTGGAATCGGCAGCCGCTCGGCGGCGCGATCGGCGAGGGGACGTCGCCCTTGAGCAGGATGCGCTCGCTCTTGGCGTTCTTCCGCTTCGGGTCCGGGATCGGCACCGCCGACATCAGCGCCTTGGTGTACGGGTGCATCGGCGCCTTGTACAGCGAGTCGCGGTCGGCCAGCTCGACGATCTTGCCGAGGTACATCACCGCGATCCGGTCCGAGACGTGCCGGACGACCGACAGGTCGTGCGCGATGATCACATACGTCAGGCCCAGCTCCTGCTGGAGGTCGTCGAGCAGATTGACGACCTGCGCCTGGATCGACACGTCGAGCGCGGACACCGGCTCGTCGGCCACGACCAGCTTCGGGTTGAGCGCGAGAGCGCGGGCGATGCCGATGCGCTGGCGCTGACCGCCGGAGAACTCGTGCGGATAGCGGTTGTAGTGCTCGGGGTTGAGACCCACGACCGACAGCAGCCGCTGCACTTCCTTCTTGATGCCGCCCTCGGGCGTGACGCCCTGGAGCCGGAAGGGCGCGCCGACGATGGTGCCGATGGTGTGGCGCGGGTTCAGCGACGAGTACGGGTCCTGGAAGATCATCTGCACATCGCGGCGCAGCGGGCGCATCCCGCTCACGCCGAGGTGCGTGATGTCCTTGCCCTCGAACTCGACGGTGCCCTCGGTCGGCTCCAGCAGCCTGGTGATCAGCCGGCCCATGGTGGACTTGCCGCATCCGGACTCGCCGACGACGCCGAGGGTCTCACCGGCCCTGACCTCGAAGTCGAGGCCGTCGACCGCGCGCACGGCGCCGACCTGCCGCTGGAGCAGGCCCTTGCGGATGGGGAAGTGCTTCTTGAGGCCGGTCACCTTCAGCAGGGTCTCGCCGGGTGCGGCGTCCTTGGTGAGGGTGGCACCGTCGCTCTGCGCAGGAATCGTCACTGCCGCGTCCTTGGAGTTCTCGCTCACAGCTTCGGCGCAATCTCTTCGGTCCAGATACGCTCCCGCTGCTCCTGCGACATGTGGCAGGCGGCCCAATGCCGGCTGCCGACCTCGGTCAGCTCGGGCCGGACGGTGCGGGTGACGTTGTCCTTCGGGACGTCGGCGTACGGGCAGCGGGGGTTGAAGGCGCAGCCGGACGGGACGTTGATCAGGGAGGGCGGTGAGCCCTTGACCGGGATGAGGCGCTCCTGCTGCTCGCGGTCCAGGCGCGGCATCGAGCCGAGCAGGCCCCAGGTGTAGGGGTGGCGGGGCTCGTAGAACACCTTCTCGGCCGGCCCGCGTTCCACGCAGCGGCCGCCGTACATCACCAGGATGTCGTCGGCCAGTTCGGCGACGACGCCCAGGTCGTGGGTGATGATGATGACGGCGGAGCCGAACTCCTTCTGCAGATCGCGCATGAGGTCGAGGATCTGCGCCTGGACGGTCACGTCCAGGGCGGTGGTCGGCTCGTCCGCGATGAGCAGTTCGGGGTTGTTGACCAGCGACATCGCGATCATCGCGCGCTGGCGCATACCGCCGGAGAACTCGTGCGGGTAGTTGTCGACGCGCTTGTCGGGCTGCGGGATGCCCACCCGGTCGAGCATCTCGATCGCCCGCTTGCGGGCGGTCTTCTTGTCGACGTCGTGGTGGATCCGGTACGCCTCCACGATCTGCTGGCCGATCGTGTAGTACGGGTGCAGCGCGGACAGCGGGTCCTGGAAGATCATCGCCATCTCGCGACCGCGCATCTTGCGCACCTGGTCGGGGTCGGCGGACAGCAGCTCGGTGCCGTTCAGCCAGATCTCGCCGGAGATCTGCGCCCTGCGCTTGCCGTACTGGCCCGTGGTGTGCAGGCCCATGATGCCGAGTGAGGTGACGGACTTGCCGGAGCCCGACTCGCCCACGATGCCGAGGGTCTTGCCCTTCTCCAGCTGGAAGCTGAGCCCGTCGACGGACTTCACCAGGCCGTCGTCGGTCGGGAAGTGCACCTTGAGGTCGCGCACCTCGAGGAAGGCGGTCGGCGCGGGCGAGGAACTCGTGGGTTCGCTCACGGCTGCTCCGGTCTTGCTGAGTTCGCTCATGAGAGCCTCACTCGGGGGTCGATCACGGCGTACAGAACGTCCACCACGAGGTTGGCGATGAGCACCGCGAGGGAAGTGATCAGGGTGACGCCCAGGATGATGGGCAGATCCTGGTTCCTGATGGCGTCGAGCACGGCACGGCCGAGGCCCGGCAGGTTGAACGTGGACTCGGTCAGGATGGCACCGCCGATGAGCGCGCCGAGGTCCATGCCGAGCATGGTCAGGATGGGCGTCATCGTCGAGCGCATGGCGTGCTTGCCGATGACGGTCTGTTCGCGCAGGCCCTTTGCGCGGGCGGTGCGGATGTAGTCCTCGCCGAGGATCTCCAGCATGGTGGCGCGGGTGATCCGGGCGTACATCGCCGCGTACAGGAACGCGAGGGTGATCCACGGCAGGATCATGCCGCCGAACCAGCCGCCGACGCTCTGGTCGAGGGGCACGTACTGCGCGTCGATCCACTTCAGGCCGAAGGCGAAGATCGCCAGGCTGAGCAGGCCGGTGAAGTAGATGGGGAGGGACACACCCGCCAGGGCGACGACCATCGCGCCACGGTCCCAGATGCTGCCCCGCTTGAGCGCGGAGAGCACACCCGCCGCGATGCCGAAGATCAGCCACAGCACCGCGGCACCGAGCGCGAGGCCCAGGGTCACCGGGAAGCGGTCCGTCAGCACCGGCCAGACGGCCTGTTCACTGCGGAAGGAGTAGCCGAAGCACGGTGCGGCGCAGTGGGTGACGTCACCGCCGGCCGCGTATGTGCGGCCCGCGAAGATGCCCTTGAAGAACTCCCAGACCTGGACGTAGATCGGGTCGCCGAGGCCCAGCTTCTCGCGCACCGCCTCCACGGCGGCCGGGTCGGCCTGCTTGCCCACGAAACTCGCGGCGATGTCGACGCCCGCCCACTTGGGGACGAGGAAGAAGATGCCGAAGACCACCATGACGATGACCACAAGCATCACTGCGGCGGCGAAGAGCCGCCTGATGAGGTAAGCGAGCACAGCTAACGGCCCGCCGCGGACCGCGGGCCACCGGAGGTCGTCCGGTGGCCCGCGGTCACGCCGCGCCGGCCTTCACCTGCCTTTCGTGCCGTACGGCGGGTGTGCCGGGTTTACTTCGCGGACTTCAGGCCCAGGTTGACGAAGTCGTACTGACCGCTGTACGCGTCGGTCGTGTACACGTTCGCCAGCCGGTTCGAACGCCAGTTGATGAACTTCTCGAAGACGAAGGGCAGGTAGTAGCCGCCCTCCATGACCTTGTGGTTGATCTGCGTGGCGATCTGGGTCTTCTGCGCGGCGTCGAGCGTGTTCACGTACTGGTCGAACAGGCCGTCGATCGCCTTGTCCTTGATCAGGGCGTAGTTGTTGTTGCCGCTCTGCAGGATGTACTTGCTGTCCCACAGCGGCAGACCGAAGCCCTGGACGGTCGGGAAGTCCGGACCCCAGCCCATGATGATGATGCCGTAGCCCTTCTTCTTCACGTTGTCGGGGCTACCGATGATGCCGGTGGTCTGCGAACCGTCGTACTGGTCGATCTGGGCGTTGATGCCGATCTTCTTCAGCGACGCCTGCAGGGACTGGGCGGTGGCCACCTCGACCGGCTTGTTGTTGCGGACGGCGATGGTGGTGCTGAAGCCGTTGGGCTGGCCGCAGGCCTTCAGCTCTTCCTTGGCCTTGGCGGCGTTGCCGTTCTTGTTCGCACCGGCGAGCTCGTACGGGTCGTACTTCTGGCCTTCGGCGCCCGGGACGGACGGCGGCAGCATGTTGGTGCCGATGTCACCACCGGCGACCGGGCCACCGCGCGCGGTCTGCAGGGAGACGTGGTCGGCGCCGTAGATGACGGCCTTGCGGCAGTGCTCGTTGTCGAACGGCTTCACGCTCTGCGGGAAGACCGCGTAACGGATGTAGCCCGAGACCGGGTTGTCCAGGTTGGCCTTGTGCTCCTTCAGGGCGGTGGTGCGGCCCTGGGGCGACATGCCGGTCTGGTTGATGTCCAGATCGATGTCACCGTTGAGCAGACGCTGGTCCAGCTGGTTGGCGTCGGAGAAGAACTGGACGGTGATCTTGTCCGGGTACGCCTTGCGGATCGGGTCCGAGGACTGCTTCCAGTTGGTGTTGCGGACCAGGGTGAGGTCCTTGCCCGGGTTGTACGACTGGAACTTGTACGGGCCCGAGGAGAACGGGTGCAGCGCGTACTTGGACTTGGTGTCCTTGTCCTGGCGGACCGGGGACGCCGAGGTCAGCGCGAGCACTTCCTCGAAGTCGGCGTTCGCCTTGGGCAGGTGGAAGACGATCGTCTTGTCGTCGGGCGTGTCGATCGCCTTCAGACCGAGGTGGTCCGGGGACGTGTCCTTGTACGGGCCCTGGTACTTGCCGTCCGGGTCCAGGAAGTCCTTCAGGTAGGTCGGGCCGCCGGACAGCACGTCCTGCGCCCACACGCGCTCGATGCCGTACTTGACGTCCTTGGACGTGATCGGCTTGCCGTCCTCCCAGGTGATCCCGTCACGCAGCGTGTACGTGTACGTCTTGCCGTCGTCGGAGATCTTGGCGAGCCCGGTGGCGAGGTCCGGGGTCAGCTTGGCGCCTTCCTTACCGGGCTCCGTCTTGTTCGTGACGAGCTGGCGGCTGTAGTAGCGCATGAAGTTCCAGGCGAAGCCGTAGTAGCCGCGCGTGGTGTCCCACGAGTCGGCGTCCTGGGCCCCACCGAACTTGAGCGTGCCGCCCTTCTTGGCCAGGGATGCCTGGGCGACCTTGTTGTTCGCCGCGTCGAAGCCGGCCGCACCGTTCTTCGAACCGCTGTTGTCGTCGTTGCCGCCGCCGCACGCCGCCGTGGTCAGCAGCGCGGCGACCACGGCGGCAGCGGCCATGGCCTGCTTGCGCCGCCCTGAGGTGCGTTGGGTAGTCACGATCTCGGATCCTCCGGATTTGATGAGAGACCCCGTGCAGGTGCCACGGGAAGCTGGGGTACGGCAGTTCAGCGGGAGCCCTTCGGGTCCAGCGCATCGCGCACGCCGTCGCCGAAGAGGTTGAACGCAAGAACGGTGATGAAGATCGCCACGCCCGGGACCACCATGTACATGGGATCCGAGTCGTAGTAGTCGATCGCGCTCGAAAGCATCTGTCCCCAGGAGGCCGTGGGGGGCTTGACGCCCACGCCCAGGAAGCTGAGTGCCGCCTCGGTGAGGATGTTGGTGGGGATCATCATCGTCGTGTACACGATGATCGGCGCGACGAGGTTGGGCAGCAGCTCCTTGAAGAGGATGTAGAGGCGCCCGGCGCCGAGCGAGCGGGCCGCCTCCACGTACTCGCGCTCACGCAGCGAGAGCGTCTGGCCGCGAACCACGCGTCCGATGTAGGGCCAGCCGAAGAAGCCGATGACCAGGATCATCACGAACACGCGCACGCTGGAGCCGGTCAGCCCCAGCATGTTGTTCGGCATGACGGAGACCAGCGCGATGGTGAACAGCAGCTGCGGGAAGGCGAGCAGACCGTCCATGACGCGGCTGACGACCGAGTCGACCCAGCCGCCGAAGAAGCCGGCCAGGACACCCAGGACGGTGCCGAGGATGACGGCGACCATGGCGGACAGGAAGCCGACCAGCAGCGAGACCCGCGCGCCGTAGAGGATGCGGGCGAAGATGTCACGGCCGTTGACCGGCTCGACACCCAGCAGGTGATCGCCGCTGATGCCGCCCAGGGACCCCTTGGGCGTGCCGAAGAGCGGGTCGATCAGGCTCTCGTGGTAGGCGTCGGGATCCTGCCCCACCAGGTTGGAGATCACGGGAGCGAGCAGGGCGACCGCGATGAGCACGAGCACGACGATGCCGCCCGTGAGGGCGAGCTTGTCCTGCTTGAGACGCTCCCAGGCGATCCGTCCCAGGGAGCGGCCCTGAACGGCTTTCGCGTCGGTGGCGGCAGCTGCTGCTTCCTCGGCCGCCCCCGGGGCCGCTTCCGCAGTCGGCTCGTGCAATGGTGCCGTCATCTGGCAGGGACCCCTCTCAACCGGCGGTGGCCGGCCCGCACTTGCCGCGGTGGCGGCATGAATCAGTCCGTCGTACACAGGGGCGAACCCCTTGAAGCGGGAGTCTTCAACGCTTCGGTGATCAGTGGCCAGACTTGACGATGAAAGGATGCATAAACGTGATGCGGACTGGGGAGATCCGTTATCCGGACACCTGGTAACGCGGTGCGGACGCAAGCAAATTGGGACACTTCATACGAGAGACGTACCATCCCCCCTCATCTACGCGCGAAGAAGGGCTCCGGGTACCGAACCCGGCCCTCCGTCCGGCAGACGACGTCAGTACGCGCCGCGCGCAGGTGGATAGCCGTAGCCGCCCGCCGCGGGGGCCGGTGCCGGGGCGTGGGCCTCGCGGTCGTAGAACGGGCGTGAGTTGACGCGCAGCCACATCGCCACCGGGTCGTCCTCGTCGGACAACGCGACCGTCGACACCGGCAGGCCCTCCGGGACGGCCGTGACGGACTGCTGCATCATCGCCCGCACCGAGTCGACGGCGGGCGGTGAGGTGTCGTAGACGTCCAGGCCGATCGCCAGGTACGGCGCGCCGAGGGCGGGTTGCACCCAGGCGCGGCGCAAGGAGCGCACGGCGGGCGTGCGGTGGGCGTTCTGGGTGAGCAGGGCGTAGAACTGCGGGATCTCGATGGCCGGTTCGGACAGCCTGAGGGGGCCCGCGGGCTGGTGCTCCAGGCCGGCGGCGATGCGGCGCAGGTCCAGCCAGGGGATGCCGACGCCACCGCCGGGCGCGTGCGGGTTCAGCCACAGGCCGTAGTGGCCGGGGTAGAGGGCGCGGGCCGCGTCGGCGCCGTCGATCACCTCGTAGGAGCGGGTCCAGCCGCTGGCCGAGAGTTCCTGTGCGGAGGTGACGCAGGGCGCGTAGCCGTGGCCGCCGACTTCCATGGTGGCGTACTGGGCGTCGGGCGAGCCGGCCTGGCCGTGCCACAGCAGCATCCAGACCCTGCCGGTGGACGGGGTCGCGAGCGCGCGCAGGAGCGCCTCGTAGGCGTCGTAACGCCCGGGCGTCACCTGGCGCAGCATGTGTTCGACCTGGCCGGCCGTGGTGCCGCTCGCGCTCACCCCGCTCACCCTTTACCGCCCCTTCGCTGACGATGTGCTCCGCATATGAAACCAGGTTAGGCGGGTCCGCTGACAGCCGGTGCGGGGTGGCTGCCGCCGGTCGCGGGTGCCCGAGAGCTCGGGGTCTGCCGCCGGCCGGCGGGTGCGGCTCGTCCGTGGCTGGGCGCGCCCACGCGGCGGAGCCGTATATCGACACAGCCCCGCGCCCTGAGGGGGAGCCCCTGGCGGAGCGCCGTGTTCAGTACCCCTGTTGGTAGAACGGCCGGACCTTCTCCTTCATCCAGTCGGCCACCGGGTCCTGGGCGACGTCCAGGAGGACCAGGTTGACCGGCCACTTGACCGCGACCTCGGCCAGGGCGCGGCCCAGGGCGTCCAGGGGGAGGGTGCGGAGGTCGCCCTCCCACTGGGAGAGTTCCACGCCGATGAACAGGACCGGGTCCGCCGTCTCGATCGCGGCGAGGCAGCGGCGTGCCGTGAGGACCACCCCGGTCGCCGTGAACTCGGCGGACGCGGCGGCGAGGAAGTCGACCGGGTCGTCCTGCCAGTCCGGTTCGAAGAGGCGGACGCGGCCACCGGTCGTCGGGCCGTCCAGCGGCGTGCGTCCCACGCGGCACAGCTCGGCCACCGCCTCGGGAGGCAGGGGTATGCCGACCACGCCGCCGGGGTTCACCGCGATGCCGACCTGCGGGGGCAGCCCGCGGGCGAACTCGGCGGCGGGCGCGACGGTGTACGACATGTGGCCGCCCGCAGCGTGGCGGAACTGCTCCTCCGAGCTGAACACCGGGACGTACGCCTGGCCCTCGAGCTCCAGCGTGGGCAGGTCGAGGGGGCCGCTGTGCGGGCCGCCGCCGTTGGGCAGCGGCACCCACAGGAAGCTGCGGCCGAGCACCTCGACGATCCGGCCGCCCGCCGAGGGGATGCCGAGCGAGGCGGAGAGCACCTCCTCCAGCTCGTTGCCCGGCCATCCGCCGTGCGGATGGGGGTGCGCCTGTGCCGGGAAGTCCGCGGGAAGGTCCGCCGGGATGTCCATCTGCCTACCGCCTGCCGAGTACCACTGGTGTGGCGAAAAGGCTAACGGGTGCGCGGGCACCGCGATTCATTCCGTTTCTTCCGCCCGGTCCGCGAAGTCGATCCGGCGCAGTACGTCCGCCGCGTCCCGGTCGAGCAGCACCGCCGAGCCGCAGCCCTCCGGGAGCCGGCCCCGCTCGACGGCGCGCAGCAGACGGCGGTTGGCACGGCGGTGGCGCAGGAAGGCGTACCGGGAGACGCCCCGGCCCCTCTCGCGCTGGCCGTCCAGGGCCGCGTCGGGGGTGACGTCGAGCAGGAGCAGATGGAGCGTGCCGCCACGGCGCCGGGCCTCACGGGCCAGCCAGGTGCGCACCCAGGTCTGGGTGCCGCAGTCGTGCACGACGACTCCGCTGCCGGTGCGCAGGACCCGGCGCAGGCCCGCGTAGTGCGCGAGGCGGACCAGGGGGCGGTAGACCCCGTACGGCAGGAAGCGGGCCAGGCGGGCGTCCCAGCGGTCGCGGGTGTCCTGGGAGTCGACGCGGGCGCCCGGCACCGTGCGCCGCATGAGCGTGGACTTGCCGCTGCCGGGCAGGCCGGTGACCACGACGAGGTCGCGGGCGCCGAAGGTGAGCCCGTACGGGCTGCGGCCCCCTCGGTCGCGCAGGTCGCGGACCACCGGCGCCGGCACCGGCGCGCCGGCCTCCCGGACCGGGACTCCGGGCTGCCGGGGTACCGCGATGCCCGTGCTCATGGCGTACGCCGTCGTCCTGTTCACCGTGATCGTCCTCCCTTGCGGTCAGGAAGCCCCATCCCCGCCGAGCGTAAAGAGAAGGTAATGGACGGTTCTCCCGATGGCGTTCGCGTACTGCCACAAGCCGGTCACAGATGCGTCCGGGAGCCGGTCGTGGAGGCGGGCCCGAGCCGGTCGACCACGCGGCCTGCCACGATCGGGCGAGGCGTGCAATGATGTGCGCGCCAACTGCATACCGGCCGCTTGAATCCGCGCGGGAGAGTTCCGGGGACGTACGGGGTACGTACGTGAGCCCGGGCGCCGAAGGAGCAAGTCCCTCCCTTGAATCTCTCAGGCCCCGATACCGCGCGGGCGAGGCACATCTGGAAAGCGGGCCGCTTCTCGGTGGCTCCACCCAAGGTGCAAGCCGTGACGACCCGCCGTGCGGGCGTTCATGGCGAACCTCTCAGGTTCCGATGACAGATGGGGAGGACCGACCTCGCCCTCCCCCACGCTCGAATTCGCTCGCGCGGGGGGACCCACGCCCTGGGAGCACAACCGATGAGCAGTAGCCCCCTGCGCCGCACCGCGCTCGATGCCCTGCATCGTTCGCTCGGCGCGACGATGACCGACTTCGCCGGCTGGGACATGCCCCTCAGGTACGGCTCCGAGCGCGACGAGCACGTCGCCGTCCGTAGCAAGGCGGGGCTGTTCGACCTCTCGCACATGGGTGAGATCACGGTGACCGGGCCCGAGGCGGACCGGTTCCTCAACCACGCGCTGGTCGGCGACATCGCCTCCGTCCGCGTGGGCCGCGCCCGCTACACCATGATCTGCCAGGAGGACGGCGGCATCCTGGACGACCTGATCGTCTACCGGCTGGCCGACGCCGAGTACATGATCGTCGCCAACGCCTCCAACGCCCAGGTGGTCCTCGACGCGCTGACCGAGCGTGCCGCGGGCTTCGCCGCCGCGGTCCGCGACGACCGGGACGCGTATGCACTGATCGCCGTGCAGGGTCCCGAGGCCCCCGGCATCCTGAAGTCACTTACCGACGCCGACCTCGACGGCCTGAGGTACTACGCCGGCCTGCCCGGCACGGTCGCGGGTGTTCCCGCCCTCATCGCGCGCACCGGCTACACCGGCGAGGACGGCTTCGAGCTGTTCGTCGCGCCCGAGCACGCCGAGAAGCTGTGGCAGGCGCTGACCGAAGTGGGCGCCCCCGTCGGCCTGGTCCCCTGTGGGCTCTCGTGCCGGGACACGCTGCGCCTGGAGGCGGGCATGCCGCTGTACGGGCACGAGCTGAGCACCTCGCTGACGCCCTTCGACGCCGGGCTCGGCCGGGTGGTGAAGTTCGAGAAGGAGGGCGACTTCGTGGGGCGTGCCGCGCTGGAGGAGGCCGCGTCCCGGGCGCAGGAGAACCCGCCGCGCGTCCTCGTCGGCCTGGTCGCCGAGGGCCGTCGCGTGCCGCGGGCCGGGTACCCGGTCGTCGCGGGCGGCGAGGTGATCGGCGAGGTCACCTCCGGGGCGCCCTCGCCCACGCTGGGCAGGCCGATCGCGATGGCGTACGTCGACGCCGCGCACTCCGCGCCGGGCACGCCCGGGGTCGGGGTGGACATCCGGGGCAGCCACGAGCCGCACGAGGTCGTGGCACTGCCGTTCTACAAGCGCCAGAAGTAGGCACTCGGCGGACAGGTGACGTGATCCCGCGCACCTCCGCCGTGCTCACGCACGTCTCCAGCAGTACTCCCTTCACCACCACTCCCCCGCGTACAGGAGAATTCAGGCCATGAGCAACCCCCAGCAGCTGCGCTACAGCAAGGAGCACGAGTGGCTGTCGGACGCCGAGGACGGCGTCGCGACGGTCGGCATCACGGAGCACGCGGCGAACGCGCTCGGCGATGTCGTCTTCGTCCAGCTCCCGGAGGTCGGTGACACGGTGACCGCGGGCGAGACCTGCGGCGAGCTGGAGTCGACCAAGTCGGTCAGCGACCTGTACTCCCCGGTCACCGGCGAGATCACGGAGGTCAACGAGGACGTGGTCAACGATCCGTCGCTGGTGAACTCCGAGCCCTTCGAGGGCGGCTGGCTCTTCAAGGTGCGCGTGTCCGAGGAGCCGGCCGACCTGCTGTCCGCCGACGAGTACGACGCCCACATCGCCGGCTGAGGAGCGCACCCGCAGATGACCGTTCTGAACACGTCCCTGCACGACCTGGACCCGGAGGTCGCCGCGGCGGTCGACGCCGAGCTGCACCGCCAGCAGTCCACCCTCGAGATGATCGCCTCCGAGAACTTCGCCCCGCTGGCGGTCATGGAGGCCCAGGGCTCGGTCCTCACCAACAAGTACGCCGAGGGCTACCCCGGCCGCCGCTACTACGGCGGCTGCGAGCACGTCGACGTCACCGAGCAGATCGCCATCGACCGGATCAAGGAGCTGTTCGGCGCGGAGTACGCCAATGTGCAGCCCCACTCCGGCGCCTCCGCCAACCAGGCCGCCCTGTTCGCGCTGGCCCAGCCCGGCGACACCATCCTCGGCCTGGACCTGGCGCACGGCGGCCACCTGACCCACGGGATGCGGCTGAACTTCTCGGGCAAGCAGTTCGACGTGGTCGCCTACCACGTGGACGAGTCGGGCCTGGTCGACATGGCCGAGGTCGAGCGGCTCGCCAAGGAGCACCGCCCGAAGGTGATCATCGCCGGCTGGTCGGCGTACCCGCGGCAGCTGGACTTCGCCGAGTTCCGCCGGATCGCGGACGAGGTCGAGGCGTACCTGTGGGTGGACATGGCCCACTTCGCCGGTCTGGTCGCGGCGGGCCTGCACCCCAACCCGGTGCAGTACGCCGATGTCGTCACCTCCACCACCCACAAGACGCTGGGCGGCCCCCGCGGCGGCATCATCCTCGCGAAGAAGGACTTCGCGAAGAAGCTGAACTCGTCCGTCTTCCCGGGCTTCCAGGGCGGCCCCCTGGAGCACGTGATCGCGGCCAAGGCGGTGTCCTTCAAGGTCGCCGCGTCGGAGGAGTTCCGCGAGCGCCAGCGCCGCACGGTCGAGGGCGCGAAGATCCTCGCCGAGCGGCTGACGGCCGCCGACGCGCGCGAGGCCGGCGTGAACGTCCTGACCGGCGGCACGGACGTGCACCTGGTCCTGGTCGACCTGCGCGACTCCGAGCTGGACGGGCAGCAGGCCGAGGACCGTCTGCACGAGGTCGGCATCACGGTCAACCGCAACGCGGTGCCGAACGACCCGCGCCCGCCGATGGTCACCTCGGGCCTGCGCATCGGCACGCCGGCCCTGGCGACCCGGGGCTTCACGGCCGAGGACTTCGCGGAGGTCGCGGACGTCATCGCCGAGACGCTGAAGCCGTCCTACGACGCGGAGGGGCTCAGGGCCCGGGTCAAGGCCCTGGCCGAGAAGCACCCGCTGTACCCGGGTCTGAACAAGTAAGTCACCTTCTGCGGGGCACCGCGCACACTGGGAGTACCGGCGTGCGCGGTGCCCGCACCCCTGTACCGCCCCTTCTGCACCACCCCTTTTTGCACCACCCCCGTAGTGAGGAGTCATCCGTGGCCGTCTCGGTCTTCGACCTTTTCTCGATCGGCATCGGCCCGTCCAGCTCCCACACGGTCGGCCCGATGCGCGCGGCCCGCATGTTCGCCCGCCGACTGGGCAACGAGGACCTGCTGGCCTCGGTGGCGTCCCTGCGCTGCGAGCTGTACGGCTCCCTCGGCGCGACCGGCCACGGTCACGGCACCCCCAAGGCGGTCCTGCTCGGCCTGGAGGGCGCCTCCCCGCGCACGGTGGAGGTCGAGACGGCGGACGAGCGGGTCGAGGCGATCAAGGCGGAGGGCCGTCTGAAGCTGCTCGGCGAGCACGAGATCCCGTTCTCCTTCCACGACGACCTGATCCTGCACCGCCGCAAGGCGCTGCCGTACCACGCCAACGGCATGACGGTGTGGGCGTACGACGCCGAGGGCGAGGAGCTGCTCTCCAAGACGTACTACTCGGTCGGCGGCGGCTTCGTCGTGGACGAGGACGCGGTGGGCGCCGACCGCATCAAGCTCGACGACACGGTCCTGAAGTATCCCTTCCGCACGGGCGACGAACTGCTGCGGCTGACGAAGGAGACGGGCCTGTCGATCTCCTCGCTGATGCTGGAGAACGAGCGGGCGTGGCGTTCGGAGGAGGAGATCCGCTCCGGACTGCTGGACATCTGGCGGGTCATGCAGGGGTGCGTGGCGCGGGGCATGTCCCGGGAGGGCATCCTGCCCGGCGGCCTGAAGGTGCGCCGCCGGGCGGCCGTCACCGCACGCCAGCTGCGCGCCGAGGGCGACGCCACGGCCCGCGCGATGGAGTGGATCACGCTCTACGCGATGGCGGTGAACGAGGAGAACGCGGCCGGCGGCCGGGTCGTGACCGCGCCCACGAACGGCGCCGCGGGCATCATCCCGGCGGTCCTGCACTACTACATCAACTTCGTGCCCGGCGCGGACGAGGACGGGGTCGTGCGCTTCCTGCTCGCCGCGGGAGCGATCGGCATGCTCTTCAAGGAGAACGCGTCCATCTCCGGCGCGGAGGTCGGCTGCCAGGGCGAGGTCGGCTCGGCCTGCTCCATGGCGGCGGGCGCGCTGGCGGAGGTGCTGGGCGGCACCCCCGAGCAGGTGGAGAACGCCGCCGAGATCGGTATGGAGCACAACCTCGGCCTGACCTGCGACCCGGTCGGCGGCCTCGTCCAGATCCCGTGCATCGAACGCAACGGCATGGCCGCGGTGAAGGCCGTCACGGCGGCCCGGATGGCGATGCGCGGCGACGGCTCGCACAAGGTCTCCCTCGACAAGGTCATCAAGACGATGAAGGAGACCGGCGCGGACATGAGCGTCAAGTACAAGGAGACGGCGCGGGGCGGGCTGGCCGTCAACATCATCGAGTGCTGAGGGAACCGGCCCCGACCTGGCACGTCGCGGCTGCCGGGACCGGCCCTCGGTCCTGACGGGACACCCGAGCCACCGCGCCACGCGGTGGTCGGTCGCCCGGCCGCGTCTCAGTGCGGGAAGGCTGCCGGCCGAGTGCTCCTGATGCCCAGTGGCCGACCCGGACCGCTGTCGTGGAACCACGTTCTGCTGAAACGTGCCGCCGGCGCGCTCCTGCGCTTCGTCCGGGGGCTACCGCACGGTAACCACTCTCTCCTACGCTGCCGCCAACTCGGTGACAACGAAGGGGAGTTGGCTCATGCGTGTGGTGAGACGGCTGGCGGCGCCGCTGGGTGCCGCCGCGATGCTGACGGTCGTGCCGGGGAACGCCCACGCGGCGTCGCCCACGTTCGCGGACGCGACCACGATCGGGACGCACAACGCGTACGACAAGGCCAAGTACACCTACTTCGCCCAGGCCCTCGACTCGGGGGCCTCACTTCTGGAACTGGACGTCTACACCGACAGCATCAGCAAGCGCTGGCGGGTCAGTCACAGCAATCCGTTCGGCGACGACAACAACTGCGAGGCCGCGAAGACTCCGAGCGAGCTGTACAGCAAGAGCCGCAACCAGGACCTCGGCAGCTGCCTCGACAACATCGCGGCCTGGCACCAGCTGCACCCCGACCACCGGCCGATCGTCTTCAAGGTGGAGATGAAGAACGGCTTCAACAACAACCGCGGCCTGGGGCCCGACGAGTTCGACGCACTGGTGCAACAGAAGCTCGGCAGCATCGTCTACAAGCCGTCCGACCTGCTCGGCTCCTCCTACTCCACGCTCGACGAAGCCGCGAAGGCGAACGCCTGGCCCTCCCGGGACTCCCTCAAGGGCAAGGTCCTCCTCGAACTCATCCCCGGCACGGTCGAGATGAACAACCCGTTCGACCACTACTGGACCGACCGGGAGTACGGCGACCACCTGCGCGACCTGTACGCCGCCGGGAACATCTCCAAGGCTCAGGCCTTCCCCGCGGTTCTCGGCGCGGCCACCGGCGACCCGCGCGCCGGCCGCTACGACGCCTCCATCCGCCCGTGGTTCGTGTTCTTCGACGGGGACGCGGCGACGTACGTCGACAAGGGCTACGACACGTCCTGGTACGACACCGACCACTACATCCTGGTGATGACGGACGCGGCCGGCGTCGCTCCGGCGATCTCGTCCACCGACCCGACGGACGCCGAGGTCGCGGCACGCCTGTCGCTGCTCGCCCACGACCATGCCAGTGTGATCACCTCCGACTGGGCGGCGAAGTCGGCGTCGGTCCTCAGTTCGGCGGCCGACCGGGGCTGACGTCCGAACGCAGGGGGCATACCACCCGTACAAAGGTGACAACAGGCATCGATCCTGCCGATACCTGTTCCCCCCACCACCTTCAGGGAGCCCCCATGCTGCGAGGCATCGACGTCAGCGCCTACCAGTCCTCCGCATACGACACGGTGGGCCTCTCCTTCGTCTTCATCAAGGCGACGGAGGGGCGTTCGTATGTGAACCCGAAACTCTCCGCCCAGACGAAGACCGCCCGGGACGCCGGTTGCGTGGTCGGCTTCTACCACTTCCTGTGGCCGGGTGACATCACCGCCCAGGCCGAGTACTTCGTCGGGAAGGCTCCGGAGAGGGCGGGCGACCTGCTCGCCGTGGACTGGGAGACGACCGGCGACGGGACGCATGCGAGCAACGCGGAGAAGGACGCCTTCATCCGCAAGGTGAAGCAGCTCCGCCCGGACCACCGCGTGCTCCTGTACACCAGCCGCCACTTCTGGCTGACCGTCGACACCACGTCCTACGCCGGGGACGGCCTGTGGATCGCCGACTACATCACCGAGGGCCAGCCCCGGATCAAGGCCCGGTGGCGCTTCCACCAGTACACGTCGGACCCGGTGGACCGGAACGTGGCGAACTTCTCCAGCAAGGCGGCGCTCAAGGAGTGGGCCGGGGACGCGTGATGGACGCCCGCCGCCGCTCGGCGGGCCGCCCTCAGGGCGTCGCGCTCGCCGGCTCCGTCGCCGAGGTCCGGTACGGCTCACGTCCGGCGGCCCCCGCGGGGCGCCGGACGCGCTTCGACGAGGCGACGCCTACGCGCGGAACTCCGCGGAGCGCCCGGGCGACGCCTGCTCCAGCGCCTTGGTGACCTCCTCGACGCCGGCGCGCAGGCCGTACACCGGGGTACCGGGCTGCTGGCGCCAGGAGTCGTCGACGCCGCCCGCGTCCACCGTGTCGAAGCCGAGCTCATCGATCAGGTCCCGGACCTTCGCCTTCGCCGACTCGTCGTCGCCCGCCACCGGGAGCGCCATGCGGTCGGCGGCGCCGGCCGGGCGGGGTCGCTCCAGGATGTCCTGCGCGTAGGTGCCGTTGAAGGCCTTGATCACGGGGTGGTCGATCTGCCGTTCGGTCCAGCGGCTCTCGGTGAGGCCCTCGTCCTCGATCGCCGCGATCCTCCCGTCCCGCTGCTGCGGGTAGTAGTTGCCGGTGTCGATCACGGCGACCCCCTCCGCCGCGCCGTCCAGCAGCCCGGAGGGCAGGTCGGGTACCGCCTTCACCGGGATCGTGATCACGACGACCTCTGCGCCGCGGGCCGCCTCGCCGACGCTGACGGGAGTCGCGCCCGTCTCCTCCGCCAGTGCGGTGAGCGTGTGCGGGCCTCGGGAGTTGGCGACGGAGACGTCGTGGCCGAGGGCGGTGAGCCGCCGGGTCAGGTTGCCGCCGATGTTGCCCGCGCCGATGATGCCGATCTTCATGACTGGCCTCGCCCTTCCGGGGGTCGGTGTTCTTCACAGCCTCTGTGGGCAGGACCAACCCCGGGGCACGGCCGGGCTATTCCGTTCTGTGGCGAACGGGTGACGTCCCTGCGGCATACCGCCGACGGGATTCCCGGGTCTGCCCCCGCAACAGGGCGAGCGTCCCCTCCAACTCCTCGCACAGTACGGCGCCGGCGGCCTCCGCGTCCCCGTCCGCCACGGCCCGTACGAGGGCCGCGTGGGTGTCGTCTCCCGTGTTCGCGTCCTGGTCGCGCAGGCCGGTCAGGGACAGCAGGGTGACGAGGCCCTCCCTGAGGGCGGGGGTGAACTCGGCGAAGAGGTCGGCGAGTACCGGGTTGTGCGCGGCCGCGACCACCGCCCTGTGCAGGGCGATGTCGGCGTCGACGAACGCGGCGTCGTCGGCCGCCGAGGCCGTGCGCCGGTCCTCCAGCGCCGCCCGGATCGCCGCGATGTCGTCGGACGTGCGACGGTGCGCGGCCAGGCGGGCCGCGTGGACCTCGACCGCCATGCGGACCTCGTAGACGTCCGTCACCGCCGCCCGCCGCAGCCGGGTGGGCCAGTCCTCGGCGGGCTCGGTCGCGGTGACGAAGACGCCGGAGCCGTGACGCGGCTGCACCAGTCCCGCGCCGGCGAGCGCGCGCAGTGCCTCCCGGACCGTGGAGCGGCCCACGCCGAGCTCCTTGGCGAGCGTGGTCTCCCCGGGCAGCCGGGTGCCGATCGGCCAGTGGCCGCCGGTGATCTGCGCGCGCAGCCGGTCCGCGGCCTGTTCTACCAGCGGGCTGGGGCGGACGGCGTCGAGCGGCATGATGGGATCACCAACTTGTCTGAGGAGTAGAGCGGTTCGTACTTGTCTGAGGAGCTGAGCAGTCGATAGCGTACCGGCATGACGCTCCGCGGTCTCCTTCTCCTCGGCTGCCGCGGCGGGGTTTGACGCGACCGGCGCCCCGCCGCGGGACGCCGTGCTGCCGGTCACCGTCCGACCGAGCCGAAGGCAGCAGCAGACGATGACCACCACCCACGAGACGCCGGTGTGGAATCCCCAGCGTCCCGGCCCCATGCCGTACCACCGATACCGCCCCTTCCACGAGCGCGTGCACGTCCCCGCCGAGGACCGGAGCTGGCCCTCCGCCCGCCTCGAGCGCGCCCCCCTGTGGGTCCCCGTCGACCTTCGGGACGGCAACCAGGCGCTGGCCGAGCCCATGGACACGCCCCGCAAGCGCCGCCTCTTCGACCTGCTGGTCGCCACCGGGTTCAAGGAGATCGAGGTCGGCTACCCATCGGCGAGCCGTACCGACTTCGACTTCGTACGCCATCTGGTGACCACCGGTGCCGTCCCGGACGACGTCACGCCCGTCGTGTTCACGCCTGCGCGCCCCGATCTGATCGACACGACGTTCGACGCGATCGAGGGCCTGCCGAGGGCCGTCGTGCACCTGTACATCGCGACCTCACCGGTGTGGCGCGAGGTCGTGCTCGGGCGGGACCGGGCCGGGGTGTGGCGGACCGTACGGGAGGCGGCGACCCGCATGGCGCGGCGCGCGGAGGGGATGCCGTCCTCGTACGTCCGCTTTCAGTTCTCGCCCGAGACCTTCAACCTCACCGAGCCCGACTTCGTTCTGGAACTGTGCGACGCACTGTCCGAGTTGTGGGACGCGAGCCCCGACCGGCCGGTCACCCACAACCTTCCCGCAACGGTGGAGATCGCCACCCCCAACGTCTACGCCGACCAGATCGAGTACATGCACCGGCACCTCGCCCGCCGGAACGCGGTGATCCTGTCCGTGCACCCGCACAACGACCGCGGCACGGGCGTCGCCTGTGCCGAACTCGCCGTCCTCGCCGGAGCGCAGCGCGTGGAGGGCTGCCTCTTCGGCAACGGAGAGCGCACCGGGAACGTCGACCTGGTGACCCTCGCCCTCAACCTCTACGCACAAGGGGTCGATCCGATGCTCGACTTCCGGGACCTCGACGCGGTCCGGGCGACGGTCGAGCACTGCAACCGGCTGCCGGTCCACCCGCGCCACCCGTACGCCGGCGACCTGGTCCACACCGCGTTCTCCGGCACGCATCAGGACGCGATCAGCAAGGGACTCGACCATCACGCGCGCGCGGCGGCCGAGTCGGGGGTGGCCGACAGGGAGGCCCCGTGGGCGGTGCCGTATCTGCCGATCGACCCGGCCGACGTGGGGCGCTCGTACGAGGCGGTGATCCGGGTCAACTCGCAGTCCGGCAAGGGCGGTGTGGCGTACCTGCTGCGTATGCACGCGGGCATCGACCTGCCGGCCCGCATGCGCCCCGACTTCTCGCGGGTCGTCCAGGAGACGACGGACGACAGCGGGAGGGAGGCGACGCCCAAAGAGGTGTCCGAGCTGTTCCGGGCGGCGTATCTGGAGGAGGGCCAGGTGCGGCTGGCCGCCTGGGAGACGCACCTGGACGCCTCCGGCAGACACCGTTTCGTCTGCACGCTTCAGACCGACGACCGCACCGGGGACCACGAGGGCACGGGCACCGGCCCGCTGACCGCCTTCGCCGACGCCCTCGCCGGCGCCGGGCACACCGTTCAGGTGCTGGATTTCGCGGAGCAGGCGGGCGTGGACGGGGATGTGGTCGCCTACGCCGAGTGCCGGGTCGACGGGACGACCGTCTGGGGAGCGGGCCGGGACAGCTCGTCCGTCTCGGCGTCGGTCCGGGCCGTGCTCTCCGCGGTGAACCGGGCGGCGACCCGATGACGGAGGTGCTGCGGGCGGAGGACGTCGACGTCGTGCGGAACGGGCGGCCGATCCTGCAGGAGGTGTCCCTCACCGTCCGGGCCGGCGAGCACTGGGCCCTGCTCGGCGCGAACGGCGCGGGCAAGTCCACCCTGCTGGGCCTGCTCGGTGCCCTGATCCACCCCACCCGGGGCACCGTTGAGGTCCTCGGGCGCCGTCTGGGGCGCGTCGACCTGCGGGAGCTCAGGTCCTCGGTGGGTCATGTCGACCCGCGTCATCCGCTGAGCTCGCCGCTGCGGGTGCGGGACGTGGTCCTGACCGGGCTGACCAACTCCGTCGAGCCGGTCCCCCGGTCGCAGCCGGCACCGGAACAGGAGGAACGGGCTGGGGAGCTCATCCGGACCCTCGGACTCGCCGACCACCGCGAGGCGCGCTGGCCCACGCTCTCCCAGGGCCAGCGCGGCCGGACCCTGATCGCCCGCGCGCTCATGCCGCAGCCCCGGCTCCTGCTGCTGGACGAACCGGCCACCGGCCTCGACCTGCCGGGCCGGGAACAGCTGATCGGCGCGCTGGAGGAGCTGCGCCTGGCGCATCCGCGTCTGGCGACGGTCCTGGTCACGCACCACCTGGAGGAGCTGCCACCGGGCACCACGCACGCCGTGCTGCTGCGCGAGGGCCGGGTGCTGGCCCTGGGCCCGGTCGCCGAGGTGCTGACCGGCGACCAGGTCGGCAAGTGCTTCGATCTGCCGCTCACGCTGGAGCGGCGGGACGGGCGCTGGACCGTCCGGATCGGCCGCCGCGCATGACGAAGGGGGCGCCGGCCCGCAAGGACCGGCGCCCCCCCTGTCGCGTCACTTGCTCAGGTGCGCCCAGAACTCGTCGAAGGACAGCACCTTGTCGCCGTTGAGGTCACGGGACTTGATGATGGCCTCGGCCACCGCCTCGGTGACGTTCCAGTCGCCCTCCTGAGCCAGGGCGGTCTTGAACTCCGCGGCGGTGATGAAACCGTCACCGTCCGCGTCGATCCGCGCGAAGTGCTTGCGTGCTTCCTCGATGTCCGGCACCGGTCCGCCCCTTTGTGTCGCGTTTCTTCTGTCTTGCTGTCGTACTGACGCAGGTCAGATTAACGGGCCACGCGGGCCCTCAGTGCCGCGACCACCCAGGCGAACTCTTCGTCGGGCGACGGCAGCGGCTCGAGACCGTTCACGACGGCGGTCAACTCGCGGTAGCGGGCGAGTCGGACGTTCGAGACCGCCGTCAGACGCTCCAGTACGGCGGCTCGGTCCCCGTCACCGAGCAGCTCGCGCAACACGTCCTCGGCCTCCGGCGCCTCAGGGGCGATGCCCTGCCGCAGCGCCTGGCCCGCCAACTGCACCAGGCGGCTCATGAACCACAGGGACGTTCCCGCCGGGACGTCCGGCCCCCGGTCCGCAGCGTTGAACTCGACCATCCTGCGCATGTGTGCGCGGAAGTCCGGGTCCTGGATCAGCTCCGCGAGCTCCACCCAGGCGTCGACCTGCTCGGGCGTGGGGTCGTCGGGCAGGTTCGCCGCGGCGAACCTGAGCCGCTTGCGGATGTCGGGGTCCACCGTGTCGAGACCCTCGAAGATCTCCGCCATGAAGTCATCGATGATCCGTTTCCGTTCCGCCGCCGACAGCCGCGCCAGTTTGTTCATCAGAGTCATCTCCTCCGCACTCGAACCCCGTCGCGCCACCGTCGACAGCACCGCCCTGGTCACCTTCAGAGCCCGGATCTGCGCGTCCAGGGCCGCCACGTGCGCGGCCGCCACCTCCGCGACCGTCCGCTCGCCCGCCAGCACTCCGCGCACGTCTGCCAGGCCGAGGCCCAGCTCGCGCAGGGTGCGGATCAGCTCCAGGCGCGCCACGGAGGCTGCGTCGTACAGCCGGTAGCCGCCCGTGGAGCGGGCCACCGGAGGCAGGACGCCCTCGTCCGACCAGTAGCGGATGGTGCGCACGGTCAGTCCGGTGGCGCCGGCCAGGTCGCCGATGGTGAAAAGGCCGGTGCCGTCGTCGATCACGTCTGCGAGTCTGGGCCTTCCAGTGGGTGGAGACTCAAGGAGCGGATGGTGGCCGGGACACTGCGGGACATTCTCGACGCGGCGGCCAGGGATGTCTTTCCGCCACCGGACGGCCGTACGACCGTCGTACCGCAGGCCTCGCACCGGGACGCGGGGGTCCTCTCCTTCACCGCGCACTCCGTCGTGTTCACGGACGAGGACCCGAGATGGGTACGGGAGGCGGTGCGGCGCACCGACTGCGACGCTCTCGCCGCGACCATGAACGCCCGGTTCCTCACGGCCTTCATGGAGCGGACCGGGCGCAGGAGCGAATCCGTCGACGCCCTCCTCGTCGGCTCCCCCCTGCCGGGCGAGCCGTCGCTCGCACTGGAGGAGATCAAGGAGCCCGACCATCCCCGGGTCGTCTACGCCCGCCGGCGGCGCGACGAGGTGCGCGCCTGGGCGGCGGACGGCGGCGTGCTCGTGCTGGGGCGCGGGGTCGCCGGGCGGCTGGAGGTCTCGGTCGAGGTGGACGAGGGGGCACGGCAGAGGGGGCTCGGGCGGCGGCTGGTGGGTGCGGCCCGGCAGTTGGCCGCCGAGCCGGTGTGGGCGCAGATCGCGCCGGGGAACGCCCGCAGCATGCGGGCGTTCCAGGCGGCGGGCTACCTGCCGGTCGGCGCGGAGGCGCTGCTCCTCCTGCCGTGAGGCGTCAGCGGAAGACGCCCGTGTGGCCGAGCGAGTAGCGGCCCGGCTGTGGGTAGACGGCGAGGCCGTGGGGGCCGCTGCCCACCCTGATCCGGGCCAGCTGCCGGCCGGTCTCCGTGTCGATGGCGTAGACCTCGGAGTTGTAGCGGCCGGACAGCCACAGCACCTTGCCGTCCGCCGAGACACCGCCCATGTCGGGGCTGCCGCCGCCCGGCAGGCGCCACTTCTTGGTCAGCCGGTTCTCCTTGAAGTCGAAGACGGAGATGGTGCCCTCGCCCCGGTTGGAGATGTACATCTCGCGGGAGTCGCGGCTGACGTAGAGCCCGTGCGTGCCCTTGCCGGTGGGCAGGAAGGACGGCTCGGCGAAGGTGTCGCCGTCCAGGATCCACATGCCGTCGGCGACCATGTCGGCGATGTAGAACCTCTTGCCGTCCGGGGAGATCTTGACGTCCTGCGGCATGGCGCCGCGGTGGCGCAGCTTCTGCTGGCCGATCACCTTCATCTTCTCGGTGTCGACCTTGAGCAGTTCGCCGCTGAACTCGCAGGAGACGACGAAGTAGCGGCCGTCGAGTGAGAAGTCGGCGTGGTTGACGCCGTAACAGCTCACGGGGACGGCCTTCTTCACCTTCATCGTGTGCGCGTCGCGGAAGACCAGCTGGCGGTCCTTGGAGGCCATCACCACGGCGTACTTGCCGTCCGGTGTGAAGTACAGGTTGTAGGGGTCGTGCACGGCGACCGGCTTGCCCGCCTCGCCGGTCCTCGGGTCGATGGGGGTGAGGGAGTTGCCGAGGTCGTTGTTGACCCACAGCGTCTTCAGGTCCCAGGAGGGCACCACGTGCTGGGGCTGGCGGCCGACCCGGATCGTCTCGATGACCTTGTAGGTCTTCGGGTCGATGACGGAGACCGTGTCGGAGTTGGTGTTGGGTACGTAGACCCGGGACCGGAAGCCCTTGACCACCGGGGAGAGCTGCCCCGGGCGGTCGGCGGCGTAGACGTCCTTGGGGTCGAGCACGGGCGGCATGCCCGGCAGTCCCTGGGGGGCCTGCGGCTGGGCGCGTCGGACGGGCGTCCTGGAGGCGGTGTCCTCGTCCTTCTTGTGGGGGGATCCGCTGCTGCAGCCGGCCAGCACGGCGAGGGCGGCGCCGGCGATCAGTGCGCGCGTGACGTTCGAGGGATGCATCAGCTCAGCAGCTCCGTGGTGGTCACCGCGGCGAGGCCGCGGTCTTTGAGTGCGTGCAGGATGTCGGGGACGGCGGCGACCGTGTCCGGGTACCCGAAGTGCAGGCTCACCACCGATCCGTTGCGGATGTCGTCGGTGACCTTGCGGGTGACGGCGGCGGCCCCCGGTGAGGTGTAGTCGAGCGAGTCGACGTCGTAGGACAGGATGTGCGGGTAGCCGGCGCGGCGGGCCAGGCGTTCGACGAGCGGGGTGGCGCGTTGCGCCTGGGACGGGCGGAACCATGCGCCGATGCCTCCGGTGAGGTGCCGCAGCCGCTCGGCGCATCCCTTGATCTCGGCGAACGCCTGCTGCTCGGACATGGTGTTGATGTTGAGGTGGCGCAGGGTGTGGTTGCCGAGGTCGTGACCGCCCTCGAGGATGCGGCGGGCGACCTCGGGGTGCTCGTCGAGCCAGGTGCCGACCGCGAGGACGGTGACCTTGGCGCCCGCCTTCTCGGCCGCCTCGAGGATCGCCGTGGCGTAGGAGGGGTCGCCCTGGCCGTGGAAGGTGAGCGCGACCCGGGGGCGGTTGCGTGGACCGTTCGCGATCTGGGTGGGCCGCCCCGGGAGGGAACGCGGGACGGGTGCGGCGACCGGGACCCGCGATCCGGTGGCGGAGCGCGAGGTTCCGGTGGGGCGGGAAGGGAGGGCCCGGTGGACGACGGTGTCGCCGGGGGAACAGCCGGCGGCGAGGGCACCGGCGGCGAGCCCCGCGCCCACGCGCAGAGCCGCGCGGCGGCCGGGCGCCGTGCGCGCGGTGTCCGTCTCGCGGTCGGGCCCACGGTCGGTCTCACGGTTGGACGAGGAGGGAGGGACGGGGGTGGTCACTCTCCCCATTTAAGGACGGGTTGATGCCGAAATCGACGATTTGACCCTTTCCTGGAAGAGGCGGGTCGCGGTCACCGCTCGGCGACCCGCATCTCGAACCAGGTGGTCTTGCCGCGCGGCAGCAGGTCGACGCCCCAGCGGTCGGCGAGTTTGTCGACGAGGAACAGGCCACGGCCGCTGAGGTCCAGTTCCTGTACGGGCATCAGGCACGGCAGTCCGCGGGAGGGGTCGCGGACCTCGATGCGGATCCAGCCGCGGCGCCGCAGCATCCGTAATCCGAAGACACGCGCGCCGGTGTGGCGTACGGCGTTCCCGACGAGTTCGGAGACGAGCAGGACGGCGTCCTCGGTCATGCGGGGACCCAGGCCCCACTGCCGCAGGATCACGACCTGGGCGAGCCTGCGCGCGGTGGCGGCGGATTCCGGCCGGGACGGCAGCGGAACATCGGCCTCGGCGGGGTTCCCGTACAACTCCAGCGCCTTGAGCGCCTGTTCGTCCTCGACCGCAGGCGACCAGCGTGCCGCGGTGGCACTCCCGTGCTGCCGCGACGGCTCCATACCCTCCAGCCCCGCCATGGACCCATCATGGCCGTCCGGAGGGGGGCTCGGGGTCGTTACGACGGAATACGCCCCCCGGAAGCACACATTCCTCACCATTCGACTGGCATATGCCAGTCGCAATCCGGGGGTTGCCGGACCCCAACTGGCCTGCGGAAACGGGCCAGTTGGGGGCAATCGCCGACTGAGGTCGGCACGACAGCCTTAAGGTTGCCTTAAGGCTTCCATAATCCGCCCCATCGGGGGACACGCAACCGGACGCCGCGTCAACTACGAGTGGATCAGCGGGACTTGCTGAACAATGCTCAGGTTATGGCCCTGTGGGCCGGTCCTCAGACGAACTTCGCCTTGCCCGGCCCCTCCTCCACGAAGCTGCGCATCCCGCGCTCGCGGTCCTCCGTCGCGAACAGGCCCGCGAACCAGGTGCGTTCGACCGCGAGACCGGTCTCGATGTCCGTCTCAAGACCCGTGTCGATCGACTCCTTGGCGGCGCGCAGCGCGATCGCCGGACCCTGGGCGAGCTTCGCGGCCCAGGCGTGCGCCTCGGCGTACACCTGCTCGGCGGGGACGACCCGGTCGACCAGGCCCAGCGTCAGCGCCTCGTCCGCCTTCACCTGGCGCCCCGTGAAGATCAGGTCCTTGGCCCTGGACGGGCCGATCAGCCGGGCCAGCCGCTGCGTGCCGCCCGCGCCCGGGATGAGGCCGAGCAGGATCTCCGGCTGTCCCAGCTTGGCGTTCTCGCCTGCGATGCGATAGTCGGCGCAGAGCGCCAGCTCGCAGCCGCCGCCCAGGGCGTAGCCGGTGACGGCGGCGACGACGGGCTTGGGGATGCGGGCGACGGCGGTGAAGGAGTCCTGCAGGGCGCGGGAGCGCAGGACCATCGCGGTGTGGTCCATGCCCTGCATCTCCTTGATGTCCGCGCCCGCGGCGAACACCTTCTCCCCGCCGTAGAGGACCACGGCGCGCACGTCGTCGCGGCGCGTGACCTCCTCGGCGAGCTCCTTGAGCCGGTCCTGGGTGGCGACGTCCAGCGCGTTCATCGGCGGGCGGTCCAGGCGGACGGTGCCCACGCCCTCGGCGACTTCGAGATGCACAGTCATGGGAGGAGGTTAACGGGGACTAACGGCACCGGGCCCGGTGTGCTCGCTCACAGCGGCACACGGGGCCCGGTCAGGTGCGGATCGGCCGTTACTTGATCCACTGGTCCCAGGGCATGTTCCAGCCGTTGAGCCCGTTGTCGGGCGCGACCGTGGCGTCGTGGGAGTTCTTCACGATGACGACGTCACCGATCATCGAGTGGTTGTAGAACCAGGCGGCCGCCACCGAGCTGTCGTAGCCGCCCTTCACGTCGCGCAGGCCGACGCAGCCGTGGCTGGCGTTGTAGTTGCCGAAGGCGTCGCCGCCCCAGTAGTTGCCGTGGATGAAGGTGCCGGAGTCGGTCAGGCGCTGGGCGTGCGGCACGTCCTTGATGTCGTACTCGCCGCCGTAGCCGACCGTTTCGCCGTTCATCCGGGTCACCACCTGGCGCTCGCTGATGACCATCTGGCCGTTCCAGGTGTCGTAGCCGGGCTTGCCCGTGGTGACCGCCAGGGTCTTGACGACCTTGCCGTCCTGCTTGACGACCATCGTGTGCGCCTTGGCGTCCACGGTGGAGACCTGGCTGCGGCCGATGGTGAAGCTCACCGTCCTGGCCTGCTCGCCGTAGACGCCGGGGCGGCCCTGGACGCCGTCGAGGTTCAGGTTCACGGTGACCTTGGTGCCGGGCTTCCAGTAGTCCTTGGGCCGGAAGTCGAGGCGGTCGTTGCCGAACCAGTGGCCGCGGACCTCGACGGCGGGCTCGGTCTTGATGGTGATGGCCTTCTCGACGTCGGCCGGGTGGGTGATGCCCCGGCTGAACCGGACCGAGAACGGCATGCCCACGCCGACGGTGGAGCCGTTGTCGGGCGTGTAGACGCCCACGAAGGTCTGCTTCGGAGTGAGCGTGGTGAACGAGGAGTCCGCGGCGGAGGTCAGGCCCGAGGCGTCCTTGGCGACCGCGTGCACCTTGTACGTGGTGGCCGCGGCGAGGTGGGTCGACGGGGTCCAGGAGGCACCCCCGCCGGTGATGGTCCCGGCGATCTCGCGGCCCTTGGGGTCCTCGACCCTGACCTGGGTGAGTCTGCCCTTGGCGGCGGTCACCTTGAGGGCGCCGCCGGTGTCCACGCCCTTGGCGCCGTCCTTCGGGGCTATGGTGACGACGGCCTGCGACTGCTTGGCCGCCGCCTTGCCGGAGTCCTTGTCCTTCGCGTCACCGCTCGCCCCTCCCCCGCCGCACGCGGTGGCGGTCAGCAGGAGGGCACCGAGTATCAGCGCCGAGAAACTCTTGCCACCACGTCCCCGCGCACCGGTCGACGCGCCCGATATGGGTCGCCCGTTCACGTTCCCTCTCCCCTCGCACGGCCTGATCGCCTCAGGCCCCCCACTGCACGCATCCCCGACGCGCATTGCGCAAATCAATCACACGCCACGGCCCGATGACTCCCCGTCGCTGTCACTGTTCAGTCCCAACTCGGGACCGCGCGAAGGGGCACCGTCGACTGCCGGATGCGCCCCCCTGACGTGCCGACGAGCCGGCCTGTCACCTATCAGGTGATCGCGGGCGGCATCTTCGTTCCACAGCACTTGATGCTTGGCACCGGCCCGAGGTTGCACGGCGGTGGTCGGCGGCGTGGGCGAAAGTCCGTTTCGATGCCCGACACGCCGAATGCTCCCGCTGACGCACGTCCGTTCAGGGGTGGTCGACGGCCCCGCCCGCTGTCCAGTCGCTCCAGCTCATGTTCCACCCGCCGAGCCCGTTGTCGGGAGCGACCTGCCTGTCGTCGCTGTGCACGACCTCGATGACGTCGCCGACGAGGCTGCGGTCGAAGAACCAGCCTGCCGGGGTCTCGGAGCCGCCGCCCTTGACGTCCTTCAGGCCCACGCAGCCGTGGCTGACGTTGCTGTGCCCGGGGGCGTCCGGAGCCCAGTAGTTGCCGTGGACGAAGGTGCCGGACTCGGTCAGGCGCATGGCGTGCGGGACGTCCGGGATGTCGTACTCGCCGCCGAAACCGACCGTGCGGCTGTTCATGCGGGTGACCGGGAGCATCTCCATCACCACCATCTTCCCGTTGTACGTCGTCGTCTTCGGGGCGCCCGCGGTGATCGGCACGGTGGCGAGCAGCCGGCCGTCGCGGCGGACCCGCATGGTGTGCCGGGCCGCGTCCACGAGAGAGACCTGGCTGCGGCCGATGGTGAAGACGACGGTCCGGTACTGCTGTCCGTAGACACCGGGCGCGCCCTCGACGTCGCGCAGCCGCAGGGTGACGGTGACGTGGGTGCCCGGCTTCCAGTAGTCCCTGGGTCGGAAGTCCAGGCGGTCCCTGCCGAACCAGTGCGGGCGGATCTCGACGGCGGGCCTGGCGGTCACACGGATCGCGCGCTCGACGGCGGCCCTGTTCTCGATCTGCCGGTTGAACTGAAGAGACACGATCATTCCCGTGCCGACGGTGGAGTGGTCCTCCGGGATGACGTACCCGATGAACCGCTGCTCGGGGACGAACGTGGTGAACGACGCGTGACGGGCCGAGCGGCGACCGTGGCCGTCGCGGGCCACCGCGTCGACCGTGTACCGGGCGGCGAGGGCGAGGCGGGGGTCGTCCGGCTCCCAGACGGTGCCGTCCGCCGAGAGACGGCCGGGGACCGGGGACTGCCGGGCGTCCTGGGACCTGACGACGGTCACCGACTCCAGGCGGCCGCTCGCCACCCGCACCCGCAGCCGCCGGCCGGCCGGCACGGCCCTGCTGCCGTCGCCGGGGGAGATCCGGATGAGGTCCGCGGGCGCGGGATTCTTTCCGAAGACGCCGTCGAGTCCCTGGCCGGTGCAGCCGGCCAGGAGGGCCGCCCAGGTCAGCGCCGCGGCCAGTGCGGCGCCCGCGCGCCGCGCGCGCGTGTATACCTCCGTCACGACTTGTCTCAACGACCCAGCCGCTCCCGGGAAACGTGAGTGCGAGCCGCGCAATGGGCAGAACAGGGGGGAGGACGACGGGACGAGGGCGGGCGGCCGGGACGCCGTGCACCCGTTTCCCGTCGTTCCGCGAGCCGCGGGAGGCGTGTAGGTGTCCAGCGCAGCCGAGCAGGAGGCAGTGCAGGAGGAGCGGGCGGGCGAGGGACGGTCCGCCCGCTCTGCCGCCGTGCTGAACGGCAGGCGGCGCCCGGTGCCCGCGGTGCCCGTGTGGCCGGGTGCGCCCACCCCGCTCGGGGCGCGCTTCCGGACCGGCCCGGACGGGGTCGCGGGCACCAACTTCGCGCTGTGGGCCGGGGGCGCGGAGGCGGTCGAGCTGTGCCTGTTCGACGGGCCGGGTCCGCAGAGTCGGGAGACCCGGGTCCGGCTGACCGAACTGACGCACGAGATATGGCACGGTTTCGTCCCGGGCGTGATGCCGGGACAGCGGTACGGCTACCGGGTGCACGGCCGCTGGGACCCGTGGACCGGCGCCCGCTGGAACCCGGCGAAGCTGCTCCTCGACCCGTACGCGCGCGCGGTGGACGGCGAGTTCTCCCTGCCGCCCGAGGTGTACGGGCATGTGCGGGACTGGCCCGACCAGCACGTCGCCGACACCGTGCGCGACGAGAGGGACTCCGCTCCGTACGTCCCCAAGGGCGTCGTGGTGCACGATGACGACGACTGGGCGGACGACCACCGCCCGAAGACGCCGTGGGCGGACTCGGTGATCTACGAGCTGCACGTGCGCGGCTTCACCCGGCTGCACCCGGACATCCCCGAGGAGCTGCGCGGCACCTACGCGGGCCTCGCGCACCCGGCGGCGGTCGAGCACCTGGTGGAGCTGGGCGTGACCGCCGTCGAACTGCTGCCCGTGCACCAGTTCGCGCACGAGGACCACCTGCTGGGCCGCGGCCTGAGGAACTACTGGGGCTACAACTCGATCGGCTACTTCGCCCCGCACGCCGCCTACGCCTCCACCGGCACGGCCGGCCAGCAGGTCGGCGAGTTCAAGCGCATGGTGAAGGCGTTGCACGCGGCCGGGATCGAGGTGATCCTCGACGTGGTCTACAACCACACCGCGGAGGCGGGCGAGCTGGGCCCGACGCTGTCGCTGAAGGGCATCGACAACCGCGGCTACTACCGGCTGCAGTCCGACGCGCGCCGCTACGCGGACTACACCGGCTGCGGCAACACCCTGCACGTGGTGCAGCCGCAGGTGCTGCGCCTGATCACCGACTCGCTGCGCTACTGGGTGACGGAGATGGGCGTGGACGGCTTCCGCTTCGACCTCGCGGCGGCGCTCGCGCGGTCCATGCACGACGTCGACATGCTCTCCCCGTTCCTCGCGGTCATCGCCCAGGACCCCGTGCTGCGCCGGGTGAAACTGATCGCGGAACCGTGGGACGTGGGTTCGGGCGGCTACCAGGTCGGGGCGTTCCCCCCGCTGTGGACGGAGTGGAACGACCGCTACCGGGGTGCCGTACGGGACTTCTGGCGGGGCGCGCTGCCGGACGTGCGGGATCTGGGGTACCGCCTGTCGGGGTCCAGCGACCTGTACGCGTGGGGCGGCCGCCGCCCGTACGCGTCGGTCAACTTCGTCACCGCGCACGACGGTTTCACCCTGCGCGACCTGGTGTCGTACGAACGCAAGCACAACGAGGCCAACGGCGAGGGCAACCGCGACGGCTCCGACGACAACCGCTCATGGAACTGCGGGGCGGAGGGCGAGACCGACGACGAGCGGATACGGGCGCTCAGGCGCCGGCAGCTGCGGAACCTCCTGACGACCCTCCTGCTGTCGACGGGCGTGCCGATGCTGGTCGCGGGCGACGAGATGGGCCGCACCCAGCGCGGCAACAACAACGCCTACTGCCAGGACAACGAGATCGGCTGGGTGGACTGGGGGCTGCGCGCCGACCCCGGCTGGCGGGCGCTGTTCGACCTGACGTCCCGTCTGATCGCGCTGCGCCACCGCCATCCGGTGCTGCGCCGCCGGGCGTTCTTCTCCGGGCGACCGCAGGCGGCGGACGGCTTGAGGGACCTGGCGTGGTTCACCCCCCGGGGGGCGGAGATGACCGAACGCGATTGGTACGCTCCCGCCGCGACCCTCGGCATGTATCTGTCCGGCCGGGACATACAGGGCAGGGATGCCCGGGGGGCACCCGTGGTGGACGACAGCTTTCTCGCGGTGCTGCACGCCGGGGAGGGCCCGGTGAGCTTCGTACTGCCGGGGCCGCCGTGGGCCGAGCGCTACGAACTGGTCGTGGACACCTCCCGCGAGGAACAGGCGGAGGCCCCGGGGTCGGAGTACCGGGCGGGGACCACGGTGACGGTGCCGGCCCGTGCGGTGCTGCTGCTGAAGGTCGCGGCCTGACCCGGGCCCTGCCGCTGTCGGCCCAGGATCGCCCGGCCGTGGGCCACCGCCACCGCCGCCGCGCGGTCGTCGACGCCTCGCCGTTCTCGCCCTCCTCGACGGTGAAGCAGATCGGCCGTCCCCGCTCAAAGCACATCAACCGATCGGCTGACAGGGTGATACGACCGTGTGTCCGCCGGATCGTACGGTCCCTCGAACACGCAGGTCGTAGGACCAGCGGTGGATCTCGACCGGGCCGAAACTCGGTGGGCAGTGTCAGTGCCGGTCCGTAGGCTCGCACTGATGCCGACGACACGTGCAACCACCAGCGACCGTTCCGCCGTCCGCACCCTGCTGCGCCTGTGGCCTTATGTGCGCCCGGTGCGGCTGCGGCTGTTCACCGCGGCGTTCGTCGCGATCCTCGCCTCCTGCGTGGGACTCGTGATCCCGCTCGTCCTGAAGTGGATGGTGGACGGCCCCGTCACCGACCGGGACCCGGCGGGGGTCTGGCTCGGCGCGCTGTACCTGCTGCTGCTCGGGATCGCCGAGGCCGGGCTGTTCGGGGTGCGGCGGTGGCTGGTGGCGCGGCCGCTGTCGCACGTCGAGGCGGAGATGCGGGCGGATCTGTACCGGCATCTGCAACGGCTGCCGGTCGCCTTCCACGACCGGTGGGCGTCCGGGCAGTTGCTGTCCCGGGGCACGACGGATCTGATGCTGCTGCGTCAGTTCCTGGCGTTCCCCCTGACGTTCCTGCTGGTGAACGGCGTGACGATCCTGGTGGGTGTGGTCATCATGCTGCTCCAGGACTGGACCCTCGGACTGGTCGTCCTGGGGCCGGGCATCCCGGTCGTGGTGATGTGCTGGGTGTTCGAGCGGCGGTACGCGCTGGTGGCGCGGCGGGCACAGGACCAGGTGGGCGACCTGACGACCGTGGTCGAGGAGAGCGTGCTCGGCATCCGCATCATCAAGGGGTTCGGGCGGCACCGCAGCCAGGCGCGGGCGTTCCGGGAGCTGTCGCGGACGCTGCGCGGAACGGAGCTGGCGAAGGCGCGGCTGCTGGCGGCGATCTGGGCGGTCATCGTGACGCTGCCGGAGGTGGCCCTCGGGGCGGCTCTGGTCGTCGGGGCGGTGCAGGTCGCGAACGACGGGTTGTCGGCGGGAACGCTGGTGGCCTTTCTCTCCACGGCTCTCGCACTGCGGTGGCCGGTGGAGTCCATCGGCTTCCTGCTGGCGATGAGCCAGGAGGCGGCGACGGCCACGGAGCGGTACTTCGAAGTCATGGACGAGGAGCCGGAGGCGCCTCGTACCGCACAGTCGCGGGCCGAACCCCCGGCCGGCACCGGCACTGGCACCGAGCAACCCGACGGCCTCCGGTTCGACAACGTTTCCTTCCGCTACCCCGACGCCCCGGCCGACTCCCGGCCGATCCTCGACGGCATCGACCTCCACATCCGCCCCGGCGAGACCATGGCCCTGGTGGGAGCCACCGGCAGCGGCAAGACCACCCTCACCGCGCTCATCCCCCGCCTGCACGAGGTGACCTCGGGACACATCACCCTCGACGGAGTCGACATCACCGCCATGCCCCGGGAAGAGCTCCGCTCCCAGGTGGCCGTCGCCTTCGAGGAACCCACCCTCTTCTCCGCCACCGTCGCCGCCAACGTCCTCATGGGCGCCCCCGACACCGCCGGCGAGAAGGAGCTGGAGCGCGCCCTCGCCGTCGCCCAGGCCGACTTCGCCCACGCCCTCCCCCAGGGCACCCGGACCCAGGTCGGCGAGCAGGGCCTCAGCCTCTCCGGAGGCCAGCGGCAGCGCCTCGCGCTGGCCCGCGCCGTCGTCGGCACCCCCCGCTTCCTCGTCCTCGACGATCCGCTCTCCGCCCTCGACGTGCACACCGAGGCCGCGGTGGAGGCCGCCCTGCGCCGGGTGCTCGAGGGCACGACCGCCCTCGTCGTCGCGCACCGCCCGTCCACCGTCCTGCTCGCCGACCGCGTCGCCCTGCTCTCCGGCGGCCGCATCGCCGCCGTCGGCACCCACCAGGAACTGCTGCGCACCAACGCCGAGTACGCCCATCTGATGTCCGGAGACCCCGCACACTCCCAGGACGGCGAGGAGGTCCTATGACGGCGCCCACGACGACCGCGCCGAACGACGAGGAACAGGACCCGGAGGGACCCGCCCCGGACCCCGCCGCCTCCGGCGACCCCTTCGACCGCGACGCCCTCCCCACACCTCCGGGAGCCACCGCCGCGCTGCTGCGCTCGCTGCTCGCCCCCCTCAAGGCCCGAACGGTCCTGACCTGCGTCCTGCTGCTGCTCCAGCAGGCGGCGGTGCAGGTGGGCCCGCTGCTGGTGGCGTACGCCATCGACCGCGCCGTACCGGCGTTCCGTCGCGGCGACCACGGCCCGCTGACTGCGGTGGCGGTCGGCTACCTGCTGTCCGCCGCGGCCTCCGGCGTCCTGCAGTACGCGTTCACGATCGCCTCCGCCCGCGTCAACCAGGACGTGCTGCTCGATCTGCGCGGCCGCATCTTCCGCCACGCGCAGGCGCTGAGCGTCGACTTCCACGAGCGCTACACCTCGGGCAGGCTGATCTCGCGGTCCACGACGGATGTCGAGTCGCTGCGCGAACTGCTCAGCGAGGGCCTTCAGGAACTGGTCACGGTCATCCTGTCGTTCGTCTACATCTCGGCCATGCTGCTCTGGCTCGACGTGGGCCTCGGCGCGGTCGCGGTGGCCTCCCTGGTACCGCTGTACGGGCTGGTGCGGCTCTACCGGCGCCGGGCGGGACGGGTCTTCCGCAGGCGGTCGACCGCGATCGCCGCGGTGATCGTGAAGTTCGCGGAGACCATGAACGGCATCCGCCCGGTGCGCGCGTTCCGCCGGGAGGAGGCCAACGACGCCGACTTCCGCGTCCTGAACCGGCGGCACGAGCGGACCAACGGCGACGCGCTCCTGGAGATGGCCCGCTATGTCACCGGCTCCCGCCTAGTGGCCAACACGGCGGTGGCCGGAATCGTGCTGTGGGGCGCGTACCGGGTTGCGGAGGGCTCCCTCGCGCTGGGTGTCCTGGCGGCGGCGGTGCTGTACCTGCGCCGGCTGTACGACCCGATCGACCGGCTCGGCATGTTCCTGAACTCCTACCAGTCGGCCGCGGCCTCGCTGGAGAAGATCGCGGGGCTGCTGGCGCAGACGCCGTCCGTGCCCGAGCCGGTCCACCCCGCCGAGCTGCCGCCGCTGAAGGGCGACCGGCCGGGCCGCGAGGTGGTCTTCGAGGAGGTCCGGTTCGCGTACCGCACGGGCGGCGAGGTGCTGCCGCGCTTCTCGCTCACCCTGCCGGCCGGGCAGACGGTCGCGGTGGTCGGCGCGACCGGAGCGGGCAAGTCGACGCTCGCCAAGCTGCTGGCCCGTTTCTACGACCCCACCGACGGCCGCGTCCTGCTGGACGGCGTGGACCTGCGCGACCTGGCACTGCCCGACCTCAGGCGCGGGGTGGTCATGGTGACCCAGGAGGCGTTCCTGTTCTCCGGGACGGTCGCCGAGAACATCGCGATCGGCCGTCCGGACGCCACCCGCGAGGAGATGGAGCAGGCGGCGAAGGCGATCGGCGCGCACGACTTCATCGCCGCACTTCCGGAGGGCTACGACACCGACGTCCGCAAACGCGGCGGCCGGATCTCGGCCGGGCAGCGGCAACTCGTCGCGTTCGCCCGGGCGTTGCTCGCCGACCCGGCGGTGCTGATCCTCGACGAGGCGACCAGCTCCCTCGACGTCCCCGGCGAACGGGCCGTGCAGCGGGCGATGGAGACGGTGCTGCGGGGTCGTACGGCCGTGGTGATCGCGCACCGGCTGTCGACGGTGGAGATCGCCGACCGGGTGCTCGTGATGGAGGGCGGCCGCATCGTCGAGGACGGCAGCCCGGCGGAACTGATCGCGGGGACGGGCCGGTTCGCGGATCTGCACCGTGCCTGGCGGGACAGCCTGGCGTGAGCGCCTACCGAGGCGAACGGCGAGACGGCGAGACGGGAAGACGGGGAGACGGGGACGGATGATCGACACCTACGAGGATCCCGGCGAGCCCGACTGCCGTGGCGGCTGGCGGTATCTGTGGTGGCTGGTGACCCGGCAGCCGGGGCGGTCCGTCGCGGGGGCGCTGCTCGGCAGCGTCTGGATGGTGCTGCTGGCGGCGACGCCGTATCTGATGGCCCGCGCGGTGGACGACGGTCTTCGGCCGGGCGACATGGGCGCTCTCGCCGGATGGTCCACGGCGTTGTTCGCGGTCGGGGCGTTCAACGCCTGGCTGAGCATCATGCGGCACCGTGTGATGACCCGGGTGCGGATGGACGCCAACTTCCGCACCGTGAAGGTGGTCGTGGGGCACGCGGTCCGGCTGGGGGCCGCGCTGCCGCGGCGGGCCGGGGCCGGCGAGGTGGTCACGATCGGCGTGGGCGACGTGCAGACGATCGCCGGCGCCCTGACGGTCGTGGGCCCCGGTGTCGGCGCCGTCGTCGCGTACCTGGTGGTCGCCGGGCTGCTGCTGTCGGTCTCCGTGCGGCTCGCCGCTGTGGTGCTGCTCGGCGTCCCGGTGATCGCCCTGATCGTCGGACCGCTCATGGGACGGTTGCAGGGCACGGAGGCGGAGTACCGGGAGCGGCAGGGCGTGCTGACCGCCCGGATCGGCGACCTCGCGGGCGGGCTGCGGGTCCTCAACGGCCTCGGTGGCAAGGGGCTGTTCGCGGACGCCTTCCGCCGGGACTCCCAGCGGCTGCGGGAGCAGGGGTACCGGGTCGGGTCGGTGACCAGTTGGATGCAGGCGCTCGGGGTCGGGCTGCCGACGCTGTTCCTCGCCGTCGTGACCTGGCTCGCGGCGCGTCAGGCCGCCCGGGGGGACATCAGCGTGGGTGAGCTGGTGGCGGTGTACGGGTATGTCGCCGTGATCGTGCGTCCGGTGGCGTTCTTCCTGGAGTGCGGCTACCAGCTCAGCCGTGGCGTGGTGGCCGCCCGGCGCGTCGTAGGGCTGCTGCGGCTGGAACCGGAGCCGGACGACGGCACGTGCGACGCTCCCCCGGAGCCGTCCGTGCTGCACGATCCGGAGTCCGGGGTGCGGGTGCCGCCGGGTCGGCTGACCGCCCTGGCCGGGGCGCGGCCCGCGGACACCGCGGCGGTCGTCGACCGCCTGGGCCGGTACGTTCCGTCGGAGGCGACCTGGGGCGGGGTGCGCCTGGACGGCATCCCGCTGTCACAGGTGCGGGAGCGGATCCTGGTCGCCGACAACGAGGCCGACCTGTTCGCCGGGACGCTGCGCGGGCTGGTCGCGGGCGCCCGGGAGGCGGAGGACGTCGACGACACGGCGATCGGGCGGGCGGTGCACGCCGCTGTGGCCGACGACATCGTGCAGGGCCTGCCGGACGGGCTCGGCTCGGCGATCGACGCGCAGGGACGCAACCTGTCCGGCGGCCAGCGGCAGCGCGTCCGGCTCGTGCGGGCGCTGCTCGCCGACCCGGAGGTGCTGCTGGCCGTCGAGCCCACGTCGGCGCTGGACGCGCACACCGAGGCGACGGTCGCGGAGCGGCTGCGGGAGGCGCGTGAGGGCCGTACGACCGTGGTGACCACCACCTCCCCGCTGGTCCTGGACCGCGCGGACACCGTCCACTACCTGGTCGACGGCAAGGTGGCGGCCACCGGGAGCCACCGGCGGCTGCTCGAGGCGGAGCCGGGCTACCGGGCGCTGGTGGCGCGGGACACCGACACCGCCGATGCCGAGGAGGTCGTGGCGTGAGCCGGGGACAGCTGCCCGTGGCCGAACCGGTCGACGTGCGGCGGGCCGCCGTGCGGCTGGTGCGGGCCGACGGGCGGGCCTTCGCCGCCGTACTGGCCCTGAACGCGGCGGCTTCCGGAGCCGGGCTGGCCGGTCCGTGGCTGCTCGGGCGGATCGTCGACGAGGTCAGGTCCGGGGGCGGCGTCGGTGCGGTGGACCGCCTGGCGCTCGGCATCCTGCTGTGCTCCCTGGCGCAGCTGCTGCTGTCGCGCTGGGCCCGGTACGTGGGGCACCGCTTCGGGGAGCGGACCCTGGCCCGCGTGCGCGAGGAGTTCGTCGACCGGGTCCTCGCGCTGCCCGCGTCCGTGGTGGAGCGGGCCGGCACCGGGGACCTGACCGCGCGCGGCACGGCCGACGTGGCGACCGTGGGCACCACGTTGCGCGACGCCGGCCCCGAGCTGCTCATCAACACCGTGCAGGCGTTGTTCCTGCTGGGCGCGGTCTTCGCGCTCGACCCGCTGCTCGGCGCGATCGGCGTGTTCGCGCTGATGCCCATCTGGTGCGTGCTGCGCTGGTATCTGCGCCGGGCCAGGGACGGCTACCTCGCCGAGGGCGAGGCGAACTCCCAGGTCGCGGAGATCCTGGCGGCGACGGCCTCCGGGGCGCGCACGGTGGAGGCGTTCCGGTTGCAGGAGCGGCGGGTCGCGACGAGCCGGGACGCGCTGGACGTCTCCCGGCGCCGGCGCCTGTACACGCTGTCCCTGCGGTCCGTGTTCTTCCCGGTGGTGGAGGTCTCCTATGTCCTGCCGGTGGCCGGGGTGCTGCTGGCCGGCGGGGTGCTGCACGCGCACGGGGTGATGAGCCTGGGGTCGGTGGTGGCCGCCGCGGTGTATCTGCAGCAGTTCAGCTCACCGCTGGACGAGATCCTGATGCGCATCGAGCAGTTGCAGAGCAGCGGCGCGTCCTTCGCCCGGGTGGAGGGGCTCGCCCGGGCCCCGCAGGCCGGCCCGGAGGGCACGCCGGCCGTCCCGGCCGACGACCGGATCGACGTGACGGGGGTGCGCTACGCCTACGACCGCGGAGGCGAGGTGCTGCGTGGGGTGGACCTGACCGTGCGGCCGGGTGAACGGCTGGCGGTGGTCGGCCCCTCCGGCGCCGGCAAGACCACCCTGAGCCGGCTGCTGGCCGGCATCGACGCGCCGACCGAGGGCTCGGTGACGGTGGGCGGTGTGCCGGTCGCGGACCTGGGGCCGGAGCGGCTGCGCCGCCAGGTCGTCCTCGTCACCCAGGAACACCATGTCTTCCTCGGCACGGTCCGCGACAACCTGCGGGTCGCCGAACCGTCCGCGAGGGACGAGCAGCTGTGGGCGGCGCTCGCCGCGGTGGGCGCCGACGACTGGGTGCGGGAGCTGCCGGACGGCCTGGACACCGAGCTCGGGCCGGACGGTTGCCGCACCGACGGCTCACAGGCCCAGCAACTGGCGCTGGCCCGGGTGGTGCTGGCCGACCCGCACACACTGATCCTCGACGAGGCCACGGCCCTGCTGGACCCGGCGACGGCCCGCCACACAGAGCGCGCCCTGGCCGCGGTACTCAAGGGCCGCACGGTCATCGCGATCGCCCACCGCCTCCACACGGCCCACGACGCGGACCGGGTGGCGGTGATGGAGAACGGCCTGCTGACGGAACTGGGCACGCACGACGACCTGGTGACGGCACAGGGGGCGTACGCGGCGTTGTGGCGGACGTGGCACGGGGGTGAACGCGGGCGAGGGTGAGTGCCGGCGCCCCGCCCAGCGTGAACCGGAACAGGTCCGTGCTCTCCGCCAGCGCCGTCCGCAGGGTGTCCACCGTTGCGATCAGGCGGGGAGATCCCGGGCTCGCGTCAGTCATCCGGCCGGCCCACCGTGCGTCCGTCCCGCACGCGAGCCTCCCCCTTCGCTGCGCCTTCGCCATTCGCACCATTGTCCGACATTCAGGCGGTAGCCGGGAGTCGGGGTGTTCGACGCCGAGAAGGTCGGCGAGACACTCGCGGTGGACCGATGACATCGCCCGCACGCCGACCGTGGACAAGACCGTCACGGCCGTGCGGATCCCGGGCAGCTCGTTGAACAGTCCGCATACCGAACATGACCACCCGGCCAACGAACGATTTCCAGCCAACCTATTGATGCGCTCCTGACAATTCCATCGCCCTCTGCCACGCTTCCCACGGCCCCTCCACAGCAACCCCACAGCTTCGACCGCTGTGCCGGGCCGAGACACCCTCACGCACTGCGCACCCGCACCTGGTTCCGCGTTCCGCCCTGTTCTGCCCGGACGGCCCACCCTCCGTCCGGTCTCCCCTGGCCGCGCGATCCGCGGCCACGCAGAAGGAGTCAGTGTTGAGAAGCAGTTCCTCTCGCAGACGCACCTCCCACACCCCCTCCCGCCGTGCCGCCGCCGTCGCCCTCGTCGGCGTCTCGGCCCTGCTCGCCGCCGCCGTCCAGTCGGGCGCCGCGAGCGCCGCCCCGGCCGGCCCCGCCGCCGGGAAGTTCGACCCCGCCCACGCGGCCCTGAAGCTCACCCCCTCGCAGCGCGCCGAGCTGATCCGCGACGCCGACGCGGCGAAGGCGGACACCGCCAGGGAGATCGGCCTCGGCGCCCAGGAGAAGCTGGTCGTCAAGGACGTCGTCAAGGACGGTGACGGCACGCTCCACACCCGCTACGAGCGCACCTACGCCGGCCTTCCCGTCCTCGGCGGCGACCTGGTCGTCGACACGAGCAAGTCGGGGAGGACGCAGAAGGTCGTCAAGGCCACGCAGGCCACCCTCAAGGTCGCCTCGCTGACCCCCGCGATCGCCCCCGCGAAGGCGGAGAAGCAGGCGTTGTCCGCGGCCCGGGCGGCGGGCTCGAGCAGGACCGGCGCGGACCAGGCGCCCCGCAAGGTGATCTGGGCCGGCTCGGGCAAGCCCGTCCTCGCCTACGAGACGATCGTCGGCGGCCTCCAGGACGACGGCACCCCGAACCAGCTCCACGTCATCACCGACGCGGCCACCGGCAAGGAGCTCTACCGCTACCAGGGCGTCGAGACCGGCATCGGCAACACCCAGTACAGCGGCCAGGTCACCCTGACCACCACGCAGTCCGGGTCGACGTACACGCTGAACGACGGCTCGCGCGGCGGGCACAAGACGTACAACCTCAACCGCGGCACCTCCGGCACCGGCACGCTGTTCTCACAGTCGAACGACACCTGGGGCAACGGCACCACGTCCAACGCCGCGACCGCAGGCGCCGACGCGCACTACGGCGCAGCGGTCACGTGGGACTTCTACAAGAACACCTTCGGCCGCAGCGGCATCAAGAACGACGGCAAGGCGGCCTACTCCCGCGTCCACTACGGCAACGCCTACGTCAACGCCTTCTGGGACGACAGCTGCTTCTGCATGACCTACGGCGACGGCTCCGGCAACGCCGACCCGCTGACCTCGCTGGACGTGGCGGGCCACGAGATGAGCCACGGCGTCACCTCCAACACGGCCGGCCTGAACTACAGCGGCGAGTCCGGCGGCCTGAACGAGGCGACCAGCGACATCTTCGGCACCGGCGTGGAGTTCTACGCCAACAACGCCTCCGACCCCGGTGACTACCTCATCGGCGAGAAGATCGACATCAACGGCGACGGCACCCCGCTGCGCTACATGGACAAGCCCAGCAAGGACGGCGGCTCCGCCGACAGCTGGTACTCGGGGGTCGGCAACCTCGACGTGCACTACTCGTCGGGCGTGGCGAACCACTTCTTCTACCTGCTGTCGGAGGGCAGCGGCGCCAAGGTGATCAACGGCGTGAGCTACAACTCGCCGACGGCGGACGGTCTTCCGGTCACCGGCATCGGCCGGGACAAGGCGCTGCAGATCTGGTACCGGGCGCTGACCACGAAGTTCACCTCGACCACCAACTACGCCGGCGCCCGCACCGGCACGCTCGCCGCGGCGGGTGAGCTGTACGGCACCTCCAGCGCCGAGTACAAGGCGGTGCAGGACGCCTGGGCGGCCGTCGCGGTCGGGTCGCGCTCTGGCGGGGGCAGCGGGGGCACGTCGTACGAGAACACGACCCCGGTCTCCATACCGGACAACGGACCCGCCATCACATCGTCGATCACCGTCTCCGGCAGGACCGGAAACGCGCCAAGCAACCTCCAGGTGACCGTCGACATCACGCACACCTGGCGCGGCGACCTCGTGATCGATCTGGTCGGCCCCTCGGGCACCTCCTACCGCCTGAAGAGCTTCAGTTCCTCCGACTCGGCGGACAACGTCAAGGCGACCTACACGGTCAACGCCTCCTCCGAAACCGCCAACGGCACATGGAAGTTGAAGGTCCAGGACCAGGCTGCCCAGGACGTCGGCACCCTCAACAGCTGGAAGCTGACCTTCCCGTAGACCGCGCCCCGAGCAGCGCGGACAGGGCACCGTCCCCGAGGTGGGCCACCTCGGGGACGCACCCGTTCACCTGCCCGCAACGTTCACCTGCGAGTCGTCTTTCGGCCAACATCACTTCGAAGCCCTGACATGTACGCGACCGCATGTCACGCTTCCACCGCTGCCGCACATGCACCGCAACTTCACAACCGATCCGGCCGGTAACCCCACGCCGACCGGAATCCCCCACAGAAGGAGCTTGTGTGACTCCCCGCTACGCGCGTCACCAGCGCACCACGCTGGCCATCGCCACCGCCGTCGCCGCCGGAGCCCTGCTCACCACGGGCCTGACCGCGAACGCCTCGGCCCAGACCCAGGCCGCCTCCGCCGGCAAGGCGCCCCTCGCCGCCGCCCCGACCTACCTGACCACCGCGGCCCGTACCTCGCTCATCGCGAAGGCCGAGGAGAACGTCGCCGAGACGGCCCGGCAGATAGGCCTCGGGACGAAGGAGAAGCTGGTCGTCAAGGACGTCGTCAAGGACGTCGACGGCACGGTCCACACCCGCTACGAGCGTACCTACGCGGGCCTTCCGGTCCTCGGCGGCGACCTCGTCGTCCACTCCAAGTCCGGCAGGACCGAGGGCGTGACCAGAGCGAACGGCGCGGCCATCAAGGTGGCCTCGCTCAAGCCGCAGATCGCCGCCGCCCAGGCGGAGAAGGCGGCGGTGTCCGCCGCCCGGACGCTCGGCTCCGCCAAGAGCACCGCGGACGGCGCCCGCAAGGTGATCTGGGCCGGCTCGGGCAAGCCCGTCCTCGCCTACGAGACGATCGTCGGCGGCCTCCAGGACGACGGCACCCCGAACCAGCTCCACGTCATCACCGACGCCGCGACCGGCAAGAAGCTCTTCCAGTACCAGGGCATCGAGAACGCGACCGGCACGGGCAAGAGCCTGTACTCCGGCACCGTCAGCCTGACCACCAGCCTGTCGGGGTCGACGTACCAGCTGTACGACACCACGCGGGGCGGGCACAAGACCTACAACCTGGCCCACAGGACGTCCGGCACCGGCACCCTGTTCACCGACGCGGACAACGTCTGGGGCACGGGTGCGGCCTCCAGTTCCTCCACCGACCAGACGGCCGCCGTGGACGCCGCCTACGGCGCCCAGGTCACCTGGGACTTCTACAAGAACACCTTCGGCCGCAGCGGCATCAAGAACGACGGCAAGGCGGCCTACTCCCGCGTCCACTACGGCAACGCCTACGTCAACGCCTTCTGGGACGACAGCTGCTTCTGCATGACCTACGGCGACGGCTCCGGGAGCACCCACCCGCTGACCTCGCTGGACGTGGCGGGCCACGAGATGAGCCACGGCGTCACCTCCAACACGGCCGGCCTGAACTACAGCGGCGAGTCCGGCGGCCTGAACGAGGCGACCAGCGACATCTTCGGCACCGGCGTGGAGTTCTACGCCAACAACGCCTCCGACCCCGGTGACTACCTCATCGGCGAGAAGATCGACATCAACGGCGACGGCACCCCGCTGCGCTACATGGACAAGCCCAGCAAGGACGGCGGCTCCGCCGACTACTGGTCCTCCAGCGTCGGCAGCAAGGACGTGCACTACTCGTCCGGTGTCGCCAACCACTTCTTCTACCTCCTGTCGGAGGGCAGCGGCGCCAAGACGATCAACGGCGTCAGCTACAACTCGCCGACCTACAACGGCTCCACGGTCACCGGCATCGGTCGCGCCAAGGCGCTCCAGATCTGGTACAAGGCGCTGACGACGTACATGACGTCGACGACGAACTACAAGGGCGCCCGCACGGCGACCCTGAACGCGGCGTCCGCCCTGTACGGCTCCGGCAGCACCGAGTACAACGCGGTGGCGGCGGCCTGGTCCGCGGTCAACGTGAACTAGCACGCCGACACGGCGGCCCCCGGCGGGAAGGTCACGCCGGGGGCCGCCCTAGGCTGGGACACATGTCCTTCACCTACGAGGATGTCGGCGCCACCCGCGAGCCCGGCCACTGCCCCGAGGGCTTCCGCCCGCTGCACGTACGCGCCCGCATCGGCGAGGGCGAACAGGTTTTCCGCCGTGCCACCGAGGCGCTCCTGACCTGGGAGCTGCACCGGGCGATGGGCGTCGGCGTCTCGACCACCGGGGACAGGGCGGCCCCCGGGGTGGACGTCACCATCACCCTGGCCGGCATGATCAAGGCCCCGTGCCGCGTGGTCTGGACGCTCGAGGAGCCCCGCCGCACCGGCTGGGCGTACGGCACGCTGCCGGGGCATCCGGAGTGCGGTGAGGAGTCCTTCGTGGTGGACCGCACGGGCGACGGCACGGTCTGGCTGACGATCGCGGCCTTCAGCCGGCCCGCCAGGTGGTACACAAGGGCGGGCGGGCCGGCCGCGCGGGGGTTCCAGCACGCGTACGCACGGCGGTGCGGGGCGGTGCTGCGGAGGCTGTGCACGGAGCCGGACGGCTGAACCGGGGTGCCGTGTCCCGGGGAGCCGCCGGCGACCTCGACGCACGAGCCGCCCCGCCCTCACCGGCCCCATTCGCCCCCTCGCGACGGGCCCGCTCGATCAGCTGCTCGGCCGGACCTCGCGCTGCGGTGGACCCCTACCGCATCAGCACCCCCGCCGCCCCCACCCTCTCCTCCGACGGCACCGTCACCAGCCCGAGTTCCGCGCTGGAGGCCAGCAGCCGATGCGACGGCAGGATGCGGACCGTGTACCCGAACGGGCCCGTGCGGTCCAGGGACAGGGGCCCCTCGTACAGCCAGCGGCCCTCCGTGTCCGGGCCGCCCGCCGGTTTCAGCGGTACCGGCGTCGCGTCCTCCAGGCGGTCCTCCATGTCCACGCGGCCCGCCACCGCCTGCACCTCCACGTCGTCCGGCCCCAGTTCGCCGAGGCCGACCCGGACGCGGAGCGCCAGCGTGGTGCCCAGTTCCGCCGTCTGAGTCATGGCCGACGTCTCGACGTGGTCGACCGTGACCGACGGCCAGGCGGAGCGCACCCGCGCCTTCCAGCCCGCCAGCTCCCGCGCCGCCTGAGGTGTCATCGACCGGTGCGCGTGGGCCGCCGGGGTGTACAGGCGCTCCACGTACTCCCGGACCATCCGGCCCGCCAGCACCTTGGGGCCCAGGTGCATGAGGGTCTGGCGGACCATCTCGATCCAGCGGTCCGGCAGCCCGCCCTGGCCCCGCTCGTAGAAGCGCGGCGCCACCCGCTGCTCCAGCAGTTCGTACAGCGCCGCGGCCTCGAGGTCGTCGCGCCTGTCCTCGTCCGTCCCCGTACCGTCGGCGGTGGGGATCGCCCAGCCGAAGTCCGGCTGGAACCACTCGTCCCACCAGCCGTCGAGCACCGACAGGTTGAGGCAGCCGTTGAGCGCCGCCTTCATCCCGCTCGTCCCGCACGCCTCCAGCGGGCGCAGCGGGTTGTTCAGCCACACGTCGCAGCCGGGGTAGAGCTTCTGCGCCATCGCCATGCCGTAGTCGGGGAGGAACACGATGCGGTGGCGTACGCGTGGATCGTCCGCGAACCGGACCAGCTCCTGGATCAGGCGCTTTCCGCCGTCGTCGGCGGGGTGTGCCTTTCCGGCCACCACGATCTGGATCGGGTGTTCGGGGTGCAGCAGCAGTTCCATCAGGCGGTCGGGGTCGCGCAGCATCAGCGTCAGACGCTTGTACGACGGAACGCGGCGCGCGAAGCCGATCGTCAGGACGTCCGGGTCGAGGACGCCGTCGATCCAGCCCAGCTCCGCCGTTCCGGCACCACGCTGCCGCCAGGACGCGTACAGCCGCTGCCGGACCTCGAGGACCAGCTGCTCGCGCAGCACCCTGCGCAGGTCCCAGATGTCCTGGTCCGGGATCTCCGCGATCGCGTCCCAGCGCTCGCGTCCGCCCTCCGTCATGGCGTCCTCGGTTCGCTCGGCACCGATCTGCCGCGCGCCCAGCCGGAACACCTCCGGTGCCACCCAGGTCGGCGCGTGCACCCCGTTCGTCACGGAGGTGATCGGCACCTCGTCGGCGTCGAAGCCGGGCCACAGGCCCGAGAACATCTCCCGGCTGACGTTGCCGTGGAGGAGGGACACCCCGTTGGCGCGCTGGCCGAGGCGCAGGCCCATCACGGCCATGTTGAAGAGGTTGGGTTCGCCGCCCGGGTAGGTCTCCATGCCGAGCTGCAGAATCCGTTCCACGTCGATGCCCGGCAGCTCGGCGTCCGGGCCGAAGTGGCGCGCCACCAGCTCCCGGTCGAAGCGGTCGATGCCGGCCGGCACGGGGGTGTGGGTGGTGAAGACCGTGCCGGCGCGCACGGCTTCCAGGGCGGAGTCGAAGTCGAGCCCGCCCTCGCACAGTTCCGCGATCCGCTCCAGGCCGAGGAAGCCGGCGTGCCCCTCGTTGGTGTGGAACACCTCTGGCTCGGGGTGCCCGGTCAGCCGGCAGTACGTGCGCACGGCGCGCACCCCGCCGATGCCGAGCAGCATCTCCTGGAGCAGCCGGTGCTCGCTGCCGCCGCCGTACAGCCGGTCGGTGACGCCCCGCTCGCCGAGGTCGTTCTCCTCCACGTCCGAGTCGAGCATCAGCAGCGGCACCCGGCCCACCTGCGCGAGCCAGACACGGGCTTTCAGGCGGCGGCCTCCGGGCAGACCGAGACAGACCTGGGCGGGGGTGCCGTCGAGCTCGCTCAGCGGTGTGAGCGGCAGCTCGTTCGGGTCGAGCACCGGATAGTGCTCCTGCTGCCAGCCGTCGCGGGAGAGCGTCTGCCGGAAGTAGCCGTGCCGGTACAGCAGGCCCACGCCGATCAGCGGGACGCCGAGGTCGCTGGCCGCCTTCAGATGGTCCCCGGCGAGGATGCCGAGCCCGCCCGAGTACTGGGGCAGCGCGGCCGTGATGCCGAACTCGGGCGAGAAGTAGGCGATGGCGGCGGGCAGGCCGGAGGACCGGTCCTCGGACTGGTACCAGCGCTCGCCGGTGACGTAGTCGTGCAGATCGTCGGCGGCCGCGGCGAGACGGCGCAGGAAGCGGCGGTCCTCGGTCAGCTCGGCGAGCCGGGCGGGAGGCACGCTCCCCAGCAGCCGCACCGGGTCGCCGCCCGAGGCGGCCCACCGCTCGGGGTCGACGGACTGGAAGAGGTCTCGGGTCTCCGCATGCCACGACCAGCGCAGATTGCGCGCCAGGTCGCTCAGCGACTGGAGGGCTTCGGGGAGGACGGGACGTACGGTGAACCTGCGGATGGCCTTCACGAATTCCACCTTCACGGAGGACGTACGTAGCGTCTTCGACGGTACGCTGCCTGGTCCCCTCGCCGCCGGGTTTGTAGGCACCCCGGGACGCGGCGACCCGCTTCGGGCCTCAGCGCGCACCAGATCCCCGAAGACCCCCGAACGACCTGAACGGCCTCCTCCTCGAAGGGCGGACAGGCTGGTCGTGCCCGAACCCGGCCGTGATGCGAGCGCCGTCACCCTCGGTCCGAGCCGACCGAAAAAGAACGCAACTTTTACACATCCGCCATCATCCGATATGGCCGATTCCCCACGCATAGGCGACCTTGTGGCGCTTCGCGCCCGCACGAGAGGCTTCAGGCGGCGCACCGGTCGCGAACTGCGGCCGGGCCGCATCGAGTTGGGAGGGGACTCGAGTCATGGCACGGATGAGAGAGGCGCGTCTGCGCTGGGCCGGCGGTCTGACCACCATCGCCACGGTCGCGGCGCTCGCGGCCGTCGCACAGCCCGCGCAGGCCGCCCCGGAAGGAACCGTACTCGGCGCCGGTGCTCCCGGCGCCGTCAGCGGCAGCTACATCGTGACACTCAAGGGGGGAACTCAGGCCCTGTCGGCGGCCGGCAAGGGCATCGCCGAGAAGTACGGGGCGAGAATCAGCCACACCTACGGCAGCGCGCTCAACGGCTACGCGGTGACCGTCAACGAGCGGCAGGCCCGGCGTCTCGCGGCCGACTCCCGCGTGGCCTCGGTCGTCCAGGACACCCGGGTGGCGCTCGACCACTACCAGAAGAACCCGCCGTCCTGGGCACTGGACCGGATCGACCAGCCGAACCTGCCGCTCGACAAGGGCTACACCTGGCCCGAACCTGCGGGAGCGGGCGTGACGGCGTACGTCATCGACACCGGCATCCGCATCTCGCACAAGGACTTCGGCGGCCGGGCGAGCTACGGCTGGGACTTCGTCGACAACGACGCGACCGCCCAGGACGGCAACGGACACGGCACGCACGTGGCCGGCACCATCGCGGGCGCCACGTACGGCGTGGCCAAGCAGGCCGAGGTCGTCGCCGTGCGCGTCCTCGACGACAACGGCTCCGGTACCACCGCGCAGGTCATCGCGGGCATCGACTGGGTGACCAAGCACGCGAGGAAGCCCGCGGTGGCCAACCTGAGCCTGGGCGGCTACGCGAACGCCCAGCTGGACGCGGCCGTGCGCAACTCCATCGCCTCCGGCGTCACCTACGCGGTCGCCGCCGGCAACGACGGGCTCCCGGCCGGCCTGTACTCCCCGGCCCGGGTCGATCAGGCCATCACGGTCGGCGCCAGCGACCGGAAGGACGCCCGGGCGAGCTTCTCCAACTGGGGTTCCAGCCTGGACCTGTTCGCCCCAGGCGTGGCGATCACCTCGGACTCGAACGCGAGCGACACCGGCACCGCCACGCTCTCCGGCACGTCGATGGCGGCACCGCACGTCGCGGGCGCCGCCGCCCTCTATCTGGCCCGCCATCCCAAGGCCACCCCGGCGCAGGTGAGCCGGGCCCTCGTACGTCGGGCGGTCTCCGGAAAGATCAAGGGCGCGGGGATCGGGTCGCCCAACAAGCTGCTCCAGGTCGACAATCCTTGACCGCCGGTTAACCGGACACGCGTACTCTGACCGGCCTCGCCCCTTGTCACGGGCGGGGCCGGTCCTCTTGGCTGTACTGAATGCGGCCGGTCTTGAACGTAGACATACGCGTGAGTAGTTAACAAAGTGCCGGAATGCCCACCCGTCCTGCGGGAAGGCTCATCCGGTAACCGCCGGCCCACCTTCCGACACCCCATCCGCCCGGACATGTTGACGCGGACAGGAGCGGTCATGCCCCCGACGCACCACTCGCCGGCACCCCCGGCACCTGGCACCATCCCCGCACGACACACCGACGCGGGTCCCCCCGCCCAGCGGACTCCCGCCTCGGACGCGGGGCCGGACCCGGCGCCGGACACCGGTCCGACCCTCGGACGCATCCCCGTCCTCGACGTACGCCCCGTCGTCCTCGGCGGCCGGCGCCCGGCCAAGGCGGTGGTCGGCGAGGAGTTCGAGATCTCTGCGACGGTCTTCCGCGAGGGCCACGACGCCGTCGCCGCGAACGTCGTCCTCGCCGACGCCGAAGGCCGCCGAGGACCCTGGACACCGATGCGTGAACTGGCCCCCGGCACCGACCGCTGGGGCGCCACCGTCTCCCTGCCGAGCGAAGGCCGCTGGACCTACGCCGTGGAGGCGTGGAGCGATCCGGTCAGCACATGGCGCCACCACGCGGGGATCAAGATCCCGGCGGGAATGGACACCGAGCTCGTCCTGGAGGAGGGCGCACGGCTGTACGAGCGCGCGGCCACCGGCGTCCCCGAAGGGGAGGACGGGCAGGACGTGCTGCTGGCCGCGGCCTCGGCCCTGCGCGACACCGGCCGCCCGGCCGCCT
>NZ_PQSR01000005.1 GCF_002920635.1 Streptomyces sp. Ru72 | reverse complement strand
ATCCCCAGCCTGTGGACAACGCCCTCGCTCACGCCGCCTCCGCTCCGCGAACGATCCGCAGCGCCCACCACAGCCCGGCCCCTCCAGCACTCCACCGGCCACCAGACACGCCAGCCCCGCCCCGGTGTGCAGCAGCACGTGCAGCGGCCGTGCGCCGAGCGCGGTGCCGAGCAGCAGTCCGAGGACCGGCAGCCCGGCGAGCAGGACCGCCGTCGACCGGGCGCCCGCCAATTGCGCCCGCAGATCGGCGCGCTGGTCGCGCTCCGCACGCAGCGCCGCCTCCAGCCGGTCAAGCCCGGCCGCCAGTCCCGCACCCCGGTCCACGGCCACCCGCCAGCACGCGGCGAGCCCCGACAACCCGTCGGCCCCCGGCTGTCGTGCCGCGTCCGCGAGCGCGCCCGGGACGTCGCCGCCGAACCGCGCAGCCGCCAGCACCGCCGCCTGGGCCTCGCCGAGCCCGCCCGAGTCACGAGCCGCCCGCAGCAGTGCCTCGCCCGGCTGACGTCCCGCGCGCACCTCCCCGGCGAGCGCTCCGCACAGCGCGATCACCCCCTCGCCACGCGCTTCCCGTGCCTGCCCCGCCTCCCGCGTCCGCCGCACCCGGCGCAACGCCGGCACGCCGGCGGCTCCGGCCACCAGGGGCAGCAGAGACGTCCCGAGCACCGCGACCACCGCGCCCACGGCCACCGACCACCACTCCACGGGCAACCGCCGCACCCGGAGCACGAACCGCTCCCAGAGCGGTGGACCGCCCCGCGTCGTGGCGCCACCGCCGGCGAACAGCGACCGGGCGCGGCGGGCCGCCGTGTTCGAGCCGCTCACCGTCCAGGCCGCCGCCCCGGCACACACCAGGCCCGCGCCGACCGCCAGATGACCGAGACCCGTCGCACCGCCGGCCGTCATCTGAGCGAGTCCCGCCCCACCGGCTGCCATCCGACCGATCCCGCTCACAGCACCTCCACCTCACTACTCCCCTCGCTTCCGTCCCGGAGCAGCTCCCGCAACCGCTCCCACCCCCGCTCGCGCGTGAAGGCCTCCGGGCCCCACCGCAGGGCGGGCACCGTCACCACGAGCCCCGACGCGTCCCGCTCCAGCACATGCACCTCGGCGATCCGGCGCCGCCCGGTCCGGTCGCGCACGAGGTGGAGGACCGCCGACAACGCCGCCGCGAGCTGGCTGTGCAGCGCGGCCCGGTCCAGTCCCGCCGCCGTGCCGAGCGCCTCCAGCCGGGCGGGCACCTGGGCCGCCGCGTTCGCGTGGAGCGTGCCGCAGCCGCCTTCGTGGCCCGTGTTCAGCGCGGCGAGCAGGGACACCACCTCGGGCCCGCGCACCTCACCGACGACGAGCCGGTCGGGTCTCATGCGCAGTGCCTGCCGCACCAGGTCCTGGAGCTCGACAAGTCCCACGCCCTCCTGGTTCGCGGGCCGCCCCTCCAGACGCACCACATGCGGGTGGTCGGGGCGCAGCTCAGCCGAGTCCTCGGCGAGCACGATCCGCTCGGTCGGCCCCACCACGCCCAGGAGCGCGCTCAGAAGCGTGGTCTTGCCCGAACCGGTCCCGCCACTGATCACATAGGAGAGCCGGGAGGCGATCAGCGCCCGCAGCACCCGGTCCCCGCCCGGCGGCACCGTTCCCGCCGCCACGAGTTCGTCGAGGGTGAACGCCCGGGGCCGTACGACCCGCAGGGACAGGCATGTCGAGCCGACCGCGACCGGCGGCAGCACCGCGTGCAGACGGGTGCCGTCCGGCAGGCGGGCGTCGACCCACGGCCGGGCGTCGTCGAGCCGCCGCCCGGCCACGGCCGCCAGCCGCTGCGCGAGGCGCCGTACGGCCGCGGCGTCCGGGAAGGACACCTCCGTCAGCTCCAGTCCGGCGCCCCGGTCCACCCACACCCGGTCCGGCGCGGACACCAGGACGTCGGTCACGGACGGGTCGGCGAGCAACGGTTCCAGAGGGCCGCTGCCGACCAGTTCGGACCGCAACTGCCGGGCCGCGCCCAGCACTTCCGCGTCCCCGAGCACCCTCCCCTGCTCCCGCAGCGCCTGCGCCACGCGCGCGGGGGTCGGCTCGGCCCCGCTCTCGGCCAGCCACTGCCGCACTCCGTCCAGCAGCCGCGAGCGCTCGTCGGGCCCGACCGCGCCGCCGGGCCCCACGTCCGCCCCGGCACCCGGCCCCGCTGTACTCGCCGTCAGGCCCCAGCCCGTGCTCATACGGGGTCACCCGCCTCGGCCAGCGCACGCTCCCAGAAGGCCGAGCAGAACCGGGCGAGCGACCCCCGCGCCGCTCCCCCGGGCGGTGACGAACCGTCCGCCGGCGATGTCTCGTACGGCACCTCGCCGACCAGCGGCAGCCCCAGCAGTCGCGCCACCTCCCGGTCGTCCAGCCCGGGCGTGTACGGCCCCCGTACCGCGATCCGCAGGTCACCGAGGACCATGCCGACCGCGGACGCCACCCGCCGCGCGGCCGCCATCCCCCGCAGTTCTCCGGGGACGACCAGGATCCCGACGTCCAGCTGCGCGAGAACCTCGGCGACCCCCTCGTCGACACGGCGCGGGAGATCGACGACGACAGCGCCGCCGCGCCGCCGCGCCGCGGCGAGGACCGCGCGGACCGCCTGGGGCGGGACGGCCACGGTGTCACCGCGGTCCCAGCTCAGCACCCGCAGCGCGTGCACCTGGGGCAGGGACTCCTCCAGGGCGCCGCTTCCCACCCGCCCCCGGGAGGCGGCGAACGCCGGCCAGCGCAGGCCCTCCGTGGTCTCCCCGCCGAGGAGTACATCGAGTCCGCCGCCCAGCGGATCCGCGTCCACGAGCAGGGTGCGCCTGCCCTCACGCGCGGAGGTGACGGCGAGGGCGCAGGCGAGCGTGGAGGCGCCGGCCCCGCCACGCCCGCCGATCACACCGACGGTGAGAGCGGGCCGGCCGACCCCCTCGGACACGTCGGCGATGCGGTCCACCAGCCACTGCTCGCCGTCCGGCAGCAGCAGGACGTGGTCGGCGCCGATTTCGACGGCGCGCCGCCAGACTCCGGGATCGTCCTGATCCCGGCCGACCAGCACCACTCCCCGTCTGCGTACGGCCCCGCGCACCCGGCGCGCCGCGTCGTCGCCGACCAGGACCAGGGGTGCCGCATCCCAGCCGCCCCGCTGCTCGGGCACTGCGGGGTGCACCTCCGCTCTGGCGCCCGCGGCCGCGCACAGGCGCAGCAGGTCGTCGAGGAGCTCGGCGTCCTCGGTGACGATCAGCGGTCCGCTCCGCCGCCCCTCGGCGGCGGCCGGTCCGTCGTGTGTGATGGCTCCCGCCACGGTTTCCAGCCCCCTTCGCTGCTTCCTTCGGGCGCGTCCGCAGGCCTGTCCGGCCCGCGCTTCCCAGCCCGGATGGAGAACCGGCAACCGGCCTCCATATGTCCGGCCGATACGAACCGGCCATACACGCCCGACAAACGGAACCGGCCGTGCACGGGCCATGAACTGGCTTGCCGTGAACCGGCGGGAACTCGCCGTCGGCCGGACGCGCTGGAATCAAGGTGCAGCGATCCCGGAAATCGTGTGGATCTTGGTCGATAACTGTGGACAACTCAGCGGTTGTGAATATCGCCTTCACCCATACCGGTGAGGGCTCGGCGGCATCCGCAGAGCAGCGCCATGACTACACAGGGTCACAGGTCGCGGACGTGCTCCATCGCGCTCGCAGCGCCGCCACAGGGCCGCGGAATCGCGTCGAAAAACAGAAAAACCCACCCGGACATGCGACGACCCCCGCCGGGGGGGAGAGCGGGGGTCGTCCCCACGGCCGACTCGGGGGGGAGGAGTCGGACCGGGTTAGCACGGTCGCGAACGATCCGTGACTTCCATGGTGTACCCGAGAGCCCTCTCAGGCAAACCCACACGCCCCACCTTACGCCGAATGGTGGGCCCCTATGCTCAGGCCCGTGGAAAACCACTCCTTGCCCCGCACAGCGGCCTTCTTTGACCTGGACAAGACGGTCATTGCGAAGTCGAGCACTCTCACCTTCGGCAAGTCCTTCTACCAAGGGGGACTGATCAACCGCAGGGCGGCGTTGCGTACCGCATATGCCCAGTTCGTCTTCCTGGTCGGCGGCGCCGACCACGACCAGATGGAACGGATGCGGGAGTACCTGTCCGCGCTGTGCCGCGGCTGGAACGTCCGGCAGGTGAAGGAGATCGTCGCCGAGACGCTCCACGACCTGATCGATCCGATCATCTACGACGAGGCCGCCTCCCTCATCGAGGAGCACCACGGCACCGGGCGCGACGTGGTGATCGTGTCCACGTCGGGAGCCGAGGTCGTCGAGCCGATCGGCGAACTGCTCGGCGCGGACCGGGTGGTGGCGACCCGGATGGTGGTGGGCGACGACGGCTGCTTCACGGGCGAGGTGGAGTACTACGCCTACGGGCCGACGAAGGCGGAGGCCGTCAGGGAACTCTCGGAGTCGGAGGGGTACGACCTGGCGCGCTGCTACGCGTACAGCGACTCGATCACCGATCTGCCGATGCTGGAGGCCGTCGGCCATCCGCACGCCGTGAATCCCGACCGGGCGCTGCGCCGCGAGGCACTCGCACGGGGATGGCCGATTCTCGACTTCCACCGCCCGGTGCGACTGAAGCAGCGGCTGTCGGTACCGCCACGCCCCGCGCTCCTCGCGATGGCGGCGATAGGCGCGGCGGCGGCCACCGCAGGACTCGTCTGGTACGCGAGCCGGCGCCGCACACCCCTCGTGTGAGCCTCCGGACGCCCCAGAGAAGCACAGTCACGCCCGAATCGCACCTCTTTGAACCTAAAAGTAAAGAACTGCATCAAGGGCTTCCGCTTGTCCGTGCCCTGGAGTACAAAGGGGTTAACGGCCCGCGAGACCAAAGGACATCCGAAAGGATCACCTTTTAAACGCAATTGGCCCCACGGGCCGAGCATGAACACCGGGCACCCACGCGACGTCGACCCGTCGATTACGGGCCAGCCGCACCAGGTGACGGGCAAAGTTCCCGACCTGATGGGCGACCATCGAGGACGCTTGGTAACTCGGTGAACATGCCAGCGGCGGTACGAGACTTCGTACCGCCGCAACCATTGCGAAAGGCCCCCGAGGGGGCCTTCTCCCATCCCTAGGCGGCCCCGCGCTGCAGCGCCTCGCAGACCGCCGTCGACTCGCGGACGCCGAGCTCCACCGCCTTCGCGCAGTGGGCGATCCAGGCCGCCATGCCCTCCGGGGTGCCCGACACATAGCCTTCCAGGGCGGCGACGTAGCCGGCCCGGCCCAGTTCCGCGTGGCCCACCTCCGCCGGGCAGATCGCCTTGGGGTCGAGTCCGCTCCCCACCAGGACGATGCGCTGCGCCGCGCGGGCGACGAGGCCGTTGTGGGACACGAAGGGGCGCAGGGCGAGCAGTTCACCGTGCACCACGGCGGCGGTCACCAGGGCGGGCGCGGAGCTGCCCGCGACGATCAGCTCCGACAGCCCCTCGAGACGGCCGGAGAGCTCGGCCGGGTCCGGCAGCGGCAGCTCGACGAGCGGCTCTTCGACGCCTTCGCCGTCCTGCCGGGGACGCCCCACACGCGGGTCGGGATCCGCCGCCGCCACCAGGTGCAGCCGCGCGAGCACCCGCAGGGGTGACTGCCGCCAGATGGACAGCAACTGCCCCGCCTCCGCGGTCAGCCGCAGCGCGGCGCCCACCGTACGGGCGCCGTCGTCACCGCTGAAGTCGGCACGCCGCCGCACCTCCTCCAGGGCCCAGTCGGCGCCGGACAGCGCGGCCGAGCCGCGCGCGCCACGCAGCGCCGCCTCGGAGGTGATCTCGTTGCTGCGGCGCCGCATGATCCGGTGCCCGTAGACCCGGTCCACGGCCTTGCGCACGGACTCCACGGACTCGGCGACCCCGGGCAGGGCCGCGAGGGCCGTCAGCGGGTCGGCGGACGCACCTGTCGTACTCATGGGTACGACCCTACGCACCCCGGGCCCCTCCTTCGAAGGGGTGGTCTTCTTTCCACAGGCATGCCACGCACAGCTACGACGACGCTACTCTTCGTGAATATGAAAATTGCTTTCGTCGGGAAGGGCGGCAGCGGCAAGACGACGCTGTCCTCCCTGTTCGTCCGCCATCTCGCCGGCGCCGGTGCACCCGTCATCGCCATCGACGCGGACATCAACCAGCATCTCGGGTCCGCGCTCGGGCTCGACGAGGACGAGGCCGCGGCGCTGCCGGCCATGGGCGAGCGACTGCCGCTGATCAAGGACTATCTGCGTGGCACCAATCCGCGGATCGCCTCCCCCGAGACGATGATCAAGACCACTCCACCCGGGGAAGGGTCGCAGCTGCTTCGGGTGCGGGAGGACAACCCGGTCTACGACGCCTGCGCGCGTCCGGTGGATCTCGACGGCGCCACCGTCCGTCTGATGGTCACCGGCCCCTTCACGGACGCCGACCTGGGAGTCGCCTGCTACCACTCCAAGACGGGAGCGGTGGAGCTGTGCCTGAACCACCTGGTGGACGGCCGCGACGAGTACGTGGTGGTCGACATGACGGCGGGCTCGGACTCCTTCGCCTCCGGCATGTTCACCCGCTTCGACATGACCTTCCTGGTCGCCGAGCCGACCCGGAAGGGGGTCTCCGTCTACCGCCAGTACAAGGAGTACGCGCGGGACTACGGGGTCATCCTGAGGGTCGTCGGCAACAAGGTGCAGGGCCGGGACGACATCGACTTCCTCCGCGCCCATGTGGGTGACGACCTGCTCGTGACGGTCGGCCACTCGGACTGGGTACGGTCCATGGAGAAGGGCCGCCCGCCCCGGTTCGAGTCCTTGGAGGACGCGAACCGCCACTCCCTCCGCGTGCTCCAGGCGGCCGCCGACGCGACGTACGAGCTGCGCGACTGGGAGCGGTACACACGCCAGATGGTGCACTTCCACCGGAAGAACGCCACCAGGTGGGGAAACGAGCGCACGGGTGCGGACCTTGCGGCCCAGATCGACCCGGGCTTCGTACTCAGCGAGGCCCTGACGGCCGCGGTGTGAGCGACGGCCGCCCCGTCTACCGCTTGGCCGGCGGTGCCCCCGGCACCCCCCTCGGTGCCGGGGCCGGTGACGAGGCCAGGAAACTCTCCCAGCCCTCGGCCGGGGCCTGCCCCACCTTCAGGGTGCGTAGTTTCTCCAGGACCTGCGGGTCCTGTGCGTCCAGCCAGTCGACGAGTTGGCGGAACGAGACGCAGCGCACCTCGGGCTCGTTGCAGACGTGCTCGACGACCTCCTGGACGGCACGCATGTAGGTGCCGCCGTTCCAGGACTCGAAGTGGTTGCCGATGACCAGGGGCGCGCGGTTTCCGTCGTACGCACGCCGGAAGCCCTGGTAGAGGCCGTCCCGCATCTGGTCGCCCCACTCCTCGAACTTGTCGGGGTCGCCCTGGGTCTGGGTGCCCGACTGGTTGACCATGAAGTTGTAGTCCATGGTCAGCTGCTCGTAGGTGTGTTCCGGAAACGGCACGAGCTGCATCGACAGGTCCCACAGCCCTTCCTTCTTCTTCGGCCAGACCTGCTCGTCGACGCCGGAGGTGTCGTAGCGGAAGCCCAGCTCCCGGGCCGCCTTCATGAAGTTCTGCTGCCCCTCCAGACACGGGGTGCGGCCACCGATGAGCTCCTTGTCGTAGTCGAAGGGCAGCGAAGGCTCCTGCTTCAGACCGGAGTTGGTCCTCCAGGACTTCACGAACGCCTTGGCCTGGGCGATCTCGTCCTTCCACTCCTCCACCGACCACTGACCGACCCCGCCCTCGGGGCCGCAGAAGTGGCCGTTGAAGTGGGTGCCGATCTCGTTGCCCTCGAGCCACGCCAGCCGCAGCTGCTCGACGGTGTCCTTGATTCCCTTCTCGTCGTTGAAGCCGATGTCCGAGCGGCCCGGCGAGTGCTGGGGCGGGCGGTACAGGTCGCGTTTCTCCTCGGGCAGCAGGTACACACCGCTCAGGAAGAACGTCATCGTCGCGTTGTTGGCCCTGGCGACCTTGCGGAAGTGCGAGAAGAGCTTCTGGCTGTCCTCACCGGCCCCGTCCCACGAGAAGACCACGAACTGCGTGGGCTTCCGGCCGGGCTTCAGCCGCTCGGGTCTCGGCAGATGCGGCTGGGCGCCCGTGTAGGCGGTGGAGCCGTCGCCGATCAGGCGGACCGCGCTGCCCGGAGGCCCGGCACCTGGGCCGGGCCCCTTCCGCGTTCCCGGCTCTGAACGGGCCGGTCCGAGGGAACAGCCGGCGAGCGCGGTGGCGCAGACGGCGGCCAGGGCGACGCCTGTGGAGGTCCTGCGGAAGGGTGTTCCGGTTCTCGGGGTGGCGGTTCTCGGAATGGCGGTTCTCCGGGTGGCGGTCATCTTCCACCCACCTTCTTCCTTCGGTCGGGCCACGCTGATCAGGTGTGGTGCGACGCGGCTGACACAAACAAACCCTGTGCTCCCGCGCGGCCGAATCAAGGTCACATGGACCACCGAAGGAATTTGTATGACAAGCCGATGAAATAGTCGGATTCACCCTTCTGGGTGATTTAATGCCCCGTTTGCCCCCATATCAGATACCTTTCCTTTACTGTCCATTACGATTCATTTACCGAAGCAGTGAGACATCCCGCCGCTTACGCCGTGACCCACGGCCGCGCCCGACCCCTGGCCCCCGCCGGGGCCACCAGATCCGCGACCGCGCCACACCGGAGGAGACGGGACCATGCCCGCCTGCATCCCAGCCCGCGCCGCCGACTCGACTCGGACGAAGCGCGTACACCCGCCCCACAGTCCCCCACCCACCCCGCCTCGACGCTTCCGCGTCGCGGGCGCCGATCTGTCCGCCTCCCTCGCCGTCTTCCTGATCGCCCTCCCCCTGTCCCTGGGCATCGCTCTCGCCACCGGCGCCCCGCTCCAGGCCGGCCTCGTCGCCGCGGCCGTCGGCGGAATCGTCGCCGGCCGGTTCGGGGGCTGCCCGCTCCAGGTCAGCGGCCCCGCCGCCGGCCTCACCGTGGTCACCGCCGACCTCATCCACCGCTACGGATGGCGTACGACATGCGCCGTCACCGTGCTCGCCGGCCTCGCCCAACTGGGCCTCGGCTGCCTGCGCGTGGCACGCACCGCGCTCGCGGTGAGCCCCGCCATCGTGCACGGCATGCTCGCCGGCATCGGCGCCACCATCGCCGTTGCCCAGTTGCACATCGTGCTCGGCGGCACTCCGCAGAGCGCCGTCCTCGACAACCTCCGGGCGCTGCCCGCCCAGTTGGCGCACCTGCACCCGGCGGCCGTGTCGGCGAGTGTGCTGACCCTGGCCCTGCTCCTGGCCTGGCCACGGCTTCCCGGACGGACCGGGCACCTGCTGCGCCGGGTCCCGGCCCCGCTCGTCGCCGTGGCCGGCGCCACCGCGACCGCCTCGCTCGCCGGGCTGACCCTGCCCAGGGTCGACCTGCCGTCCTGGGGCAGCCACGCACTGGCCGGGCTGCCCGAGGGCCCGGCGCTCGGCATCGCCGCCGCCGTCCTCACCATCACGCTGGTGTGCAGCGTGCAGTCCCTGCTCGGCGCCGTCGCCGTGGACAAGCTGGCGGCCCGGCGCCATCCGCACCTCGGCCGCTCCGACCTGGACCGCGAACTGCTCGGACAGGGCGCCGCGAACATCGTTTCCGGAGCGCTCGGCGGACTGCCGATCGCGGGCGTCGCCGTGAGAAGTACGGCGAACGTCAACTCCGGCGCCGTCAGCCGGAACTCCACGATGCTGCACGGCGTTTGGGTGGTGGTGGCCGCGCTCCTGATGGTCCCGGCGCTCGAGCTGATCCCCCTCGCCTCGCTCGCCGCACTGGTGATGGCCGTCGGCATCCAGATGGTGTCCCTGAACCACATCCGCACGGTCACCCGCCACCGAGAGGTGCTGGTGTACGCCGTCACCACACTCGGCGTCGTCCTCCTGGGCGTCCTCCAGGGCGTGGCGCTGGGCGTGGCAGCGGCCGTCGCCGTCGCCCTGCACCGCCTCACCCGCACCCGTATCACCCATGAGCAGCGGAAGGGAGTCCATCACGTACGGGTACGAGGCCAGTTGACGTTCCTCGCGGTTCCCCGGCTCAGCCGGGCACTGCACCTGGTGCCCGCCGGGGCGGAGGCCGTCGTGGAGCTGGACGGGTCGTTCATGGACCACGCTGCGCACGAGTCGCTGCAGGACTGGCAGCGCACCCACCGCGCGCGGGGCGGCACGGTCGCCCTGACCGGCCGGGACGGCTCCCCCGTCGCGGTGCCCTCGCTGAACTCGGCCCGGGCCGACTCGGGCGCGGAGCCCGCCGGGCCGGCGGCATGCCGGTGCCGGCCCTGGACACCGTGGCGCAACCACCAGTGCGAACGCCCACCGACCGCGCCTTCGGACGAGGGCCCGGAGGCACCGGGCGAGACCCCCGGACCGAGCGGGCGGCAACTCGCGCACGGCATCAGCGCCTTCCAGCAGAACACCGCCCCGCTGGTCCGCGGGGAGCTGGCCCGTCTCGCGCGTGAGGGGCAGCGGCCGTCGCAGCTGTTCCTGACCTGCGCCGATTCCCGGCTCGTCACCTCGATGATCACCTCCAGCGGGCCCGGCGACCTCTTCGTCGTCCGCAATGTCGGCAACCTGGTGCCGCTGCCCGGCGCGGAGAGCGGAGACGATTCGGTGGCGGCCGCCATCGAGTACGCGGTGGACGTGCTCAAGGTGCGCTCCATCACGGTGTGCGGGCACTCCGGTTGCGGCGCGATGCAGGCCCTGCTCACCTCGGACGCAGGGGGCGCCCAGACCCCGCTGAGGCGGTGGCTGCGGCACGGTCTGCCCAGCCTGGAGCGGATGGCCGACGACGAGCGGCCGTGGGCCCGGATCACCGGGCGTGAGCCGACCGACACGGCCGAACAGCTGTGCCTGACCAATGTGGTGCAGCAGTTGGAGCATCTGCGTGCGCACGAGTCCGTGGCCCGGGCGCTCGGCTCGGGCGCGCTGGAACTGCACGGGATGTACTTCCACGTGGGCGAGGCCCAGGCGTATCTGCTGGCCCCGTCCGAGGGCGGCGACGACGTCTTCAGCCGAGTGGGGGAGGCCGGGGACTTGCGCCACCCGGTGTGACACGGCATGGTGCGCGGCGCGGACCGGCCCGCGCCGCGCACCACCGCACCACCGCACCACCGCGCACCACCGCACCACCGCGCACCACCGCACCACCGCGCACCACCGCACCACCGCGCTCCACCGTGACGACGCCTGCTCCGGTCCCTCCCGATCCCTCCCGATCCCTCCCGATCCCCTGGATCTCCCCAGCCCCCGGATACCTCCTGGGGCTTCCGGCCGCCCTCCGGCGAGTGTGAGATGTGTCGCCGAACGAGCCCCCCATGTGAACCGGGCGGGCGGCCCGCACGTGACCTCGGGCAGAACGTCCGGCCGCGGACGCGACAGGTCTAAACCATTTTTCGGTCGGCCCTTGTCACCGGGCCCTCCGGTCTGGTGAGCTGTGGCCTGGGACACAACGGACACCCTGGGAAAGGGAGATGTCGTGAGCAACGAAAGCCTGGCCAACCTGCTCAAGGAAGAGCGCAGGTTCGCGCCCCCCGCCGACCTGGCCGCGAACGCCAACGTCACGGCGGAGGCGTACGAACAGGCCAAGGCTGACAGGCTCGGCTTCTGGGCCGAGCAGGCCCGCCGGCTGACCTGGGCCAAGGAACCTTCCGAGACACTGGACTGGTCGAACCCGCCGTTCGCCAAGTGGTTCAAGGACGGCACACTCAACGTCGCGTACAACTGCGTCGACCGGCACGTCGAGGCGGGTCTTGGCGACCGCGTCGCCATCCATTTCGAGGGCGAGCCCGGCGACAGCCGCTCGATCACCTACGCGGAGCTCAAGGACGAGGTCTCCAAGGCCGCGAACGCCCTCCTCGAGCTGGGTGTCCGCAAGGGCGACCGGGTCGCCGTCTACATGCCGATGATCCCCGAGACCGCGATCGCGATGCTGGCCTGCGCCCGCATCGGCGCCGCCCACTCCGTCGTCTTCGGCGGCTTCTCGGCGGACGCGCTCGCCACCCGCATCCAGGACGCCGACGCGCGGGTCGTCATCACCGCCGACGGCGGCTACCGGCGCGGCAAGCCGTCCGCGCTCAAGCCGGCCGTCGACGACGCCATCGCGCGCGTGGACAACGTCGAGCATGTGCTCGTGGTGCGCCGTACGGGTCAGGAGGTCGCCTGGAGCGAGGGCCGGGACGTCTGGTGGCACGAGCTCGTGGACCGGCAGTCCACCGAACACACGCCCGAGGCCTTCGAGGCGGAGCACCCGCTGTTCATCCTGTACACGTCCGGTACGACGGGTAAGCCGAAGGGCATCCTGCACACCTCCGGCGGTTACCTCACCCAGGTGGCGTACACCCACCACGCCGTCTTCGACCTCAAGCCCGAGACCGACGTGTACTGGTGCACGGCGGACGTCGGCTGGGTCACCGGGCACTCGTACATCGTCTACGGCCCGCTGGCCAACGGCGCGACCCAGGTCATGTACGAGGGCACGCCCGACACCCCGCACCAGGGACGCTTCTGGGAGATCGTGCAGAAGTACGGGGTCACCATCCTGTACACGGCGCCCACCGCGATCCGCACGTTCATGAAGTGGGGCGACGACATCCCCGCGAAGTTCGACCTGTCCTCCCTCAGGGTGCTGGGTTCCGTCGGTGAGCCGATCAACCCCGAGGCGTGGGTCTGGTACCGCAAGCACATCGGCGGGGACCGGACGCCGGTCGTGGACACCTGGTGGCAGACCGAGACGGGCGGCATCATGATCTCCCCGCTGCCCGGTGTGACCGAGGCCAAGCCGGGCTCCGCGCAGCGGCCGCTGCCCGGCATCTCGGCGACCGTCGTCGACGACGAGGCGAACGAGGTGCCGAACTCAGGCGGCGGCTACCTGGTGCTCACCGAGCCGTGGCCGTCGATGCTGCGCACCATCTGGGGTGACGACCAGCGCTTCATCGACACCTACTGGTCGCGGTTCGAGGGCAAGTACTTCGCCGGTGACGGCGCCAAGAAGGACGACGACGGCGACATCTGGCTGCTCGGCCGCGTGGACGACGTGATGCTGGTGTCCGGCCACAACATCTCCACCACCGAGGTGGAGTCGGCCCTCGTCTCGCACCCGTCGGTCGCCGAGGCGGCCGTCGTCGGCGCGGCGGACGAGACGACGGGCCAGGCGATCGTCGCCTTCGTGATCCTGCGCGGCACGGCCGCGGAGACCGAGGACCTGGTGGCGGAGCTGCGCAACCACGTGGGCACCACGCTCGGCCCGATCGCCAAGCCCAAGCGGATCCTGCCGGTGGCGGAGCTGCCGAAGACGCGCTCCGGCAAGATCATGCGGCGCCTGCTGCGCGATGTCGCCGAGAACCGCCAGCTCGGCGACGTCACCACGCTGACCGACTCCACGGTCATGGACCTCATCCAGGCCAAGCTCCCGGCGGCACCGAGCGAGGACTGAGGCTCCCGGCCTCGACGGGGCGCCCGGCAGTCCGGCCGGGCGCCCCGTTTTTCACGCCTCCCGCAGATCCCCACACCCGTCCCGGACCATTCAAGTGCAATGATCAGGTAAAATGGTCCATTCAAGGTGTGCCGGGAAGTCTGGTCGGCAAGCGGTCCTCACGTTCCCTGAGGCCGTCCGCCCGCCGTACCGATCCGGAGGTCCTCACCGTGGCTGCGCCCCGCACCCGCACCTTTCTCGGACGCCTGTCCCTGCCCGAGCGCACCTTCGTCGCGGACGCGCTGCGCACCGAGACCGTCGGCGGCGTGCTGCTCCTGCTCGCCGCGGTGATCGCCCTGGTGTGGGCGAACATACCCGGCCTCCACAGCAGCTACGAGAGCGTCGGCCACTTCCACCTCGGCCCCGCCTCTCTCGGCCTGAACCTGTCCGTGCAGCACTGGGCCGCGGACGGTCTCCTCGCGATCTTCTTCTTCGTCGCCGGGATCGAACTCAAACGGGAGCTGGTCGCGGGCGATCTGCGCGATCCCCGCGCCGCCGTCCTGCCAGTCGTCGCTGCGGTGTGCGGCATGGCCGCGCCCGCGCTCGTCTACGCCCTGACCAACGTGGCCGGCGGCGGATCCCTCACCGGCTGGGCCGTCCCCACCGCCACCGACATCGCCTTCGCGCTGGCGGTCCTCGCGGTCATCGGCACCTCCCTGCCCTCCGCCCTGCGCGCCTTCCTGCTCACCCTGGCCGTCGTCGACGACCTGTTCGCCATCCTGATCATCGCTGTCTTCTTCACGGACCACCTGGACTTCGCGGCCCTCGGCGGCGCCGCCGTGGGCCTCGCAGTGTTCTGGGTGCTGCTGCGCACGGGAGTGCGCGGCTGGTACGTGTACGTGCCGCTGGCGCTGGTCGTCTGGGGACTGATGCACCACAGCGGCATCCACGCCACCATCGCCGGTGTGGCCATGGGCCTGATGTTGCGGTGCCACCGGCGGGAGGGTGAGGAACGCTCCCCCGGGGAGCACATCGAACACCTCGTACGCCCGCTGTCGGCGGGACTCGCGGTGCCGCTGTTCGCCCTCTTCAGCGCGGGCGTCGCGGTCTCGGGCGGGGCGCTCGCGAACGTGTTCACCCGGCCGGAGACGCTCGGCGTCGTGCTCGGCCTCGTCGTCGGCAAGGCGGTCGGCATCTTCGGAGGTACGTGGCTGACGGTCCGCTTCACCCGGGCCTCGCTGAGCGAGGGCCTCGCCTGGGCCGACGTGTTCGCGGTCGCCACCCTGGCCGGTATCGGCTTCACCGTCTCACTGCTGATCGGCGAACTGGCCTTCGACGGCGATCCGGCGCTCGGCGACGAGGTGAAGGCCGCCGTCCTCATCGGATCGCTGATCGCGGCCGCCTGGGCGACCGTGCTGCTGAAGATACGCAACGCCAAGTACCGCGCCCTGTGCGCGGAGGAGGACCGCGACGACGACCTGGACGGCATCCCGGACGTCTACGCGGAGGACGACCCGGGGTACCACCTGCGCATGGCCGAGATCCACGAGCGCAAGGCCGCCGAGCACCGCAGGCTCGCGGCGCTGAAGTCGGCCGGGCGCGGCACGGACGCCGGTCCGCCTGCCGCGGGCGCTGACGGCACGCTTGCGGAAGTGGCGGGCAGGGCAAGCGAGCAGAACGAGCGTCCGGCATGATCTGACACATCACCACACTCCGCAGCGTCCGCGGAGCCCGTACGCAGAGAGCAGGGAGATCGCGATGAGCGCACCCGACGGCAGCCCGGTCGGCGCCGAACGCAGCATCGGCCAGCTGTTCGCCTCGGCGACGACCGAATTGTCCGCACTGGTGCACGACGAGATCGCGCTGGCCAAGGCCCAGCTCAAGCGGGACGTCAAGCGCGGCGCGATGAGCGGCGGCGCGTTCTCGGCCGCGGGCGCGGTACTGCTGTTCTCGCTGCCGATGCTGAACTTCGCGCTGGCGTACGGCATCCGGACGTGGAGCGGCTGGAACCTGGCCGTCTGCTTCCTGCTCTCCTTCGCCGCGAACGTGGTGGTCGCCGGCCTGCTCGGGCTCATCGGCCTGGTGTTCGCAAAGAAGGCGAAGAAGAGCAAGGGCCCGCAGAAGGTCGCCGCGTCGGTGAAGCAGACCGCGGGCGTCCTGCAGAACGCCAAACCGCACCCGCGTGAGCCCCAGCAGGCCGACAAGGCGGTCGAGCCTGTGGCACGCTCGTCCTCATGACGGACCCCGCCACCCCTTCGGCGCAATCCCCCTCGGTCGTACGACTTGACGTCCCCGGCGCGAGGAAGGTGACACACCGGGACGTGGCAGCCAATGGCGCGCGTTTCCACATCGCCGAACTGGGCGACGGACCGCTGGTCCTGCTGCTGCACGGCTTCCCCCAGTTCTGGTGGACCTGGCGGCACCAGCTGGTGGCGCTGGCCGACGCGGGCTTCAGGGCCGTGGCGATGGACCTGCGCGGGGTGGGCGGCAGCGACCGTACGCCGCGCGGTTACGACCCCGCGAACCTGGCGCTCGACATCACCGGGGTCGTACGGTCCCTGGGCGAGCCCGACGCCGCGCTCGTCGGCCACGACCTGGGCGGCTACCTGGCCTGGACGGCGGCCGCCATGCGTCCCAAGCTCGTACGGCGGCTCGCGGTCGCCTCGATGCCGCATCCACGGCGCTGGCGCTCGGCGATGCTCGGCGACGTCAAGCAGTCGTCCGCGAGTTCCCACATCTGGGGACTCCAGCGGCCCTGGATCCCCGAGCGCCGGCTCACCGCCGACGGTGCCGCCCTGGTGGGGCAGCTCATCCGGGACTGGTCGGGACCGCGGCTGCCGGACGACGAGGCCGTGGAGGTGTACCGGCGCGCCATGCTCATCCCGTCGACGGCGCACTGCTCGATCGAGCCGTACCGGTGGATGGTGCGCTCCCTGGCCCGGCCCGACGGCATCCAGTTCAACCGCCGTATGAAGCGGCCCGTACGGGTCCCGACCCTGCATCTGCACGGCTCGCTGGACCCGGTGATGCGGACCAGGAGCGCGGCCGGGTCCGGCGAGTACGTCGAGGCCCCGTACCGCTGGCGGCTGTTCGACGGTCTCGGGCACTTCCCGCACGAGGAGGACCCCGGCGCGTTCTCCGCGGAGCTGATCAACTGGCTGAAGGACCCCGAACCCGACCGCTGATCCGCCGCCCAGCCATCCGGAATCGGCCTGTCGGCCCGAACTCGCACGGACTCGGCCGGTGAGCCCGCACATCCGCCCGCTATCCGGACGAGAACCCCTGTTCCACGAACGGCCACATGCCCGACGCATAGGCCAATTGGACGGCCCGGATGCGGTTATCGACCTTGGGGCGGGGGCAGACGTCCGGGTATGGGCTGGACGCACGACTACAGTGACGTAGCACGCAACCGCCGCTCGGCCACCGCGCCGGGCTCCCACCAGAGGGGCACCCCGCAACTGGCGGGCACGGACACCCAGGTGGGGATCCCCCGCATTCTGCGCCGCCGGGCCCGCTGGGTCTCGGTCCGTCTGCGCCACCCGCGCGGCTGAACCGGCGCGCGTCAACGGCCGCTCCCGGCCCGCCGGGCATCACAGGGCGCAGTTGTCGCTGTCCACCTGCTGATTCGCCGCACGCCCCTGGGCGATGTCCTGACGGACCTCGTCCGCCGTCAGCGCGTACCCCGTGTTGGCGTCGTCCAGGGACTTCGCGAACACCACCCCGTAGACCCTGCCGTCGGGGGTGAGCAGCGGGCCGCCGGAGTTGCCCTGGCGGACGGTCGCATACAGCGAGTACACATCGCGGCGCACCGTGCCGCGGTGGTAGATGTCGGGGCCGTTGGCCGTTATGCGGCCGCGGACGCGCGCGGGCTGGACGTTGTACGACCCGTTCTCCGGGAAGCCCGCGACGATCGCGCCGCTGCCTCCGGTCGCGTCGGTGGACGCGAACTTCAGCGCCGGGGCGTCCAGGTCGGGCACGTCCAGTACCGCGATGTCGCGCCGCCAGTCGTACAGGACGACCTTCGCGTCGTACTTCCGTCCCTCGCCGCCTATCTGGACGGTGGGCTCGTCAACGCCGCCCACCACGTGCGCGTTGGTCATCACACGGCGGTCGCCGAAGACGAAACCGGTGCCTTCGAGGACCTTGCCACAGCTCTGCGCCGTGCCCATCACCTTCACGATGGAGCGCTGCGCGCGCACGGCGACCGCGCTCCTGGCGAGGGACGGGTCGGGCGGCTGGACCTCGTTGATGGGTTCGTTCGCGAATGGGCTGAAGACCTGGGGGAAGCCGTTCTGCGCGAGGACCGAGGAGAAGTCCGCGAACCAGGTGTCCGCCTGGGCGGGCAGGGCGCGGGAGACGCCGAGGAGCACCTTCGAGCCGCGGACCTCGCGGCCGAGCGTCGGCAGCGTCGTACCGGCCAGGGCGGAGCCGATCAGCCAGGCGACCAGGAGCATCGCCACCACGTTGACGAGGGCGCCGCCCGTGGCGTCCAGGGCGCGCGCCGGGGACCAGGTGATGTGTCTGCGCAGTTTGTTGCCGAGGTGGGTGGTCAGGGCCTGGCCGACGGAGGCGCAGACGATCACCACGACGACGGCGACCACGGCGACGGTCGTGCTCACCTTCTGGTCGCCCGTCGCCCGGTCCCACAGGAACGGCAGCAGATAGACCGCGACGAGACCGCCGCCCAGGAAGCCGATCACCGACAGGATGCCGACGACGAAGCCCTGCCGGTAGCCGACGACCGCGAACCAGACGGCGGCGACCAGCAACAGGATGTCCAGCACGTTCACTGCTTCAAGCCTCGCCTCGCCTCGTCACGTTCCGCTCGCCGTCGTCCGGCCGGGGACACGGCTCACCACGCGGCGGCATGGCGGCACGCGCTGCCCGGGAGAACACAGCACGGGGGTCACCTTGTCATGCGCGCCAGTCGAGCGGGACCTGCTTGTCGCGGTCCCAGGGGCGCTCCCAGCCGGCGTAGTGCAGCAGGCGGTCGATGACACCGGCCGTGAAGCCCCAGACGAGGGCGGATTCGACCAGGAATGCCGGACCTCGGTGGCCGCTGGGGTGGACCGTGGTGGCTCTGTTGGCCGGGTCCGTGAGATCCGCCACGGGCACGGTGAACACCCGCGCCGTCTCGTTCGGATCGACGACGCCCACCGGGCTCGGCTCGCGCCACCAGCCGAGGACCGGTGTCACGACGAAGCCGCTGACCGGGATGTAGAGCTTGGGGAGCACGCCGAAGAGCTGCACGCCGGCCGGGTCGAGCCCGGTCTCCTCCTCCGCCTCGCGCAGGGCCGCACGCAGCGGTCCCTCACCCTTCGGGTCGCCGTCCTCCGGGTCGAGGGCGCCACCGGGGAACGAGGGCTGCCCGGCGTGCGAGCGCAGCGAACCGGCACGCTCCATCAGCAGCAGCTCGGGGCCGCGCTCGCCCTCGCCGAACAGGATCAGCACGGCCGACTGGCGCCCCGCGCCGTTCTCCGGCGGCAGGAAACGGCTGAGCTGGAGGGGCTCGACGGTCCGTGCGGCCTTTACGACCGGGTCGAGCCAGTCCGGCAGGCCCTCCGTGCTCAGCCGCAGCCGGCCGCCGTCCGTGTCGTGTCTGTGGCCCGTGTCGCTCACGTGTGTCATCGCCATCCCCGTCCTGCCGATCCCAACGCCCGCGGTACCACGGATCGTTCCGCGCATCCCTCGTGTGGGTGTCGCGCCCCGCGGCCCGCCGCGACACGTCCCTCCCCCGGGTGGCGTGCCGCACCGCGCACGGCCGTCATCCGGCGCCCAGCGGCGGGGCCGGCTTTCCGCCCGCGTCCAGGTACGCCTGCGGGGGCTTGAGCCGCTGGCCGGGGAAGCCGCCCTTCTCGTACTTCAGCAGCCTCCTCGCCTTCTCCGGGTCGGTCTCGCCCTCGCCGTAGGCCGGGCAGAGGGGGGCGATCGGGCAGGCGCCGCAGGACGGCTTGCGGGCGTGGCAGATACGGCGGCCGTGCCAGATCACGTGGTGGGACAGGTCGGTCCAGTCACCCTTCGGGAAGAGCGCGCCGACGGCCGCCTCGATCTTGTCGGGGTCGGTCTCGTCGGTCCACTTCCAGCGGCGCACCAGCCGCTGGAAGTGCGTGTCGACGGTGATGCCGGGGCGGCCGAAGGCGTTGCCCAGCACCACGAACGCGGTCTTGCGACCGACACCGGGCAGTTTGACGAGGTCTTCGAGGCGGTCGGGGACCTCACCGCCGAACTGCTCCACCAGGGCCTTGGAGAGCCCTATCACCGACTTGGTCTTGGCCCGGAAGAACCCGGTCGGGCGCAGGATCTCCTCGACCTCCTCCGGATCGGCCGCCGCGAGGTCCTCCGGGGTCGGGTACTTGGCGAAGAGCCCGGGGGTGGTCTGGTTCACCCGGAGGTCGGTGGTCTGCGCGGACAGGACCGTCGCGACGATGAGCTGGAAGGGGTTCTCGAAGTCGAGCTCCGGATGGGCGTACGGGTACACCTCGGCGAGCTCGCGGTCGATACGGCGGGCACGGCGGACGAGGGCGGTGCGCGACTCGCTCGTGGGGGGCTTGGCGGACACGGTCTTCGCGGGTGTGTCCTTGACGGCGACGGTGCCGTCGGCTACGACGACCTCGGCGTGGGCGGGCTTCCTGGGGGCCCTCTTGGCCGGGGCCCTCTTCGCGGGGGCCGTCTTCGCGGGGGCCGTCTTCGTGGCCGTCTGCTTCGCCGGGGTGGTCTTCTTGGCGGGAGCCGCCTTCTTCGCCGTAGCGGCCTTCTTGGCGAGAGCCGCCTTCTTCCCCGCAGCGGCCTTCTTGGTCGCGGCCGTGGTCTTCCCGGTGGCCGTCCTCGCGGCAGGGCTCTGCTCCGGTGCCTCCTCGGGCGCCGTCTTCGCCGTCTTTGCCGTTCTCCTTCCGCCGCCGGAGCTCTGTTCGCCCATAGCGGAATCGCGACGCGCAACCACCCGTCCAGCCCCCTTGGCCTGTGCTCTCACCGGCGATTTGGACACCCGGCCAGCCTAAGGCCAGGCACCGACATCCGCCCCGCACCCGGAAGACCAGCATCCAATTGGACCCCTGCCGCGTACCCCGGCCCATCGGTGCGGCATCCTTGTGACAGATCACACTGTTTGGACCGTCCGGCAAAATGGGGAACACGGTCCCCTGGTATCCGGGGGAGCAAGATCCCCTGAGCAGGTCGACAAGGAGAGAACTCGTGGACGACGTTCTGCGGCGCGCCCCGCTCTTCGCGGCGCTCGATGACGAGCAGGCCGCGGAGCTCCGCGCCTCCATGAGTGAGGTGACCCTCGCCCGCGGCGACTCGCTGTTCCACGAGGGCGACCCCGGTGACCGCCTTTACGTGGTCATGGAAGGCAAGGTCAAGCTCCACCGCACGTCCCCCGACGGCCGCGAGAACATGCTGGCGGTCCTCGGCCCCGGTGAGCTGATCGGCGAGCTGTCGCTGTTCGACCCGGGCCCGCGTACGGCGACGGCCACCGCGCTGACCGAGGTCAAGCTGCTGGGCCTGGGCCACGGCGACCTCCAGCCGTGGCTGAACGCGCGGCCCGAGGTGGCCGCGGCGCTGCTGCGCGCGGTCGCCCGGCGGCTGCGCAAGACCAACGACCAGATGTCCGACCTGGTCTTCTCGGACGTGCCGGGCCGTGTGGCCCGCGCCCTGCTGGACCTCTCGCGGCGCTTCGGCGTGCAGTCCGAGGAGGGCATCCACGTCGTGCACGACCTCACGCAGGAGGAGCTGGCCCAGCTGGTCGGCGCGTCCCGCGAGACCGTGAACAAGGCGCTGGCGGACTTCGCCCAGCGCGGGTGGCTCCGCCTGGAGGCGCGGGCCGTGATCCTGCTGGACGTGGAGCGGCTGGCGAAGCGGTCGCGCTGACGCTCGGCCTCGGCCGTACGGCTCCGGGCCCCGCCTCCCGGTGAGGCGGGGCCCGTTGTCGTTGCCTCCATCAGGGCTGCCACCCCGCGGCAGGGCTCAGATCAGCCCGTGCTCCCTCAGGTAGTCCAGCTGTGCCCGTACCGACAGCTCCGCCGCCGGCCACAGGGAGCGGTCCACGTCCGCGTACACATGGGCGACGACCTCGCCCGGGGTGCGGTGGCCGTCCTCGACCGCCGTCTCGACCTGAGCCAGGCGGTGGGCGCGGTGGGCGAGGTAGTACTCCACGGCGCCCTGGGCGTCCTCCAGGACCGGCCCGTGGCCCGGGAGCACCGTGTGGACGCCGTCGTCGACCGTGAGCGACCTGAGGCGGCGCAGGGAGTCCAGATAGTCCCCCAGGCGGCCGTCGGGGTGCGCCACCACCGTCGTACCGCGGCCCAGCACGGTATCGCCCGTCAGCACCGCCCGGTCGGCCGGGAGGTGGAAGCACAGGGAGTCGGAGGTGTGGCCCGGCGTCGGCACGACCCTGAGTTCAAGGCCGCCGACCGTGATCACGTCCCCGTGGCCCAGCCCCTCCTCGCCCAGGCGCAGCGCCGGGTCCAGGGCGCGTACCTTCGTGCCCGTCAGCTCGGCGAACCGGGCGGCGCCCTCCGCGTGGTCGGGATGGCCGTGGGTGAGCAGGGTGAGCGCGACCCGCTTCCCGGACTTCTCGGCCGTGTCGATCACATTGCGCAGGTGGCCCTCGTCGAGCGGTCCGGGGTCGATCACCACCGCCTGCTCGCGGTCCGGCTCGGAGACGATCCAGGTGTTGGTGCCGTCCAGGGTCATCGCCGACGCGTTGGGCGCGAGGACGTTCACCGCGCGCGCGGTGGCCGGGCCGGAGAGGACCGCGCCGCGCGGCCGGCCGGGGAGGGCTGCGGCGTCCGTCATGCCAGGCCACCTTCCGTCGCGTGGGTCGCGTGGGTCATGCGGGCGCCTGGCCCGTCGGGATGTGCTTGGTGAACTCGTCGTGGCCGGGCCAGGACAGCTCGATCCGGCCGTCCTCCAGGCGGGCCGTGGCCAGGACGGGGGTCAGGTCGCGGCCCGGCGCGGCCTTCAGCGCCTCGGCGGCCGTCGCACAGCCGATCAGCTGGCGCAGGGTCGCGATGGTGGGCGGCATCATCAGCAGCTCGCCCTTGTCGTACGCGGCCGCCGCCTCGGCCGGGCGGATCCACACCGTGCTGTCGGCCTCCGTGGAGGCGTTGCGGGTGCGCTGCCCCTCGGGGAGCGCGGCCACGAAGAACCAGGTGTCGTAGCGGCGGGGCTCGAACTCCGGGGTGATCCAGCGGGTCCACGCGCCGAGCAGGTCGGAGCGCAGGACCAGCCCACGGCGCTCGAGGAACTCCGCGAACGACACCTCGCGGGCGACCAGGGCCGCGCGATCCGCCTCCCAGTCCGCTCCCGTGGTGTCGCCGACGACCGTGTCCGGGGCCGGGCCGGCGAGCAGCACGCCCGCCTCCTCGTACGTCTCCCGTACGGCGGCGCAGACGATGGCCTGGGCGGACGTCTCGTCGACGCCGAGGCGCTGAGCCCACCACGCGCGCATGGGACCCGCCCAGCCGATTCTCAGGTCGTGGTCGCGCGGGTCGACACCGCCGCCCGGGTAGGCGTACGCGCCTCCGGCGAACTCCATGGAGGCGCGTCTGCGCAGCATGTGGACGGCGGGTGCGCCACCGTCGTCCCTGAGGAGCATGACGGTGGCCGCGCGCTTCGGGGTGACCGGGGTGAGCGTGCCCTCCGCGAGCGCGCGGATCCGCTCTGGCCACTCCGGGGGAAACCACTGCCCATTCGCCATGGGCGGAGGCTATCCCGTAGTGAGCGGATGTTCGAGAGGCAACGATCGCCCGCCGAAGGACGTCGTCCGTGCCTTTCCGGGACGTCATCGCCCTCGCGTGGTCAGCGAGGGTCGATCACGCCTGCGTCAGCTCCACCTGGATCTCCACCTCGACCGGCGCGTCCAGCGGGAGCACCGCCACGCCGACCGCGCTGCGGGCGTGCACGCCCTTGTCGCCGAGGACCTCGCCGAGCAGTTCACTGGCGCCGTTGACGACGCCGGGCTGGCCGGTGAAGTCGGAGGCCGACGCCACGAAACCGACGACCTTCACCACGCGCGCGATGCGGTCGAGGTCGCCCGTCACGGACTTGACCGCCGCGAGAGCGTTCAGCGCGCACGTCCGGGCCAGTTCCTTGGCCTCCTCGGCGGTGACCTCGGCGCCCACCTTGCCGGTCACCGGCAACTTGCCCTCCACCATCGGCAGCTGCCCGGAGGTGTACACGTACGGCCCCGACTGCACGGCGGGCTGGTAGGTGGCGAGCGGCGGCACGACCTCCGGCAGGGTCAGGCCCAGTGCGGCGATCCGGGACTCGACCGCGCTCACGCCTGCTTCTCCCGCTTCAGGTAGGCCACCAGCTGCTCGGGGTTGTTCGGCCCGGGCACGACCTGGACGAGCTCCCAGCCGTCCTCGCCCCAGGTGTCCAGGATCTGCTTCGTGGCGTGGACGAGCAGCGGCACGGTGACGTATTCCCACTTGGTCATGGGGCCGACTGTAGCCGCTGTGGCCCAAGGGGCACTCGGTCGGCCACCATAGTGCCGACGACCTGGCGGAAAGCCGGGCGGAACGCCGCCGCGCGGGCCCGCCGGGACGGCGGAGGCGACCGGGCGGGAGGCCGACCGGAACCACGGTTGTCCACAGCCTCCCGCGTGGCCCGCGCGGGAACTGGTTAGGCTCGAGGACGTGAGCAGGCTCCAGGTCGTCAGCGGTAAGGGCGGGACCGGAAAGACCACGGTCGCCGCGGCACTCGCGCTCGCCCTCGCGACCGAGGGCAAACGCACCCTTCTGGTCGAGGTCGAGGGCAGACAGGGCATCGCACAGCTCTTCGAGACGGAGGCGCTTCCGTACGAGGAGCGGAAGATCGCCGTCGCCCCGGGCGGCGGCGAGGTGTACGCGCTCGCCATCGATCCCGAGCTGGCCCTGCTGGACTACCTCCAGATGTTCTACAAACTGGGCGGCGCGGGACGGGCCCTGAAGAAGCTCGGCGCGATCGACTTCGCCACCACCATCGCGCCCGGCCTCAGGGACGTGCTCCTGACCGGCAAGGCGTGCGAGGCCGTCCGCAGGAAGGACAGGAGCGGCCGGTTCGCCTACGACTACGTGGTGATGGACGCACCTCCCACCGGCCGCATCACCCGCTTCTTGAACGTGAACGACGAGGTGGCCGGCCTCGCCAAGATCGGCCCGATACACAACCAGGCCCAGGCCGTGATGCGGGTGCTGAAGTCGCCCGAGACGGCCGTGCACCTGGTGACGCTCCTGGAGGAGATGCCCGTCCAGGAGACCGCGGACGGGATCGCCGAACTGCGCGCGGCGAAGCTTCCGGTGGGCCGGATCATCGTGAACATGGTGCGGCCCACGGTGCTGGACCAGGCGGATCTCGACCTCGCGCACGCGGTGCCGCGGACGGCCATCGCCCAGTCCCTCTCGGGTGCCGGGCTCGGCGGCGCGCGGCGCGGCGGACTCGCGGAGCGGCTGGTGGACCCGCTGCTGAGGCAGGCCGGCGAGTACGCGGAGCGGTTCGGCCTGGAGCGCGAGCAGCGTGGCGTCCTCACGCGGCTGGGCCTGCCCCTGCACGAACTGCCGCTGCTCGCCGAGGGAATGGACCTGGCGGGCCTGTACGAACTGGCCACGGAACTGCGTCAGCAAGGGATCTCATGAGCTCGGACCCGGCCCCCACGCACGACGACCAGGCCCCCACCCAGGCCGACACGGCATCCACGCACGACGACACCGGCGACGACACGGCCCACCGGCACGCCGAGGCGGCCGATCCGGCCCACGACGCGCCGTACGCCCACGACACGGGCTCCACGCGCGTGTTGAACCCGGTACCTGTCCTGGAGATCGACCCGCTCCTGGACGACCCGCAGACCCGCATCGTCGTGTGCTGCGGCTCCGGCGGCGTAGGCAAGACGACCACGGCGGCGGCCCTGGGACTGCGCGCCGCCGAGCGCGGGCGCAAGGTGGTGGTTCTCACCATCGACCCGGCCCGCCGGCTCGCCCAGTCGATGGGCATCGACGCTCTCGACAACACCCCGCGGCGGGTGAAGGGCATCGACGACGCCGCGGGCGGCGAACTGCACGCCATGATGCTCGACATGAAGCGCACCTTCGACGAGATCGTCGAGGCGCACGCGGACCGCGAGCGGGCGGCCGCCATCCTGGGCAACCCCTTCTACCAGTCGCTCTCGGCGGGCTTCGCGGGCACGCAGGAGTACATGGCGATGGAGAAGCTGGGGCAGCTGCGGGCGCGGGACGAGTGGGACCTCATCGTCGTCGACACACCGCCCTCCCGCTCGGCGCTGGATTTCCTGGACGCCCCCAAGAGGCTCGGGTCCTTCCTGGACGGCAGGCTGATCCGGGTGCTGATGGCCCCGGCGAAGATGGGCGGCCGCGCGGGGATGAAGTTCCTGAACGTCGGCATGTCGATGATGACGGGCGCCCTGGGCAAGCTGCTCGGTGGTCAGCTCCTGAAGGACGTCCAGACGTTCGTGGCCGCCATGGACACCATGTTCGGCGGGTTCCGCACGCGCGCTGACGCCACCTACAAGCTGCTTCAGGCGCCCGGTACTGCGTTCCTGGTGGTGGCGGCCCCGGAGCGGGACGCGCTGCGGGAGGCCGCGTACTTCGTGGAGCGCCTGGCCGCCGAGGACATGCCGCTGGCCGGCCTGGTACTCAACCGGGTCCACGGCAGCGACGCCGCCCAGTTGTCGGCCGAGCGGGCGCTCGCCGCCGCGGAAAATCTTGACGAGTCCCGCATTGTGGATCAGCGGGGCGGGAAAGCTGGACTTCGTAACGCTCCCGACACGTACGGCAGTTCAGAATCGCCCTCTTCCGGAGCATCTGGCCCCGGCGCGGACTCCCCCACCGCCACGGACCAGGACCGGAGCGTCGAGCACCTCGCCGTGGGTCTGCTGCGACTGCACGCCGAGCGTATGCAGTTGCTCTCCCGAGAGCAGCGCACGCGTGACCGTTTCACCGCGCTCCACCCCGAGGTGGCCGTGGCGGAAGTGGCCGCACTGCCCGGCGACGTCCACGACCTCGCGGGGCTACGGGACATCGGTGACCGCCTCGCGGCCAACCAGCCCGATCGCCCCGAGGAGCGCGAGGCATACGCGTGAGGGGCCCGGCATGCTCGCCGGGACGCGGCGGAGACGGGTGTACGACCGCCGGGCGCCCGGGGCGCTCGGAGGACCGAGGCAGGCATACGGCCGAGTGTGAGCCCTTGGGCGCGGCTGTCAGCCTCGCAGGGTCGGGCAGGCAGGGCAGCTGACGCCCGCGCGCCGCCCGCGTCGGCGCACCCGCCCGGTCGTGCCGCGCCCCGCGTGGCACAGACGCGCGGTCCCGCAGGCCATGACACAACCGCGCCCGGCGGCGCCCTCCTTGAAGAGGGCCCTCGAACAGGACCGTCGAAGGACCCCTGCGAGAAGACCCAGGTCGGAGTGGATGGCACGCCGAGGGCACCATGAGGTGTCCGTTGCCCGCCGTCGGCGGCGGGCGCCCGCCTCGGACGGTGGCCGCCCTCAGCTCACCGCCGCGTAGTTCTCGTACGTCTCTTCCTCACCGAGGGGCAGCAGGCCCGCCCCGCGCTCGTATTCCGTACGCGCGGTCTCCAGCAGGCGACGCCAGGAGGTGACGGTCGGCCGCCTGCGCAGCAGTGCGCGGCGCTCCCGCTCCGTCATGCCACCCCACACGCCGAACTCGACGCGGTTGTCCAGCGCGTCCGCCAGGCATTCCGTGCGTACCGGACATCCGGTGCACACCGCCTTGGCCCTGTTCTGCGCTGCTCCCTGAACGAACAGTTCATCCGGATCGGTAGTGCGGCAGGCCGCCTGCGCACTCCAGTCGGTTACCCAGCCCATACCGGCGCCGTCCTCTCCCGAATCGAGGCTCCCCCACGGCGGCAGCGGCATATTCACCGCCGCCAGTTGAGGACGTTACGGAAGGAGGGGACAGCGCAACACCCCCTTCGGGCCCAATCTTGAATGGTCCGAACGGACTATGGGTAAACGGCAGATCACCCGTGGGAGTGAGCTGGTAACGAACGTTACTTTCCGGACAAACCAGGACAGTTCAGTGGCGTCACAACGGACGCCTGATGACACACAAGGCGAATCCGGGCACGCATCCGCCAAGAAAGTTCGAGGAACACCGGAACGATTCGGGGTCGCCGGACGTACTTGATACGTGGCCCTACCGCTGTGACAGTTGGGAGCAGCTTAGGCCAAGGCCTGTACGCGTGTCCGGCGAATGAGAACGTAGACACCTCACGTTGCTATGCCGTCAAGCCAGTCGGCCGTGAGGGCCGGGGGCTTCGAACAGCCCCGACCGCGCTTGGAGAGAATCCCGGCATGGTGATGGCACGGCACTGGTACTCCTCGTCGCCCGTCGTGGACGGGCACCCGCTCCTGGATGAGCCGGGGTTCTGGCCTGCGTACTTGGCGGACCTGGCCGAGGGGTTCGAGCCGGAAGCCTTCGGATCGGACGCGGGTGACGCGGACGCCATGCTCGACAGGCTCCACGACCCGTCGGCGTGGCCCATGTTCACGGTGCCATTGGCTGGCGGCTTCGCGATCGTCGTGCACTTCAACAGCGGCGAGGAGTTCACGACCACGGACTACTTCCTCACGCATCCCGACTGGAGCCAGGATCTCGTTCTGGCCAGCGACGATCAGGACCGCATCGGCCCGGGGCTGTGCTGGCCCGAGCTCGCCGCCCTGGTGGAGGCACCACCGGGTGCGGAAGGCGTCACCGACTCTCACGCCCGTCTCCTCCTGCTTCTGCCTGTTCTCGGCGACGCGGCGGTTCCGGACGAGGCAGTGACCGCCGTGGTCCAAGCGCTCATCGCTCAGGGTGCTCCTGAGTCGAGCGAGACGTTGGCCAGACACCTGCTCCAGGGACACCCGATGTGGGGCGCCGAGGACTGGTGGTTCGATGATGACGAACAGAGCTGGCTCTGCGAAGGCGAACACAGCCCCCGGAAAGTCCCCCTCGGCGACCACCTGCGCCCGCAACAGCGAGCCGCCCTCGAAGCCTGCCTCACTCCACGCTGACCAGCTCAAGCCGCTCTGACAACAGCCTCGGAGGAAGGGGCGCCGAAGGCGAGCGACTCGTCGTAAGTCCTGCCCTGCTTCAGGCAGTGGTAGAGCTGTCCGATCATGCGGTTGAAGAGGTTGCGCTGGGCGGCGGCGTGCCAGTCGCCTTGTTCGCGTCGGCGCCGGTAGTGGGCGTTGGCTCCGGTAGATGCCCGGAGTGAGGCGAAGGCCCAGAGGTAGCCGGCGTGGTTGAGGCGGTCGTTCTTCACCCAGCGTCTGGTGATGGCGGACTTCTTGCCGGAGGCGCGGGTGATGGGCGAGGAGCCGGCGTAGGCCTTCAGGCCGCGGGCGTCGGCGAAGCGGGTGCGGTCGTCGCCGATCTCGGCCAGGACGCGGGCGGCGAGCTGGATGCCGAGGCCGGGGAAGCTCAGCAGGATCTCGGCGTCCGGATGCTGGGGGAAGGCCTCTTCCACCGCCTCGGCGAGCTGGTCGGCGGCGGTGCAGGCAGCGTCCAGCTGGATGAGGAGGGCGAGCATCTGCTTGCCGAGCGCTTCCTCGATCAGTGGAGGCTGGTGGGCCCACTCGGCACGGAAGACTTCGCGGAGGCGCTCGGCCTCGGCTTCGATGCCGCGCTGGCGGCCGGCTCGCTTGAGCGCGGCCTGGATCTGGGTGCGAGTCAGGCGCGCGGCCCGGGCCGGGGTCGGGGCGGTCTTGAGGAGTTCGCGGGCCTCGGGACGGCACAGGCCGTTGGCCCAGGCGGCGAAGGCGGCCAGGGCGGCGGGGTAGTACTCGCGCAGCAGAGACCGGAGCTGGTTGGCGAGCTGCTGCCGGTTCCAGAGGGAGTCCTGCTGGGCGCGGGCCAGGACGCTGATCGCGCGGCCGATGTCGCTGTCGTCGGGCAGGGGCCGGTGGGCGTGCATGTCGGTGCGGAGGATGTTCGCCAGGACCAGGGCGTCGCCGGGATCGGACTTCTTGCGCGAGACGGAGTGCCGGTCGCGATAGCGGGCGGCGGCCATCGGGTTGATCGCGTACACCTTGCGCGTGCCGGTCCGCAGGACGGCCACCAGCAGGCCGCGGGAGGTCTCGATCGCGACCGGGATCGGGTCCTCCTCGCTGTCGCCGTACTCGGCGAGCAGTTCCAGCAGGATCTTGTAGCCGGCAGCGTCGTCGGTGATGTGTCGCTTGGCCAGCAGCTGGCCGGTGTCGTCGACCAGGGCGACATCGTGGGTTCGTTCCGCCCAGTCGATTCCGCAGTAGATCAAGGTTCCCCTCCCCAGAGTTCGGTGTTTGCGCTGGTCACGAGCGCATGCGGGCCACGCAGCGACCTAATCCCAGGCCTCGACCGCGTCGCGGTCGGGCCGCCACCTCACTAGCCGTTCGTGGCACCAGCGCATCCCACGGGCCTCGGTCTATGCGAGAGCTCAGACGGCTCGGGCGCATCGAGAGGTCACCGTGCGATGGGCTCGCACCACCACCACAAACGCGTGATCAAGTCGAGAGGTGTTGACGCGCGACGGCCCTGGACGCCGCCGCTCTCTTAATAGGCATCGATGCCGGGTGAGTTTTGGGCATACGTCCAGCGCCGACGGGCGCCAACACCGCTTGTGGTGGCGGCCACGGAGACGCCGGACGGCGCATTGTCTAGCCATAGGCATCTCGGGCCGGGCGCGTACGAAGCGTCCGCCCGGCGCCCACGTGACCGCCACCACAACTCGCACCAGACCGTGCACCGATCTACGTTGAGGCCTCCGCGGCCCGGCTGCACTTGGATGTCACGGTCTGGTACTCGAACGCCCCGAGAAGCACCCGCTCCGTCGGAACGCTCATAACTACGGATTAGGCTGCCCTCATGCCAAAAAAGCGCTCGGGCGGGGGGCAGTCCCCCGTGCAGCAGGCCGCCAAGTTCCTCGGAGTGAGTGTGCTCGCGGGGGCCGTGATGGCCGGCATCGCGCTGCCCGCCGCGGGTGCGCTCGGACTCGTGGCCAAGGGGTCGGTCCAGGGATTCGACGACATCCCGGCCAATCTGAAGAGCCCCCAGCTCAGCCAGCGCACCACGATCCTGGACAGCCAGGGCGGTCAGATCGCCACGGTCTACTCGCGCGACCGCACGGTGGTGGACCTCAAGGACATGTCGCCGTACGTGCAGAAGGCGATCGTCGCCATCGAGGACTCGCGGTTCTACCAGCACGGCGCGATCGACCTCAAGGGCGTCCTGCGCGCGCTGAACAAGAACGCGCAGAGCGGCGGAGTGGCCCAGGGCGCCTCCACGCTCACCCAGCAGCTGGTGAAGAACTACTTCATCGAGGAGGCCGGCGACGACCCGACCAAGGTCGCCCAGGCCACCCAGCAGACCCTCGGCCGCAAGGTCCGCGAGCTCAAGTACGCGATCCAGATCGAGGAGAAGCTCGGCAAGAAGAAGATCCTCGAGAACTACCTGAACATCACCTTCTTCGGCCAGCAGGCCTACGGCGTCGAGGCCGCCGCCGAGCGCTACTTCTCCAAGCACGCCAAGGACCTGAACCTTCAGGAGTCCGCGCTCCTCGCGGGCCTCGTCCAGTCCCCGACGCGCTACGACCCCGTGAACGACGCGGCGGAGGCCAAGCAGCGGCGCAACGTGGTGCTGCAGCGCATGGCCGACCTGCACGACATCTCTCAGGCGGACGCCGACAAGGCCAAGGCGACGGGCCTCGGCCTGCACGTGAGCCAGCCGAAGAACGGCTGCATCACGGCCGTCAAGGGCGCGGGCTTCTTCTGCGACTACGTCCGCGAGGTGTTCCTGAACGACCCGATCTTCGGCAAGACCCAGGCGGAGCGGGCCAAGACCTGGAACGAGGGCGGTCTGACGATCCGCACCACGCTCGACCCGCAGGCTCAGGACTCGGTGCAGAAGTCCATCAAGAACCACGTCAACAAGAGCGACGAGGTGGCCACGGCCGCGACCATCGTCGAACCGGGCACCGGCAAGATCCTCGCGATGGGCCAGTCCCGTCCGTACGGCTTCGGCAAGGACGAGACCCAGATCAACCTGTCCGTGGACAAGGACATGGGCGGCGGCGCCGGCTACCAGGGCGGTTCGACCTTCAAGCCGATCGTGGCCGCGGCCGCCATCGAGGGCGGCAAGCCGGCCACCCAGGAGTACTCGTCGCCGTACGAGATGGAGTACCCGAGCCCGGTCTCCGCCTGTGACGGCAAGCAGTGGAAGAACACGGACGGCACCAAGCTCACCAACGAGAGCAAGACGGAGCACGGCCCGTACCGCATGAAGGAGGCGACCGCCAAGTCGGTCAACACCTACTACGTGCAGCTGATCAGCGACATCGGCATCTGCCCGGTGATAGACACGGCCAAGAAGATGGGCTTCCACCGCGCCGACGGCGCGCCCATCGCCCAGGCCCCGTCGATCGCGCTCGGCACGCAGGAGGTGGCGCCGCTGACCATGGCGAGCGCGTACGCGACCTTCGCCGACCGCGGCACCTACTGCACGCCGGTCGCGATCGAGTCGATCACTCAGACCGTCGGCAAGCAGAAGAAGTCTCTGCCGGTCCCGAAGTCGACGTGCTCGCGCGCGATGTCGGAGACCACCGCGGACACGATCAACACGCTTCTGAACGGCGTGGTCGAGGACGGTACGGGTACGGAAGCCGGCCTCGGCAGTCGCCCGAGCGCGGGCAAGACCGGCACGACGGACTCCCGGTACGCGGCCTGGTTCGTCGGCTACACGCCGAACATGGCGGGCGCGGTCTGGGTCGGCGACCCGGCGCACAAGCGACAGATGTACAACATCACCATCGGCGGCGTCACCTGGGACAAGGTCTACGGCGGCAAGGTCCCGGGCCCGATCTGGCGCGACATGATGACGGACGCGCTTGCGGGCAAGCCGGCCCCGGACTTCAACCTCGTCGACATCCCGGACGACCACGACCGGGACAAGGGCAACGGGAACGGCGACGGCCACGGAAACGGCAACGCCAACGGCGGGCAGCAGACGATCGGCGGGCTGATCGGCGGCCTGACCACCGGCGGGGCGGCGGACAGCGGCGGTACCACCGGCGGACAGCTCCCGACGCCCACCTTCTCCTTCCCCGACGGCTTCATCCAGGGCACCGGAAACGGCGGCAACGGGAACGGCACCGGCGGGCGAAGGGGGTAGCCCCTCTCACGACAGCGGGGGCGCTCCTCTCGGTGAGAGGAGCGCCCCCGTCGGCTTGTGCGCCCGCGAGCGGGCGGCCGGTTCAGCCGCTCGCGAGGAGCTGCTTGACCACGGCGGCGACGCGGCCGCCCTCCGCCTGGCCGGCCACCTTGGGGTTCACGATCTTCATGACCTGCCCCATGGCGCGCGGGCCCTCGGCGCCCGCCGCCTTCGCCTCCTCCACGGCCTGCGCGACGATCTGCCGCAGCTCGTCGTCGGACAGCTGCTTGGGCAGGTACGCGGCGAGCACCTCGCCCTCCGCCTTCTCCCGCTCGGCCTGTTCGGCGCGACCGCCCTGAGCGAAGGCGTCGGCGGCCTCCCGCCGCTTCTTCGCCTCACGGGTGATCACCTTGGTGACCTCCTCGTCGGAGAGCTCGCGCTTCTCCTTGCCCGCGACCTCCTCCTTGGTGATCGCGGCGAGCGTCAGCCGGAGCGTCGAGGAGCGGAGCTCGTCGCGCTCCTTGATCGCGGCGTTGAGGTCTTCCTGGAGCTTCGACTTGAGCGTGGTCATGCCTCTGATTGTCGCAGGTGCGGTGGGGCGACTGCCCGTACATTTCCGGGGCGCGGTGGGTGACCGGGGCCGTGGGTGCCGATCGCGGGTGCCGCCGGGTCGGGGTTGTCCACAGGTGAACGCGGGGCGGCCGCCGGTTCTGACACGATGGTCGTATGCGCGCACGATACGGAGTACCCCTGGGAATCACGGCGGTTGCCGCCGCCGGACTGCTCTACTCGGCCGGCTTCGAGGCCCGTTCCTTCCGGCTGCGCCGGGTGACGGTCCCGGTGCTGCCCCCGGGGGCACACCCGCTGCGCGTCCTGCAGGTCTCCGACATCCACATGGTGAGCGGACAGCGCAAGAAGCAGCGCTGGCTGCGCTCACTGGCGGGCCTGCGCCCCGACTTCGTGATCAACACCGGCGACAACCTCTCCGACCCCGAGGGTGTGCCGGAGGTGCTGGACGCGCTGGGGCCGCTGTTGGAGTTCCCGGGGGCGTACGTCTTCGGTTCGAACGACTACTACGGCCCGAGGCTCCGCAACCCGGCCCGCTACCTGGTGGAGAAGGCGAGGGGCCACCACGGTCTGAACGGCAATCCGCCGGTGGTCGGCGCCATCCACAACCCCTGGGAGGAGCTGCGCGACAGCTTCGACGCGGGCTGGCTGAACCTGACGAACACCCGGGGCACCCTGAAGATCGAGGGCCTGGAGATCGAGCTGACGGGCGTGGACGACCCGCACATCAAGCGCGACCGGTACGCGCGCGTGGCGGGCGGCCCGTCCCCCTCGGCGGACTTCTCGATGGGTGTGGTCCACGCGCCGTATCTGCGCACCCTGGACGCGTTCACGGCGGACGGCTACCCGCTGATCCTGGCCGGCCACACCCACGGCGGCCAGCTGTGCATCCCCTTCTACGGCGCCCTGGTCACCAACTGCGACCTGGACACGGACCGGGTGAAGGGCCTGTCACGGCACACGGCTGAGGGCCGGACGTCGTTCCTGCACGTGTCGGCGGGCTGCGGCACGAACCGCTACACGCCGGTACGGTTCGCGTGCCCTCCGGAGGCGACGCTGCTGACGCTGGTGGAGAGGGAGGCGTCGCCCGAGGCGTAGCCCGAGCCATACCCCACCCGGACCATCCCGTATCGCCCCTTCTGCCCCATCCGCTTAGCGTGAGGGCATGATCGCGCCGATACCCAAGGAGATCCCGGACCTCCCCGCGGTGCCGGGCAAGCCGACGCTCGCACCGTCCATCGTCCCCGCCGCGGCCGTGGTCGCCCCCGTACGCCGCCCCGCAGCGGCCCGCTACCGTCTGCTGGTGGCGCTGACGGCCGCGGTGGCGGTGGCCGCGGACCTGGCCCTCGGCAGCCCCGCCCGGGTCCTGAGCTACTTCACCATCCAGGCCAATGTGCTGCTGGCCGTGACCTTCACCCTGTCGGCCTGGCGGGCCCGAACGGCCCGCTACCCGCTGCCTCCGCTGATCACCGGCGGCACGCTGTTCTACGCCCTGATCGCGAGCCTGGTCTACCACGTGCTCCTGGTGCACGAGCCGGGCCCCTTCTCGATGACGGACCGGCCCACGATCTGGTCCGCACTCGCCAACCAGGTGCTGCACACGGTCACCCCGATCGCGGCCCTTCTGGACTGGCTGCTGCTGACCCGCCCGGCTCCCCTGGGCCTGCAGCACGCCACGCGCTGGCTCCTCTACCCGCTGGCGTACCTGATCTTCACCCTGGCCCGCGGCGCACTGCTCCCACCGACCGCGCAGGCGCGCTACCTCTATCCGTTCATGGACGTCGCCCACCTCGGCTACAAGAGCACCCTCGCCAACGCACTCCTGCTCGGCCTGGCCTTCTTCGGTCTGGCCCTCCTGCTGGTCCTCGCCGACCACGTCCGCCCGGACCCGACGCGCCGCCGCCGGAAAACCGGATTTCGTCTCCAGCCACCAGTGGGCTAAAGTAAACGTCGTCGCCGCGACAGCAGCGACACCGGGGTGTAGCGCAGCTTGGCAGCGCGCTTCGTTCGGGACGAAGAGGTCGTGGGTTCAAATCCCGCCACCCCGACAGTGAAGTACCAGGTCAGGGGCCTGATCCGCAGTGCGGGTCGGGCCCCTGAGTGGTTCCTGGGGTCGTTTTGGGAGTCGCTTTCGAGCCGAGTTCGGATCTGACTCCCGGACACGCTCCGCAAGATCAGGCGCTGGGCACGCACTGCCCGGCAGAACGGCTTATCGCCTTTGTCAGGCCCGCGAGCTGTGGCACGGCGCAACGGTGACCGCCGCCCACCCAGCGCCCATGACCCGCCACAGTTCCGTAAGGGGGAGAGGAGCCACTCCGCGGCCCACGGCAGGATCGTGCGCGAAAGGGTGGCGATGAGGATGGACGGGGGCCGGCTGTCGCGCTCCTCCGCGAACATGATGGCTCAGCGCTCGGCCGGCTTGCCCTCAATGCCGCCATACCCGGGCGAGTGCGTCATCAGTGCCTGCCGCATCCCAGGCGGGATGTGGTCGTAACGCGAGCCGTCCTCATGCATGGCCCATGCGTTCACCATGAGCTTCGGTAGGGTTCGCGCTTCTGTCATTTTGAAAGGCGGGGCGTCGTGGCCGGGGTTCGCCTGGTGGCGACCAGTGGGCGGCAGTGCGGAGCCGCACCAGCCTCCCGAGAATCGTCCCCGTAATGAGGACAGAATCTGACCTAACCAGCGCCTACAGTCACGGCATCGGCCGGGATGCGGTATCCGCGGCGGGAGGGAAGGGGACATCCATGCTGAGAGGACTCACCACCGTCAGTTTCTGGGCCGCTGATCTGTCGGCAGCGAAGAACTGGTACACAGAACTGCTGGGTGTGGAGCCGTACTTCGAGCGGCCTGGGTACGCCGAGTTTCGTCTCGGCGACTACCAGCACGAGCTGGGGCTGATCGACAGCCGCTACGCGCCCGCCGGTTCGGGGACCGGGCCAAGCGGTGCTGTCGTGTACTGGCATGTCGACGATGTGAGCGCAACTCTCGCAAGGCTGCTGTCCCTGGGGGCAAAGGAGTACCAACCACTCACGGACCGCGGCGCGGGCTTCGTCACCGCCGCCGTGACCGATCCCTTCGGGAACATCTTGGGCTTCATGCACAACCCGCACTACCTCGATGTGTTGGGAACGCGCCGATAACAGCAGTGGGTGCGGCGAGAGGTGTCTGTCGGTCAGGCAGTGACATGAGAGGGGCCGTACAGGCTCCTCGGCCGAGGCCGCTACCAGGTCGGGTCATCCCTCGACAGCACGGCGAATACGCCGGGACGGTGTGAACGCGTACAGGTCGAGGATGCCGGGCGGGTCGGCCAGGCCGGGGCCGCCTGCGGTGATCCAGTCGGCGATGTCGGCGGTGGCGTCCGAGTCGTTGACCAGCCCCAGCCACACCGGCCGGCCGCCGGCCGCCCGTCCCGTGGCGGAGGGCTGGACGACCATCACGTTGCCGTGCTCGCAGGCGTCCAGGCATCCGGTCACCCGGACCTGTGCGGTGTCGGCGAGTGCCTGCCGCAGCCTGGCGAGTTGCTCGGCATGGTCCAGGCCAGGGATCTTCGAGGTGCCGCAGCAGCAGCCGCGGCAGACGGTGACCGTGCAGCGGGCCGGCTGCGCCGCTGCGGCCGGGCCGGTGGTGCGGACGCGGCGGCTCACTGGTCGATCCCCCCTCGGGCGCGGCGCCAGGCGCGGTCGGTCAGCAGGCGCAGGCCGTTGAGGCCGACGATGACGGTGGAGCCCTCGTGTCCGGCGACGCCCAGAGGCAGCGGCAGGGTGCCCGCGAGGTCCCAGAGGACCAGGCCGGTGATGAAGACGGCGGCGATCACCAGGTTCTGCACCACCAGGCTGCGGGCCCGGCGGGAGAGTGCGATCACGGTGGGGATGGTGGCGAGTTCGTCGCGGACGACGACTGCGTCGGCGGTCTCCAGGGCCAGGTCGGATCCGGCCCGGCCCATGGCGATGCCGGTGTGGGCGGCGGCCAGCGCGGGAGCGTCGTTCACGCCGTCGCCCACCACGAGCACCTTGCGTCCGGCGTGCTCCAGCTCCCGCACCGCGGCGACCTTTTCGTGCGGCAGCAGACCGGCGCGCACATCCGTGATGCCGACTTCCGCGGCAAGCCGGGCGGCGGCGCGCGGGTTGTCCCCCGTGACCAGCATCGGGGTGCTGCCGCTCAGGCGACCCAGCGCAGCGGTGGTGGCGGCGGCCTCCTCGCGCAGCCGGTCGGCGATGCCCATCACTCCCACCGGCGTGCCGTCAGCCGTGATCAGAACCGCGGTGCGACCCTCCTCCTCCAGGCCGGCGGCGACCGTCGCGGCCGGGTGAGTGCCGGCGTCCAGCAGGCGAGCGGGACTGCCGACCGCGATCGCGCGGCCGGCCACCGTCGCGGTGACGCCGGTGCCCGGAGCGGAGACGAAGTCATCGACCGGCGGAATGTCCAGACCACGGGTGCGGGCTGCGTCCACGACGGCGCGGGCCAGCGGGTGCTCGCTGGGATGCTCGGCCGCCGCCGCCAGCCGCAGGACCTCCTGCTCGCTCAGGCCGGACCCGGTCAGCGGGCGGACGTCGGTGACCCGTGGGGTGCCCTCGGTCAGGGTGCCCGTCTTGTCCAGCGCGACGGCGTCCACCTGGCCGAGGCGTTCCATGACGACGGCCGACTTCACCAGCACGCCATGGCGGCCGGCGGTGGCGATCGCGGACAGCAGTGGCGGCATGGTGGCCAGTACCACCGCGCACGGCGAAGCGACGATCATGAAGGTCATCGCGCGCAGCAGCGTGGACCGCAGGTCGGCGCCGAACAGCAGCGGCAGCACGAAGAGTGCCACCGTGCCCGCGACCATGCTCAGGGAGTAACGCTGTTCGACCTTCTCGATGAACAGCTGGGTCGGCGCCTTGGTCTTGGACGCCTCCTCGACCAGGGCGACGATCCGTGCGATCACGGAGTCGGACGGGTCCCGTTCCACCTTCACCCGCAGCGCGCCGGTGCCGTTCAGGGTGCCGGCGAACACCTCGTCCCCGGTCCCCTTGGCCACCGGCAGCGGCTCGCCGGTGATCGTGGCCTGGTCGACCTCACTGGCCCCGTCCAGCACCCGCCCATCGGCACCGATCCGCTCACCTGGCCGCACCAGGATCGTGTCACCCACCCGCAACTGCTCGGAGGGCACGGTCTCCTCGTGGCCGTCATCCATCAGACGGGTGGCGGTGGCGGGGGCCAGGTCGAGCAGCCCGCGCACCGAGTCCGCGGTGCGGGTGGTGGCGATCGCCTCCAGCGCACCGGAGGTGGCGAAGATGACGATCAGCAGCGCCCCGTCCATTACCTGCCCGATCGCGGCCGCACCGAGCGCGGCGACGACCATGAGCAGGTCCACGTCCAGGGTCTTCTCCTTCAGCGCCCGCAGGCCTGCCCAACCCGGCTCCCAACCACCGGTGACGTAGACGGCCCCGAACAACAGCCCCCACGACCACGCGGGTGCCCCGGTCAGGTACAGCGGCAGCGCGATCAGGAACAGCCCCAGCGCGGTCGCCGCCCACCGGGCCTCCGGCAGCGTGAAGACACGGGTGCGCCGCCGTGGCGCCACCGCCTCGCGGACCGCGCCGGGCGGCGCCGGGCGGGTGAGAGTGGAAGACATCGACACGGGGTCCTTCACGGATCGGGGGCGGAACACGGTCCGGCCCCACCACCGTAGCAGGAACGAATGAAGAGACATTCATGTGTTCATGGGAGGTGCCCCGTACCATGTGCGCATGGGTCATGGAGCCGCACCGCCAGCCGGAAGCGTCCCGCGCGGACACCTGGACGCCGCCAGCGCGGCGAAGGTCGCCACCACCCTCCAGGCACTGGCGACCCCCTCACGGCTGCTCATCCTCGCCCGCCTGCGGCAAGGCCCCCTGCCCGCGACCGAGTTGGCCGCCGAGGTCGGCATGGAACAGTCCGCCTGCTCCCACCAACTGCGCCTGCTGCGCAACCTGGGCCTCGTCGTCGGCACCCGAAAGGGCCGCTCAGTGGTGTACTCCCTCTACGACAACCACGTCGCCGAACTCCTCGACCAGGCCGTCTACCACGTCGAGCACCTCCGCCTCGGCCTGAGCGACACCGCCGGCACCGGCACTGAGCCGGAGCGGGAAGAGGCGCCCGTCGCGGGCGCCTGACCGACCCCGGTCGACAGCCGGGCGGTGATCATGACGATCGGTACGGCGGAGCGGGTGCACAGCCTGCCGCAGACGTCCGGGCCGCCCATGTCGGGCAGGCCGTCCGCGCCCCGGAACCCGGACGCTGCCGTGACTGTCGAGCGGGGCCGCACAGTCGACCGGTGACCGCCTCCGCATAAGGCAGAGCCCTGCATATGCATTCGCGGTGATTCCGTGAAGGAATAAATGAGGAATTCGTTCGAATTCACATGCCCTCCATTTTCTTCATGGAATGCGATGCACTGGTTTGGTACGGGGAGGTCCGTTCTCACAGTCCGGCAGGGGTCGACCCTGAGGCATTGAAACGGGCGATTAACTGACGCGTAGCTGGGGGGAATCCTCGTCCCGGTCCACTCCTGGGCACTGCCTTTCACGCACAGCGTCAGGAGGGGCCATGTCCTTTTTCGCCAGGGCGTCCTGGCCGGGAGACCATCGCGACGAGATCGTGGCGGGGGCGCTGGTCGCGGCGGTGATCGTCGTGCTCGGATACGCCTCCGGCATCGGCGCGCCGGCACCCACGGCCCTGGGCACCGCCACACCGCCCGCAGCCCCGGCTCCGTCCCCTCCCGTCGGCCCTTCCCAGGGTGCGGCCTCCGGGGATTCCGGAAATCCCGGTGGCGATATGGGGGCCGGTTCATCGGTGGGTTCCTGGGCCGAAGGCGGCGGTGCCGGAATTCCCGTCGTCAGCGACACGTCTTCTTCCGGTGAGCACGGCGGCCACGGCGGTTCCGACGCCGGCGGCGGGGACGGAGGCGGGATGCCCGTGCCCGGCCCCTCCGATTCGCCACCCGATCACCCTCCGTCCGCGCCTTCCCCCACTCCTTCTCCGTCGCCGTCGGACGGCTGCCGGAAGGGGGAGGTGCACCTCGTGCAGCCGCTGCTGAGCGGAACGCTCACCGCCGTGACCGGGCTGCTGGACGGTCTGCTCGGAGCGGACGCCTCCGCAGTCACGGCTTCCCCGACGCCCTCTCCGTCCTCGTCGCCGTCGGCCACCGGTCTCTCGTCGCTGTGCGTCGGCGTCGCACCGTCGCCCTCGGTGCTGCCGGAGGTGCTCCCGTGAGAGGTGCTCCCGTGAGAGGAGTGAGACACCGCGCCGTGTCCCTGTGGACGACTGCCCTGACCGCCGTCGCCGCCGTCGCCGTGTTGCTGCTGCTCGCGCCCGCCGCTTCGGCCCACACCGAACTGGAGTCCTCCTCGCCCAAGGACGGCGCTCGGCTCACGCACACGCCGGCCACGGTGCGCCTGACCTTCAGTGAGCCGGTCGACCTGCCCGACGTCCGCGTCAGTGCCGGTGGCAAGCGGCTCGTGGTGTCCCGTCCGGACCAGGGCGATGGCCACGGCAATGTCATCGTGGTGGCCGTTCCGAAGGCGACCGGGCAGGACCGGCTCGGCCTGGTTTGGCAGGTGCGCGACCTGGAGGACGGTCATCCGACCTCCGGGACACTCTCCTTCCCGCTCACCGCCAAGACGACGGCTCCGCCCGCCTCCGAAGACGCATCCGCACCCGCGCCTTCCGCCGACGTGCGCACGGCTTGGGCGACCGTTCGGTGGGCCGGATACCTCGCCCTCGCCCTCTACATCGGCGGCCTCGCCTTCCTCGCACTGCTCTGGCCGCAGGGCGCCCAGGATCGTCGTACCCGCCGCATCCTCACGCTCGCCTGGGCGGGTGGGCTCGCGACCGGCGTGGTGGCGCCGGGGCTTGAGGGCGCGTACGGAGCGATGGGAACGATCGGGGATGTCCTTCACCTGGCCACGTACCGGGATCTGCTGGGTACGGAGGTCGGCGTCGTGGCCGCCTGCCGGGTGCTGATGTGGGTGCTCGCCGCAATCGTGCTCGCCGCCCTCCTCCAGGGTGGTGAGCGGACCGCACGCTCGCCGGGCTGGCGGGTGGGTGCTCTCGCGGTCGCCCTCGGACTGCTCCGCACCACCGGCATGGCGGGCCACAACGCCGAGGGTACGCACCCGGGTTGGGGGGCGGTGGCCGACCTGGTGCACCTGCTCGGCGTGTCCGTGTGGCTGGGCGGGCTGACCCTGCTGCTCCTCGGGGTGCTGCCGCGACGGCGCCCGGATGAGCTGTCGGCCGCCGTGTCGGGCTACTCCACGCTGGCCGGCGTGTCCGTCGCGGCGATCGCTGTGGCCGGAGCGGTGCTGGCCTGGCAGATCCTCGGCTCGTTCGGGGCCCTGTTCCACACCGGCTACGGCCGCCTGCTGCTGCTCAAACTGGCCGTCCTGGCCGCCGTGCTGCTGATCGCCCAGGGCAGCCGGAGCTGGGTGCGCACCCGGCTCGACATCGCCGTGCTGCTGCGCGGGGACCGCGCCACCGTACGGCCCTTCGTCTACTCGGTCGCGGCTGAGACGGGGCTCGTCCTCGTCGTTCTCGCCGCGACGAGTCTGCTGGTCACGTCCGCTCCCGGCCGCTGACCGGCTTCCCCCTGTCCCACCCCACTCACCCTCTCAGCCGACAAGGAGAGACACACGATCATGCGTACCGACGACATCCCCGCTCCCCCGCCGCGCCACCGGCGCTCCCGGGTGGGAAACCGGGTACTGCTGGCCACCGGCGCGGGCGCCGGCCTCGCAGCCGTCGCCTGTCTGGGCCTGCTCCAGGCGTCCAGCGGCGCAGCCGCTCCGGCGACCGCCGCACCGGCCGCCGAAGCTCACTCCATGGCCCAGGCCCAGCCGGCCGCGTCCCAGGCCAAGGCGGCCGACTACACCATCAAGATCACGAACTACAAGTTCGCCCAGCAGGCCCTGACCATCAAGGTCGGCCAGACCGTGAAGTGGGTCAACGAGGACTCCGCGCCACACACGGTCACCACCACGAGCGGCCCCGCCAAGTTCGACTCCGGCACTCTGAACAAGGGCGACAGCTGGTCGTACACCTTCACCAAGCCCGGTACGTACAAGTACTACTGCGCCGTCCACCCGGACATGACGGCCTCCATCACCGTCGTCGCCGACAGCGGCGGCGGCACCGGCGGCGGTACGGGCGGATCGGGCTCCGGGGGTTCGACCGGAGGCTCCACGGGTGGTTCGACCGGAGGCTCCACCGGCGGGTCCACCGGCGGGTCCACGGGCGGATCCACGGGCGGTTCCACCGGGGGCGGCACGGGAGGCTCGGGCTCCGGCGGCTCCAGCGGCGGCTCGCACGGCGGCAGCAGCGGCTCGGGCGGTACGGGCGGCGGCAGCGGTGACGACGGCGGCGAGAGCTGCGTCAGCATCCAGCAGGTCCTGCTGCCGATCCTCCAGCACATCGACAAGGCCCATCTGGAGGAGTCCCCGGGACAGCAGGTCCAGGACGCGCTCAACCTCGACAACTACATCAAGATGCACACCGTCTGGGTGGAGTCCATCCTCACCCCGGCCGTGAACGGCGCCGGCTCCGTCGGCGACGACACCCTCACGGTGCTCCTCCAGCACATCGACTCCGCGCACCTCGAGGAGTCGCCGGGCCAGCAGGTCTCGGACATCCTCAACCCCGACGCCTACGTGAAGATGCACACCGTCTGGGCCGAGCACATGCTCGCCCCCACCAAGGACTACCTCACCAACTCCTGCTGACGGAAGGGCGACGAGACGTGGCGGGCCGGCCGAGTCGCAGTCGGCCGGCCCGCCACCACCGCCATTGTCCCGGATCCGTCAGGCGCCCCGTCACGAGCCCGAGGTACCGCCATGACCACCGAACTCCCGCCCACGCAACCGCTCCCGGTACACACGTCGTCCACCGCGACGCTGCCACCGCGTACCCACCACGACCGGCTGCCCCGCCCCGGCGCCTACACGGCCGCCGCCAACCGCCGCATCGCCGAACTCACCTACCGGATCGGCCCATTGGTCACCCTGCGCCGACGCGCCGACGTCGAGAAAGCGGCGCTGACCATCGCCCCCGACCCCGAAGACTGCGTCCTGAGCCTCGCGCTCGGCGGCGACGCGCTCGGCGGCGACCTGCTCACCTTCGTCAGTACCACCATCGAACCGGTGGCGGGCGGAACACGACTGCGCCTGCCCGGGAGCCTCGGCACGGGCGACGCCTCGCTGGAGCTCGTCCCCGCCACGCTGCTGCTGCGCGTCGTCGAACGCACCGACGGCCGCCTCCTCGTCCTCGGCACCGCACGCGTCCCCTACGGCCCGCTGCGCCGCACGACCGGTTTCGCCCTGTCCCGGACACGCCCCGCACGCCACCTCGGCCTGCTCCTCGCCGCGGAGTTCACATGCACCGCCTGACCGCCCCGCTCCGGCCCGCCCGTTCCGTACGCCTTCTGCTGGCCGCCCTGCTCCTGACGGGCACCGTCACGCTCCTCACCTCCCGCCCCGCGCACGCTGCCGCCTCCTACCGCGTCGTGATGTCGGGCTACGCCTTCAGCCCGCGCTCGCTCACCATCTCGGCCGGCGACACCGTGACCTGGGTCAACGAGGACCAGGCGCCCCATGACGTGAAGACCACCTCGGGCCCGGAGCCGATCCACTCCCCGATGCTGAACAAGGGCGCCAGCTGGAGCCACACGTTCACCAGTCCCGGCACCTACGGCTACGTCTGCACCGTGCACCCGGGCATGACCGCCCAGCTCGTGGTGAAGGCGGCCGCCGCCCCCACTCCCACCGCGCACCAGCACACCGGGGCCACCGCCGCGGCGCCGCAGCCCGCCCGGTCCGCCGCCGCGGCCGGCCCCACCGCGCACACCGGCCACAGCGCGGCAGCCGCCGCACCCGTATCGAGCAGCCCGTCCCCCTCCCCGGCAGCGGCGGCCCCCGCGACGGCACCCACCCAGCAGGCCGTCGAACCGACCGACAGCGCCGCCTCCGCGGCCCGCCCCCTCGACCCGCTGCTGCTCCTCGCCGGACTCGTCGCCGGGGTCGCCGTGCTCTGCCTGCTCCTGGTCGGTTCGCGCTCGTCCGCCCCGCACACCCCGCCGACGACCCCGCCGTCATCGACCTGACCGGGGGCGTCGAGCGCCAGCGCCTGGGAACTGTGGGTGGATGGGTGCTCTTCTCGCACTGGCCTCGGCGGTCTGCTACGGCGCCGTCGACTTCGCCGGCGGACTGCTGTCCCGCCGGGTCCACTTCACCGTGGTCACCTTCCTCGGGCAGGTCGGCGGCCTTCTGTTCGCGGTGGTGGCCGCGGCTCTGGTGCCTGCCGAGACGGTCCGGCCCGCGGATGTGGTGTGGGGCGCCCTCTCGGGGATGGGCAGCGGGACCGCCATGCACTTCCTCAACCGCGGTCTGAGCCGGGGAGCCATGAGCATCGTGGTCCCGGTGAGCGCCGTCACCGGGGTCGCCCTGTCCGTGCTGAGCGGTGTCTTCCTCCTGGGCGACCAGCCCACAGGGGCGGCCTGGCTGGGGATCTGCCTCACCGTGCCTGCCCTGTGGCTCGTCTCCGGCGGCTCCCGCCCCGGTGGCGGCGGGGACGGGAGGGAGGCGTCGGTGGACGGGCTGATCGCCAGTTCGGGGGTGGCCCTGCAGTACATCGGCCTCGCTCAGGCCGCTTCGGCGAGCGGTCTGTGGCCCGTGGCCGCCGGGCGTCTCGCCGCCGTCCTGCTCCTGGCACCGAGCGCCTTGCGGCAGGCTCCCCGGTTCCGGCAGCCCGTGCGGCGGCTGGCTGAGGCGGTCCTCGTCGGGGCGGGTGCGAGTTTCGGCCTCATCCTCTATCTGTGGGCGGCGCGTCGGCAGATGATGGCCATCGCCGTCGTCCTGGCCTCCCTGTATCCGGCGATTCCCACCGTCCTCGGGCTTGCGGTCCTGCACGAGCGGGCCACCCGGACGCAGGTGATCGGCCTGGTGGGCTCGGCCGTCGCCATCGTTCTGCTCACCCTGGGGTGAGGCGGGTTCACGCCCGGCGCAGCGCCACGAGCACGACCAGGAGCACGGTGGCGCCGGCGCTCGTCCCGTGTGCCACCACGGCCGCGAGGGGGAAGTGCCGTTCGGCGGTGGTGCCGCCGTGGGAGTGCCGTCCGGAGCTGGGCAGCCAGCGCAGCAGCATCATGAAGCCGAAGGCGGCCACGACCAGGACGACCGCGCACGCCGTCCAGGCCGAGGCCCCGGTCCCGCCCACGAGGTACACGGTCCAGGCCACGAGCCCGGCCACGGCGAGTGCCACATGGCCGAGGACCAGCCAGAGCGGCAGTCGCGTCACGCCGGGCGTGCGTTGCCGCAGTCCGCCGTGACGGATCCACACGGTGGCGAGGTAACCGCCCAAACCGGCGGTCAGCAGCCACGCGCACAGCACGAAGACCCGCATACGCTTCCCCCTCTTCTTCCCCTCTGCGCCGGTCCGGGCACGGCATGCGTGCCTCAGGACACCGCACCGAAGGGGGGCAGCCCGGACATCCATCCACTTGTTCACTCTTTGGGGTGAATCAGGGCTTGCGTACGACCGGGGAGGGCGCCGACCGGGCAGGGCCCGCGGGGCGCACGACCGGGCAGAGCCCGCAGGGCGCACGACCCGGCAGAGCCCGCAGGGCGCACGACCCGGCAGAGCCCGCAGGGCGCACGACCCGGCAGAGCGCACGGGACGCACTACCGGCACGGCACCCGCCCGTGAGGCGCCCGCCCTACGCCAGACCGGAGGCGCCGAACTGAGCCGTGGCCAGGACCGTCCCGTCGGGCGCCGTCAGCCGGGCGCCCGCCAGGGTCGAGGCATCGACGGGGGCGGGGCCGGCCCAGTAGCCGTAGCCCTTGTGCAGGGTCAACTCACCGACGCGGACCGTGCTGCCGTCGTGCCGCACCAGCAGACAGGAGACCTTGCCGTCGTACGGCGTCCCGGCGTCGGCCAGATCGACGGACATGTAGAGCCAGCCCCCGGGCCCGGGGTGGGCATAGATCTCGCCCGCCGACTTCCCGAAAGCCCGGGCCGAGACCAGTGCGGCCCTCAGCATGCCCGTCGGTGCCCCGGCGGGGCTCGAGGGTCCGGCCGTGAGCTCCTCGATCGCCGTGCCGACCGCCCAGCCGCCGAACCCGAAGGCCAGGGCGAGGGCGGCCGCGGCGGAGGCGGCCCGCAGCCGTACCCGGCGACCGCGCCGGCCCTGCCGCGGGATGCCTGTCTCATGGGCGCGCGAACGCCCTTCGTGCGCCGGCGTGCCCTGCGCCTGCGCGCCGTTCGTCCGCACGCACTCGACCCGCGGCGCACCCCCGACGTGCGCACCCCGGGCCCGCCCGTCCTCTGCCTGCGCACCCTGCCCCTGTGCGCTGCGCGTCAGCGCCTGCGCGACCCGGGTCTCGAACCCGACCGGCGGCTCACCGCACGGCAGCAGCCCGATCAGCCGGTCGCCGACGAGGGTGAGCTGCGCGACGTACTCCCGGCAGTCGGCGCACCGGTCCAGATGGGCGACCGCCCCGGCGCGTTCCCGGCCGGGAAGCACGCCGAGAGCCAGCTCGGGGCCGATCTCCCGCAGCTGCTCACAGGCCACGTCACCGGGCATGGTCGCTCCCCTGGGGAGGGGCGAGGGTGGTGCGCAACTTGCCCATCGCCGTCCTGATGCGTGTCTTTGCGGTGCCCAGCGGGATGTGCTCCCAGTCGGCGATCTGCTGGGCGGTCATGCCGTAGATACCCGCCATCACCAGTGCACGGCCCTGCTCGCGCGGGAGCCGTGCCACCGCGGCCCGCAGCCGCGAGGACGCCTCGTCGGCCAGGGCGTACTGCTCGGGCGTCTCGCTGACGACGCCCAGGACGGCCTCGAGGTCGTCGGGTGCCAGCGGCTCCGGCCGCCGGGACCGGACGGCGTCGATGGCGAGGTTGTGGGCGATGGTGGTCAGCCAGGTCGTCACCGAACCCCGGCGGGAGTCGTAGATCTGCGCATGGCGCCACGCCCGTTCGAACGTCTGCTGGGCGATGTCCTCGGCCAGCTGCGGGTCCCCGGTGACGGCGACGGCGACGCCGAAGACCTTGTGCTGGAACCTGCGTACGAAGGTGACCGCGAGCTCCGGATCGCCGGTGGCCAGCCCGGAGAGCAGAGCTTCGTCCGGGAGACGGCCCACGGGGAACCGGAACCTCTGCATACCGGTATATACGGCTCGCTCGCGCCGAGGGATTGCCCGGCCCCGCCAGGGGACTGCCCGCCCGTCACGGAAGGTCATGACCGTGTAGGTGTCGGCAGCCGGGGGCGGTGCCGACGGCTCGGTTGGAGTTCATGGCGACTCCGGCTGGGCTTGTGTACGGCGTCCCCGGATCACCACCCGCAGGTGGCACCTGCCTCAGATGGGATCCAGTCTCATAAATCCATCCTAATCGCCCATAACTTTGGGTGAAATCGACGATGGCCGACCGGCATGATCTTCAACCTTCCGGCCACCGGGCACCTGCCGTCCCGGGGGGGGCGAGGACGGTCCGGCAGTCCGCCCGAGCGGCGACGCTTGCGGTGTCAGTGACCTCAGATGGGCGTATTGTCCGGATTATGCCCATGGGCGGCGGCGATGAGCCGGAGGGCACGGTTCCGGCGCCGGCAGATGCCCCCGACGGACCTGACGATGCCCTCGACACGGTTCTGGCCACGACGGTGCGCCGCACCGGAGCCTCCGTCGGCGGTGTCTACCTGATCGAGGAGGCGGAGCCGGTGCTGCGGCTGGTGGCCATATGCGGCATGCCTCTGGAGTTCACCGCCCCATGGCGGCGGCTGTCGCTCAGCGCTCCCGTCCCGCTCGCCGACGCGATCCGCGAGGAACGGCTGGTGTGGGTCGCGGACCAGAGCGACATGGCCCGCCGGTACCCGCGTGTCGCCGCGGTCCTGCCCTACAGATTCCCGCTCGCCGCGCACGCCGTGACCGGAATGCGCCGCTGCTGGGGCGGGCTGGTGCTGATGTGGCCCGCCGACCACGCCCGGAGGCCCACCTCCCGCGAACGCCACCACATCACCTCCAGCGCCCGCCGTCTGGCCCATCTCCTGGACCAGGCCGCACGCCCGCCCACGCTTCCCGAGCAGCCGCGCCTCGTCCCCCTCGACGCCCCGCGCCACCCCGCCCACGCCGACCTCGCCGCCGTCGACTACGCCGAACGCCTCCCCGAGGGCGCCCTGGCCCTGGATCTCGAGGGCAGGATCACCTTCATCACCACGACCGCCGCCCGCCTGCTCGGCCGCGACGGCGGCCGACTGCTGGGAACCCGGCCCTGGCAGTCGCTGCCGTGGATGGACGACCCCGTGATCGAGGACCACTACCGCACGGCCGTGGTCAGCCGCGCCCCTCTGTCCTTCACCGCCCTGCGCCCACCGGACCAGTGGCTGAACTTCGAGCTGTACCCGGACACCAGCGGCATCAGCGTCCGCATCACCCCTGCCGGGGAGCAGCCCGCGCCGAGCACCCCTCCCCGGCCGGTCATGATGACCCCGACCGGCCGTCTGTACCAGCTCGTCCATCTGGCCGCCGCGCTCACCGAGACGGTGAGCGTGCGCGACCTGTTCGACCTGATCGCGGACCAGATCCTGCCCGCCTTCCGCGCCCAGGGCCTGGTGCTGTCGGCCGCCGACGCCGGCCGTCTGAAGATCCTCGGCTCGTTCGGCTACCCGCCCGAGGTCGTCGACCGCCTCGACGGGCTCATGCTGGACACCGACCTCTCCCCCGCCGGGCAGGTCCTCGCCACCGGCACCCCCGCGTTCTTCACCGGCCCCGCCGAGCTGGCCCGCAGCTACCCCGATGCACCCCTGCTGAGCGGCAAACAGGCCTGGGCCTTCCTCCCCCTCGTGATCACGGGACGGCCGGTGGGCTGCTGCGTCCTCTCCTACGTCCGACCCCACACCTTCTCCGCCGACGAGCGGGCCGTCCTGACCTCACTGGCCGGGCTGATCGCGCAGGCCCTGGACCGCGCCCGGCTGTACGACGCCCAGCACGGCCTCGCGCACGACCTCCAGCAGGCGCTCCTGCCGCGCGCCCTGCCGACCGTGGCCGGACTCGACGTGGCCGCCCGCTACCTGCCCGCGAGCCGCGGCGTCGAGGTCGGCGGCGACTTCTACGACCTGCTGCGCCTCGACGCCACCACCGCGGCCGCCGTCATCGGCGACGTCGAGGGCCACAGCATCGCCGCGGCCGCCCTCATGGGCCAGGTGCGGACCGCCATCCACGCCCACGCCACCGCCGGCGCACCCCCGGACCAGGTCCTGGCCTGCACCAACCGGCTCCTCGGCGACCTGAACTCCGGCCTGCTCGTCTCCTGCCTCTACGCACAGCTCGACCTGGCCGGCCGGGAGATCGCCCTCGCCACCGCCGGCCACGTCCCGCCGCTGCTGTGCGACGGCTCTCGCGAGGTCGGCCTGCTGGAGGTGGAGCCCGGGCCGCTGCTCGGCGTCGACGTCGACTTCCCGTACCCCGTCACCCGCGTGCCGCTCCCGGCGGACGCCCTGCTGGCCTTCTACACCGACGGCCTCGTGGAAGTCCCCGGCACCGACACCGGCCGGGCCACCGACGCCCTGGCGCGGTATCTGGCCGACGTCCGCGACCATGCGCTGGAGGACATGATCGACGGCCTGGTCCGCCACGCCTGGCCCACCGGCCGGCACACGGACGACATCGCCGTTCTCCTGCTGCGCGCGCCGTGAGGTGCCGGGCCCGGTGGATCGGTTCAGTGGCCGGGCCGGTCATCGGCTCAGGCGCCGGGCCGGCCATCGGCTCGGCGCCTGCCGCCGGTCACTCCTCGTCCGTGGTGTCCACCGGACGGGTCCGGCCCGGTTCCGGCGTCTCGGCACGCTGTGCCCGGATGTGCAGGATGTCACCGATGAACAGGTCGTAGACCAGGACCCCGACCACGCCGCCGACGAGTGGGCCGACGATCGGGATCCACCAGTAGTCGCTGAAGGAGCCGCGCAGCGTGCCGGGGAGCGCGAGGCTCTGCCAGCCCGCCAGCCAGGTGAACAGGCGCGGTCCGAAGTCCCGGGCGGGGTTGATGGCGTATCCGGCGTTCGCGCCGTACGACATGCCGATGGCTGCGACCGCGAGGCCGATCACGAAGGGTCCGAGGTTGGCCCGTACCCCCGTGTTGCGCAGGTCGACGACCGCCACGACGAACATGACCAGGAAGGCCGTACCGACGATCTGGTCCACGAGCGGGCCCCAGGTGCCGCCGTGGAAGAACGGTGCGGGGAACGTACCGAAGATGGAGAAGGTGGCGAGCGTGTGCCCGTTCGTCTTCGGCCCCGTCATGGCGTGGTCGAAGGTGTTGATCGCGTCGTGGTAGACGGCGTACACGAGCGCCGCCCCGACGAACGCGCCGGCCAGCTGTGCGAACCAGTACGGGACCACCCGGGCCCAGGGGAACCGGCGGCGCACCGCGAACGCCAGCGTGACCGCCGGATTGATGTGGGCGCCGCTGACGCCGCCCGCGACGTAGATGCCGAACGTCACGGCCAGGCCCCAGCCCCAGGTGATCAGGAGCCAGTCGCCGGAGCTCAGGAAGAAGGTGGTGGGTCCCGCGGTACGGCCGGATCCCGGCAGCGCGGCGACGGCCACGGCGACCGAACCGCATCCGAACGCGATGAGGACGAGCGTCCCCAGGAACTCCGCGAGGCATTCGCCCAGCAGGCCCCCTCGACGCCTGAGGCGGGAGGGTCTGATCAAGGGCGGGATTTCCACAGCCATGATGGCCCCCTCAGGGACTGGTCAGGCCGGTGACGGCTCGTCCCGCAGGCGCGGTCGAGGACGCCGGTCGAACTCACCACGAGTATGACTCAAGGGCGGCAGCCCCGCTCTTCACCGTTGTCACCGTCACCCGTGCGGACGAGGCCCGTTGCCTCACCGGCCTCTGTGGAACCAGCACCCCCGATACGGCAGTCTTTCTCCTCGTGGGGGCAGGGGTTCCGCAGCAGAACGGGTCGGGTGACGGCGTCCCGCACATGGTGGTGTGCGGGGACGACGGGCTCGCGCACCGGCTGGCCGCCGAGTTGCGCGGGGTGTACGGCGAGCAGGTGACGCTCGTCGTCCCGCCCGCCGTCCGGGTCGCCAGGCAGCCGGTGGTGGGCCGTGCCCGCTCCTCCACGCTGCTCGACCGGGTCTCCGCCGCGGTCACGCGCGCGGCGGGCAACGGCAGCGGCAACGGGAACGGCAACGGCGCAGACGGACGCACCAGCGGACCAGGCGGCGGCCACAGCACCGAACCCGCCGGTTCCGTACGAATGATCGAGGCCCCCGAGGCGTCCGAGGCCGTACTCGCGGAGGCCGGCGTGAACCGGGCGGCGGCACTGGCGCTCGTCTATGACGACGACGAGACCAACATCCGCGCCGCGCTCACCGCCCGCCGCCTCAACCCGCGGCTGCGGCTCGTCCTGCGCCTGTACAACCGGCGGCTCGGGCAGCACATCGAGGCACTCCTCGATCAGGCGGCGGCTCTGGCGTCCGGCGGGACCGGGGACGCCGAGGCGTTCGACGCGTCCACGACCGTGCTGTCCGACGCCGACACCGCCGCGCCCGCCCTGGCCGCGACCGCCGTCGCCGGCACCACCAAGGTGGTGCAGACCGACGGGCTGATGCTGCGGGCCGTCGAGCGGCCGCCGCCACGGCCGGGGCAGGTCGCCGACCCCGGGCTGTGCACGCTGGCGTTGCTGTCCGCGACGGGCAACGACCCTGCCGGGGCCGACGGTTCCGACGGTTCCGACGGCGAGCAGGGTCCCCGACTCCTGCCAGACGAAAGCACGGTGGCGGAGGCCACCGGACGCGGCACCATCGTCCTGGAGACCGTCTCGTACAGCGGCCCGGCGCTGCCCGCCGGGCGCAGTGTCGTACCGCTCGGCTCGCTGTTCTCGCGGCGGCTGCGCTGGTCGGTCGCCGGGCTGGTGGGCTGTGTGGTCGGGCTCGCGATCGCGTCGATGGCGGTCACCGGCGAACCCCCGCTGCACGCCACCTACCTGACGCTGCTGGACCTGTTCGCCATCGACGACCCGGCCATCGGTGAACCCGTCGGGCGGCAGATCCTGCAACTGCTGTCCTCATTGGTCGGTTTGCTGCTCCTGCCCGTGCTGCTGGCGGCCGTGCTCGAAGCCCTCGGCACCTTCCGCAGCACAACCGCGCTGCGCAGACCGCCGCGCGGGCTGTCCGGACACGTGGTGCTGCTCGGCGTCGGCAAGATCGGCACCCGGGTCATGACCCGGCTGCGGGAGCTGAAGATCCCGGTGGTGTGCGTGGAGGGCGACCCGGAGGCGCGCGGCCTCGCGACGGCCCGGCGGCTACGGGTGCCGGTCGTGCTCGGGGACGTCACCCAGGAAGGCGTGCTGGAAGCCGCCAAGATCCACCGGGCGCACGCATTGCTCGCCCTCACCAGCTCCGACACGACGAACCTCGAGGCCGTCCTGTACGCCCGTTCGGTACGGCCCGACCTGCGGGTCGTCCTGCGCCTGTACGACGACGACTTCGCGACCGCCGTCTACCGCACTCTGCGCGCCGCGCACCCGCACGCACAGACGCGCAGCCGCAGCGTGTCCCACCTGGCCGCGCCCGCGTTCGCCGGGGCCATGCTGGGCCGGCAGATCCTGGGGGCGATCCCGGTGGAGCGGCGGGTGCTGCTGTTCGCCGCCGTGGACGTGGCCGGGCATCCGCAGCTGGAGGGGAAAACGGTCGCCCAGGCGTTCCGCGCCGGGGCGTGGCGGGTGCTCGCCCTGGACACCGCGGCGCCGGAGGAACGCGGCCAGACGCCGGACCCGGAGACGCGCACGCCCGACCGCGCCTCGGGCCTGGTCTGGGACGTGCCGCCCACCTACGTCCTGCGCGCGGAGGACCGAGTGGTCCTGGCGGCGACGCGGCGCGGTCTCGCGGACCTGCTGGGGCGCAGGCGCCGGGAGCCGGCCGGGGCCTGACACCGCCCGCGTGCGTGCCAGAGGGTCGAGCCGGGTTGTCCACAGGCTCCGGACCTCGGCTGCGGGTGAGTTGTCCACAGGCCGTGGGCCTCGCCCGCGGGAAGTCGGCCCGGCCAGGCACTATGGGGGCCATGACTGAGAGCAACGGGTCCACCTCGCCCGAGCGCGGCGGGGACATGCCGGACTGGGAGAAGCGCTTCCGGGCGCCGCGGGTGTCACTGCCGGACTGGGCGGAGGACGCGCCGCACCGCTCACTGTTCGTCTCGAACGCGACGGGGACGTACGAGCTGTACGCCTGGGACCGCGTCACGGGCGAGCAGCGCCAGGTCACGAACCGGGCGAACGGCACGACTGAGGGCGTGCTCTCGCCGGACGGCGAGTGGATCTGGTGGTTCGACGACACGGACGGTGACGAGTTCGGGATCTGGAGACGCCAGCGGTTCGTGCCCGGAGCCTCCGGTGCGGGTTCCGGGCCCGACGAGCCCGCGGCTCCCGGACTCGAGCCGTCGTATCCGGCGGGGCTCGCGATCGGACGGGACGGGCGGACGGCGGTCGTGGGCCGCTCGACCGACCAGGACGGTTCCACGATCCATCTCGTGCGGGCCGGCCGGGACCCGGTGGAGATCTACCGGCACCGCGAGTCGGCCGGGGTGGGCGACCTCTCCCATGACGGTTCGCTGATCGCGATCGAGCACACCGAGCACGGTGACGCGATGCACTCGGCGCTGCGCGTGCTGCGGCCGGACGGTTCGACGGTGGCGGAGCTGGACGACACCAAGGACGGCACGGTGGAGCTGGGCCTCGAGGTCCTGGGCTTCGCACCGGTCGACGGGGACACCCGACTGCTCATCGGGCACCAGCGGCGCGGCCGGTGGGAGCCGCTGGTGTGGGACGTCGCCTCCGGCGAGGAGACGGACCTGCAGCTGGACCTGCCCGGTGACGTGGCCGCGGAATGGTATCCGGACGGCTCCGCGCTGCTGATCGTGCACGGATTCGAGGCCCGCAGCGAGCTGTTCCGCTACGACCTGGCCACACGAGAGCTGGTGCGGGTGCCGACACCGCCCGGCACGGTGTCCGGGGCGACGGCACGGCCCGACGGGACCGTGGAGTACCTGTGGTCGTCCGCGGCCGAGCCCCCGGTCGTCCGGTCCACCTCGGGCAGGGTGGTGCTGGATCCGCCCGGTATCAGGGCGCCCGGGTCGGTGCCGGTGGAGGACGTGTGGGTCGATGGACCGGGTGGCCGCATCCACGCGCTGGTGCAGAGGCCGGCGGGTGCTTCAGGCCCGCTGCCGACGGTGTTCGACATCCACGGCGGCCCGACCTGGCACGACAGTGACTCGTTCGCCGCGGGGCCGGCGGCCTGGGTGGACCACGGGTACGCGGTGGTGCGGGTCAACTACCGGGGTTCGACCGGGTACGGGCGCGAGTGGACGGACGCGCTCAAGCACCGGGTGGGGCTGATCGAGCTGGAGGACATCGCGGCGGTCCGGGAGTGGGCGGTGTCGTCCGGGCTGGCGGACCCGGAGCGGCTGGTGCTGACGGGCGGCTCGTGGGGCGGCTACCTGACGCTGCTCGGGCTGGGCACCCAGCCCGAGCTGTGGACGATCGGGATCGCGGCGGTACCGGTCGCGGACTACGTCACGGCGTACCACGACGAGATGGAGGCGCTGAAGGCGATGGACCGGACGCTGCTCGGCGGCACGCCGGAGGAGGTGCCGGAGCGGTTCGAGGCGTCGTCGCCGCTGACGTACGTCGATGCGGTGAAGGCTCCGGTGTACATCTCGGCGGGGGTGAACGACCCGCGCTGCCCGATCCGCCAGGTCGAGAACTATGTGAACCGGCTCGCCGCGCGAGGTGCGGTGCACGAGGTGTACCGGTACGACGCGGGGCACGGCTCACTCGTGGTCGACGAGCGGATCAAGCAGGTCCGGCTGGAGCTGGACTTCGCGGCGCGGCATCTGGGGGGTCGTGCCCTGGGATAACGGGGCCCCACGGGCGGGCACACGGGGATGGCACCGTACCGTTGAAGGCGTGTACCGGTTTCTGCTGACGCCCCGCTGGTGGGGGATCAACGTCTTCGTGCTGCTGGCCATCCCGTTCTGCGTCTTCATGGGGTCGTGGCAGCTGGGCCGGTTCGAGGCACGGGTGCACGAGCAGCGGGCGGCGAGCGAGCAGGTCACCGCGGGCCGCAAGGAGGCGGCCCGGCCGCTGGCCGAACTGCTGCCGGTGGACAAGAGCACGTCCGGCAGGCAGGTGACGGCCACCGGCCGGTACGGCAAGCAGTTGCTGGTGCCGGACCGTGAGCTGGACGGCAAGCGCGGGTTCTACGTGCTGACCATGCTGCGGACCGACGGCGGCAAGGCGCTGCCGGTGGTGCGGGGCTGGCTGCCGGGTGACGCCGACCCCGCGAAGGCCCCGGCCCCGCCGGCCGGGGAGGTCACCGTCACGGGCGCCCTGCAGGCCCCGGAGAGCCCCGGGTCGAACGGGGTGGGCGCGGCAGGCGGACTGCCGGCCGGGCAGACCGCGGACATCAGCACGGCGACGCTGGTGAACCTGGTGCCCTACGACCTGTACGAGGCGTGGATCACCCTCACCAAGGCCGACAGCGGGATGAAGGCGGTACCGGCGACGGCGCCCCAGGGGAGCGGACTGGACCTGAAGGCGTTCCAGAACCTGGGTTACACCGGCGAGTGGTTCGTCTTCGCGGGCTTCACGGTCTTCATGTGGTTCCGCCTGCTGCGCCGCGAGGTGGAATACGCCCGCGACGCACAGCTGGGCCTCGTACCGGAAGGGCCGGACACCGGCACGACCGGCGAGGAAGCCGCCGGCGAAAGCCCGACGCCGGCCGCCAGGGCCTGAGGCAGCGGCCGAGCGGCCCCTGAGGCAGGTCCGGCCGGCCGTGGTGCCGCTGCCTCGGGCTCAGGACCCCGCCAGCATCCCCGTGTGGTAGACCGTGCCGGCACAGGCGTTCGCGATGGTGGTCGAGGAGCTCGCGGCGCCGGTGCCCGGAGTGAGGGAGACGGTCACACTGCCGTCGGCCACGCCGTCCTCCGTCATGAGCTGCGGTGACGTGCCGCTGCTCTCCGGGCTCGAGCCGCCGCCGCTCGTGCTCGTACTGTCCGAGGGGCTGGGGTCGGGTGAGGCGCCCCCGCCACCCCCGGTGCCGCTGCCCGTGGTCGGGCAGGTCTCCGAGGGCACCCAGGCGAACTTGACCTCGTAAGCCGCTCCGGGCTTGAGCACCAGGGAGGAGACTTCCTGCGTCGGGTCGGGCAGGCCGGTGGCCGGGTCGCCGCTGACATGGTTCACCACGGTGATCTTCGCGGGGTTCGCCGCGCCCTGGGTGGCCGTGGTGACGGTGCCGCTGCCCGAGGCGGTACAGCTCGTGGTGGAGGTGTTCGTGACGCGGAACGTGCCGTAGACCGCGCCGGTGGAGTCCGGGGCGCCCGCGGTGGCGGTCGGCTGGCCGAGCTGCGCCGCGGTGCACGCGGGTGCGGTCTGCGCGGAAGCCGACGGGTTCGCCCCGCCGGTGGCACCGTCTGCCGTCCCCTTGCCCTTGTCCTCCTGGCCCTTCTGGCTCCCCTTGCCCGTCTCCTTGGACGTCCCGGCCGAGCCGGCTGAACCGCTGGAACCGCCGTCCGGGCCCTTGCCCTGGTCGGCGTCGCCCTGAGCCTGTGAGACCTGGCCGGCGATGGACGGGTCGGCGTTGGAACCCGTGGCGCTGGAGACGTGGACGAGGGCCGGGATCGCGGTGCCGACGAACAGGGCGGCGGCCGCCATGCCGACCACGGCCTGCCGCTTGCGGGCCCGCCGGGCGGGTACCGCACGCCGCAGATGGTCGAGGCCGCCCTCGCGCGGCTCGATGTCGCGCACGGCCTGGTGCAGCAACCGCCGCAGCGCCAGTTCGTCCGCACCGAGCCCCTCGGGCATATCGTCGTCGCCGGCGGGCAGATCCTCGCCACCGCCGGAGCCCGACCCGGCCCCGCCTCCCCCGAGCGCCGCAAGGAGCCGGTCCCTCCCCGCGCCGTGGCCGTCACCGGCACCGCCCGTGTCGGTGCCGAGGGCTTCGGAGAGGTGGTCCGCGGCGGCGCGGTCCCGTTCGGTGTCCGCACGGACGTGGTCGTCGGGGCGGTGGTTCACGGTTCCGTTCCCAGCGTGCTGCTCGTGGTCGGCCTCGAGGGACCGTGACCGGTCCGTCGGCTCGTGCCACTCGTACGGTTCGTGTCGTTCGTGGGAGTCGCGCCCCCAGGGAGTGCGCTCCTCGTACTTGCTCATGCCGATGCCCCCATGGCGACACGGAGCGCCGCGATGCCGCGCGAGCCGTACGCCTTCACCGAACCCAGCGATATACCCAGCGTCTGAGCCACCTGAGCCTCGGTCATATCGGCGAAGTAGCGCAGCACGAGGACCTCACGCTGACGGCGCTGCAGGCCCTTCATCGCCTTGATCAGCGAGTCGCGCTCCAACTGGTCGTACGCGCCCTCCTCGGCGCTCGCCATGTCCGGCATCGGCTTCGTCAGGAGCTTCAGACCGAGGATGCGGCGGCGCAGCGTGGAGCGCGACAGGTTGACGACGGTCTGGCGGAGGTACGCGAGGGTCTTCTCCGGGTCGCGCACGCGCTTGCGCGCGGAGTGCACGCGGATGAACGCCTCCTGGACGACGTCCTCGCAGGACGCGGTGTCGTCGAGGAGGAGCGCCGCCAGACCCAGCAGGGAGCGGTAGTGGGCGCGATAGGTCTCGGTGAGATGGTCGACCGTGGTGCCGGCGGCCGTCGTCTCCTCTGCGTCCTCGCGCTGGTTCGGTATGCGGGTGGGCCGCGCTGCGGGCATGGGGGCGATCACCGGCATGCCGCCGGGCGCGCCGGGCATCCGGGGGCGGCGGGGCGGACGAAGGGCCGCGCCCCTCGCCTGTACCGCGGTGAATTCGAGTACCTCTGCCACGCCAGTTGGACACGTCTGCCCCCGCCAGGGTTGTACGCGACAGGCATCACGTTCCCGTCGGACAGCACATCCGCCTGCACGCCCTCCCCTGCGCCCCCCAGCGCACCGGACCGTGCGTCAAGTGCCCTCATGCGTACCAGCTCTTCCCCTATGCCCCGTGTGTGGTGGTGCTCAGCCCCCCGAAGGGCGACCGCAAAGACGCTCCCCGCCCTGCGCGCGGTTGCGAGGGCGGGGAGTGAAATCTTCGAACGCCGAGAGACTTCGATTCAAGGTCCGGACCACGGGATGGTCCGTGCAACCCACATAGATCCTACAAACGTTTCAGCCACCGGCGAGGAGGTTTCCGGCCGCCGGCCGCCTGTCGGGGCACTACGCGGTGGCGCCCAGTTCCCCCGCCACCAGTTCGGCGATCTGCGCGGTGTTCAGTGCGGCACCCTTGCGCAGGTTGTCACCGCAGACGAAGAGTTCGAGCGCCGTGGGGTCGTCCAGGGCCCGCCGCACCCGGCCGACCCACGTGGGGTCGGTGCCCACCACGTCCGCGGGCGTGGGGAATTCGCCCGCCTCCGGATTGTCGAACAGGACGACGCCGGGCGCTGTGGCGAGGATCTCGCGTGCCCGGTCCACCGTGACCTCGCCCTCGAAACAGGCGTGGACGGTCAGCGAGTGCGTCGTGACCACCGGCACGCGGACACAGGTGACGGCCACGCGCAGCTGGGGCAGCCCAAGGATCTTGCGGGACTCGTCGCGGACCTTCATCTCCTCCGAGGACCACCCGTCCTCGCGCGGCGACCCGGCCCACGGCACGACGTTGAGCGCGACGGGCTCCGGGAAGGGCCCGGTGTTGTCGCCCACCACCCGCCGTACGTCACCGGGCTTGGTGCCCAGCTCCGTGCCCGCGACCAGCGACAGCTGCTGCCGCAGGGTGTCGATGCCCGCACGGCCCGCGCCGCTCACGGCCTGGTAGGAGGAGACGACGAGCTCGCGCAGCCCGAACTCGGCGTGCAGGGCGCCGAGGGCCACGATCATCGACAGCGTCGTGCAGTTGGGGTTGGCGATGATGCCGCGCGGACGCACCCGGGCGGCGTGCGGATTGACCTCCGGCACGACCAGCGGGACATCGGGGTCCATGCGGAACGCGCCCGAGTTGTCCACCACGATCGCGCCCAGCGCGGCGGCGATGGGCGCCCAGTGCGCCGCGACCTCGTCCGGTACGTCGAACATCGCCACGTCGACACCGACGAGCGCCTCTTCGGAGATCGCCACGACCTCGACCTCCTCGCCGCGCACGGCCAGCTTGCGGCCGGCCGAGCGCGGCGAGGCGAGCAGACGGATCTCGCCCCAGATGTCCGCGTGCTGGGACAGGATCTGGAGCATGACCGAACCGACGGCCCCGGTCGCACCCACGACCGCGAGCGTCGGCTTCGTCCCCCCGCGGGGGAGCCCGGTCATCGCCCGGTGCCTCCGTAGACGACCGCCTCGTCGCTCTCGGAGTCCAGACCGAACGCGGTGTGCACCGCGCGGACCGCCTCGGGCACGTCGTCCTTGCGCGTGACGACCGAGATGCGGATCTCGGAGGTCGAGATCAGCTCGATGTTCACGCCCGCGTCGGACAGCGCCGTGAAGAAGTCGGCCGTGACACCCGGGTTCGTCTTCATCCCGGCGCCGACGAGGGAGATCTTGCCGATCTGGTCGTCGTAGCGCAGCGAGTCGAAGCCGATCGCGGTCTTGGCCTTCTCCAGGGCGTCGATCGCCTTGCGCCCCTCGCTCTTCGGGAGCGTGAAGGAGATGTCCGTCAGGCCCGTCGACGCGGCCGACACGTTCTGCACGACCATGTCGATGTTGATCTCGGCGTCGGCGATGGCGCGGAAGATCGAGGCGGCCTCGCCCGGCTTGTCCGGCACGCCGACGACCGTGATCTTGGCCTCGGAGGTGTCGTGCGCGACACCGGAGATGATGGCCTGCTCCACCTTCGTTTCCCCTTGCTGCTGTGTCTTTCGAACGACTGGCTCGCTGCTGACCCACGTGCCCTGCAACCCGCTGAAGGAGGAGCGGACGTGGATCGGGATGTTGTAGCGGCGGGCGTACTCCACACAGCGGTGGAGCAGCACCTTGGACCCGGACGAGGCCAGCTCCAGCATGTCCTCGAAGGAGATCCAGTCGATCTTCCTGGCCTTCTTCACCACGCGCGGGTCGGCGGTGAACACGCCGTCGACGTCGGTGTAGATCTCGCACACCTCGGCGTCGAGGGCGGCCGCGAGGGCCACCGCCGTGGTGTCCGAGCCACCACGACCGAGCGTGGTGATGTCCTTCTTGTCCTGGCTGACGCCCTGGAAGCCGGCGACGATGCAGATGTTGCCCTCGTCCAGCGCGGTCCGGATGCGACCCGGCGTGACGTCGATGATCCGGGCTTTGTTGTGGACCGAGTCGGTGATGACACCTGCCTGGCTGCCGGTGAACGACTGGGCCTCGTGACCCAGGTTTTTGATCGCCATGGCCAGCAGTGCCATGGAGATCCGCTCTCCGGCGGTCAGCAGCATGTCGAGCTCGCGCCCGGCAGGGATCGGGGAAACCTGCTCGGCGAGATCGATCAGCTCGTCCGTCGTGTCGCCCATCGCGGAAACGACGACAACCACCTGGTTGCCGTTCTTCTTCGCTTCCACGATCCGCTTGGCGACGCGCTTGATGCCTTCGGCATCGGCTACGGAGGAGCCTCCGTACTTCTGCACGACAAGGCCCACGTGCGCTCCTCGCTCAGTCCGTCTCTTTCCGCGCCTGCGAGACGCAGGTGCGGTCGGCTCAGTCTATCGAGCGACCCAATTTCCCTTCCGGGATACCGCATGGTGAGATGTCCCGCTCACGCGGGGATCATCCCGGTTTTCTTCGGATGCACGACGGCCGTACGACGGTTTTTCACCACCGCTTCCCGTCGGCACCCGAGGCCGCTCAGCACGGCATCTGCCCCACGGCTGGGCCGGTACGCGAAACGTGCCGCGAGTCACAGCAGCGGGTGCGAACTCCCTGTCGGGCACGGATGTCATGGACGCCTTGAGCCGACGGGCGCCAGAATGCCGGCCTGTGACGCATGGGTGGGCGGGAGACGTGCTGCTGGCCGGGATCGTACTGCTCGGCGGGTGTGTGCAGTGGCTGACCGGGATGGGGTTCGCGCTCGTCGCCGTGCCCGCGCTGGTGCTGCTGCTCGGTCCGGCCCAGGGCGTCGTGCTCGCCAACTGCGCCGCGGGGGCCATCAGCGTCGTGGGGATCGCCGAGGGGTGGCGCAGGGTGCGGGTCCCGGTGATGGTGCCGTTGTGCGTCGCCGCCGTGATCACGGTGCCCGCCGGGACGTGGGTGGCCCGGCACCTGCCGGAACCCCTGCTGCTGGCGTCGATGGGGGCACTCGTCACCGTGGCGGTCGTACTGGTCGTGCGGGGCCTGCGGGTGCCGGCCCTGCGCGGCGGCCGCGGGGCCGTCGTCGCCGGCGGCCTGGGCGGTTTCATGAACTCGGCCGCCGGGGTCGGTGGACCGCCCGTCTCCCTGTACGCCCTGAACGCCGACTGGAGCGTGCGCGAGTTCGTGCCGAACGCGCAGTTCTACGGCGTCGTCGTCAACGTCGTGTCCGTGGCGTCCAACAAGCCGCCCCGGCTCACCGCGCCCGTCTGGGTCCTCGCCGTCCTCGCCCTGGCGACAGGAGCCCTGATCGGCAGGGCGCTCGCCGGACGCGTGCCCGAGCGGCGCGCCCGCGCCCTGGTCCTGCTGCTCGCGCTGGCCGGAGGTCTGAGCACCCTCGGAAAGGGAGTCGCCGGGCTGGTGTGACCACCCGGCTCGCGGACCGCCGGCCTACTGACCGCCGGCCTACTGACCGCCGGCCTACTTCACCGGACGCATCCCCAGCGGGTCCGCGATCTCCTTCGCCATGACCCGGCCGGCCTCCTCCGCGAGTATCTCGTCGCCGAGGTCCTGGTCGGTGTCGAGGCCGTCCAGTTCCTCCAGGGGCTGGTTCAGGCGGACGTGCGCTACCACGGACTGCAGGGCGCGGAGCGTGGCGGAGGCGGTGGCGCCCCAGTTGGAGAAGTACGAGAACTGCCACCACCACAGGGCCTCCGTGGTGCGGCCGGCCCGGTAGTGGGCCATGCCGTGGCGCAGGTCCGTGATGACGTCCGCCAGGTCGTCGGAGATACGGGCAGGGACCGGGGCCTTGCGCGGCTCGTACGGGTCGAAGACCTCGGAGTAGACGTCGACCGGCTCCAGCATGGCGGCGAGCCGTTCGCGCAGCTCGTCCACGTCCGCCTCCGGGCCCGGGTCCGGCTCGTAGCGCTCGTCGGGGACGATGTCCTCGTGCGCGCCGAGGCGGCCGCCGGCCAGGAGCAGCTGGGAGACCTCCAGCAGGAGGAACGGGACCGCCGAGTCCGGCTCGTCGCCCTTCGCGACCTCCGTGACGGCGACCAGGAAGCTCTCGATCTGGTCCGCGATCTGGACCGCGAAGTCGTCCGGGTCCTGCGTCGTCGCGTGCAGCGTGGCGTCAGACATCTAGGAGTCGTCTCCCCTCGAAGGCGCGGCCGAGGGTGACCTCGTCCGCGTATTCCAGGTCGCCACCCACCGGGAGGCCGCTGGCCAGGCGGGTGACCTTCAGGCCCATGGGTTTGATCATCCTGGCGAGGTACGTGGCCGTGGCCTCGCCCTCCAGGTTGGGGTCCGTGGCCAGGATCAGCTCGGTGACCGTGCCGTCGGCCAGTCGCGCGAGCAGTTCGCGGATGCGCAGATCGTCGGGTCCCACGCCCTCGATGGGGCTGATCGCACCGCCGAGCACGTGGTAGCGGCCCCGGAACTCCCGGGTCCGCTCGATCGCGACGACGTCCTTCGGCTCCTCCACCACGCAGATGACGGACGGGTCGCGGCGGGCGTCGCGGCAGATGCCGCACAGCTCCTCCTGCGCGACGTTGCCGCAGGTCGCGCAGAAGCGGACCTTCGCCTTCACCTCGAGCAGCGCCTGGGCGAGGCGGCGCACGTCCGTCGGCTCGGCCTGCAGGATGTGGAAGGCGATCCGCTGCGCGCTCTTGGGACCGACGCCGGGCAGCCGCCCCAGCTCGTCGATGAGGTCCTGGACCACGCCTTCGTACAACGGACTGCCTTTCCTGAAGAGCTTCGGTACGTACGGTAGCCGGGCTCGGTCTGCTCGTACGTACGGTAGTTGGCGCTTGCCTTGCGCAGAAGGGACGGTCCGGTGGACGTCCTTCCCCGGGCGGGACCGCCCGGTGGGCTCAGAACGGCAGGCCGGGGATGCCGCCGCCGAGACCCTGGGCCAGCGGGCCGAGCTTCTGCTGCTGGAGCGCCTGCGCGTTCTCGTTGGCCGCCTGCACGGCCGCGACGATCAGGTCGGCGAGCGTCTCGGTGTCCTCCGGGTCCACCGCCTTGGGGTCGATGACCAGGGCGCGCAGCTCGCCGGCGCCGGTGACCGTCGCCTTCACCAGGCCGCCGCCCGCCTGACCGTCGACCTCGGTCCTCGCCAGCTCCTCCTGCGCGTTGGCGAGGTCCTGCTGCATCTTCTGGGCCTGCTGGAGCAACTGCTGCATGTTCGGCTGCCCACCACCGGGAATCACGATCAGCTCCTGCCTCGTACGGTTTCGGCTTCGGATGTGCGTTTGTGCGTACGGATGTCGGGGCGGAGTTTGCCGCCTCGGCACGAGCCTACGTGGTCACCGGGGTGCGCGCTGGGGTAGCCCGTCCGGACTCGGTTCCCACCCACGGCGGCACTCTTTCGAGTGAGTTTGCCGAGCGTCGTATACCCGACCAAGGCCCCCTTCCGGGCGGAAAAGCCGCGAAACCAGGTTGCCCGCCACCCGCCCGGCGGTAGGAAGGGTGCGGCGCTTCAGCACCATGCGTCACGAGCACACTGCGGGGGTGCACGAAGTGAGCAGCGCACGTACCGCGGAACGTGCAGGGGATTGTGCATCGCGGAACGTCATAGCCGTAGGTAGGGAGTGCCGGGTGAGTCAGCCGGAGATGCAGCCCGAGGGTCCGCTCCAGGACGGGCGGGGCGACGGAGCGGCGGGGCTGCGGCCGGGCGACCCGGGCGACCCCGGCGCCCCCGGCGACCTCATGGGCCGGCCGTTCCCGCACGGCGACTGGGGGGAACCCGCGCAGCGGCTCGACGAGCTGTACCGGTGGGTGGAGCGGCGGGCGCTGGAGACGGCGGCCTGGTACCTCTCGAACCGGGTGTGGAAACGGCGTGGGGCGCAGGCGCTGCGCGCGGGCGCGGCGGTGGGGGCCGTGTGCGGGGCCGCGCTGCCGCTGCTGGATCTGACCGGGGTGGCGGACGGGGTGGCCCCGTGGGCGTATCTGTCGCTGCTGGTGGGGGTCGCGTGTGTGGCGGGGGACCGGTACTTCGGAGTGACGTCCGGATGGATGCGGGACGTGGCGACGGCACAGGCGATCGGCCGGCGGCTGCAGGCGCTGCAGTTCGACTGGGCGTCGGAGAGCGTGCGGGAGGTCCTGGGGCCGACGGAGGGGACCGCGGCGGAGGCGGCGGAGCGGTGCCTTTCGGTGCTGCGGCGGTTCTCCGAGGACGTGACCGAGCTGGTGCGCTCGGAGACGGCGGACTGGATGGCGGAGTTCCGCACGGGCTCGGCACCGCTGGCGATGCAGTCGTCGGGCGCGGCGGCGCCCCGCCCGGAGGGCACGCTTCCGGGGCGGTTCCCGCCGCCGGGCGCACGGCCCAACATGCCGCGGCAGCGGCCGCCGGAGGCGAGGTGACCAGCCCTGTGCCTACCCCGTCTTCGCGTAGGTCAGGGCCTCGCCGGTGGCCGTGTTCACGCGCTTGAGGCGGCCGTCCGGGAGCAGCGTCAGCTCTGTCGCGCCGCCCGGGGTGCAGGACGACGCCGGCCGGCCGCCGGTGACCGTGGACGGGCCGATCCTCAGCGGGCCGTTCGCGGCGGGCTGCCCGGCCAGCTCGGCCCGGAAGACGCAGTGGTACGTGTCGCCGTCGGCGGTCAGCGACAGCACCGTGTCGCCCACGCCGCCCTGCCGGATGACCAGGCGCCGGGTGTTGTGCCCGGTGGCGTTGTCGATCGCGGCGGTCCAGGTGCCGAGGTAGGCGTCGGGGACGGCACCCGGAGAGCCGGTGCCGGCCGAGGCCGACGCGGACGCCGAGGAGGACGGGGACGACTGCCCGGGCGTGCTCGGGCCGGGGGTCGTGGGCGCGGCTGAGGTCCGCGACGGGGTGCCGCCGCCGGTGGTGCCGGTCCCGTCCCCGCGCAGCACCGCGTACACCGAACCGCCCGCGCCGAGGGCGACGAGCAGGGCGACCACGATCAGCACGGCGGTGAAACGTCCACTGCGCCGCGCAGGCGCCGGATCACCGTACGCGGGCGGACCGTACGGCGGCGTGCCCCAGCCTCCGGGGGCAGGCGACCGGGGGTGCTGCGGCGCAGGCCCGAAGACGCCGGGCGGTGGCGGTACCGCGCCGTAGGGGGCGTCCGAGGCGGGGGGCGGCCCCGGGATCGTGGGAGCAGCAAAGGGTGCCGGAGCCGTGGGCGCGTCCGCGGCCCGCGCCGCCCCCTTCCCGGGACCCACCGGTCCCTGTGGCCCCTGGCCCGTCGGCCCCTGTGGCCCCTCGCCCACCGGCCCCTGTGGCCCCTGGCCCACCGGCCCCTGAGGTTCCTGCGGCTCCCGTGGGCCTCCCGAATCTTCCTGTCCCTCGGGGTCCTCCGGATCCTCCTCGGGATCCTCCGCGTCCAGCAACCGCACCGCATGGCGCCCCAGCTGGGCGACCAGGGGGCCCGGCAGCCACGGCTCGCGGCTGCGGCCCTCGCTGAGCGTGTCGTCGGCGCCCGTGCGTTCCAGGATCTGCGCCGGTGTCGGCCGCGCGGCCGGGTCCTTGCGCAGGCAGTCCCGTACCAGGTCCGCAAGCCCCTCCGGCAGGCCCTCCAGGTCCGGGTCCTCCTGCGCGATGCGGAACATCATGGCGTGCGCCCCACTGTCCGCGCTCCCGAACGGAAGGGTGCCCGTGGCGGCGTACGCGAGCACGGAACCCAGGCAGAAGACGTCGCACGCGGGGGTGACGCGGTCGCCCCGCACCTGCTCGGGCGCCATGAACCCGGGCGACCCGACGAGCGCGCCGGTGCGTGTGAACCCGGCGCCCGTGAGGGTCTCCAGCGCGCGGGCGATGCCGAAGTCGATGACGCGGGGGCCGTCGATGGTCACGAGGACGTTGGACGGCTTCAGGTCGCGGTGGATCAGCCCGGCGGCGTGGATGTCCCGCAACGCGTGGGCGAGCCCCGCGGCCAGCACGCGCACCGACCGCTCCGGCAGGGCACCGTGGTCCTGCGAGACGACGGTCTGGAGGGTCGGCCCGGCGACGTATCCGGTGGCGACCCAGGGGATGTCGGCCTCGGTGTCGGCGTCCAGGACGGGCGCGGTCCAGTACCCGCCCACCCGCCGCGCGGCCTGCACCTCCTGCCGGAACCGGGCCCGGAACTCCTCCTGCTCGGCCAGCTCCCGCCGCACGAGTTTCACCGCGACCGTACGGCCCCGGTCGGAGCGGGCCAGATACACGCTGCCCATACCGCCGGCCCCCAGCCGCGCCAGCAGCCGATAGCCCCCCACGCTCCCCCGGAGCTTGAAGCCCGGGGGGACCCCCAGTGGATCCCCGGCCCCCAGTCTCTCCATCGCCGCCTCACCTGCCCCCCTGTGCGTGCGACAGCCAGAGAATAGTGCCGCCCCGGATGGAGTCGACGGCAGCGGCGTGCACGGTTCCGTAACGGGCCGCGGCACGGCGCCCGGCACCCGACAACCTGTCGCGGAATACCCCGGACCGCAGACATCCCGCCCATGTCCCGCCCGCCTCCGCCGCTCCTAGCCTCGCCGCATGATCCCTCAGACCGATCCCCAGGCCGGCGCCGCCGTCAAGGCCGCGGACCGTGCGCACGTCTTCCACTCGTGGTCAGCGCAGGAGCTCATCGACCCGCTCGCCGTCGCCGGTGCGGAGGGGTCGTACTTCTGGGACTACGACGGCAACCGCTACCTCGACTTCACCAGCGGGCTCGTCTTCACCAACATCGGCTACCAGCACCCCAAGGTCGTCGCCGCGATCCAGGAGCAGGCCGCGACCCTGGCCACGTTCGCGCCCGCCTTCGCCGTCGAGGCCCGTTCCGAGGCCGCCCGGCTGATCGCCCGGCGCACCCCCGGCGACCTGGACAAGATCTTCTTCACCAACGGCGGCGCCGACGCGGTCGAACACGCCGTACGCATGGCGCGCCTGCACACCGGCCGGCCCAAGGTGCTGTCCGCGTACCGCTCCTACCACGGCGGCACCCAGCAGGCCGTGAACATCACCGGGGACCCGCGCCGCTGGGCCTCCGACAGCGGTGCTGCGGGCGTGGTGCACTTCTGGGCGCCGTTCCTGTACCGCTCGCGGTTCTACGCGGAGACCGAGCAGCAGGAGTGCGAGCGGGCGCTGGAGCACCTGGAGACGACCATCGCCTTCGAGGGGCCCGGCACGATCGCCGCGATCGTCCTGGAGACCGTCCCGGGCACCGCGGGGATCATGGTCCCGCCCCGCGGCTACCTCGCGGGCGTGCGCGAACTGTGCGACAGGCACGGGATCGTCTTCGTCCTGGACGAGGTGATGGCCGGGTTCGGGCGCACCGGCGAGTGGTTCGCGGCCGATCTGTTCGACGTGGTCCCCGACCTGATGACCTTCGCCAAGGGCGTGAACTCCGGCTATGTGCCGCTCGGCGGCGTCGCCATCTCGCCGAGGATCGCCGAGACCTTCGCCAGGCGGCCCTATCCGGGTGGTCTGACCTACTCAGGTCACCCGCTGGCCTGCGCCGCCGCGGTCGCCACGATCGAGGTGATGGCGGAGGAGGGCGTCGTCGCGAACGCCGCCGTGGTCGGCGCCCAGGTCATCGAGCCGGGGCTGCGGGCGCTGGCCGAGCGGCACCCGTCGGTGGGCGAGGTGCGCGGCGTCGGCATGTTCTGGGCCCTGGAGCTGGTCAGGAACCGTGAGACCCGCGAACCGCTGGTGCCGTACAACGCGGCCGGTGAGGCGAACGCCCCCATGGCCGCGTTCGCCGCCGCCGCCAAGGCGCACGGTCTGTGGCCCTTCATCAACATGAACCGCACCCATGTCGTCCCGCCCTGCACCATCACCGAGGCGGAGGCGAAGGAGGGCCTCGCGGCCCTGGACGCGGCGCTGTCCGTGGCCGACGAGTACACGGTCTGACCGGCCGCACCGCGCACGGGCGGCCCACGGGTCCCCCACCGCGTAAGGTGACGTGTCTCCGGCAGGAACACGCACCCGTACGCGGAGGGGGACCCAGACAACGATGCCCGGCAATGGCGCCGTCACTCGTAGCACCCTGCGGCAGCAGATCGCGGACGCGCTCCGCGACGAGGTGCTGGCCGGCCGGTTGCAGCCGGGGCAGGAGTTCACGGTGAAGGAGATCGCCGAGCAGTACGGCGTCTCCGCGACCCCTGTCCGCGAGGCGCTGGTCGACCTGTCGGCGCAGGGTCTCCTGGACGCCGTCCAGCACCGGGGTTTCGAGGTCCGTGCCTACTCCCTGGACGACTACCGAGGCATGATCGAGGCCCGCAGCCTGGTCACCGACGGCATCTTCCACCGCCTCATCGAGGACGGCGCCCGCACAGGCCACCGCAGGTCCGCCGCGGACGACCCGCGCCGCACCACCGCCCTCGCCGCGGTGCGCCGCCGCGGCGAGGAGGCCGAGCGCGCCGCCACCGCCGGCGACCTGAACGTCCTCATCGGCTACGACCTGCGCTTCTGGCGCGAGCTGAGCGCCCTGTACGGCAACCCCTACCTCGCCGACTTCCTGCACCGGCTGCGCGTGCAGTCCTGGGTGTGCGTGGTGCAGCACCTGCGCCGGGTCACCGATCTGAAGGGCCGGCTGTGGTCCGGGCACACCGAACTCGTCGACGCCCTGGCCCGCCGCGACCCGGCCGCCGCGCACGCCGTGGTCACCGCGTACAACGCGCACTCCCTCGCACTGCTGGAGCGGCCGGCCGCTGGTTGAGCACGCGACAGGCCAACTCCCGCTTCACCGCCGCCATGTAAGTGGGTGGGCGGGGTGTGGGTATGGGACCTGCACGGCTTGCACGGCTGAGCGCGACCGGCCGCCCGCACGCCCATTACGCTTCCTGCACCACACCGATAACCCGAGGAGCTTACTGTTGGCCTGTGACCTGTGGCTGGTCCCGCTCGTCGACGTGTTGTGCCACACCCCCGACAACCCGTTCGCCGAGGAACTCGCCCTCTACGACAACGTGCTGGGCGAGGCCGGACTGCCGCCGGTGCCGGTGTACCAGTACATGCCGGGCCTGACCGGCGAGGTGGCCCCGGTCGCGGGGTTCGACTACGACGCGCTGCACTTCCTGCGCCGTGCCTATCTGCTCCAGGTGTGCGGCCTCGCCGTGACCCCGGTCGACGAGCTGGGCGGCGACTACGAGCAGCTCCTGGAGATGTTCGAGTCGACGGCCCAGCAGTCGCACCTGGTGTGGCACTACGACCACGCCGGCGCGTACGTCCCGGTGGACTTCCCGCAGCCCTTGTCGAACGACGAACTCCTGGCGGGCGGCGGCCCGTTGGGGTCGTCGCAGGCGCTGCTGCGGGAGCTGGAGTTCGTGGCCCCGTCGATCGGTATCGACCCGTCGAACCCCCCGGCCGCCCCGGACCCTCCGCTCGCCCCCACGGCCCTGGAGGAACCCGCGCTTCCGGCCCCGTACGACCCGAGCCCGTTCGCCCGCGAACGCCATGTGTGGCTCGGCCTGCACGCGGCGGCCACGCGGAGCCTGGCGCAGGGGTCGATGATCGTGTTCAGCTGAGGCCGGGGAGAGGCTCCCGAGCGGGTGCCCCCCGCCGGCTCCTCGTCAGCTCTCCACGATCCGGATCGTACGGATGCCTGTACCGCGGTACCGGGTGGGCGTCCTGGTCAGGACGGGACGGCCGCGCGGCCACTCCACCGTGGGCAGGGCGAGGTGCAGCACGTGCGCACCGCTCCAGTCCGGCTCCAGCTTGCCGTCGTCCTCCGCTTCTGAGGCGGCCGCTGTCCGCAGACGCTTGCCCACGGCGGTTGCCGCAACGAAGTCGAGCGCCTCGATGTTCACGGACGGCAGCGCGCCGAGGTGCTCGGCGACTCCCGCCCGCTCCCGCTCGGCGGCGGCCAGGCTGAGCGCCGGGATGTACACGCGCAGGGCGGGGTCCTTCTCGGCCTCGACGACCAGGCGGGAGGCCATGCTGTTCCCTGCGCCGAGCGCGAGGGCGGCAGTGTCGTCGAAGATGACGGCACGCGGCAGCGGGTACTGGTCCTGCTCCCTCACTGGACCTCCCCGATGCGCCCGGACTGCAGGTCGGCCCACAACTTCTCGCCGGCCTTCTCGTCCTCCTCGGTGTACGGCCTGCCGAGGAAGTGCTCCTCGACGTACGCCTTTGTCTCCTCGTACCGCCTGCGCAGCTCTTCCTTGGTGGGCGTGGCCCCGGCCAGCTCCGCCACGAGGTCCCGCATACTCATCCCGCGGTCCCGGGCCAACTCCTGGAGGCGGTCTCGGACAGCGGGGTCGACCTTGATCGTGGTGTCAGCCATGAGCGGAGTATACCGTCGGTATACCGTCTCAGGGCGGTTCGAGTGTGACAGTCATCAGCACTCCCGTTTCTCTTGAAGGACTCGGCGGCACGGGCGTGCGGCCGGGAGTCTGTGCGTCTACGCGGGCGCGGCCTGGCCCCGCAGCAGTGCCCACGCCAGTGCGCCGCCCCGGCGCGCCGCCTCCCGGTAGGCGGACGCGCCAGGGGTGCGCGTCTCGACCTCGACGGTCGTGACCGGTCCGGCCGTCGGCGGCGCCGGGCGCTTGCGGCGCAGGCGGTTGGTGTCCCGACTGGCGCACCGCTATGCGAAGATCCGCGCACAGGCCCTGAGTCCCGACGACTCGCTGGACCTCATCGAGAGGTTGGCAGGAGAAGAACGATGACCGGCAACGGCACCCTTCGGTGGTTCAAGTCCAGCTACAGCGACGGCGGCGGCGGCAATTGCGTCGAAGTCGCCTATGAGGAACCCCACGGGCACGTGGCCGCCATCCACATCCGCGACTCGAAGAACCCCACCGGCCCCACCCTCACGGTCTCCCCCGGCGCATGGGGCGCGTTCCTCGAGGGTGCTCGTACCCCTTGATCCCCCGGAAGGGGTGAACCGGACACACCTGCCGCATACGGGCGGTAGCCCAAGGGCATGCCCCGGCCATGCGTCACCTTGTCATCGCCGCTGCCCTGGTGGCGGCCCTCGGGCCGGGCGCCGCGTCGGCCGCGCACGCTGTCGCCGTGCCTCCCGGGCATGTGTACTTCTGGCCGGAGCCGAACCAGATGGGACCCGGGGGTGCCTGGGACTACGCGCCGCCCGGGTATCGGGAGGCCGACGCCCGGGTGAAGCGGCACGCGTACTCCTTCGACTCGCATGCCTCCGTGACCGTGTACGCGATCAGCTACCAGCCCGGCGGCTGCCTGTACCGCGCCATCTACCCGGACGACTACTCCAACAACTGGGAGTGGGCGACGAAGTTCGACGGGGTCGGTGACAGCACGATGGGGTGCCGGCCGGGCTGATGCTCCAGATGCGTCCGCATGCGAAAACCGTTGCCGCACTTCTCGCCCCCGGGCTGCTCCTCACCGCCTGCACGGCGACGGGGAACGCACCGCCCAGCCCATCCCCCGACGACGTCATCAAGGCCGCCACCCAGAAGCTCACCGGCGGCTGCCTCGCCCGCCAGGGCCTGACCCCTCCACGTCCGGGGCAGCCGACGCCCTCGTCCGCCGAGCAACGGCGCGTCTCCGACGCCCTGTTCGGGTCGGGCGAGGCAGAACTGTCGATCCGCCTGCCCACGGGCTACGTGGTCCGCGCCCATACCGACGGCTGCCTCGCGGCGGCCCAGCAGCGGCTCTACGGCGACCAGCGCCGGTGGTTCCGTACGTCGGTGATCGTGAACAACCTTGAACCCGAGGCCGAGAAGACCCACCGTTCCCTGGCCGAGGTCCGTTCCCGGCATCGCACCGAGATCGCCGAATGGCAGCGGCTGCGCGCTCATGCCTTCGCCGAGGCCACATCTCTCCTCACCGCGAAAGGAAATCCATCAACATGAACAAGCGTCTGGCCGCCCTCCTCGCCGCCACCGCCCTGTCCGCGGGGGCCGTGCTCGCGACCTCCGCGTCCGCGCAGGCCGTGCCCTGTGGCAGCGGCAACTTCTGTGTGTGGACGGAGGCGAACTTCCAGGGCCTGAAGATCGAGCACAGCGGTGACGACCACTGGTGGGAGGGGGACATGGCCTGGCACGACTCCTCGTGGGCGAACCACGGCATCTCCGGCCCGGGCGTCAAGGACCACGTCAAGGTGTACTCCGCCCGGGAACGGCTGGGCCACGTGACGATCTGCCTGGCTCCGGGCCAGGAGGTCGGCTACAACGCCGCCGCCAACGACCAGGGCGCCTCGCACACCTGGACGATCGGCTGCTGACCATGGGGACGCCCACTGCCCCCGTCACCCAATAGCCGGAAAAACCGCAACACTTTCTCCAGATCTGTCGCGCTTTTCCGGCCAGGTACCCACCCCGCCCTCGCCATGCTGCCGGACGTGAGCCGATCGACCTCCTCCGTCTGGCAGCCCGGGACGGGCACGGTGTACCGCGCGACCCTGGACGCGCTGGCCCAGTACGGCCCCCAGCGGGTCGGCGTGACGCACATCGCCCGCCTGGCCCGCTGCAACCGCTCCTACCTCTACCGGAACTGGGCCGGCCCGCAGGCCCTGATCCGGGACGCCACGCTGACCGAACTCCGGCGTCTGCTGCAGGTGGCCCGCGAGGCACCCGGGCCGCTGCCGCCGCCACGGTGTCTCGCCGTCCGCGTCATGGTGCGCGCGGCGCGTCTGGTGCGCGAGCACCCCGCCACCAAAGCCATGGCGCTGACCGCCCCGGACCTGATGCACACCGCCGTACTGAGCCCGACCACCCTCTGGCACCGGACGGCCTGCGACTGGCTGCGCCGGCACGTGACCGGGCATCTGCCGAGGGGTGCCACGCAGGACGCGGTCACGCTCGCCGTCCTCACCACCGCCCTGCCCTACGCGCTCACACCACCGCCCGAAGACCGGGATCCCTCCGGCGAGCGCGAGGCCGTCGACCACAGGCTGAGCCTTGCCCTGCACTGCTGCCTCGGCCTCCCGCCCGCCTGCCCCGACTGTGCGGATCCGCCTGTCGGTGCGGATGAAGGGCACGCGAGCGGGCTCAGCCGACCACCGGCTCGTCCAGCACCGCCACCTCCACCTCCCGCAGCCGCTCCCGGTCCGCGATCACGTCGATCTCCGTGATCAGGCCGTCGGCGAAGGTGAAGGTCAGCACCAGCCGCAGCCGGCCCGCCTCGAGCATCGCGAGGCCGAGGCGGCCGTCCCCCAGAACCGCGGCGGTGCACCGGGCCCGGCCCATGGACGCCATCGCGCCCTCGGCCACCGGGTGGGCACCGGCGATGCGGAGGGGTTCGGGGGTCGGGACGACCGCGCGGTCGGCGCGCAGCACCACGTCGGGGTGGAGCAGCGCCAGCAACCCGTCGAAGTCGCCACCGCGCGTCGCGGCCAGGTAGGCGTCGACGACCCGGCGCTGCCGGGGCAGGTCGGCCTCGGGCGCCGGGGTGCCCCTGACCCGGCGGCGGGCGCGGCTCGCGAGCTGCCGGGCCGCGGCCGGGGTCTTCTCGAGCATCGTGCCGATCTCGTCGAACGGCACCGCGAACATGTCGTGCAGCACGAACGCGAGCCGCTCGTCGGGGGTCAGCGTGTCGAGGACGACCAGCAGTGCCAGGCCCACCGAGTCGGCGAGCAGCGCCTCCTCCTCCGGGTCGGCGACCGCAGCCGTGACCGGTGCCCGGGCCGCTTCCAGCGGCTCCTCGCGCCGGTTCTCGCGCGAGCGCAGCATGTTCAGGCACACCCGGGCCACCACGGTCGTCAGCCACGCGGCCGGGTTCTCCACGTCGGCCGCATCGGCGCGGTCGACGCGCAGCCACGCCTCCTGGAGGGCGTCGTCGGCCTCGCTGAGCGAGCCCAGCATCCGGTGGGCGACCGCCCGCAACCTGGGACGCTGCACCTCGAACCACTCGGTTGCCAGAGGAAGTTCGGGCACCGTGTCACATTCCTTCCGGGCGGCGGGTCGTCTCAGTAGATCACCCACTGAATGACGGATCGACCGCTTACGGAGAACATCATGAACACGACCACCGCCCCCGTTCTGGTCACCGGCGGCACCGGCACTCTCGGCCGGCACGTCGTCCCGCTGTTGCGGAAGGCGGGCCGCGAGGCCCGGGTGCTGAGCCGGCACGCGCACGACCCCGCGGAGGGCATCGAGTACGTGTCCTGCGACCTGCGGACGGATGAAGGCCTGGACGCTGCGGTGGCGGGCACGGAGACCGTCCTGCACCTCGCGGGCGGCCCCAAGGGCGACGACGAGGCGACCCGGAACCTGGTGCGGGCCGCGCAGGAGGCCGGGGTCCGGCACCTGGTGTACATCTCCGTCATCGGCGCGGACCGCGTCCCGCTGGCCTGGCTGCGTTCCAAGCTGGAGGCGGAGCGGGCGATCGCCGGGGCGGGGATCGCGTGGACGACCCTGCGGGCCGCCCAGTTCCACGACCTGGCGCTGCTCATGGCCGAGAAGATGACCAAGCTGCCGGTCATACCGGTCCCCGGCGGGCTGCGGATGCAGCCGGTCGACGTGGGCGAGGTGGCCGCCCGGCTCGTGGAGCTGACGCTCGGCGAACCGGCCGGCCTGGTCCCCGACCTGGCCGGACCGGCGGTGTACGACCTCGCGGACCTGCTGCGCACCTACCTCACGGCACGCGGCAAGCACCGCCCGATGCTCCCGGTCCGCATGCCCGGCAAGGCCGGCCGCGCCTACCGGTCCGGGGCCAACCTGGCCCTCGACGGCGCGGAGAGGGGCACCCGGACCTGGGAGGAGTTCCTGGCGGGGCGAGTGAACGGCCCCGCCAGAGAGAAGGCGGGGGCCTAGAACACCGGCGTCCCGCCCTGCGTCAGCTTCCAGTTGACGTCCGCGAAGTCCGCCGGGTTCAGGGTGCCCTTGGACGTCACGTAGTCGATCATCAGCTGGCGGATCTCGTTGGTGGAGCTGTAGGCGATGGGCGCGGACGCGATGTGCGGGTAACCGGAGCCGCCGTTGGCCCGGTAGTTGTTGACGGCGACGACGAAGACCTGGTCGTCGGCGACCGGTGCGCCCTTGTAGGAGAGGTTCTTGATGCGCGAGCCCTCGGGCTGCGCGATGTCGATCTCGTAGTCGACCCCCGCGGCGGTGTCGTACATGTAGTCCCAGAAGTTGTTGGCGTTGGTGAGGGTCGCGGTGTCGACCTTCGTGCCGGACGGGACCTGGTGGTAGTACTTCGCCGCGTACTCCAGGTAGTCCTTGAGCTGGGCGCCGGTCAGCTTCTTGCCGTAGAGGGTGTTGTCGTAGATGTAGAGGCCGGCGATGTCCTTGATCGTCACGCTGCCCGCGGGGATGTCGGCGGTACGGCTGAAGGGCGCGGCTACGGAGATCAGGGGGAGCGCGGCGTCGGCGGAGGACAGCCCGGAGGCGACCGTCGCCATCTGCACCTGGTGGATGAAGTCCATGATGGGGACGTCCTTCCAGCAGGACTCCGCCGCCGACAGGTCCGCCGTGCAGGTGCCGACGGGCGTGTTGACGTACTTCACCACCAGCTCGTGGTCGGCCTGAAGGAGCCGCTTGATCTCCGGGTCCTCGTCGACCGTGTTGGGGTTGAGGGTCCGGGCCGTCTTGCTCGTCACCTTCCACCGGCCGCAGTGCAGTTCGAGCTCGAAGTCGAAGACGCTCAGGCGGTAGCCCCAGCAGTAGGGCTCGGAGAGGAGGACCTCCTCTCCGGTCTCCTCGTTCTTGACCGTGTAGGAGGGGACCTCGACGTGGGTGTGGCCGACCAGGATCGCGTCGATGCCCGGTACCTGCTCGGCGACCAGGTTCGACGCGTTCTCCACGTACGGGAGTTCGTCTCCGTACGAGGAGGAGCCGTCGAGGCCGGAGTGGTCCGTCAGGAACACCACGTCACAGCCCAGCGCCCGCAGCCGTGGCACGTACTTCTTCGCCTGCTCGACCAGGCCCGGGAACACCATCTTCCCGCTGACGTTGTCCTTGTCCCACAGCGCGATACCGGGGTTGGTGAGTCCGAGGATGCCGACCTTGATGTCGGGGGCGCCGGGGACGCGGATGCGCTTCACGGTGTACGGGCGGAACGCGGGGCGCAGGGTCCTGGCGTCGAGGGCGTTGGCGCCGAGCAGCGGGAAGTGGCACTGGCTCTCGAACTTCCGCAGCACGTCGATGCCGTAGTTGAACTCGTGGTTGCCGAGCGCGGCGGCGTCGTAGCGCATGGCGTTCATGGCGACGGCCATGGGGTGCTTGGGCGCGTCCTCGCCGGTGATCGGATCGACGCGGGCGAAGTAGTACGCCAGCGAGGTCCCCTGGATGATGTCGCCCGCGTCGACGAGCAGCACCCGGTCCTCGCCCTTGGCCTCGCGCTGCTGCTTGATGAGCGTGGCGACACGCGCGACACCGACGGAGTTGCCGGCCTTGTCGCTGTAGGCGGCGTCCTTGTAGTAATCCCAGTCGAAGACGTGGCTGTGCAGGTCGGTGGTGCCGAGGACGGAGAAGGACCAGGTGCGCGGCGTCTTCTCGGGCTCGTGGTCGGCAGCCGCGGCCGTGCCGCTGCCGACCGCTCCCGCGACGGCGACCGCCGCCGAGGTGACGGCCGACTTCTGCATGAACTCGCGTCGGTTCATGGGACTGACGGGCATACAAGGCTCCTGGGACTGGAGAGCGAAGAGGGACGGCACTACCCGCGTAGATAGTTCCGGTCCCTACCTCCGCACGGAACCAGGAGCAGCCCATGGGCCGGTCAAGGATGTCCATGACCGGCCCAACTGGACGAGGATATAAGGGACTTACAGGAACGAGTTGATCTCGATGGTCTCGTCGCGGCCCGGGCCGACGCCGATCGCGGAGATCGGGGCGCCGGACATCTCCTCCAGCGCCTTGACGTAGTTCTGGGCGTTCTTCGGGAGGTCCGCGAAGGTCTTGGCCTTCGTGATGTCCTCCTGCCAGCCGGGCAGCATCTCGTAGACCGGCTTCGCGTGGTGGAAGTCCGTCTGGGAGTACGGGAGCTCCTCGACCCGCTTGCCGTCGATCTCGTACGCGACGCAGACCGGGATCTGCTCCCAGCCGGTGAGCACGTCGAGCTTGGTGAGGAAGAAGTCGGTCAGGCCGTTGACCCGGGTCGCGTAGCGGGCGATCACCGCGTCGAACCAGCCGCAGCGGCGGTCGCGGCCCGTCGTCACGCCCCGCTCGCCGCCGATGCGGCGCAGCGCCTCGCCGTCCTCGTCGAACAGCTCGGTCGGGAAGGGGCCCGAGCCGACGCGGGTCGTGTAGGCCTTGAGGATGCCGATGACGCGGCTGATCTTCGTGGGGCCGACGCCGGCACCGGTGCAGGCACCGCCCGCGGTCGGGTTCGACGAGGTCACGAAGGGGTACGTGCCGTGGTCGATGTCCAGGAGCGTGCCCTGGCCGCCCTCGAACAGGACGACCTTGTTCTCCTCCAGGGCCTGGTTGAGGATCAGGACCGTGTCGGCGACGTACGGCTCGATCTTCTCGGCGTAGCCCAGCAGCTCCTCGACCACCTGGTCGACGGCGATCGCGCGCCGGTTGTACAGCTTGGTGAGGATCTGGTTCTTGACGTCGAGGGCCGCCTCGACCTTCTGGGTCAGGATCGACTCGTCGTACAGGTCCTGGACCCGGATGCCGACGCGGTTGATCTTGTCGGCGTAGGTCGGGCCGATACCGCGGCCGGTCGTGCCGATCTTGCGCTTTCCGAGGAAGCGCTCCGTGACCTTGTCGACGGTGACGTTGTACGGCGTGATGATGTGGGCGTTGCCGCTGATCAGCAACTTGGAGGTGTCGACACCGCGCTCGTTCAGACCGCTCAGCTCGGAGAGCAGGACCGACGGGTCGACGACGACGCCGTTGCCGATGACGGGCGTACATCCGGGCGACAGGATTCCGGAAGGGAGGAGGTGGAGCGCATACTTCTGGTCACCCACGACCACCGTGTGGCCGGCGTTGTTGCCGCCCTGGTAGCGCACTACATAGTCCACCGAACCACCGAGCAGGTCGGTGGCCTTTCCCTTGCCTTCGTCACCCCACTGAGCACCGAGCAGCACAAGTGCGGGCACGCGCGTACACCCCTTCCGGGCGGGGCATGTCCAGGGTCGGGGGCGTACGCGGAGGGTCCACCGCCGCGTGCACCGCGACCGTCGTTGGCCGCAAACCGTCGGACCGGATGCCCCGGAATAGACGAAGCCCCTGACGCAATAGCGCAAGGGGCTCTTGCACAGAGATGCTACCCGAGGAAGTGAGGCAGGACCGAGGTGGCGACTTCCGACCAGCTCCTTGTGGTCATCGACCCGGTCGCCCGTCACAGCGACGGTGAGTCGGTACGGATCGCGAAAGACGTGCTCAGCGCGGGTGCGGCCACCAAGGTGTGTCTCCCGCAGGGGCCGGAGGAATTCGCCCGGGCGCTGGATCGCCGGGGGTCGCGGCGGCCGGTGGTGGTGGGCGACGACCGGGCGTTGCTGCGGGCGGTGACGTTCCTGCACCGGCGCCGTGAGCTGGGCACGACGGCCCTGTCACTGGTGCCGGTGGGCGCCGCCCAGTCGCTGGCGCGGTCGCTGGGGGTGCCGGCGGGGGCTGTGGCGGCGGCCAGGGCCGTCCTTGAGGGGGTGGAGCGGCGGCTGGACCTGCTGGTGGACGACAGTGACGGGGTGGTGCTGGGCGATCTGCGGATTCCTCCGGTTCCGGCACGTGAGGGGGCCGGGACCGAACCGATGCCGGCCGCGGCGCCGGGCTCGGGGCATCCGTGGCTGCGGACGTGTCAGTCGCTGGTGCGGACGCTCGCGGCCCGTCCGACGCGGGTGCCGCCGCCCCGCCCGGCGGCGCCCGGGCCGTCCCGGCTGCGGGTGGAGGTCGACGGGGAGACGCTGGTCGACCTGGATCAGCCGGTGGAGGGCGTGTCCGTGACGCCGGGGGATCCGGGGGTGGCCGAGGTGGAGGTGCGGCCGGTCTCGGTGGGCGCGGAGGCGTCGCCGCTGCTGGCGGTGGGGCGCAGAGTGACGGTGTCGGGAGCCGATTTCCGCTATCGCGCCGATGCGGTGGTGTCGGGGCCGGTGCGGACGCGGACGTGGGTGGTGCGGGAGGGGGCCTGGGCGCTGACGCTGCCCGTGGGCCGCCCTCCCGGAGCGTGAGGGCGCGGCGGTCAGCCGATCTCCACGCTCAGCCCCTCCAGGCCCCGGATCACGAAGTTCGGCTTCCGCTTCGGCTCCGCCGCCGGCCGCAGCGTCGGGGCCCTCTCCAGCAGCGCCGTCATGGACGCCGCCAGCTCGATACGCGCCAGAGGTGCGCCGATGCAGTAGTGGATGCCCGCGCTGAAGGAGATGTGCGGGTTGTCCCGGCGGGTCAGGTCCAGCCGCTCGGGGTCCGTGAAGACCGCCGGGTCGTGGTTCGCGGAGCCGAACAGCATGGCGATCTCGGCGCCCCGCGGGATCACCGTTCCGTCGATCTCGATCTCGTCCAGCACCCAGCGCTCGAAGAGCTGCAGCGGGGTGTCGTAGCGCATCAGCTCCTCCACCGCCGAGGGGACGAGCGTGTGGTCCGCGCGCAGGGCCGCCAGCTGGTCCGGGTGGCGGAACAGCGCCCACCAGCCGTTCACGGTCGCGTTCACCGTGGCCTCGTGTCCGGCGTTCAGCAGCAGCACACAGGTCGAGATCATCTCCTGCTCGGTGAGCCGGTCGCCCTCGTCGTAGGCGGCGATCAGCCCCGAGATCAGGTCCTCCCCCGGCTCCTTGCGGCGCTCGGCGATCAGCTCCCGGAGGTACTCCGAGAACTCCACCGACGCCCGCACCGCCCTGCGTGCCGTCTCCTCGGACGGACCCAGCTCGTACATCCCGCAGATGTCCGCCGACCAGGGGCGCAGCTGCCCGCGGTCCGCCTCGGGGATGCCCAGCATCTCGGCGATCACCGCGACCGGCAGCGGCTCGGCGACGTCCGTCAGCAGGTCGCCGCCGCCCGCCTCCACCAGTCGCGCCACCAGCTCGCCGGCGAGGTCCCGCACATACGGCTTCAGCTGCTCCACGGTCCGCGGCGTGAACGCCTTCGACACCAGGCGCCGGATGCGCGTGTGGTCCGGCGGCTCCAGGTCGAGCATGCCGTGGTCGTTGAGCGTGTGGAACGGCTCGTGCTCGGGCGGCGGCGCGGTCCGGCCGAACTCCTCGTGCGTGAACCGGTGCTGGTAGGTCCGGCCCAGCCGCCTGTCCCGCAGCAACGCCGACACGTCCGCGTGGTGCGGCACCAGCCACTGGCCGGTGGGCTCGAACCAGTGCACGCGGCCCCGCGCACGCAGCTCGGCGTAGGCGGGGTACGGGTCGGCCACGAACGCCGGGTCCCAGGGGTCGAACGCGAGAGCGGAGGGAGCTGCCATGCCCGGACGCTAACCGAGCGGACGCCCGCTGACCAGGGGGGTCTCACACGAAGGCCGGCTCATCCCGGGGTCACCAGTCTCGCCTCGTACGCGAACACCGCCGCCTGGGTGCGGTCGCGCAGCCCCAGTTTCACCAGGATGCGGCTGACGTGCGTCTTGATCGTGGACTCGGCGACCACCAGCCGCTCCGCGATCTCCGCGTTCGACAGTCCCTGGGCGATGAGGACCAGCACCTCCGTCTCCCGTTCCGTCAGGTCCCCGTACGCCGCCCGGGCCGCCGGCGGGAGCGCCGGCCGGTCCGCCAGGCGGGAGAACTCCGTGATCAGCCGCCGGGTGACCGAGGGCGCCAGCAGCGCCTCGCCGGCCGCCACCACGCGCACCCCCTCGGCGAGCTGCTTGGCCGACGCGTCCTTGAGCAGGAAGCCGGAGGCTCCCGCCCGCAGCGCCTGGTAGACGTACTCGTCGAGGTCGAAGGTGGTCAGCACCAGCACCTTCGCCGCACCGTCCGCGGCGACGATCTCCCGGGTCGCCTCGATGCCGTTCAGCTCCGGCATGCGGATGTCCATCAGCACGACGTCCGGGGCCAGTTCCCGGACCCGCTCGACCGCCTCCCTCCCGTTGACCGCCTCCCCGACGACCTCGATGTCCGGCATCGCCCCGAGCAGCACCGAGAAGCCCTCCCGGACCATCATCTGGTCGTCGGCGATCAGTACGCGGATGGTGCCCTCGGTCACGCGGTGCCCTCCACGGTGGCCACCGGCAGGAACACCGTCACCTCGTAGCCTCCGTCGTCCGTCTCCCCCGCCGTCATCTCCCCGCCCAGCATCGAGACCCGCTCGCGCATGCCCGTCAGGCCGTGCCCCGCGCCGTGCGTCGACTTCGTGAGCGTGACCTGCGGCGCCGGGCCGTTGAGGATGCGCAGGCCCAGCCCGCCGAGCACATAGCCGATCTCCACCCGTGCCGGGGCGCCCGGCGCGTGCCGCAGCGTGTTGCTGAGGGCCTCCTGGACGATGCGGTACGCCGACAGCTCGACGCCCTGCGGGAGCTCCCGCACCGCGCCCGTGACCACCTTGTCGACGCTCAGTCCCGCCTCGCGGACGTTCGCCAGCAGGGCGTCCAGGTCGGCCAGGGTGGGCTGGGGCGCGTCCGGGGCCTCGTAGTCCTCCGCCCGTACGACGCCGAGGACGCGGCGCAGCTCGGTCAGGGCCGCCACCGCGTTCTCCCGGATCGTGGCGAATGCCTTCTCCAGCTCCGGCGGTGGGTTCTCCACACGGTAGGGCGCGGCCTCCGCCTGGATCGCGACCACCGACATGTGGTGGGCGACCACATCGTGCAGTTCGCGGGCGATCGTCGTGCGCTCCTCCAGCAGGGTGCGCCGGGAGCGCTCGTGCGCGGTCTCGCTCTGCTGGGCGGTCACCTCCTGCTCGGCCTCGCGGCGTATGTGCCGGACGGTGACCGCGAGCAGTGCGAGGGCGGAGACGACCAGCATGGCCGGGGCGTCGCCGTCGTAGTGGCCCCACCCGAAAGCGGTCTCGGCGACGAAGGCGTAGGCCGCGGTGGCCACCCACATCCACGCCGCCGTACGCGGCCGGGTGCGTATCGCCACCACCGTCAGCACCGTCAGATGGGCTATGAAACTGCTGGGCAGCCACGGCCAGGAACCCCAGGAGGAGCCCAGGACCGCGGTCCCGGCGGTCCCCGCCAAGGACGTCCAGAAGGCTCCGACCGGGCGCACCAGCGTCAACAGCACCGGGATCAGAGCGAACAGACCGCTCAGCAGGTCCGTCAGTCCGCCGCCGTCGTTCCGCTGGGCGACCAGCATGGCCACCAGGCCGGCCCCGGCCACCACGGCGTGCGGGGTCCAGGCCGCGTACTCGCGCATGCGCCGCGGCAGCCGCCTGGTCACGGGGCCGTCGACGCTCATGCGGGGCAACGGGCGGTAGGCGAAGGCGTCGTGGAACAGGTCCTGCCGCATTCTGCGCAGGGCGTCCGCGGCCAGCCGGTACTCCGGGCTGCGCGGCGTGTACGGGGCGTACGCGCCGTCCGGTGGCGTCTGCCTCTGGGTCGTCTCGGTCACGTGGAAAAGGTAGGCCCGGTCGGGGGGCGCGGTCGTCACCAGTGAGGGGGGTCCTCCAGAATCCTTCTCAAGTACTACGGGTAGGGGTGGGGGGCGGCTCCCGGGTGCCTCCCCGGGGGCTTCCGGCTGCCTCCCCGGTACCTCCCGTCCGCGCGGCCGCACATCAGTAGCCCGACGGCCGCACCAGCCCCGACTCGTAGGCGAAGACGGCCGCCTGGGTGCGGTCGCGCAGGCCGAGCTTCACCAGGATGCGGCCCACATGGGTCTTCACGGTCTGCTCGGCGACCACGAGGCGCTCGGCGATCTCCGCGTTCGACAGGCCCTGGGCGATGAGGGCGAGGACCTCCGTCTCCCGCTCGGTGAGGTCGCCGACGCGCTCCTTCAACGGCGCCCGGGGCGTGCTGTGCATACGGGAGAACTCGGCGATCAGGCGCCGGGTGATGCCGGGCGCGAGAAGCGCGTCGCCCGCCGCCACCACCCGTACCGCCTCGGCGAGCTGGTCGGCGGAGGCGTCCTTGAGCAGGAAGCCGGAGGCGCCGGCGCGCAGGGCGTCGTAGACGTACTCGTCGAGGTCGAAGGTGGTCAGGACCAGGACCTTGGGGTGCGGGGTGGCCTCGGTGATGCGACGGGTCGCCTCGATACCGCCCAGCTCGGGCATGCGGATGTCCATCAGGACGACGTCCGGGGCGAGTTCGGCGACCTTGGCGATCGCGTCCCTGCCGTCGACGGCCTGGCCGACGACCTCGATGTCGGGCTTGGCGTTGAGCAGCACCGTGAAGCCCTGCCGGACCATCATCTGGTCGTCGGCGATCAGTACGCGGATGATGCTGCTCGTCATCGGTTCTCTTCTCCTGTCGGGTCGGCGGGATCGCCGTCGGTCGGGGCGTCCTCGGGGCTGGGCAGAAAGCACGACACCGCGAAGCCGCCGCCGGCCGTCCCGGTCGCGAAGAGGGTCCCACCGAGCATCACGGCCCGCTCCCGCATGCCGAGCAGTCCGTGGCCCGCACCGTGTGACGGCGGAGCCGGGCGGGTGGGCCGGGAGTTGGCGATGTGCAGCTGAAGACCCCGCGGCACGTAGGTGAGTTCGACGCCGACGGTGGAGCCGGGGGCGTGCCGCAGCGCGTTGCTGAGGGCCTCCTGGACGATCCGGTACGCGGACAGCTCCACACCGGGTGACAGCGGGCGCACCTCGCCGACGATCTCCGTCCGCACCTCCATGCCGGCCGCGCGGGTGTTCTCCACCAGGGCGTCGAGCCGGTCGAGGGTGGGCTGCGGGGAGTCGGGGGCGGCGCCGGTACCGCTGCCGCTCCCCAGGCCGTAGGGGTCGGCAGGGTTCTCCGAGCGCAGGACGCCGAGGACGCGGCGCAGTTCGGTCAGGGCCTCCAGCGCGTTCTTGCGGATGCCGTCCAGGTTCTCCCTCAGCTCGGCGGAGGGGTTCTCCACCAGGTGGGGGGCGACCTGGGCCTGGATGGAGATGACCGACATGTGGTGGGCGACGACGTCGTGCAGTTCGCGGGCGATGCGGTTGCGCTCCTCCAGGAGGGTGCGGCGGGCGCGTTCCTCCGCGGTGAGCGTCGTCTGCTGCACCAGCTCGGCGCGGGCCTCGCGGCGGCCGCGCAGGGCGACGCCCAGCACCACCACGGCCGCGGACAGGGCCGTCGTGAGCACGCCGGTGGACTGGTAGTTCGCCGCGCCCCACAGCCCCTGCAGGACGTAGGTGACCAGCATGGTCAGGACCAGCGCCTCCACCGCGACGCGGGTGCGGACCCTCAGGGCGAGCAGCAGCAGCACGAACAGCTGGGCGACGATCCCGGCCGAGGTCCACGGCCAGGTGAAGCCGTCCGCCTCTCCGGCGAGCAACGGGCCGTGCACCGCGACCGCCCCGAGTGCCGTCGCCCCCGTCGACAGCCACCACGCCGGGATCGGCCGCCACAGGGCCAGCACCACCGCCCCGCTCTGGCCGAGCCCGATGAGGTAGGCGTATCCGAGGGCCAGATGGCCGTGCTCGTGGAGCTGGGGCACAGCGCCGACCAGGACACCGAACGCGGTCAGCCACACGATTCCGTGCGGCAGCCAGCGCAGCCAGACGGACGGGGGCAGCGGATCCGCCCGCACGGTCCACAGGTCCTCGCGCAGCACCCGCAGCCCTCGCCGGACGCGGTTCCCCCCTTGCATCACGCGTCCACCCTAGGACCCGAGGTGCGGCCGGCCCCGGGGCGGTGTGACCGGACCACCCGGGAAGGGCGCCGGGTGCCGCCCTGTTCGCAGGCGCGGAAGGCCGCCCAGCAGACGGTCAGGGCGGATGCGAAGACCGGCAGCCAGGCCAGGCGGGCCGCCACCCACGTCAAGTTGTCGGGGACGGTGTGCAGCCCCGGCAGGCGGCCGGCGAGCAGGCCCGTCGCGGTGGTCGCCATCAGTGCCGTCTGGTGCCACAGGAAGATCGTCATCGCGGAGAGGTTCACCAGGGCCACCGCCGTCCAGGCCAGCGGGCCGCGCATCGCGCGGCGCAGCCGTTCGCGCAGCAGCAGCGCCAGTCCGCACTGGGCCAGGCCGAAGGTGACGGCGGCCAGGGTCGGCGGGTTCAGGTTGGAGACCGGTTCGCCCGGGACGCCGACCATCGACGCCGGGTAACCCGCCCACGTCACCAGTACCGCCGTCGCCGCCGCGCCGCCCGCCAGCAGCACCCGGCCCGCGCGGCGGCTCTCCAGCTCGCCCCGGGTCCAGGCCGCGCCCAGGGTGTACGGCACGAGCCAGCCCGCCGGCAGGTTCACCCAGCCCAGCCAGGACGGCCCGCCGAGTCCGAAGCGGACGATGTCCACGTGGAGGACGACGGCCAGCGGCCAGAGCGGGTTGAGGCGCGTCAGCAGCGGGGTCGCCGCCGTCAGGGCCGCGAACACCAGCAGGAACCACAGGGGCGACAGGGCGAGCTTCACCAGGGTGTGGACCGTGCCGGCGTCCGCCCCGGTCGCGAGCAGGCCGCACGCCGCGACCGTCCACAGCGTCACGACCGCCGCGACCGGCTTGAACAGCCGGGTCAGGCGGGTGCGCAGCCACTGCCCGTAGGTGACGCCCCGGGCACGCGCCGAGGCGTAGCCCTTCGTCGCGACATGGCCGCCCACCAGGAAGAACACGGCGAGCGTCTGGAACACCCAGGAGATCGGGGCAAGCCACGGCATGAAGTGCAGCGGGCTCGCGGTGCGCAGCGAACCGCCGTCCGCGACGAGGGCGGTCACCAGCCAGTGCCCCAGGACGACACCGAGGATCGCCAGGGCCCGCAGGGCGTCGACCGCGCGGTCCCGCTCGGCGGGGGTGGCCAGGTCGGTGCGGTGGGCGGCGGTGCGTATCGCGTTCAGGGTCCGCTGCCGCACGGTCGTGTCACGCACGGGTCACCTCCGCCGTCTCGCCGAGGACGATCCGGGTCAGGTTGGCCAGGGAGTCCGAGCCCGGCTTGAAGTAGTCGCTGTGGCCGCCGTCGCCCGCCGCGAACACCCGGGCGCCGTAGGCCGGGGAGACCGGGTCCGTGCCGAAGCCGACGGTGGTGCCGAACAGGTCCACGCGGTGGTGCGGCACGTCTGCGATCCAGTCGTCGGCGCCGCGGGCCGCCCAGACACGGGCGCGGGTGTGCAGGGCGGCGGCGGAGTCCACGCCCGTGCCCGGGCTGCCGACCAGGACGATGTCCTGGGCGTCGACGCCGGCTCCCGCGCGGGCGCACACGACCGTGCCGTAGGAGTGGCACAGCAGGGAGATGTGGGGCGCGGGGCCGAACGCGGCCCTCAGCTGCCGTACGAACCGTTCCAGGGCCGGGGCGGCGCGCGCGGCGCGGGACGTCGTGAGGACGCCGGTGCTCAGCGTCCGGGGTGTGTCGTAGCCGAGCCAGGCGATCACCGCCGTGTCCCGGCCGGTGTCGCGGTGCAGGGCGAGCGCGGTGGCGCGGAAGCGGCCGTAGGTGTCCAGCGTGGTGTCGGAGCCCGGCACCAGGACCGCCATGTGCCGTGCGGTGGCCAGGTCGCCGAAGACCTCGGTCACCCGGCCCGTGCCCCGGCCGTCGAAGGCCAGCAGATCGCTGGCGGGGGAGGCCAGGGCCCGCTCCGCCGACGCCCGGCTCCGGTCGCCGTGGGCCGCCGCCATGCGGGACGCCTCGGCGGCATCCGCGCGGTTCGCCCGGTACGTCCCGGTGAGCGTGGCCGCCGAGAGCGGGACGGGCACGGCCGGCGGCGGGGCCGGGATGCGGGGCCGCGCGGCGGCCGACAGCGGGACGACGACGGCGACGGTGACGAGGACGGCGAGCAGCGTGCGACGGACGCGGCCGAGGCGCCGTCGGCGAAGGCGCCGCCGCTCTTCCCCTCCCCCGGTCCCGTCCCGTCCGTCCGCCTGCTCGACCGCGGCCGGGCGCCTCCCCCGAGAACCCATGACGTCCTCCCCTTCCGCTGCCGCGCTGATCGGGCAGTCACGGAGAGGAAGCTACGGAGCGTCACCCGTCGTCGGCGTCATGCCGCGGAGCTCACTTGGGAGGTAGCTCTCAGGTATTACGGGTATGACCGGGTCCACCCGGGGGCGGGGCCCCGGCTACCACGCCAGCTGTGCGATCTCCTCGGCCACCACCGCGCACGCGTCCGCCGCCGGGTCGATCAGGGGGAAGTGGCCGACGCCCTCCAGGAGCGTGAGGCCGACCACCTCGCCGGCCTTCGCCGCCGCCTCCGCGTACGCCTCGGCGACCGCCTGCGGGACCACGACGTCCGTCCGGCCCTGGACCAGGGTGGTGGCGATACCGGTGGGCAGCAGCAGCGCCGGGTCCGCGTACGGTCTGCGCTCCTCGAACCGGTCCCTGCCGCCGAGGAGCTGGACCGCCGCGCCGCCGCACACCTCCAGCTTCTCGGCGACGTGGAAGTCCGCGATCGGGGCGAGCGCCACCACACCGCGCAGCGGGGCGGGGCGGTCCGTGCGCCACGGGCAGTCCGGCGGCAGGACGTGCCGGGCCGCGGTCCACAGCGCCAGGTGACCGCCCGCCGAGTGCCCGGTGATCACCGTGCGACGCGGATCGGCCTGCGGCAGCGCCTCACGCACCAGCCCGGGAAGCGCGTCGATCGCGGCCGCCACGTCGTCGAACGTGTCCGGCCAGCGGCCCGCCACCGGCCCCGTAGCGCCGCCCGCACCGGACTCCGCGTCCGCGGAGCCGTCGGCCTGGGACGGGATGAGGGCGCCCCGGCGGTACTCGACGCTCGCGACGGCGAAGCCCCGGCGGGCCAGGAAGTCCGCGAACGGCGAGATGTGCCGGCGGTCGTAGGGCGCACGCCACGCGCCGCCGTGCAGGAGGACGACCAGGGGGGCGGGTCCCGGGGCGCCCGCCGCCCCGGCCGGCTCGGTCTGCCGCGGGGCGTAGAAGTCGATCACCTGGTCGGGGTGGTCGCCGTAGACGGCGGTGGAGTCGGGGTCCACCGGCGGGTGCGAGAAGGCGGACGCCTCTTCGGCGGCATCGCGGGGGGCGGCGTCGTCCGGCATGCTCCAACCTCTCAGCGGCAGAACGGGATTCGTGCGCGGCGGCCGGAGAGTACCGGCCGCTGGCGGGGACGGTATCAGGCGGATGACGTGCGTCAGCACGGGGTTGTCACTCTGGGTGAGGAGCAACCGGTTCTGCCGAGCCGCCCCGGTGGGCGGTGGCCGGGGCCCCGGCCACGGGGTTCGCGCCCGCACGGGGGGCGGGTCGCCCCGCCCCCCGTGAAACGCCCGTCAGGCCACCACCTCCGCCAGCACCCGGGCCGCCCGTTCCACGTCCCCGAACCCCACGTACAGCGGCGTGAACCCGAACCGCAGCACGTCCGGCGGCCGGAAGTCACCGACCACCCGGGCTGCGATCAGCCGCTTCATCACGTCCCCCGCGTCCGCACATCGCAGCGAGATCTGGCTGCCCCGTTCCCCGTGCGCGGCGGGGGTCAGGGACTCGACCGTGCCCGGCGGGACGTAGGCCGCCACGCACTCGAGGAAGAAGTCCGTCAGGGCCAGCGACTTGGCGCGGACCGCGTCGATCGAGACGCCGTCCCACACCTCCAGCGCCGCCTCCAGGGCGAGCATCGACAGGATGTCGGGGGTGCCGACGCGACCGCGCACGGCGCCCGGCGCCGCTTCGTAGTCGCTCCGCATGCCGAAGGGTTCCGCGTGCGAGTTCCAGCCCGGCAGCGGTGAGTCGAAGCGGTCCTGCAACTCCCGCCGCACATACAGGTACGCGGGCGAGCCGGGGCCGCCGTTCAGGTACTTGTAGGTGCAGCCGACCGCCAGATCGACCCCGTGTTCGTCCAGGCCCACGGGCAGCGCGCCCGCGCTGTGGCACAGGTCCCAGACCGAGACCGCGCCCGCCGCGTGCACGGCGGCCGTCAGCCCGGGCAGGTCGTGCAGCCTGCCGGTGCGGTAGTCGACGTGGTTCAGCAGCACGGCCGCCGTACGGCCGGACAGCGCCCCCGGCACGTCCGCCGGGGCCACAGGACGCAGCGTGCAGCCCGTCATCCGTGCCGCCGATCCGGCGATGTACCCGTCCGTCGGGAACGTCGTCGCGTCGACCAGGATCTCGTCCCGGCCGGCGTCCGTCTCCCGCGCCATCCGCACCGCCGCCACCAGCGCCTTGAAGACGTTCACGCTGGTCGAGTCGCCCACCACGATCTGCCCGGGCGCGGCCCCGACCAGCGGGGCGATCCGCTCGCCGATCCGCTCCGGCGCCGTCCACCAGCCGCTCTCGTCCCAGGACCGGATCCGCAGCGATCCCCACTGCCTGCGGACGACGTCCTCCATCCGGCCCGGCACGACGACGGGCAGCGCGCCCAGCGAGTTGCCGTCCAGATAGACGCCCGCGGCGTCAGCCGCATGATCGGACACGGTGTCGAGGACGAACTCCGAGCGCTTCGCGGCGAGTTCGTCGGCCGCGTCCAGCTTCTTCGCCCTGACGGCGAGTTCCGACGGCTCAGACATGGGACCGCGCCGTCCACAGCTCGGGGAACACGTTCTTCTGGGCCCGCTTCTCCAGCCAGGCCACCCCGGCGGAGCCGCCCGTGCCGGGCTTGGCGCCCATCGCGCGCCGGGTGGCGAGAAGGTGGTCGTTGCGCCAGCGCCACACCAGTTCCGCGACATCGGTGAGCGCTTCGCCCAGCCGGGCGAGTTCGTCGTCCGGGTCCCCCGCGTAGACGGCCGCCCAGACCGACTCGACCTCCTCCGAGGGCTCGTAGCGCTGCGAGACGTCACGTCGCAGCACCGCGTCCGGGACGGCGTGCCCGCGCCGGGCGAGCAGCCGCAGCACCTCGTCGTACAGGCACGGCTCGTGCAGCGCCTTCTCCAGTTCGGCGTGGACGCGGGGCGCGCCGCGGTGCGGGACCAGCATGGACGCGGACTTCTCGCCGAGCAGGAACTCCATGCGGCGGTACATCGCCGACTGGAAGCCGGAGCCCTCGCCGAGGGCGGAGCGGTAGGAGTTGAACTGGACGGGCGTCAGCTGTGCCAGGGGCCGCCAGGACGCGTTCAGCGCCTGGAGCTCCCGTACGGACCTCTTCAGCGCGTCGATCGCCACCGGCACCCGGTCCTCGCGCAGGGCGCGCGCCGCGGTCTCCCACTCGTGGACGATGACGGTGAACCACAGCTCCATCACCTGGGTCGTGACCAGGAAGACCATCTCTCCGGGGTCGTCGGAGAGGGGGTGCTGGAGGTGGGTGAGCACGTCCGCCCGGACGTAGTCCTCGTACGGGGTCGTGCCCTGGCTCCAATCGATTTTGGGGGCGAGATGCGGGGTCTCGGGCTCAGAGCCCTCGGGAGAGGGAGGAGTCGGGTGAGCCTGTTGGGACATCGCTGTCTCCTGCATGTACTCCGGGTAGCGGTCCGCCCCTGCCGATGCCGGCACGGGGGCCCCGGTCCCCACAGGCATCCTGCGCAATGCCCCCGGACACCGCAAGGCCCGCCTGGTCACAGGCGGGCCTGACACGCACGGGGCGCGGGGGTACTAGCCCAGGGTCTGGGCCGCCGCCGGCGAGGAGTCCTTCAGGAACTGCGAGCAGCGCTCGTACTCCTCCTGCTCGCCGATGCCGTGTGCGGCCCGCGCGAGGGCGTGCAGGGCGCGCAGGAACCCGCGGTTGGGCTCGTGCTCCCAGGGGATGGGTCCATGGCCCTTCCAGCCGTTGCGGCGCAGGGCGTCCAGGCCGCGGTGGTAGCCCGTACGGGCGTACGCGTACGACTCGACGACCGCGCCCCGCTCGAACGCGTCGTCGGCGAGCTGCGCCCAGGCGAGCGAGGAGGCGGGGTACCGGGCGGCGACCTCGGAGGGCGCCGTGCCGCTCGCGAGGAGCTCGCGCGGCTCCGGGTCGTCGGGGAGGTGCGTCGGGGGCGGGCCCCCGAGAAGGTTCTCGTGAAGGGTCATGGGATCAGTGTGCGCCATCGACCGTGCCCGCAGATCGCTCGCCCTCGGCACCTGCTCAGGAGGCCGGACCGGCCCCGGACCCCGCCGAACCGCGCGGCGGCTCGAGCGGTGGCGCGGTCATGGAACAGTGCGTACGGCACTCGGGGTGGCGGCACTCCGGGGCCGGGCGGCGTACGGTCGCGAAGGCGAGCACCGCGCCCGCGACCAGGACGCCCGCGCACAGCGGCATCGCCCGGCGGAAGGCGGCCTCGAACGCGTCCGGAACCCGGTACGCCTCCGGTCCCATCCCCGTGAGCAGCGGCAGCGCGGCCACGGCGATCAGACCGGCCGCGCGGGCCGCCGCGTTGTTGATGCCGCTGGCCAGGCCGGCCCGGTCGGTGTCCACCGAGGCGAGCACGGTGGCGGTCAGCGGGGCGACCAGCGTGACCATGCCGGCGCCCATGACCAACACGGCGGGCAGGACGTCGGCGGCGTACGCGGCGCCCTTGCCGACGCGCAGCATCAGCAGCATGCCGGCCGCGCAGAGCAGGGGGCCGACGGTGAGCGGGATGCGGGGGCCGATGCGTTCGGCGAGGGCGCCGGAGCGGGACGAGAACAGGAGCATCAGGACGGTGGTGGGCAGCAGGGCGACGCCGGCCCGCAGGGGCGAGTAGCCGGAGACGACCTGGAGCTGGAGCGCGGTGAGGAAGAAGAAGCCGCCGAAGGCCGCGTAGACGCAGAGGGTCACCAGGTTGACCGCCGTGAACTGGCGGGAGGCGAAGATGTCGAGCGGCATCATCGGGTCGGGGCGGTGCCGTTCGACGTGGATGAAGGCGATCCCGGCGGCGAGGCCCGCGACCGCGGTGAGGGCCGCCGTGAGCGAGCCGCCGTGGGCCTCGATGAGGGCGTACGTCACCAGGGCGAGGGAGAGGGCGCCGAGGCTGGCGCCGAGGGCGTCGAAGCGGCGGCTGTGGGTGCCGCCGGCGGAGGACTCGGGGACGTGGCGTACGGCGATCGGCGCGCAGAGGAGGGCCAGGGGGACGTTCAGGAGGAAGACCCAGCGCCAGCCCGGGCCGGCCACCAGCCAGCCGCCGAGGAACGGGCCGACGGCGGCGCCGATGCCGCCGAAGCCGGACCACAGGCCGACCGCCCTGCCACGGTCGTCGGGGTGGAAGGTGGCCTGGATGAGCGCGAGCGACCCCGGGGTGAGCAGGGCACCGCCGACACCCTGGAGGGCGCGGGCGACGATGAGGACCTCGGAGGTGGGGGCCAGGCCGCACAGGAGGGAGGCTGCGGCGAACCACAGGACGCCGAGGACGAAGATCCTGCGGCGGCCGTAGCGGTCGCCGAGGGCGCCGCCGAGCAGGATGAGACCGGCGAGCGTGAGCATGTACGCGTTGACGGTCCACTGGAGAGCGGCGAGGCTCGCGTCGAGGGCGTGGCCGATGCGGGGGAGGGCGACGTTGACGACGGTGGAGTCCAGCAGGGCCATGCTGGAGCCGAGCACCGTTGTCAGGAGGATCCACTTCCCCTGCGGGGTGCTGAGCCTGACAGCGTGGGTCGGCTGTGCGGTAACCGCCATGCTGGGATCATCCCGCGCCGGGAGCGCTCGAGCCAGGTGTGCGGCACGCGGAGGCGGGGTGCCCGGAGGCTTGCGCAGCCGGGCGGTGGCGGGGTGCCGCAGCGACGGGCACCCCGCCCACCCCTGTTACTTGATCTTCGTGCCCGTGGAGCGGAGGTTCTGGCAGGCCTCCAGCACTCGCTTCGACATCGACGCCTCCGCCAGCTTGCCCCAGGTGCGCGGGTCGTAGGTCTTCTTGGAGCCGACCTCGCCGTCGACCTTCAGGACGCCGTCGTAGTTCTTGAACATGTGGTCGACGACCGGACGCGTGAACGCGTACTGCGTGTCCGTGTCGATGTTCATCTTGACCACGCCGTTCTCCAGGGCGGTCAGGATCTCCTGCTCCGTGGAGCCGGAACCGCCGTGGAAGACGAAGTCGAACGGCGACTCCTTGCCGAACCGCTCGGCCACGCCCTCGTTCAGCTCCTTCAGCAGCTCGGGGCGCAGCACGACGTTGCCCGGCTTGTACACGCCGTGCACGTTGCCGAAGGAGGCGGCCAGCAGGTAGCGGCCCTTCTCGCCGAGGCCCAGCGCCTCCGCCGTGCGGAGCGCGTCGTCGACCGTCGTGTACAGGCTGTCGTTGATCTCGTGGGAGACGCCGTCCTCCTCGCCGCCCGTCGGGGTGATCTCCACCTCGAGGATGATCTTCGCGGCGGAGGTGCGGGCGAGCAGTTCCTGGGCGATCGCCAGGTTGTCGGCCAGGGTCTCGGCGGAGCCGTCCCACATGTGCGACTGGAACAGCGGGTTCTGGCCGGCCTTGACGCGCTCCTCGGAGATCGCGAGCAGCGGACGTACGTACCCGTCGAGCTTGTCCTTCGGGCAGTGGTCCGTGTGCAGGGCGATGTTGACCGGGTACTTCTCCGCGACGATGTGGGCGAACTCGGCCAGGGCCACCGCACCGGTGACCATGTCCTTGCTGTACTGGCCGCCCAGGAACTCGGCGCCACCCGTCGAGATCTGGACGATGCCGTCGCTCTCCGCCTCCGCGAAACCGCGCAGGGCCGCGTGCAGGGTCTGGGAGGAGGTCACGTTGATGGCCGGGTAGGCGAACTTGCCTGCCTTCGCCCGGTCGAGCATCTCGTTGTAGACCTCGGGGGTTGCGATGGGCATCTGTCCGCTCCTTGTTGTGCGGGTTGCGTTCTGCGTGCTTACGGCCCTGACCTAGGGAGTGACGTCATCGTCGGCCCCATCTTTCCAGACGTGACCGGATGCTTCGGACACCCCGTCCAGCCTGTGGATGGCCCCGTGTCTCAGTCCAGACCCAGGTCGTCCTTGGAGTAGGCGAACAGGTAGGGCACCTGGGCCTTCTCCGCGATCGCCTCGGCCGCGCCCGTCGCCCGGTCCACGATCGTCGCGACCGCGACGACCTCGGCGCCGGCCTCCCGCAGCGCCTCCACGGCGGTCAGCACCGAGCCGCCGGTGGTGGAGGTGTCCTCGACGGCCAGCACACGGCGGCCCGCGACCTCCGCGCCCTCGATACGGCGCTGCAGGCCGTGCGCCTTGCCCGCCTTGCGGACGACGAAGGCGTCGAGCGTCGTGCCCCGGGCGGCGGAGGCGTGCAGCATCGCGGTCGCCACCGGGTCGGCACCCAGGGTCAGGCCGCCGACCGCCTCGTAGTCCAGGTCGGCGGTCAGGTCGAGCATGACCTGACCCACCAGCGGGGCGGCCACGCCGTCGAGGGTGATGCGGCGGAGGTCGATGTAGTAGTCGGCTTCCTTGCCCGACGACAGGGTCACCTTGCCGTGCACCACGGCCTTGTCCTTGATCTGCTGCAGCAGCTCGCCGCGAACGTCGCTCATGGCAGCCAGCTTAGAGCCCCGCTGTTCAGGGCCCTCAGAGCCGTCGCCAGGTCCACGTGGTGGTGGCCTCCAGCGGCTCGATGGGTGTGACCAGACGCGGAAGGGTGTTGAGGCCGTCCGGGGGGCCGGTCTGCGGTTCCACGCACACCGCCTCGCTCTGCTCGTCGTAGACCACGACCCACTCCTCACGGCTGGTGACCTTCAGCTCCAGCTGACCGGGCCAGGTGAGGGTGACGTCGACGCCGCCGGGCATGCCGAAGCAGTCGTCCCAGGGACCGGGCTTGGGGTCGACGCGGTTGCCGGTGGGCAGGTGGTCGTCGCCGCGCTCCTCCTGCCAGGCGGGGGCGAAGTCGATGCGGACGTCCTCGCCTCCCAGGCTGCGGTGGAACCAGGGATGCCAGCCGATCTGGGCCGGGAAGGAGTCGTCGTACGTCTCCACGGACATGGTCAGCGTGAGGGCGTCCTCGGTGAGCGCGGCCAGCTGGGTGACGCGCCCGGCGTAGGGCCAGGGGGCGACCAGGTCGTAGGTGAGGACGGCCTCGGTGGGCTCGGCGCGGGCGACGCGCCAGACGCCGTCGCGGACCGTGCCGTGGATGGCGTGCGGCGGGGCGTTGAGGGGCATCTGCTGGAGGGTGCCGCCGTTGCGGAACCTGCCGTCCCGGATACGACCGCACCAGGGGGCCATCGGGAAGCAGCCGAACCGTTCGCCCTGCCGCAGCAGTTCGGTCCCGCCGATACGCAGGCTCCTCACGCGCCCGCCGTTCCCCGGCGCCAGCACGACTTCCGCGTCTCCCGCGGCCAACGTGATCTCGTCGTTGCTCACGTGCCCGACCCTACTGGGCGGATCAACGGGGCGGGTGGGGACGCCGGTGCGCGTACGTCAGCGCCGGCGACGCAGCAGCCGGCCCGCCACGATCGCCGATGCCACGAGCAGGGCCGCCGCCGGGGCCGCCCAGCGGAGGGTGGCGGTGGCCGCCGCGGCTTCCGGGGCCGGGACGGGCGCGTACCGGCCGCGCGGGGGCGCGTGGTCGACCTCCTCGGCGCTGCGCCCGATCATCGTGCGACGGGCGTGCGCCGCCTCGGCGGGCGGTTCCTCGTCGAAGGTGTCGGGCGCGAGACCGGGTTCCCCCTCCCCGGCGAAGGCATCGGGTGGGAGACCGGGTTCGTCCTCCCCGGCGAGGGGCTCGAGGGACGACGCGGGGACCTCGGTGTCGCCGGCGGAGGCGGGTTGCTCCTCGGGACTCGGCTCCTGTGACGGCCCTTCGGCCACCTCCCGAGGGCTTTCCTGCGCCACCTCCCCCAGCTTCTCCGCGAACCGTCCCAGCAGGCGCGTCGCCGCCGACGCCACCGTCTCGGCCGGAAGGTCCGTGATCCGGCCGTCGGCCGTGGCCGTTCCCGTGAACGTGACCGTGGTGCCGTCCTCGGCCGGGGTCAGACGCAGGGACAGGGACAGTTTCGCCGTGCCCGTGCCGCGGGCCTCGGTGCCCTCGCCCTCCACCGTGAACGAGCCGTCGTCCCGCCCCTCGATCCGCAGGGCGCCGCGGTAGGTGATCGTGTGGCCGCCGGCGCGCACCCTCAGGCGGCCGGCGACGGGCTCCGTGCCCGCGTCCTGCTGGAGCCCGGGGATCGCGCGGGCCACCCGGGCCGGGTCGGCCAGCGCCTCGCTCAGCCGCTCGGCGGGAACCGGGACGAACACCTCATGCTCCATGTCTGACGAGACTACCCAGCAGCGCCCGAACCTCACCCGTGCGGGACGGGATTCGCACGTCCGTGGGGGCCGGGAGGCTCATTCCTGGTATCCCGGACGCACCAGCGTCGACGGGAGCAGCCCCGGTACCCGGGTGCGCGCCGCCGCCCGCGCGTCCGCCCGCAGGGCCGCCCGGGTCAGCGTGCGCAGGCACGGTGTGCGCGGGTCCAGGGTCAGCGTGGGCGGGGTGCGGGCGGCGAGCACGAACCCCCAGTCGCGCGGCGCCCCGGCGGCCCCGGCCGGACGGCCCGTGGCGCGGCCGTCGACACGGTACGGGGTGGTCCCGAGCCCCACCGCCCGCACCGTCGCCTCCACCGTCCAGAACGCACGCGGCCGGGTGGTCACCGGCCCCGCGTGCACCACCAGCCGCCCGCCCGGCGCGAGCACGCGCCGGGTCAGGCCGTAGAACTCCTGCGAGTACAGCTTCGTGCTCGCCGTGCCGCCGGGGCCGGGCAGGTCGGCGATCACCACGTCGTACGCCCCCCGGGTCCGCCTCAGCCAGCGGAACGTGTCGTCCGCATGGATGTGGACGCGCGGGTCCGCGAAGGCGTGGCCGTTCAGCGCGGACAGGGCCGCGTCCCGGCGGGCGAGCCCGAACAGCGCCGCGTCCGGGTCGATCACGTCGACCCGCCGCACCCCCGGATGCCGCAGCACCTCGCGTGCCGCGAGCCCGTCGCCGCCGCCGAGGACGAGCACGCGCGTGTGCGGGCCGCCGCTCATCGCGGGGTGCACCAGCGCCTGGTGGTAGAGGAGTTCGTCTCGGCCGTCGACCCGGAGCCTGCCGTCGAGGAACAGGTCGAGGGGACGGCCGTGGGTGCCGCCGGTCAGCACCACCTCCTGGCCGCCGGTGCGCAGCGCGACCCGTACGTGATCGCCGTACACCGCCTGGCGCGCGGCCCGTTCGAAGTCGTCGACGAGAACGGCCGCCGCGGCGAGCACGCCGAGGACGAGGAGGTTGGCGACCAGCAGCAGCCGGCGCCCGCGCCGGGACAGGTCGCGCCGGAACAGACCGAGCACCAGGGCGCCGCCCGCGGCCGCGTTGACCGCGCCGGTGACCAGGGCACCCGTCAGCTGGCCGAGCTGCGGCAGCAGCAGGAAGGGAAAGGCGAGGCCGCCGATGAGCGCGCCCACGTAGTCGGCCGCGAACAGGTCGGCGACCGCGCCGCCCGCGTCCTGTCGGCGGATGCGCTGGATCAGCTCCATCAGCAGCGGCACCTCTGCGCCGGTGAGCAGCCCGATCGCCAGGGAGAACGCGACCAGCAGGCAGCGCGGTCCGCCGGACCAGGCGCCGCCCCAGTCGCCGGTCCAGGCGAAGGCCGCGTACAGGGCCATCGCGCTCAGGCCGCCGACGAGTGCGAGCGCCGCCTCCACCGCGCCGAACCCGGCCGCGGCGCGGCAGCGGAGCCGCTTGGCGGCGAGCGAGCCGACGCCCATCGCGAACACCATCACCGACAGCACGACCGAGGCCTGGGTGACCGAGTCGCCGATCAAGTACGAAGCCAGCGCGACGAGTTCGAGTTCGTACACGAGTCCACAGGCCGCGCAGACGAACACTCCGGCGAGGACCAGGAACCGCCCGGTGCCCGGGCCCACGGGCAGCCGCGCCTGGCTCCGGCCGTCGCCCCAGGAGGCGGCAGCGCCGGGTGGTGCGGGCGCGTGCGGTTCGATCACGTCCGGAACGCTACGTCACGCTTGCGCTCAGCCTTGTCACCCACACGTGTGGTGCCGGGTCGTTCGACACCGGAGGGTGGTGCGGCCACGTGGGGGCTGCCGCCCCCGGAGCGTCGCTTCGGCCGGAACCGGCTCGTCCGCACATACCGGACGCGATGACGGTGCGCGGCCATGGCTGAACGGGCGCCGATCGTCCTCACCTGCCCGACAGGACCGACGCCTGACCGGCGTCGTCCCGTCGTTTCGTACGCTGCCTCACCCCGACCCGGGTCCGGGTGGCCACCAACTGGCCGTCCTGCGGGTAGGCGTGCCAGGTGCGCCAGTGGACCTGGCCCTCGTGGCGCTGGGCCAGCATCGCGGTGAACGCGTGCGGGCTGCCGGGGAAGACGCCGGCCAGGCCGTTGGGGTGGTCGGAGACCAGGGCCAGCAGTTCCTGGGCGCGACCGGCGAAGGAGCCGGGAGACAGCACCTCGACGCGGGCCGCGAACTCGTACTCCCAGTCGCCGACCCGCTTGGCGACACCCAGGGGCAGCGGGGTGCTGGAGCCCGCGATGCACGCCACCGTCTCCGAGCAGATGCCCCGTTCCTCCTCCAGGAGCACCTGGTGGGACGCGCCGAGGAGTCGCAGCTGCAACTGCGCGCCGGCGAGTTCGAGGTCGAGGGTGGCGAGCGCGGGCAGCGGCTCGCGGCCCAGGGTCCAGGCCAGATCGGCCGCGCGCGTGTCGGTGTAGGAGGTGTTCAGGGTCGTGAGCATGGATCGGCTCCGCTAGCACGCAAAGTGAGAAGTGGGGATCCGGAGCACCCCGGTCGTGGCGCCGGGGACAAGGCCGGCTCAGCCAGTCGGGTAATGCTTCCGGTCGGCCCGGTGGGGAGGGACTCCTGCCGGACAGGTGTCCGAAGGGCGTCCGCGGGCTGCGTTGGTGTGTTGAGAGGGAATCATGAACTGTCGTTCCGGCAAAGCATTTTTACCCAAGTTCGTAGGGTTTCCATCCCACGAGGGCCCATCAGCTCAACTGTTCAACTACCGCGTGCGCCTGGAGTGTTGTGTGGTGAGCCGTGCGCCCCTCCACGACGCGCCAATGAGCGCACGTCTCACACACAGCGCCGTCAGCGTGCGCCCCTGCGCTCCCCCTGGAGAGGGAGCCACCGGCCAGGCGCTGACGCATGAGCGCACGGACGGACGGGGTGGCCGTCGGGACCGATCCCGGCGGCCACCCCGTGCCGCGGCCCGGATGCGTCCGGAGCTCGACTGCCCCGTGTCAGTTGCCTCCGCCGCATCCGCCCCCGCCGCATGAGGACCCGCACGACGAGTGCCCGCCGCAGGAGTGGCCCCCGCTGGAGTGGCCCCCGCTGGAGTGGCCCCCGCCGCACGAGTGGTGCCCGCCCGAGTGGTGCCCGCCCGAGTGGTGCCCGCTCGACGAACCGCCGTCGGCGCCGGCCACCCACCAGCTGCCGGCCCCGGTGTCCCCGCTGCCGCCGTAGCTGCCGTCGTGCCCCCGGCCCGTCCGCGCCCGCGCCCCGGAGCGGCCCCCCGACCGCACCGCCCCCTTCTTCGAACGACGCTGTGCCGACACGAGCAGCGCCACCACAACGACGCAGACGATCGCCAGAAAAATGCCGGTGACCATGGCGCCGTCCCCCTTTCGAATCCCCCGAAGCGGCCCCCCGTGGGCGCCTCTGTCTTCCTGAGTGGTCGGGGGATGCCCGCGGCGGTGACCGGCCAAAGCAGAGTTGAGCAAGTTCTGAGGGTCCCTCAGGGATGCGCGCGAAGGCGAGACTCTTCGAGTGAAAAACCGGAGCGAGGCCACCTGACTGGCGGTTCGCTGACCGCGAGCGCGATCTGAAAACCATACGTTCGACTCCAGTGCTCACAGCGGCGGCGCCCGTGCACAGAGGTCGTCCCAGACCTGCCACAGACCATCAAGCCGGGAGGAACAGTCATGCGCCTGATCCGCTGCGGTCTCGCTGCTGCAACGGTGGCGGCTTCCGCCTCAGCCATCGGCCTGCTCCTCCCCGCCACGGGCTGGATGCCCCGGAGTTCCGACGCCACGCAGGTCCGCGTGGTCGCCGCCTCCGGCATCTCGTGGAGCGAAGGCGACTCACCCCAGCCGCCCTTCCCGAACACGGGCCCGCAGGCATCGGCACCGCCCTGTTACAGCTATGGAGGCCCCTACTGCGGCTGGGTGGGGACATACTGGGGCGGCTGTGACCGGGAGTGGGGCCTGAGCTTCGGCATCAAGAGTCCATATCGGATCTGCCCCCACGACCCCCGCCCGAGCCCCTCGGACACACCCGGTTCCTCGGGCAGCCCGAGCCCCTCCGGCACGCGCAGCCCCTCCGGCACGCCCAGCCCCTCAGGCACCTCGGCCTCCGCCGGGAGCAGCGGTCCCGCCGACCAGGACGCCGAGACGTTCGACGACCAGTAGAGCGGCGGCGCGCACCCGCAGGTGGCGTTCGAACCGCCAGGCGCCGCCGAGGCTCTTCCGGGCGAGTGTCACGCGGCGGAACGACGTCGGCGAAGCCAGGCCGTAGCCAGCATTCCCAGAACCATCAGCAGACCGACGGCCGCGATCAAGATGTGCTTCGCGCTCAGAGGGCCGACGCCACAGGCGGCAGCCGCAGTGTCACGTGAAACGGGAACCGGGGGAACGGCGCCCGTGGGGACGCGAGTCCCCTGCTCACCCCCGCCGTTTCGACGGTGGTCCCCCTTCTGGGGGACCGGGGAGCCGGACGAGCCGCTTCCCTCGGCACCTGTACCACCATGCGGACGACCGTGGTCACCGTGGCCACCGTGGTCACCGCGGTCACCGGCGTCCTCGCCGTTGACGCAGTGTGCGGCCGGAAAGGGAAAGGCCCGCTCATGACGGTCGAAGGCCTTCACCACGAAGACCGGGTGCACCCTGAAGAAGCCCTTGATCGCGAACTCGTACTGGGCGGTGGTCTGGGTGGGATAGTTCACGTCCAAATACGTCGAGACGGAGAACGTGTCCCACGGTGCCGTCGGCGACCAGGACGAGGACGCCGAGCTTCCTTGCAGGACGAGAGCCTCGGGCCCGCGTCGGCCATTCCTCAGAATCGCCCTCAGTCCCTTGTCGATGAGCACCACACGGCGCCGGCTGTAGCAGTGGCGCCAGGGATTGCGGCGACCGTGGTCATGGTCACCTTGACGGAGCCACAGGGGGCCGGACGCGTGCCGTGCAGACGTCTGCGCAGCTACGCCGGCCGGCGGAGCCACGAGGGCGATGACCACGCCCGCCAGCGGCGCTGCGACCCAGGGACGAAAGTTCATTCGATGACCTCCATGGGTGGCGGACGCAGGCGACGGCCTGCTGCGCGGCACTTCGGAATCTCAGAAGAAGGTAAGAGGAATCAATTGGTCACATCGTGGACATCCTCCTGGAGCCGTACTTCTCGTCACTCATCCGCAGCAGTCCCATGGGCCGCCTGCGCGTCCCTCGGCGGCGCGGAAGACCCCGGTGCTCATCCATGAAGGCGAGTTGAGGAACTCCACGGCTTGGGCGCAGGATGACGGCCATGACCTCCAGCGCGCGCCCCTTCCTCAACCGCCGCCTCACCGAGTTCGGGACGACGATCTTCGCCGAGATGTCGGCCCTCGCCGTGACCACCGGGTCCATCAACCTCGGCCAGGGCTTCCCCGACACCGACGGCCCCGAGGAGGTGCGGGAGGCGGCCGTACGGGCGCTGCGCGACGGGCGCGGCAACCAGTACCCGCCGGGGCCCGGCGTCCCCGAGCTGCGCGCCGCGATCGCCGCCCACCAGGAGCGGCGCTACGGGCTCGCGTACGACCCGGACACGGAGGTCCTGGTCACCGCAGGCGCGACCGAGGCGATCGCCGCGGCACTGCTGGCGCTGCTGGAACCAGGCGACGAGGTGGTCGCCCTGGAGCCGTACTACGACTCGTACGCCGCCTGCATCGCGATGGCGGGCGGCCGGCGCGTACCGGTCACGCTGCGCCCGTCCGAGGGCGGCTTCCGGCTGGACCTGGACGAGCTGCGCGACGCCGTCACGGACCGGACCCGGCTGCTGCTGATCAACACCCCGCACAACCCGACCGGGACCGTGCTCACCCGCGAGGAGCTGCGGGCGATCGCCGAGCTGGCCGTCGAGCGCGATCTGCTGGTGGTCACCGACGAGGTGTACGAGCACCTGGTGTTCGACGAGGCGGAGCACGTACCGCTGGCGACCTTCCCCGGGATGCGCGAGCGGACGGTGACCATCGGGTCGGCCGGGAAGACGTTCTCGTTCACAGGGTGGAAGGTCGGCTGGGTGACGGCGGCGCCGGGGCTGGTGACGGCGGTGCGGTCGGCCAAGCAGTTCCTGACCTACGTGGCGTCCGGGCCGTTCCAGTACGCCGCCGCCGAGGCCCTGCGCCTGCCGGACGCCTACTTCACGGCCTTCCGCGACGATCTGCGCGCCAAGCGGGACCTGCTCGGCGCCGGTCTCGCCGACGCCGGCTTCACGGTCTTCCGGCCGGCGGGCACATACTTCGTCACCACCGACATCCGCCCCCTCGGCGAGAGCGACGGCTTCGCCTTCTGCCGCGCCCTCCCCGAACGGGCGGGTGTGGTCGCCATCCCGAACGCGGTCTTCTACGACCACAAGGAGGCGGGGGCGCCCTACGTCCGGTTCGCGTTCTGCAAACGCGTCGAGGTGCTGGCGGACGCGACGGAACGTCTCCACAAGGCGTTCGCGCGCTGACCACCGTCGGGATCGGCCCCTGCCTTCACCTGGTCCCGCTCTCCCAGCGCCCCCTCACGTCCACCCCCGGGCGTCGCGAACCAGGTGCTCGTGGAGTCGCGCGAGCCGGGGTTCGGAGAGGGTGCCGGAGCGCGTGGCCAGGTAGAGGGTGTTGATGGGAGGGATCTCCGGCTCCATCAGGGGGACCAGCGCCCCCGAGGCCAGTTCCGCAGTGCACAGATATGTCGGCAGGACCGAGATGCCCGCCGACGAGGTGACGGCCGCGATCACGGCACGCAGGTCGGGGACGACCACCGCCGGCGGGCTCGGTGGCGGGGCGTCGAAGACCGTGCGCCAGTAACGGCGGATGATCGGCAGCGTCTCCGCGTACGCGATCATCGGGAGTTTCGTCAGGACCTTCAGCTTCTCGCAGTCCAGGGCGTCCGCCGGGATGCCCGCGGCGATGCGGGGCGAGGCGAGCAGGGCGAACTCCTCGTCCGTCAGAGGAGTGAAGTCCACCCCGCGGCCCTGGGGCTGGATCGTGGACACCACGATGTCCAGATGCCCGCTGCGAAGGTCCTCCAGGAGGTTCGACGCCTCGCCGAGGCTGATGCGGACGTCGAGGCCGGCGGCGATGAGCTGGCTGATGGACGCCATGACCCTGGCGGTCACCAACTCCGCCGGCCCGCCCATGCGGATGGGACGGTTCTCCGTGGTGTCCGCGAAGTGGCGGGAAACGGCTGCGTTGATCTCGGCCATGGACGCCTCGATCTCGTAGGCCAGCGCCTTTCCCTCCGCCGTGGGTGTCGCGCCTTGCGGCGTGCGGTGGAACAGCGGCTTGCCCAGTTCGCTCTCGAGACTGCGGATCTGCTGAGTGACCGCCGGCTGTGTGAGGCCGAGTTGCCGGGCGGCCTTGGTGAACGAGCCTGTGTGGCAGACGGTGATGAAGGTCTGTAGCCATCCCAGCTGCATAGTCGTACCGGCCCCCCAACCGGCGGAGGTCGGGGCGTTCCGCGCTATGCGACCCCCCGAGCATCCCTTCGAACGATACCGTTCGACATGGCGGGGGTGTTCAAGTCGGTTTCAAGCCCTTGTAAAGTTGCCAAATCGTATCAGCGGGGCGCGTGGAATCCGCCCCGCCGATAGTCGACCCGTTTCCTTTTCAACTTAGTTGGCGTTCTGAAGAATTGCCAGTTCGGCGACCTTTGCGGCCGAAGCCGGGTTCTGACCCGTCACGAGACGGGTGTCGGCCACCGCGTGCTCGGTGAAGTTCGCGGCCTTGGTGAACTTCGCGCCGCGTTCGGTCAGGGCCGTCTCCAGGGCGAAGGGCACGACGTCGGACAGTCCCACCGCGGCCTCCTCCTCGTTGGTGAACGACGAGACCTGCTTTCCGGCGACCAGATGAGAGCCGTCCGTGAGGGTGAGGTTCACCAGGGCGGCCGGGCCGTGGCAGACGGCGGCGACGACCCCACCGCTCTCGTAGACGGCCGCGGCCAGCCGGGCCAGCGCGGTCGCGTCGGGGAAGTCCCACATCGTGCCGTGGCCACCGGCGAAGTAGACGGCGTCGTAGTCGGCGGCATCGAGTTCCGCGGCGGTGGGGGTGGCGGCGAGCGCGGCCTCGTTGTCGGCCAGGAACCGGGTCGTGACGGTGTCGTCCGGCTTGATGCCGTCGCGCGGCGGCCGGCCGCCGGCGACCGACACGAAGGCGATGTCCCAGCCGGCCGCCCGGAAGACCTCGGCGGGGTGGGCGACCTCGGGAACGTAGAAGCCGGTGGCGCGGCCGGTGTCGCCGAGCCGGCCGTGCGAGGTGAGGGCGAAGAGTACCTTCGGCATGTCGATCCTCCGTTGTGAGATGTGTCCGGTGGAGCGGGGTGCGGTGGGCGAAGGCGCCGATCAGGCGGTCAGCTCCGCCAGTTCGGGCAGGTACACCCGTCGCTGCCTGCGTGCGATGGCACGCTCGACGTGCTCGGGCGTGTGGTAGCCCCACCACGCCCACAGGCTCGTGGCACCCGTGTCGCGCACCGCGAGCGCGTTGGTGATGTGGTCGTCGATGAACGTCACGGCCTCCGGCGGGAGTCCGTCGGCCGCGGCGATCCGCCGCACGACCGTGCGCTTGTCCGAGCACTCGCCGACGACCTGGGCCACGGTGACGTCCAGACCGTGATGGGCCAGGATCTCCCACACGCTCCGCTCGTCCTTCGCCGTGACGATCGACGTGCCTCTGCCGCTGTGACGGCGGAGCAGCCCGGCGATTCCCGGATACAGGGTGTGCAGGTCCAGCCACTCCGTACGCCGGCGCTCCCGCAGCGCGGCGCGTACCGCGGTCGCGCCCCGTACCAGGGCGTCCATCCTGGGACCCGGGATGCGGGCCGCGAGGGCCTCGAAGTCCTGCACTCCCCGGATCGAGTCGGCGGCGGGGTCGCGGGCCACCATGAAGTCGTCCAGCAGCCGGGCGTAGGTGCGGACCGTGCGGAAGCGGGACACGAACCCGGCGGGCATGGCCGCCGCCAGCTCCGCGATCGGCTTGGCCGCGACCGTGGCCGGGTCGTGGTCGGCGTAGTGGGTGACGACAGCGCACTCGGTGAAGGCGTCGGCGATGACGCCGTCGAAGTCCAGTATCAGCAAGGTGTCTCCTCAAGGCCTCGAGGATGCGAAAGGGCGCGCGCCGTACGGGGGATGGGGGCGCGCCCCCGCGCGGGTGGCAACGGCCACTCAGGCCGCCACCACCTGCTTCTTGGCGACCGTCTCGAAGACCTGCTGCATGAACCGGCCCACATAGGCGTAGTAGGAGCAGGTGATGATGTGGCCGTCGACGATCACGTCGGAGTCCACGACGTCGGCGCCGGCGTTGATCACATCGTCGCGAAGACCTATGTAGGCGCAGGCGCGACGGCCCTTGAGCACGCCGGCGGAGACCATGATCCACGGGCCGTGGCAGAGACCGGCGACGACCTTCTCGGCCGCGTCCATGGCGCGGACGAAGTCGAGGACACGGGCGTCCTGGCGCACCCGGTCGGGCGCCTCGTGGCCGCCGGTGAGGATGACCGCGTCGTAGGCCGCGGCGTCCAGCTGCTCGAAGGCGATCAGCGGCTTGGCGGTCTTGTCCATGGGCAGCGGGACGCCGTACTTGCCGACGACATCGGCACCGTTGCGGGTGGCCACGTCCACGTGCCAGCCCTCTTCGAGAAGCCGGTAGTAGGTGTAGACGACGTCGTGGTCCTGGAATCCGGGGCCGGTGATGATGACGGCACTGGGCATGAGGGTGCTCCTTCTTCGGGCGTGCTTGCTGAGTGGGCGTTGGGTGCGGGTTCCGGCGTCCGGAGTGGGGCCGGACCGGACGGTCAGGCGAGCGCGAGCGAGAGGTAGTACTGGTCCAGCGCGGGACGGCGCACGTCGCCCTGTGCGGGGGCGAGGATGTCCACCTCGCCGGTGACCACTCCGGTCAGGCCGAGCGGGATGTGGAACAGGTCCCGCTCCTGGCGCCGGTAGAACACGTCCGCACCGGCCCGGATGGAGAACGCGAACTCCGCTCCCGGGGACCGGTCCCGCAGTCGCGCCTGTGGCAGGTACGTCACCGGCCTCGCCGGCAGTTCGGGTGCCTCGGTGTGGTGCCGCTCGTAGGCCGTGCCCTGCCGGTCGTAGGTGTCGCGCAGCCGGATCAGGTCGAACTTGTTGCGCGGTGCCTCGACCTCGACCAGCCACAGCGGGCCGGGGCCGATGCTCCGCGAGGAGTGGAAGGCGCCGCCCCCGATGCGCAGGACCGATCCGCTGCCCACCGGGACCTCGCCCGTCAGCGTCTCGGTCACGCCCTGGCCCGCGAGGCAGAGGAGATACGTCAGCTTGCGGGGGTGTACGTGCATCGACGTGGACTCGCCCTCGTCGATCTTCAGATTCCACACGTCGATGAAATCGTCGACGTAGATGCGGTACTCGAGCCCCCACGGCTTGGGGATGATCTCGTTGAGGTGGCCGTCCTCGTCCAGGCTCTCGTTTCCGATGCGGGAGCCTTTGCGGACGACTTCGTTCAGTGCGGCGAAATCCCGTGGGCCCGGGTCGATTCTCACCGCCATATCGATCGGACTCACATTCTGCGTCAGCTCAGTCATGTCGATCCCCCAATCGAGCATTTGAGTGTGGACCCCCGGTCCGGGAAAGGACATTAGCCGGACGGCCTGAATGGTCAAAATAGCCGGCACGGTAGTCCCCGATAACCATCCCGGGGGCCCTCACTGAAGTAATGGCCCTCCCCGGATTGCTTATTTGAAGCTGCCCCGTGCTGTTGGCACTGTTTCCTGGCGGGGCCGGGTTCAGGTCCGGTGGGGTGTCCAAGCCGGCCGCCCCGCACACACACGAATGGGGGAGCACCGTGAGTACACCCACGTCCACAACCGCCCTCGGCACCACGGCGTCCGGCGGGGCGCCGGCCCAGATCGGCTCCATCGCGGTTCTCGGCTACGAGTCATGCTCCGAGCAGGACACCATCACGCCGCTGGAGATCTTCAAGGGCGCCGCGCTGGTCACCAGCGGACAGATCGCGCCATGGGAGCGGGAGGCCGCCAACCGCGAGCTCGACGTGCGCCTGGTCTCCCTGGAGCCCGGCGTCGTCAAGATGCAGATGGGCACCAACGTCGTCGCCGACTCGGTACTGAACGACGACGACCTGTTCGACATCCTCTACGTCCCCGGCGGTGTCGGCTCCGGCGCGCTGCTGACCAACGACCGCGTGCACAAGCTCATCCGCCGCCACCACGAAGCGGGCAAGGTCATCGCCGCCAACTGCTCGGGCGTCGGCGTCATCGCCCGCTCCGGAATCGTCAACGACGAGCCCCTGACCTGTGTGGCCGCGGTGGCCCGCGGACTGCGCGGCGAGGGCTTCAACGTGCCCCTCGGCCGCCGGATGTGGATCGCCAACACCGCCTCGCGCATCTGGACGTTCACCGGCTCCTACGGCGTGAACGGTGGTGCGGTCGCCATGGTGGCGCACTACTTCGGCCGGGAGGTCGGCACCATCGTCTCGATGATGTTCGACACCATCGGCGGCATCGGGGACGCGATCTTCGAGGAGACCGGGCCGGAGTTCTATCAGCACCCCCAACTGGAGGAGTCCTTCCAGGACTTCTTCCAGCCGATGCTCTTCCCTCCGCTCGACGAGTCCGCCGAAGCCTGAGCGCCGACGCACCCGGGAGCCTCACATGCCCACACCGGTCGACCTCAGAGACCTCAGCTGGATCCGCGGCGCCCTGCAGACGGCGATCGCGCTGGAGCACTCCACCATGCCGCTGTACTGCGCCGCGATGTACTCGCTCGAGGTGCAGAACTACCCGTCGTACAACACCATCCGCAGCGTCCTGATGGAGGAGATGGTCCACATGGCCATCGCCGCCAACATGGTCGCCGCACTCGGCGGAAGCCCCGCGATCAAGGGCCTCAAACCGGCCTATCCCGGCAACGGCGGCCTGCCCGGCGGGGTCGCACCCGACCTGAGGCCGCGGCTGGCGAAACTGTCGGGCGCCGCGCTGGAGTCGTTCATGCGGCTGGAAGCACCGCTCTTCGTGCTCAACGCCCGGCAGCGCGATGCCTCCTATCCCACGATCGGCGCGTTCTACGACGCCGTCCGCGACGCGATCAAGCGCAACGCGGCGGCCGTCGAGCGGGCCGTACGCCTGGGCGGGCCGGCCAACCAGGTCGGCGGAAACCTCGGCTATCTCACGTTCGACAGGGACGACCCGGACCCTGTCGCCTCGTTCCTGCACGCGCTGGACATCATCACCGAGCAGGGCGAAGGCGGCGGCGAGGGCACCGTGGAGACGGCCGCCGAGACCTTCCAGAAGGAGGGCTCCCACTACGCCCGGTTCGCCGAACTGCGCTACGGCCGGCGCTACCAGCCCCTGGACGCGGTGCCCTTCTCCCGGGAGACGGAGCGTGAGTTCTTCACCGGCGAGGAGATCGTCTGGCCGGTGGTCATCAACACCCTCGCGGTTCCCGCGGACGGCTACGAGGCGGTGCTGGCCCTCGATCCGCGCGGGCCCGAGGTGCGCAAGGAACTCGAATCGTTCGACGACGCCTACACGCAGATGATGCTCGCGCTGGACACCACCTGGAACGGCCCGGTGGAGACCTGGTGGCCCTCCCTCGGGGCCGCGGTCACCCAGATGGACCAGATGCGGGTGCGTTCCTGCTTCACGATCATGCGCAACGAAATTCCCCCGGCGGTCGTCGCGCGCCTGGAGGAGCTCTATCCCAGGGAATTCCGGTCCCTGGAGCGTTACACCAACCTGGCCCGGCCGGTCTTCTACGGGCCCCGCTTCCTCAACAACGCGGCCTGACCGGCGAAGGAGCGCTTCGCCCTTCTCAGCCGCCCGTAACCCCTTCGAACAGGAATTCCTCATGACATTCGCCAGCGACAGGGTGACCGCGCCCTCCCGCCAGGCAACGCCGTCGCGGCGGAGCCTGTTCGCGGGGGTCGCCGCGGGCAACTTCCTCGTCCTTCTCGACACCTCCATCCTCAACGTCGCGCTGCCCGACGTACGCTCCGACCTCCATGCGAGCCAGGCGGCCCTGCCCTGGGCCGTCGACGCCTACACGATCGTCTTCGCCGGCCTGCTCCTCGCCTCCGGCGCGGTGGCCGACCGGTTCGGCGCCCGCAGCGTCTACCGGGGCGCCGTGCTGGCCTTCGGCGCCCTGTCCCTCCTCTGTGCGGCCTCGCCCGACGCCGCGTTCCTGATAGGCGGGCGGGCACTGCTGGGCGTCGCCGCTGCCGGAATGGTCCCGGCGTCACTGGCACTGCTCGCCGGGCTGTACCCGGATGCGGCAGAGCGGGCCAAGGCCATCGGCACCTGGGCGGCGGTCACCTCCACCGGTCTCATCGCGGGCCCCGTCCTCGGCGGCGCACTCGTCGAACTGGGCGGCTGGCGGCTGGTGTTCCTGGTGAACCCCGTCATCGTGGCCGTCACACTGCTCACGTCCCGCGGACTGCCCGGTGGGCGCCCGGACTCCGTGCGCGAGGTGGACCGGGCCGGAATCGCGCTGTCGGTCCTGGCGCTGGCCTCCCTCACGTTCGGCCTGATCGACGCCGGGACCGAGGGCTGGGGGCGTCCGCTGCCGCTGCTGGCCCTGGCACTCGCGGCCGCGGCGTTCGCCGCCCTGTTCGTCGTCGAGCGCAGGGCCACCGCGCCGATCCTGCCGCCGGCCCTGGTCGGACTGGCCCGGGTGCGGGCGGACATCGTGGCCGGTGCCGTGGCGTCGTTCATCTTCTACGGGGTGCTGTACGCGCTGACCCAGTGGATGGTCGAGGAGCGGGGCCTGTCGGCGTTCGAGACGGGTACGGCGTTCCTGCCCATGACGCTGCCGATGTGCTTCATGCCGTTGCTGACCGGTCGCCTCGTCGCCCGGATCGGGGCGCGTCGGGTGATTCTGGTCGGGCTCGCCCTGGACACGGCGGCCGGCGGAGCCCTCGCGTTCGCCTCGAACGACACGCCGCTCGCCGTGGTCATCACGGCCCAGATCGCCCTCTCCCTCGGTTCCACACTCGCCATCCCGGCGGCCACCGCGGACATGGCCATCGCCGCTCCCAAGGAACTCGCGGCCACCGGCCAGGGAGCGTTCAACGCCGGTCGGCAGGCGGGCAGCGCGCTGGGAGTCGCCGCACTGGCACCGCTGGCCACTCTGTCCTCCTCCGGCACCGTCCTGGCCGCGAGCGGGCTGCTCGCCCTGCTGCTGGTGGCCGTGGTGCGTCCCGCGCCCGCGGCGGTCTGACCGGGCAGGAGCCCCACACACCGGCGCACGCCGGATGCCCGCCCCACGTCCCCTCCCCCTTCCTTCCTCGGACGTCTCACTGACAGGAGTAACTCGTGACGATCACCGCGACCGCACGGCAGTTGGTCAAGCCGGGCACCGAGGCCCGTCTCGACGCCCTGATGGCGGAGCTCGAACGCAACATCCGTGCCCATGAACCCGGCTGCCTCCGCTTCGACTACGTCATCTCCGCGGACCGGCCGGGAGAACGCCTGGTCATCGAGGAGTACGCCGACGAGGCCGCCCTCGAAGCGCACAAGCACACTCCGTACCTGGCGGAGTTCATCCCCCGACTCCTTCAGTGCCTGCTCGAACCGCCGATCCTGGAGACGTTCCGGCCCGCCGCGGACAAGGCGCCGCTGCCGGAGTCGTGCTTCCACGTCGGCGTCGTCGTACCGGACCTGGCCGAGGCCGTCGAGCTGTACTCGCAGTGGTTCGGCATCGAGTTCACCGAGCCGGCCACCTTCGAGATCCCGTATCTCGAACAGGGCGGCCAGGGCGGCCCGGGCCGGATGACGGCCGCCTTCTCTCGTACCGCGTATCCGCAGTACGAACTCATCCAGGCGGACGGGGACGGCATCACCTCCCTCGAACATGCCGGAAGGGTCCTGTACTACGGGGTGTGGGAGAACGACATGGAGGGGCGGCTGAAGAAACTGGAAGCCGCCGACATCAGCGTCGACGCCTACTTCCGGCCGGGACCCGGCGAGACGCCGTTCGCCCTGATCACCGGCCCCGACCTGCAGGGCGTGCGGATCGAGTACGTGGACACGGCGGACCGGCCGGCCATGGACGAGTGGGTGAACACGGGCCGCTACCCGGGGCTTTCGGGCCGCTAGGGGGCTGACGGATGGCGTTCTACCACGTGGGTTTCGCCGTTCCCGACCTGCCGGCGGCGATGCGCGAGCTGCGTGCCGCCGCCGGCGTGACGTGGGCGGAACCGCGCCCGGGACGGATCGGTGACTGGGACTTTCGCATCGTCTTCAGCCGTCCCGGGCCGCCGTTCGTCGAGCTGGTCGAAGGCGGCCCCGGCAGCCCCTGGGACGCCTCGGCGGGACCGCGCTTCCATCACCTGGGGTACTGGAGCGACGACATCGGCGCCGGTGTGCGACGGCTGGAGAAGCGGGGGTTTCCGGCCGAGTTCTCCGGATGTCCCTTCGGCCGGCCCTACGCGTACCACCATCTCAAGAGCATCGGGGCGAACATCGAACTCGTCGACGCCGTCCTCCAGCCGGAATTCCTGGCTGCCTGGCAGCCGGGCGGCGAGCCGATGGACGCCCTGCACGAACGAGCACTGGAGGAACAGTGAGTGCCAGCCCCACGCCCGTCACGCTGATCACCGGAGGATCGACCGGCATCGGCGCCGAGACCGTACGGCGGCTGCTCAAGGCCGGTCACCGGGTCACCGCGACCGGGCGCGACGCGGACAGACTCAGGGCGGTCGCCCGGGCCCTCGGCGACCCGGAGGAGCTGCTGCTCCTGCCCGGCGACGCCGCCGACGCGGGCGCGGTCGAGGAGGCGGTGCGGGCCACGGTGCAGCGCTTCGGGCGCCTTGACAACGTCATCGCCAACGCCGGTCACTCCACCCACGACTCAGTGGCGGACGGCGATCCGGAGCTGATGCGTTCGATGCTCCTCACCAACGTCCTGGGGCCGACGCTGCTGATCCGCGCATCGCTCGAGGAGCTGAGGAAGTCCCGTGGCCGGATCGTGCTGGTCGGCTCGGTCGCCGGTCTGAAGTACAGTCCCGGGAACTTCTACTCGGTCACCAAGTGGGCCGTGCACGCCCTCGCCGAGAACACCCGCATGCTCGTCACCGAGTCGGGTGTCGGGGTGAGCCTGATCGCCCCCGGCAAAGTCGACACGCCGTTCTGGGACACACGCGGCGGCACTCCGCCCGGCCCGGCGCTCAGCGCGGAGAACATCGCCGACGGCATCATGTGGGTGCTCGGCCAGCCGGCCGGCGTCGACGTGAACACCGTCACGATCCGGCCGACCGGGCAGGCCAACTAGGGAGCCTCGGAGATCACGTCTCCCTGAAGCCGGCCCGGAGCGACAGCCCGCCGGTGCCGCCGCCCATCGCGGTGTGAACGCCGCTACCGGCGGGACGTCGGCTCACGGACGGCGTCGTACTCGAGTTGCCGATGTGGCATCTGTTGCGCGACCGCGCGCCGCGCGCCGTCGGCACCCGCCCGCACCGCTGCGAACGCGGGCGCCCCACTGCCCGCACCGGGCGCCCCGCTCCGAGCATCGGCGCCCGGCGTCCCTTCCCGTGTCTCTCCTGTCTCCCCTCTCCCGTCTCCGGCCACCGGTCTCCCGTCCCCCGTCCACCAGGCGGCGTGTCAGGCGTGGGAATTCGTCGGCGCGCGGACGCACAAGGTCGCAAATCGGACATGATCGACGCATGGTTCCGGTGTGACCCACGCCAGTACCGTCCCGGCCCCGGCCGTCGAGCGCCCGGGCCACCACGACCCTGTCCGTCCTTCCGGCGGCAGGCGGCGGCCGGCCGCCACGGCCCTCACCGCCCTCGGGCTGTTCCTCGCCGTCCGGCTGTCCGGCGTGCTCGTGCTCGCCGTCGTCGCCCGGGCGGCGGGCAAGAACCCGCTGCTCCTGCTCGGGCGCTCCTGGGACTCCGTCTGGTACCTGCGGATCGCCGCCCACGGCTACGGGTTCACCCAGCACACCCGCACCGGCGTCCACAGCGACCTGGCGTTCTTCCCGCTGTACCCGGGCGCGGTCCACGCCGTCACCACGATCGCCCCGCTCGGCGGCGGCGCGGCGGGACTACTGGTGTCGTGGACGGCGGCCGCGGTCGCCGCCTGCGGCATCCACCGGATCGGCCTGCGGCTGTACGGCCCCGAGGTGGCCGTCGTCCTGGTCCTGCTGTGGGGACTGCTGCCGCACTCCGTCGTGCTGTCGATGGCCTACACGGAACCCGTCATGACCGCGTTCGCCGCCTGGTCGCTGTACGCCGTCCTGACCCGCCGCTGGGTGTGGGCGGGCGCACTGGCGGCACTGGCGGGCCTCGCCCGGCCCAACGGCGTCGCGGTGGCCGCGGCGGTCCTCGCGGCGGCCGGCCTGGAGGTGTGGCGGCAGCGCGGGCGCGGAGTTTCCCACAGGCTGTGGACGGGCGCGGCGCTCGCACCGCTCGGCTGGAGCGGCTACGTGGTGTGGGTGGGCCGCCGCCGGGGAGACCCGCTCGGCGGCTACTTCACCGTGCAACGACTGTGGGGCTCGCGTTTCGACTTCGGGCGGGGCGCCCTGCACTTCACCGAGCACATGCTGCTGCACGGCACCCGGCTGCTGTTCCCGACGGCGCTCGTGATCGTCGGCGTGAGCACCGTGCTGTTCGCCCTGCTGGTCGTGGACCGGGCCCCGCTGCCACTCGTCGTCCACAGCGGCGTGCTGCTGCTGATCGCGCTCGGCGGCTCCGGGTTCTTCGAGTCCAAGCCGCGTTTTCTGCTGCCGGCGTTCCCGCTGCTGATCGTGGTGGCGCGGGCGCTGGTGCGAACAGCGCGAGCCCGGCCGTGGCACGCCGCGGTGGTGGCGGGCGCGCTGGCCGGGCTCTCGTTCGTCTATGGGGCCTATCTGGTGGTGCTGGCCCGATCTCCCCTCTAGTGCGGGCGGGCTGCCGCGGCACTGGACGGGTATGGCGGGGAACCTACTCCCCGTCGTCCTCGGGCTTCTCCGCGTCGTCGACCTCTTCCGCGAGGCCGAGCTGCTCCACGAGCCACCGGTCGAACTCGATGGCGGCCCGCACCCAGCTCACGGTCGAGGAGACGAAGTGCTCCAGGCTCACGCCCGTGCCGATCAGCATCTGCGCCTCGCCGATGAGGCGGACGGTGCCGTCGTCGTGGGTGTGGCTGTAGACCTTGGGCCACAGCGTGCGCCGGTTCCAGTCGTCGATGGACTCCAGCAGCTGGGGCTTCTCGTCGATCTTGTGGGGCCGGTCGTAGAACGTCCGCACCGAGAAGACCTGCTGATCGCCCTCGCCGCGGAACATGAAGTACGTACGGAACTGCTCCCACGGCGCGACGAGGTCACCCTCTTCGTCGACGAGGTGCTTGAGCTCCATCTGGTCCAGGAGCTGCTTCACGAGGTCCTGATCCGGAACCACGGGGCCCGCCGGCGGCTGCGGCTCGGGCTGGCCCCCGAAATTCGGAATCGAGGACGGGTCGATGCTCACCGTGTTCTTCCCTTCGTACGGATTCCGCCATCCTCCCTCATGCGGGGAGGGGGGTGGCAACCCCGGACGGGTCGTGTCCGCCGGTGGCTGACATGATCTGGCCGGTCTTCCACCGTCGGGCGGGGGCCTGCGGCCGGGGGGTGCGCATTGCGCTGGATCATGTGGGGACGCCGGATCATGTGGGGCCTTTGGTGGTTGTGCACGGCGTTCGTCGTCGTGTGCCTGGTGGGATTCGGCTGGGCCGTGTACTCGTTCGCGACCGACGACGACCCGTTCCACACCATCGACAAGGTCGGCTGCTCCGAGGCCGTGAAGTTCGCGGGCGCCTCGCTGCCCGACCGTATGAGCGACGAGGACTGCACCTCCTACAGCTGGCAGGACCAGGAATACGACGGCAGCTGGCGTATGCCGCGGGCCGACGTCGTGGGCTGGCTGGAGAAGTCGTATCCGGGGCGGACGCCGACGACGCGGTGCCTCGAGGGAGACGACCTGTGCCTCGACGCCGGCTCCGGCCTGCCGCAGGGTGTCGAGGAGGTCCGGGTGTCCGTGGTGTACGAGAGCGGGGACACCGCTCTCGTACACCTGGAGGCCTACTCTGCCTGACGCCCGGCCGGAGTCCCGGTCAGAGCGTCTTGCCCGTCGCCGGCCCCACCAGCAGGCCCTCGCCGAACCGGTCCACCCGGACCGTGTCGCCGTCCTTGACCTCGCCCGCCAGGATCTCCTTGGCGAGGCGGTCGCCGATGGCGCTCTGGACCAGGCGGCGCAGCGGGCGGGCGCCGTAGGCCGGGTCCAGGCCCTCCTCGGCGAGCCAGGCCAGGGCCTCGGGGGTGACCTCCAGGTTCAGGCGCCGCTCGTGCAGCCGCTTGGCCAGGCGTTCGATCTGGAGCTGCGCGATCCGCTCCAGCTCGGGCTTGGTCAGCGCCGAGAAGACCACCAGGTCGTCGAGCCGGTTGAGGAACTCCGGCTTGAAGGAGGAGCGGACCACCTCCAGGACCTGCTCCTTCTTCTCCGCCTCGCTCGTGAGCGGGTCGACCAGGAACTGGCTGCCCAGGTTCGAGGTCAGCACCAGGATGGTGTTGCGGAAGTCGACCGTACGGCCCTGACCGTCGGTCAGGCGGCCGTCGTCCAGCACCTGGAGCAGGATGTCGAAGACCTCGGGGTGCGCCTTCTCCACCTCGTCGAGCAGGATGACGCTGTACGGGCGGCGGCGCACCGCCTCCGTCAGCTGGCCGCCCTCCTCGTAGCCGACGTATCCAGGCGGGGCGCCGACCAGCCGGGCGACGCTGTGCTTCTCGCCGTACTCGGACATGTCGATGCGGACCATGGCCCGCTCGTCGTCGAAGAGGAAGTCCGCGAGCGCCTTGGCCAGTTCCGTCTTGCCGACGCCCGTCGGGCCCAGGAAGAGGAACGAGCCCGTCGGGCGGTCGGGGTCCGCGATGCCCGCACGGCTGCGGCGTACGGCGTCGGAGACGGCCCGCACGGCCTCGCTCTGGCCGATGAGCCGCTTGCCGATCTCCTCCTCCATGCGCAGCAGCTTCTGCGTCTCGCCCTCCAGCAGGCGCCCGGCGGGGATACCGGTCCAGGAGGCGACGACGTCCGCGATGTCGTCGGAGCCGACCTCCTCCTTGACCATGGTGTTCTTCGTGGCCTCCTCCTCGGCCTGCGAGGCGGCCTCCAGTTCCTTCTCCACCCCCGGGATCTCGCCGTACAGCAGCTTGGACGCGGTGTCGAAGTCACCGTCGCGCTGGGCGCGCTCGGCCTGGCCGCGCAGGTCGTCGAGCCTCTCCTTCAGCTCGCCCACGCGGTTGAGGGACTGCTTCTCCTTCTCCCAGCGAGCGGTCAGGCCCCGCAGCTCCTCCTCCTTGTCGGCCAGGTCGCGGCGCAGCTTCTCCAGGCGCTCACGGGAGGCCGCGTCGGTCTCCTTGTCGAGGGCGAGCTCCTCCATGCGCAGCCGGTCCACGGCACGCTGCAGCTCGTCGATCTCGACCGGGGACGAGTCGATCTCCATGCGCAGCCGGGAGGCAGCCTCGTCGACCAGGTCGATCGCCTTGTCGGGCAGGAAGCGGGAGGTGATGTAGCGATCCGAGAGCGCGGCGGCGGCCACGAGGGCGCTGTCCGCGATCTGCACCTTGTGGTGGGCCTCGTAGCGGCCCTTGAGGCCGCGCAGGATGGCGACGGTGTCCTCGACGGTCGGCTCGCCCACGAACACCTGCTGGAAGCGGCGCTCCAGCGCGGCGTCCTTCTCGATGCGCTCGCGGTACTCGTCGAGCGTGGTCGCGCCGATCATGCGCAGCTCGCCGCGGGCCAGCATCGGCTTGAGCATGTTGCCTGCGTCCATGGAGGAGTCGCCGCCGGCGCCCGCGCCGACGACGGTGTGCAGCTCGTCGATGAAGGTGATGATCTGGCCGTCGCTGTCCTTGATCTCGGAGAGCACGGCCTTCAGCCGCTCCTCGAACTCACCGCGGTACTTCGCGCCCGCGACCATGGCGCCCAGGTCGAGTGCGACGAGGCGCTTGTTCCTGAGCGACTCGGGCACGTCGCCCTTCACGATCCGCTGGGCGAGCCCCTCCACGACGGCGGTCTTGCCGACGCCGGGCTCACCGATGAGGACCGGGTTGTTCTTGGTGCGGCGGGACAGCACCTGCACGACGCGGCGGATCTCCTGGTCCCGGCCGATGACCGGGTCCAGCTTGCCGTCGCGCGCGGCGGCGGTGAAGTCGGTGCCGAACTTCTCGAGGGCCTTGTACTGGCCCTCCGGGTCCGGGGTCGTCACCCGGCGTCCTCCCCTTGTCTTCTGGAACGCGTCCAGCAGCTTCTTGGCGTCCGCTCCCTGCCGGGACAGGACGTCGCCGGCGGCGCCGCCCTTCGAGGCGATGCCGATGAGCAGGTGCTCGGTGGACAGGTACTCGTCGCCGAGGTCCTTGGCGCGCTTGTCCGCGTCCGCGATCACGGCGAGCATGTCGCGGTTGGGCTGGGGCGGCGCGACGGTCGACCCGGTCACACGGGGCAGCCCGGCCAGCAGGCGCTCGGCGCCGGAGCGCACGGAGGCCTGGTCGGCGTCCACCGCGACGAGCAGATCGATGATGTTCTCGTTGTCCTGCCCCTCGAGCAGCGCGAGGAGCAGGTGGGCGGGGGTGAGGTCCGGGTGGCCCTCCGACACGGCCCGTTGGGTGGCCGCGTTGATCGCGTCCCGGCTCCTGTTGGTCAGCTCGGCGTCCACGTGTCCGTTCTCCTCCTGCGGGTCAGCCGCGCTCAGCTGTTGCCTTCCACTGTGACTACGTCAACGTACACAAAGTTGAGTCTATTCCACTCAAGGCGTCGCACGGGAGAGGGAACGGCTAGGTTCCGGTTCCATGGCCACGTACTCCCAAGACCCCGGCGCACCCGATGCCGGGTACCTCAGGTTCTGGCAGGAAAGACACCTGTGCACGCTGACGACCCTGCGCCCGGACGGCAGCCCGCACGTCGTACCGGTCGGAGTGACGTACGACCCCGACGCGCGGCTGGCCCGGGTGATCACCAACAAGGCGAGCGCGAAGGTGGGACATGTGACGGCGGCGGGGCCCGAGGGAGCGCCGGTCGCGGTCTGCCAGGTGGACGGGCGGCGGTGGGCCACGCTGGAGGGGCGCGCGCACGTCTCGGCGGACCCCGGGCGGGTCGCGGAGGCGGAGCGGCGCTACGCCGAGCGCTACGGCAGAGTGCCGGCACCGAACCCGTCACGGGTGGTGATCGAGATCGCGCTCTCCCGGGCGCTGGGACGCGGCTGACCGCCGGGCCCGCCGACCCTGCTGATTTCGGCCACCGTCGGATCCGGGCGATGTCCGCAGATGTCCGCCGGAAACTGCAGCGGCGTCACCGTGTTCAGGTCACGGTGACGCCGCTGCGGGGGGAAGCACCTGAGCGATTTGTTACGACGGGGGAATCGCGTCAGGCACTGCGGGGGGTGGCTGAGATGGTCCTCACTTCCGGGCTGTCCGCCTCGGACAGCCGGTGGTCACGCTGGTCCAGGTTCACAAAGATCATTCCGTACCGGATGGCGCACCGCACGGGCTGCGGCGCTCCGCGAGGCCGCCGCAGCAACCTGTACGCCCGCACGTCCTCGTCCTCGTCGCGGGCGACGACGACGGGCTCCCCGAACACGGTCACCATCAACGAGTCACCGCTGTGGGGGATGGCGGTGGCCAGGTCGATGAAGTGCCAGCCCGAGCGGTAGGCGGTGGCCATTTCCCGACGGAAGGACCGGTCGTCGGGCGGCGTGCTCATGAAGTCGTCCTCGGCGCGGCGAGAGGCGCGCTCGCCCCCCAACCGGTGTCCGCCGGCGTCGCGACGGCCCCCGTCGGCTCACTGGCACCCCAGCCGGTGTCCAGCTTGGCGACGCCGACCGCCTGCGCCGTCCCCGCCCCGGCACCGAAGACCACGGCCGCAGAGAAGGCAACGGCAAGCGCCGATCGAAGCATTCTCTTGTACATAGTCGGCTTCGTCCTCACTCAACGAGTTTTCTTCCCCCGTGCCACCAAGACGATGGCTCATTCAGGCACGTCAATGCCACAGGGTCGATGCATCATGTTCCTGCATGTTCAGGACCCTGGGGGGTGGAGATTTGCCTAATAACTATCCGAAAGGGACACATCCACACGCGATAACCGATCTCTGCGAGGAGGGGACACAGCTTTATGCAAGCGCGTTGAGCACCGGCCGTATCGCCCGGTCGGAGATCAAGGACGCCCCCTGCCTCCTCGAGTTCGCTCTGCTGCACCCGGATCCTGACGACGAGAACTGGTTGCGGCCGGTTCCGCCCTCCGTCGCGCTCGCCCAACGGCTGCATCCGCTGGAGCGGGAGATCCTGGATCGTCGGCGAATGTCCATCGAACTGACCGAATCCTTCGAGCCGTTCATGGCGCTCAGCGCCCTGGCCCCCGCCCCCACCCATGCCATCACCGTGCTCGAGGGCTCCGACCGGATCAACGCGGCGCTCAACCTCGCCACGGCCGAATGCCGTCACGAGGTCCTGACCGTCCAGCCGGGCGGCGGACGCAGCGAGCACATCCTGAGGCAGGCCCTCGAGCGGGACCGGCCCCTGATGGAGCGCGGCGTGAGCATGCGCACGCTCTACCAGCACACCGTGCGCCACAGCCTGGGAACCATGGCGTACGTGGACGTCATGTCACGCGGCAAGGTCGAGATCCGCACCCTGGAGGAACTCATAGGGCGGCTCATCATCTGCGACGAGACCGTCGCCTTCGTCCCGGCGCACGACGACCAGCAAGTGGCCCTGGAACTCCGCCATCCCGGCCTCGTCAAGTATCTGATCAAGGTCTTCGAGCACCTCTGGCGCCGCGCCACCCCCCTGCGCGAGGAGGTGCCCTACGAACCCGCCCGCGACGGCATCACCGGCGTTCAGCGCTCCATCGCCAAGCTCCTGGTGGAGGGTCACGTCGACGAGGCCATCGCCCGCCGGCTGGGGATGAACGTCCGCACCTGCCGGGCGCACATCGCCAAGCTGGCCCAGGCCCTGGGCAGCGGCAGCCGCGCCCAACTCGGCTACCTCATTGCCCGGTCGGGCATCCTGAAGGAGGAGCACTGAGGCGCGAGGGCCCTACACCTCGGTGGGGGATTCCGGAGCACCCCGAGCGGTGACCGGCAGCAACTCGGGCGCGTGCGGCGGACCGTCCAGGCCCGCCTGGGCGATCCTCACCCCGAGCTGCGTACGGCTCGCCGCGCCCAGGGTCTCGGACAGCCGGGCGATGTGCGCGCGGCAGGTGCGGACGCTGATGCCCAGCCGTTCCGCGACCACCGCGTCCTGGTGGCCCTCGGCGAGCAGCGCCGCGATGGAGCGCTCCCGGTGGGTGATGCCGTCGATGCCCGTCTCGGGCAGCGGCGAGGTGAGCGGGATCGCCAGACGCCACAGGCGTTCGAAGACGGTCACCAGGTACTCGATGATGGCCGGATGGCGCAGCTCCAGCGCGATCGTGCGGTCCGCGTTCGCGGGGATGAAGGCGACGGTGCGGTCGAAGAGGATCAGCCGCTCGGGCACCTCGTCCAGGGTGCGGGCCTCGGCCGCGTCGCCCATCAGCTCCATGTAGGTGTGCAGTCCCTGGCCGTGCCGGGCGACATGCGTGTACAGGTCGCGCATGCGCACACCCCGCCGGCGCAGCTCCAGCGCCCGCGGCAGGCCCTCGGCCAGCTCGTCCTCGCGGCGGATGCCGCCCGGCTGCACGGTCAGCACCTCGCTCGTGCACTGTTCCGTCGCCTCGTCCATGGCGGCGCGGATCCGCGTCAGCCCGTCCAGCACACGGATCGCCACGCCCTCCTGGGGGCCCTGCTCACGGCCGCCCAGCCCGGCGTACCACTCGACGGCGGCCACCGCCGTGCCGACCCGCGCCCGACTCGCGGAGACCTCCTCGTGCACACCGCGCAGCAGCCGGGTCATGACCTCCTGCGGGGCGGTGGGCACCAGCCAGTCCATGTCGTCCGGGTCGGGGTGCAGCAGCGCCAGCTCCAGCAGGCACGGCACCTTCGCCGCGTCGGAGCGGGGCACCCGGCCGCGACGCACGGCCCGGGAGTACACGCGGGTCCCGGCCTCGCAGAGCCGGTCAGCGCCGTGCGGATGCGCGTCCGTCCCGTGCCCGGCCATCTTCCACCCCTGGCTTACGACTCCTGGCTCCCGCGTCCACGCGACGCGACCCGCCGGCGACTCCCTCACGCACGCGGACGCGCGCCGTCCGCGCCGCGCCCCGCACGCCTTCGCAGCGCAACTATGCGCGGACCCGCCCGCCACCGCAACACGGCTCCCCCGCCACAACGCCCGCTCTTGCCCCGGAACATGGCGGTTTCGCCCCACCTCCGGAACTTCCGCTGCACCAAGCTGACGGGGCCGCCGGCGGAAGCCCCGATCCGCGAAGCCTGCGACCCGCGCCCTTAGGGGGCGCGGGTCGCAGGGGGACAATCCGAATACGGGCCGACACACCGGCCGCCGGGTGACCCGAAGGCGCGCCAGGCCTGTGCTGTGCGCACAGTGCCGCCTCAGCCGCTGCCGCGGCAGGCGACGCGAGGGGTGTCGACGAGCCTTTCGGGGCTCTCAGCGCAGGCCGATCGCGGAGCAGTCCGCCTTGTACTTCGCGGTGCAGATGTCCTTGACGGTGTAGATGCCGTCCTGGATCACCGTGTCCTTGATGTTGTCCTTCGTGAGGGCGACCACCGGCACGAGCATCGACGGGATGTCCTTCTCCGTCGGGCTGTCGACATGGTCACGGGTCAGTGCGTCGAACTCGATCGAGCGGCCCTGGACCTTGGCCACGGCCATCTCCGCGGCGTTGTTGGCCTCGTCCGGGTACGACTTGTACACGCTCATGTACTGCTCGCCCGACACGATCCGCTGCACCGCGTCCAGCGCGGCGTCCTGCCCGGTCACCGGCGGCACCTTGCTGACACCCGCCTCCTTCAGCGCGTCGATGACGGCGCCGGCCATGCCGTCGTTCGCGGAGTAGACCGCGGCGATGTTGCTCAGCCCGACGGCCCGGATCGCCTCGGTCATGTTCGCCTTGGCGTTCTCCGGCTTCCAGTCCTTGGTGTCGAAGGACTTGACGATGTTGACCTTGCCCTGGAGCTCGCTGAGCGCGCCCGCCTTGAACTGCGCCGCGTTCGGGTCGGTGGGCGAGCCGTTCATCATGACGATCTTGCTGCTCGCGGCCTTGGCGCCGAGTGCGTCCATGAGGGCGCGGCCCTGCACCTGGCCGACCAGTTCGTTGTCGAAGGAGATGTACGCGTCGATGGGGCCCTGGGCGAGCCGGTCGTAGGCGATGACCGGGATGCCCGCGTCCTTGGCCTTCTGCACGCCCGGCGCGATGGCCTTGGCGTCGACCGCGTCCACCAGCAGCACGTCCACCTTGTCGGCGATCATCTGGTCGAGCTGCTTGTTCTGCGTGGCCGCGTCGGCGTCGGCGTTGGCGTACAGGACCTTGCCCTTGTCGTCGGTGAGGGAGGCGACCTGCTTCTTGATGATGGGGTAGTCGAACCTGTCGTACCGCGGGTTCTCCTTCTCGGGCAGAAGGAGACCGACCGTGATGTCGTTGCCCTTCTTCGGGGTCGCGGAGCTGCTGCTGCCGCCGACTCCGTCGATGACGCCGCACGCGGCGAGCGAGACGGCCGACGCCGAGGCGGCCAGGGCTATGGCGGTACGACGCACAGCGGTCCTACGGGTGGTACGAACGTTCACATCAGGTGCCTTCCGGGCGAGGGAGCAGCGTTGCGACCCAGGTGGCTGAAAGCCAACGCGGGGACGGTGGGCAGCGTCAAGAACTACCGGTTAACGAGATGGCAACAGGATCACTGTGCGAGTCAAGTGAAAACCAAGAGAACGTCGTGTGGGGGCTGTTCCCCCACCCTGGCCTGATGCCGACTCAGCCCGTCACCTGGCGCGAGCGGTGGCTGACGTTCGGTCAACTCTGTTGCTGTTCCCACTCCTTGCTCGAGGCCCCGTGAAACGTGATCTCTGTCATGCGCCGACGGGCATGCGTCGGCCGCCCAGCCTCCAAAGGGTCAGCGGAAAGTAAAGATCCTGTACAACCCCTTGCCTGCCTCGCGTGTCGTGATCACGAACGCCTTGCCGCGCCCCGATCCGATCAGAGGACCGAATGAACCCAGCCAGACGACGCACGACCGCCGCCGCGGCCACCGCCGTCGTGCTCGCCACCGCGGGCGGCCTGCTCACCGCCCTCACCACGCCCGCCTCCGCCGCCACCACCTGCACCTCGCCGGTGTTCAAGCGGCAGCTCTTCGCGAACACCAGCCTCTCGGGCACCCCGAAGAAGACCGACTGTGACAGCACGGTCAACGAGAACTGGGGCACGGGCGCCCCCGCTTCGGGCCTGCCCAGGGACAACTTCTCCGTCCGCTGGACCCTCATCCGCGACTTCGGCTCCGGCGGCCCCTTCACCTTCACCGCCGCCACCCAGGACGGCATCCGCGTCTACCTCGACGGCACCCGCAAGGTGGACGTCTGGAAGAACGTCTCGACCACCCAGAAGAAGACCGTCAACGTCACCATCCCGTCCGGCAGGCACACCCTGCGGGTGGACTACGTCAACTGGACCGGGACGGCGAACGTCTCGTTCTCCTACACGCCCCGCACCTCGGCCACCGTCGACAAGGTCAGGCCCCTCACCCCCACCGGCACTTCGGTCTCCTACGACCAGACCACCGGCAAGGCGAAGGTGGCCTGGGCGAAGAACAACGAGATGGACCTCGCGGGCTACCGCGTCTACCGCCGCCTCAAGGGTGCCTCTTTCGGCAGCACCCCGCTCGTCACGACCACCGCCACGTCGTACACCGACTCGACGCTCCCGGTGAACGGCGCGACCTATTACTACGAGGTCCGCGCCTACGACAAGGCGGGCAACGAGTCCGCAGGCACCGCCGACCAGGCCGTCACCACGATCGACAAGACACCGCCGGCCGCCCCGTTCGTCGAGCTGGACGGCTGCTGGACCGACGACACGGTCGCCGGTCTGGAACTCGTCACGACGCCCCAGAACCTGGCCGACATCGCCCTGTACGAGGCCCAGCGCCAGGACCCCGCCACCGGTGCGTGGACGACCGTGTACACCGGCACCAAGGCCACGTTCTGCGACCCGGGGCGGTCCGCGGACGGCACCAGGGCGACCTATCGGGGGCGGGCGCGCGACGCGGCCGGCAACTGGTCGGCGTACTCCGCCGCCACGACGGTCACCCTCGGCGACCGCGTCCCGCCCGCGGCCCCGGTCGGCGCGCACGTCCAGTACCGCTCCGGCGTCCCGCACCTGGTGTGGACGGCCGACGCGGACGCGGCCAGGTACGAGGTGCTGCAGTACGACCCTGCGACCGGCGGCTGGCTCAAGGCCTTCGGCGACAGCGCCACCACCACGCAGACCGACGTGGTGCCGCGGCAGCAGGTCGCCCTCGCCGACGAGTACCGGTACGCGGTGCGCGCGACGGACACCGCGGGCAACACCTCGGCACCCGCCGAGATCACGCTGAAGATGGCGGAGCGGCCGGAGGCGATCGCGCCGTACCGACTGGGCGCGACCCTCCACTGGGGCGGCTTCATAGAGCTGGACTGGCGCAGCAGCGACCCGTGGACCCTCGACCTCGCCCACTCGACCACGTACGAGATCGTCCGCACGGACACCGTGACCGGTGAGAGCACGGTCATCGACCGGTGCTCGCCGAGCGACGGGGACGGCCCCCTGGAGCCGCCCACGACCCAGACGTCGAATCCGTGGGAGGGCGTCGACCCCGCGTACGCCGTCTGGGGCAACTACGCCGTCGAAGCCATGTGCCGTGATGCCTCGGGCGCCTCCGAGACGACGTACGAGTACCGGATCGTGGCGATCGACCCGTACGGGCACCGCTCCCAGCCCAGCGAGCCCATCACCGCCACCACGCCGGACACACGGTTCCCGGCTGCGGTCAACGACCTGAAGGCGGAGGTCGTCCCGCTCGGCGTCCGCCTCACCTGGACTCCACCGGCCGACGACGACGTCGAGGGCTACTCCGTGTGGCAGGGCACGACCGACCCGGACACCGGCAGGACGGTGTGGAGCAGGAACTGCTGGACCGGCGCTTCCCTGCCCGAGACCGAGATCCTCTGCCCCACGCTGCCCGACGGCCGTGAGCACGTCTACCGGGTGACCGCCGGGGGCGGCGAGTACATGGACATCACTCCCGACTCCGGAAACCCCACCGACATCACCGTCACCCTGCCCGACACCCGGCCGCCGGGGTGGACCGGAACCACCATCACCGAGGGCCAGTACCCGGAGATCTACGCCCGCTGTGGCGTGACGATCTACGACATGCCGTGCGGCGACTGGACCGACTACCGCTACGAGCGCTGGGACCCCGCCTCCGGCACCTGGACCACGCTCGCCTCGGGCAAGGTCGACGCCCCCAAGTCCTATATGGACCACACCGTGTACGTGGACCGGCTCGGCCTCTACTTCTACCGGGCGGTCTACAGCGACGCGGCGGGCAACGAGGAAGTGGTGCGGCAGGAGGCGTACGGGATCTGGGACTCCTGGCTCTGAGACACCGCTCCGCAACACCGGGCGTCCGGACGGACGCCCGGTTCCCCGAACCGTCAGGAACGCCGAGACCGCCACCACCTCGTACACGTACACCACGCTCGCGGACGGCGAGAAGCGGTGCTTCTTCGTCGACGCCGTCGACGACGACTGGAACTCCCACTACGAGTGGACCCGTTCGCCGGAGATCGTGACCGCGGCCGAGGCCGACATGACGCCGAGCGTGGCGACGCCCGAGGGCTCCCCGGTCCGGCTGACGGCGGATTCCTCCGAGGCGGGCGTCGAGCTGACCTGGTCACCGGTGACCGACGCCACCGGCTACCAGGTCTACCGCTGGAACCCGGACACCAAGGCGTACGAGAAGCTGGCGGCCGTGACAGGGACCTCGTACGAGGACACCGGCGCCGCCAAGGGCACCACCCACTTCTACTGGGTGACCGCCGGCTACGCGGACGGCACCGAGTCCGCGCCCGGCGGCGCCTGGGTGGCCCTGGCGCCCTGAGCACACAGAGGGGCCCGGAGGAGTCTCCGGGCCCCTTGCGTACGGGTCAGTCCGTCTGCTGCTGCCGCTTCGGGCGCCACACCACCAGCGCGCTGGTCTGCTGGACCTCCTGATACGGCACCAGGTCACGGCGGTAGGACGCGTGGACGGCCGCCTCCCGCTGGCGCATCGCCGCCGCCGCACCGTCGAGGGCGTCCTGGAGCTCCGCGACGCGGGCCTGGAGCGCGGCGACCTGGTTCTCCAGTTCGATGATGCGCTTGATACCGGCCAGGTTGATGCCCTCGTCCTGCGACAACTGCTGCACCTGGCGGAGCAGTTCGATGTCTCGGGCCGAGTAGCGCCGGCCCCGCCCCGCGGTGCGGTCCGGGGACACGAGTCCCAGGCGGTCGTACTGCCGCAGCGTCTGCGGGTGCAGTCCGGAGAGCTGGGCCGCCACCGAGATGACGTAGACCGGGGTGTCCTCGGTCAGCTCATACGGGTTGCGTCGACGGCCGTCCATCTGGTCATGCTCCCTTCGCGGCCTGGAACAGCTCCGCCCGCGGGTCCTCGCCCGCGGTTGCCTCGCGATACGCCTCCAGCGCGTCACGAGCCTTCCCCGACACGTCCTTCGGGACACTCACCTCGACGGTGACCAGCAGGTCCCCGCGGGTGCCGTCCTTACGGACCGCGCCCTTTCCACGGGCGCGCATCGTACGCCCGTTCGGCGTGCCGGGGGGCAGCTTCAGCGTCACCGGGGGCCCGCCGAGGGTGGGCACCCGGACGTCGGCGCCGAGCGCCGCCTCCGCGAACGTCACCGGGACGGTGACCGTCAGGTTGTCGCCCTTGCGACCGAAGACGGGGTGCGGATTGACGTGCACGACCACGTACAGGTCACCGGCCGGGCCGCCCCGCTCGCCGGGCGCGCCCTTGCCGCGCAGCCGGATGCGCTGCCCGTCGGACACGCCCGCCGGGATGCGCACCTGCATCGTCCGGGACGACTTGGCCCGGCCGCTGCCCTTGCAGACCTCGCACGGGTGCTCCGCGATCAGCCCGCGGCCCTTGCAGTCCGGGCACGGGTCGGTCAGCGAGAAGCCGCCGCCCGAGCCGCGCGCCACCTGTCCGGTGCCGACACAGGTCGGGCACACGCGTGGCGTGCCGTTCTTGTCGCCGGTGCCCGAACAGGCCTTGCACGGTGACTGCGAGGACATGCGCAGCGGCACGGTCGCCCCGTCCACCGCCTCCATGAAGCTCAGCGTGACCTCGGACTCGATGTCCTGGCCGCGCCTGGGCTGCGTACGCGTGCCCGCGCCGCCGCCACGGTTGAACAGGCCCCCGAAGACGTCACCGAGACCACCGCCGAAGCCGCCCCCGGCGCCGCCCTGGCCGCCGAAGAGGTCGCCCAGGTCGAAGTTGAACGAGCCGCCCGCCCCGGGGCCGGGACGGAAGCCGCCGTTGCCGAACAGGGCGCGGGCCTCGTCGTACTCCTTGCGCTTCTTGGGGTCGCCGAGGACGTCGTTCGCCTCGGAGATCTCCTTGAAACGTTCCTCCGCCTTGGCGTTGCCCTTGTTGGCGTCCGGGTGGAACTCGCGGGCGAGCTTCCGGTACGCCTTCTTGATCTCGGCCTCGGTGGCGTCCTTGGGGACGCCGAGGACCTTGTAGTAGTCCTTCTCGATGAAGTCCTTGGTGCTCATCCCCGACGTCCCTCCTTCCCTACGCGTTCGTGGTGTACGTCAGCCCTCGTCCGGGCCACCGTTCTCCTTGTCGTCGCCCGCCTCGCCGGTCTCCTCGGCCTTGACCGTCTGCGCCCCCGGCTGCGGCTCGGCGACGGCCACCCGCGCGGGGCGGATGGTGCGCTCGCCGAAGCGATACCCGGGCTGCAGAATCGCCACGCACGTCGTCTCGGTGACGTCCGGCGCGTAGCTGTGCATCAGGGCCTCGTGGATGGTCGGGTCGAAGGGCTCGCCCTCCTTGCCGAACTGCTGCAGACCCATCTTCGCCGCGACGGTCTCCAGCGACTCGGCGACGGACTTGAAACCGCCCACCAGTTCGCCGTGTTCCCGCGCGCGGCCGATGTCGTCGAGCACGGGCAGGAGCTCGGTCAGGAGGTTCGCGATGGCGATCTCCTTGACCGCGATCCGGTCGCGCTCGACGCGGCGGCGGTAGTTCTGGTACTCGGCCTGGAGGCGCTGGAGGTCCGCCGTGCGCTCGCCGAGCGCCTTGCGCACCTGGTCCAGCTGGGCCACCAGACCGGCGTTGTCGTCGCTTGCGTCCCCCGCCGGGGCCGCCGCCTCCTCCGAGGAGGGGGAGGCGGCCTGCGGCTCGGCGTCATCAGGGGTGGCGCCGGAGGGGACGTCGGGCTTCTCCTCGAAGCCCGGGGTCTCCTCCGTCACGCGGCACCGTCCTTCCGCTCGTCGTCGACGATCTCGGCGTCCACCACGTCGTCGTCGGCCTTGGCCTCACCGGCACCGGCCGAGGCACCGCCGGCGGCGGCCTGCGCGGCCTGGGCGTCGGCGTACATGGCCTGGCCGAGCTTCTGCGAGACAGCCGCGACCTTCTCGGTGGCGGAGCGGATCTCGGCCGTGTCCTCGCCCTTGAGCTTCTCCTTCAGCTCGGCGACGGCGGACTCGACCTCGGTCTTGATCTCGCCCGGGACCTTGTCCTCGTTGTCCTTGAGGAACTTCTCGGTCTGGTAGACGAGCTGCTCGCCCTGGTTGCGGGTCTCGGCGGCCTCGCGGCGCTTGTGGTCCTCCTCCGCGTAGCGCTCGGCCTCCTCGCGCATGCGGTCGACCTCTTCCTTCGGGAGCGAGGAGCCGCCGGTGACGGTCATCTTCTGCTCCTTGCCGGTGCCGAGGTCCTTCGCCGTGACGTGCATGATGCCGTTGGCGTCGATGTCGAAGGAGACCTCGATCTGCGGGACGCCACGCGGCGCCGGCGGCAGACCGGTCAGCTCGAACATGCCGAGCTTCTTGTTGTACGCCGCGATCTCGCGCTCGCCCTGGTAGACCTGGATCTGCACGGACGGCTGGTTGTCCTCGGCCGTGGTGAAGATCTCGGACCGCTTGGTCGGGATCGTGGTGTTGCGCTCGATCAGCTTGGTCATGATGCCGCCCTTGGTCTCGATGCCGAGGGACAGCGGGGTGACGTCGAGGAGCAGGACGTCCTTGACCTCACCCTTGAGGACACCGGCCTGGAGCGAGGCGCCGATGGCGACTACCTCGTCCGGGTTCACACCCTTGTTGGCCTCCTTGCCGCCGGTCAGCTCCTTGACGAGCTCGGCGACGGCCGGCATACGGGTGGAGCCACCGACGAGCACGACGTGGTCGATCTCGTTGATGGAGATGCCGGCGTCCTTGATGACGTTGTGGAACGGCGTCTTGCACCGCTCCAGCAGGTCGGCCGTCAGCTGCTGGAACTGAGCCCGGGTGAGCTTCTCGTCCAGGTGCAGCGGGCCCTCGGCGGACGCGGTGATGTAGGGCAGGTTGATCGAGGTCTCGGTCGAGGAGGACAGCTCGATCTTGGCCTTCTCGGCGGCCTCACGGAGGCGCTGGAGGGCCATCTTGTCCTTGGACAGGTCCACGCCGTGACCGGACTGGAACTGCTTGACCAGGTAGTCGACGACGCGCTGGTCCCAGTCGTCACCACCGAGGTGGTTGTCACCGTTGGTGGCCTTCACCTCGACGACGCCGTCGCCGATCTCCAGGAGGGACACATCGAAGGTGCCGCCACCGAGGTCGAAGACGAGGATCGTCTGGTCGTCCTTGTCGAGGCCGTAGGCCAGGGCGGCGGCGGTCGGCTCGTTGACGATGCGGAGCACGTTCAGACCGGCGATCTCGCCGGCCTCCTTGGTGGCCTGGCGCTCGGAGTCGTTGAAGTACGCCGGGACGGTGATGACCGCGTCGGTCACCTTCTCACCCAGGTACGCCTCCGCGTCACGCTTCAGCTTCTGCAGGATGAAGGCGGAGATCTGCTGCGGGTTGAAGTCCTTCCCGTCCAGCTGGATCTTCCAGTCGGTGCCCATGTGGCGCTTCACGGAACGGATGGTCCGGTCCACGTTGGTGACCGCCTGGCGCTTGGCGACCTCGCCGACGAGCACCTCACCGTTCTTGGCGAAGGCGACGACGGACGGCGTGGTCCTGGCACCCTCGGCGTTGGTGATGACGGTGGGCTCGCCGCCCTCCAGAACGCTGACGACGGAGTTAGTCGTGCCCAGGTCGATGCCGACCGCACGTGCCATGGTGAATCCTCCAGCTGACTTGAGTGGAACAGGCTCAAGGATGCACGAGGGTCGGCGCGGCGTCAACAGAGCTGAGTCCGATGGACTCAACTTTCATCCGGCAGTGTTCGGCAATCGGGGAATCACCGCAGGTGAGGCTGTCTTTGGGGACGAGGGGCGGCAGTACAGTTCATGACGAGACCTGCCGCGCGGACCGCCACGGCAAAGGAGAGGGTGCGCGGCGGGCGGCGCAGCTGGGCGCACACCGACGTGTACCAAGCGGGCGGCACCGCACACCGGGCCGCGCACCGTCCCCGGAACGGACCAGTCCGGGACCAGTCCGCGGTCCCGGGCGAGGGCCGCCCGGGTGCGGGTCCCGACGGCGGCGGAAACCCACAGCGACGCAGATCACCGCTTGCGCCACTACAGTGCGGCGGCATAAGTGGGTAGTCTCAGACGGACTGCATAAGTTACCGCTTAGTAATCACCGCCTTCGGAGTACACAGGAAGTACACGGAGGAAATCCCTCGCAGGCCCGAGGAGCCCCCAAATGCAACTCGCCGCGATCATCGTGTCGCTGGTCCTGGCCGTGGTCGGCGTGGCGCTGTTCGCCCGAGCCATCGGCCAGATCTACCGCTTCGTGCGGCTCGGACAGGACGTGCCCGCCGGCACCCGCACCAACGACCCCAAGCAGCGCACCGTCACCGTGGTCAAGGAATTCCTCGGCCACACCCGCATGAACCGCTGGGGCATCGTCGGCGTCGCGCACTGGTTCGTGGCGGTGGGCTTCTTCACCCTGGTCCTGACCCTGGTCAACGCCTTCGGGCAGCTGTTCCAGGCCGACTGGGCGCTGCCGGTCATCGGGCACTGGCTGCCGTACGAGCTGTTCGTCGAGGTGGTCGGCACCATGACGGCGCTCGGCATCCTCACCCTGATCGTCATCCGCCAGCTGTCGCTGCCCACCCGGCCCGGACGCAAGTCCCGGTTCGCGGGCTCCAACTTCGGCCAGGCGTACTTCGTCGAGGCCGTGATCCTGATCATCGGCCTGGCGATCATGACACTGCGCGGCCTGGAGGGCGCCCTGGCCGGCGTCGACCACTACGAGGCCGGGTACTTCGCCTCGTACCCGCTCGTCGCCGCCTTCCACGGCCTGAGCGTCGGCACCCTGCAGAACCTGGTCTACCTGGTGGCCATGATCAAGATCGCGACGTCCTTCATCTGGATGATCACGGTCTCGCTGAAGACGGACATGGGTGTCGCCTGGCACCGCTTCCTCGCCTTCCCGAACATCTGGTTCAAGCGGGAGAGCGACGGCGGTACGGCCCTGGGCGCTCTCCAGCCGATGACGAGCGGCGGCAAGCCGATCGACTTCACCGACCCCGGCGACGACGACGTCTTCGGCGTCTCCCAGGTCGAGCAGTTCTCCTGGAAGGGCCTGCTGGACTTCTCCACCTGCACCGAGTGCGGCCGCTGCCAGTCCCAGTGCCCCGCCTGGAACACGGGCAAGCCGCTCTCCCCGAAGCTGCTGATCATGTCCCTCCGGGACCACGCGCACGCCAAGGCGCCGTACCTGCTGGCCGGCGGCGGCAAGACCATGGAGGGCGAGGAGAAGGCGTCCGAGGAGCAGCTCGCCTCGGTACCCGCGGCAGCGTTGGCCGAGGCCGAGCGCCCGCTGATCGGCACCGCCGAGGAGAACGGCGTCATCGACCCGGACGTGCTGTGGTCCTGCACCACCTGCGGCGCCTGCGTCGAGCAGTGCCCGGTGGACATCGAGCACGTCGACCACATCGTCGACATGCGCCGCTACCAGGTGATGATCGAGTCCGCGTTCCCGTCCGAGGCGGGCACGATGCTCAAGAACCTGGAGAAGAAGGGCAACCCCTGGGGCCTGGCCAAGAAGCAGCGCCTGGAGTGGACCAAGGAGGTCGACTTCGAGGTGCCGGTCGTCGGCCGGGACATCGAGGACCTCACCGAGGTCGAGTACCTGTACTGGGTCGGCTGCGCGGGCGCCCTGGAGGACCGCGCGAAGAAGACCACCAAGGCCTTCGCCGAGCTGCTGCACATCGCGGGCGTGAAGTTCGCGATCATGGGCGGCGACGAGAAGTGCACCGGTGACTCCGCCCGCCGCCTCGGCAACGAGCCCCTGTTCCAGGAGCTCGGCATGGAGAACGTGGCGGCCCTGAACATGGCGTTCGGCGAGGACGACGAGGACGAGTCGACCAAGAAGCCGAAGTCGGCGAAGAAGATCGTCGCGACCTGCCCGCACTGCCTGAACACGATCGGCAACGAGTACCCGCAGCTCGGCGGCGACTACGAGGTCATCCACCACACCCAGCTGCTCCAGCACCTCGTCGACGAGGGCAAGCTGGTCCCGGTCACCCCGGTCGAGGGCATCATCACCTACCACGACCCGTGCTACCTGGGCCGCCACAACAAGATCTACACGCCCCCGCGCGAGATCATCGGCAAGGTCCCGGGCCTGCGCAACGAGGAGATGCACCGCCACAAGGAGCGCGGCTTCTGCTGCGGCGCCGGCGGCGCCCGTATGTGGATGGAGGAGCGGATCGGCAAGCGCATCAACAACGAGCGCGTCGACGAGGCCCTGTCCCTCAACCCGGACATCGTCTCCACCGCCTGCCCGTTCTGCCTCGTCATGCTGACCGACTCGGTCAACGGCAAGAAGAACGACGGCAAGGCGAAGGAGTCCATCCAGGTCGTGGACGTCGCCCAGCTGCTCCTCGACTCCGTCAGGACGCCGGTGGACGAGCCGCCGGCCGGCCAGGCGGACGCGGAGAGCACGCCGGAGCCGGAACCGGTGAAGTAGGCAGGGCGGCCGTACGCCGCCGAACGGCGCAACGGCCGAGGGGCCGGGATCGCGGAAGGCGACCCCGGCCCCTCGGCTGTTGCGGGGTCGCACAAGTCCGGGGCGCACCGCAAACACCGACAGCACACTGAGACGTCCCTGATTCGGCGCCTGACGGTCCCTTAGGGGATGTCACAGCTCGGCAGCAAAGCGGGCCGTCGGCCCCGGACCCGGCACGTCACCCTCCGGGAACAGGTACGTTCGAAGACGTGGCTGGATTCAGGATCGGGCGCGGCCGGGAGGCCCGCGCTCCTCAAGCGCGACCGCAGCAACCGCCGTACGGCCGGCAGGCGCCGCAGGCCCCCTCGTACGGCTACCCCGCCGCGCCTCAGCAGCAGTACGGCGGGGCCGGGCCCTACGGCGGCCGCCCGCAGTGGCAGTCACCGCAGGCCCAGGGCGAGCCGGAGTACTTCGGCGACGACGGTCAGGGCCACCCGCACACCGCGGACCCGTACGCGGCCAACAACCCGGGCCACACCCAGGCCTTCACCGTCGGCGAGGACCCCTACAGCGAGGGCGAGACCTATCGCGCGGGCCAGGCCTCGGCACCGCCGGCCGGCCCGCGCCTGCACTGGAAGGAGCTGCTGCGGGGCATCGTGCTGTCCCCGACCCAGACGTTCCTCCAGATGCGGGACTACACGATGTGGGGCCCGGCCCTGATCGTGACGTTCCTGTACGGCCTGCTCGCGGTCTTCGGCTTCGACGGCGCCCGTCAGGACGCGATCAACGCCACGCTCTCCAACGCCATCCCGATCGTCCTGACGACCGCAGTGGCGATCGTGATCAGCTCCTTCGTCCTGGGCGTGGTCACCCACACCCTGGCCCGCCAGCTCGGCGGCGACGGCGCCTGGCAGCCCACGGTCGGCCTGTCCATGCTGATCATGTCCATCACGGACGCGCCGCGCCTGGTCGTCGCGATGTTCTTCGGCGGCAACGCCTCCTTCGTCCAGCTCCTGGGCTGGGCGACCTGGGTCGCGGCCGGCGCGCTGCTGACCCTGATGGTCTCCAAGTCCCACGACCTGCCGTGGCCGAAGGCCCTGGGCGCGTCGGCGATCCAGCTGATCGCGATCCTGTCGATCATCAAGCTGGGGACGTTCTAGTCGCGCGGCTTCGACGGCTTCCACGAAGGCTCCGGCGCCGAGTCCTGGGCACCGGAGCCTCGGCACGCGGCAAGGCCGCCCCGGACAGGGACGGCGAGTCCGGACGAACGCCTGGCCCTGGGCACGACCGAGAGCCCCCGAGTCGGCTCGGACTCACGATTTCCCCGCCCAGCGGGATGGTTCAAGCCCCGGCTGCGCGCCGCTCGCCGGGCGCGCTTCCCGGCTCCGCTACGGGCGACGCTCCTGCCTCCGGCCCGCTCCGCCCGCGCTGCACCGACGCGCGCCCACTGGTGGAATGGGGCCGGGGCCATGAGCCGATCACCGCACAGAGCGGCCCACGGCCGAGACGATGGTTGCGGACGCCGCTCCGGCCGGAACAACGAAGAGACCACCCATCCGGCCGGGGTGGTCTCTTATGGGGCCTGTCCGACGGGTCGCGTCACCGACCCCGCACCCGCCGGCACTGTCACCCGAATGGCGCAACATGGCGTGCCACCCACATGGGTGAACATCAAGCTGACTAGTGCCCCAACCGAGGCAATCCGTGAAGGGGAACCACATGAGCATTGACTTCCGCGAGGAGCATCACGGCCAGGAGGAACACGCGCCGACCTGGTCGATGAGGGAGCCCTGAGGCTCCGTGCCGGACGAGACGGCCCTGCTCAAGATCCTGTGCGGCGGCTGACACCGACAAGCACGAACCACAGCGGTCGAGGCCGAACCTCGGGGACGATCGGCCAAGGCGCAGGGGCGGTCGGTAGGCACCGACACCTGGGCGGTCGTCACCCGGGGCGCCGGCCCCAGCCTCGATCTACAGGGCTTCCTTCGAGGGCGTGATCGGCTCTCCCGACTTACGTACCGGAGGCAGAACACTCCACGGGAAGTTGATCCAGTCGTCGGTCCGCTTCCACACGTACTCGCACTTCACCAGCGACTGGGACTTCTCGTAGATCACCGCGGAGCGGACCTCGGCGACGGTCTCCACACAGAAGTCGTGCACGAGTTTCAGCGTCTTGCCGGTGTCGGCCACGTCGTCGGCGATCAGCACCTTCTTGTCGGTGAAGTCGATCGCGTTGGGAACGGGGGCGAGCATCACGGGCATGTCGAGGGTGGTGCCCACACCGGTGTAGAACTCGACGTTGACCAGATGGATGTTCTTGCAGTCCAGGGCGTACGCGAGACCGCCGGCCACGAACACCCCGCCGCGCGCGATGCTGAGCACGATGTCGGGCTCGTAGCCGTCGTCGGCGATGGTCTGGGCGAGTTCCCGGACGGCGCGTCCGAAGTCCTCGTAGGTCAGGTTCTCTCGTGCGTCGCTCGTCATGTCTCGCTCACACCTGCGTCCGGTGGAAGTTCAGGAAGGAACGGGACGGCGTGGGGCCGCGCTGGCCCTGGTAGCGCGAACCGTACCGCTCGCTGCCGTAGGGGAACTCGGCCGGCGAGCTCAGCCGGAACATGCACAGCTGCCCGATCTTCATGCCCGGCCAGAGCTTGATCGGAAGGGTGGCGAGGTTGGACAGCTCCAGCGTGACGTGCCCGGAGAAGCCGGGGTCGATGAACCCCGCGGTGGAGTGGGTGACGAGCCCGAGCCGTCCGAGGGAGCTCTTGCCCTCGAGCCGCGAAGCAAGATCGTCGGGGAGGGTGATGACCTCGTAGGTCGAGGCCAGCACGAACTCCCCGGGATGCAGGATGAACGGCTCGTCGCCCTCGGGCTCGACCAGCCGCGTGAGGTCGACCTGCTCGATGGAGGGGTCGATGTGGGGGTACCTGTGGTTCTCGAACACCCGGAAGTAGCGGTCGAGCCGCACGTCGATGCTCGAGGGCTGCACCATGGTCGGATCGAACGGGTCGATCACGACCCGGCCCTTGTCGATCTCGGTCCGGATGTCCTTGTCTGAGAGAAGCACGCCCCGAGAATACGCAAGGCGCGCGGAGCCGCCACAATCGCGACGGCTCCACGCGCCGAACCGCTGGCCGCTACGGCCTCTCCGCTCCTGCCGCTACTGCTTCTGCAAGGTCACCGGCACCGCACTGCGGAGCCGGGCGCAGCGGGGACACCGGACGAGCCGGCCGGGGCCGAGGCGCCCGGCCTGCTGCATCGGGAACGAAGCGGTGCTGAACACGTGCCCTTCGGCACAACGGACGACGGTGCGCTCCATCAAGTCCTCAGAGTCCCTTCCCCAAGAGGCTTCGTCTCACTGCCGTGACGGACGACGAAAGCCACATTACGGGATGAAAGGGACGGCCCTCCAGGCGGCACTCCGGCCGCGCACACCCCCTCCGCTCCCCCACCACCGTACGCCCCAACTCCGGCCGCCCGCAGCCGGATCCACACCCGGAAACGACACCGGACCCCAGGGCGCGAGCACCGGGGGTCCGGGATGAGGTACAGTGAGCAGCGTTCCGGACCGATCTCCGGTCGGGACTTACGCGGGTGTAGTTTAATGGTAGAACATCAGCTTCCCAAGCTGAGAGCGCGAGTTCGATTCTCGTCACCCGCTCCACGACGAAGGCCCAGGTCAGAGACCCGGGCCTTTTTGCTGTCCTCGGTGATCATCCGCCGCGTGCCAGATTCGTGCCAGAAGGCTTGTCGGATGGCTTCTGAGCTGCGGCGGCCCGAGCCTTCCTGACGGTGGCGTCGAGGCCCGCGGCGACCTCCTCCTGGCGCTCCTCGTCGGAGTGCTGATAGATCAGCGCCGCCTTCTCCGAGGACTGCCCCGCGCGGACCATCGTGTCCTTGAGCGTGGCCCGGATCGCGTCGACAGGGTGTGCCCGGTGTGACGAAGATCGTAGAACCGGAAGCCCTCGGGCATGCCGACGATCTCCCGCGCCTTGGGCCACCTCCGGCCGAAGGTACTCCGCCGGAAGGGAGCGCCTTTCTCACCGACGAAGACCAGGCCGTCGGGCCCCGGCTCCGCGAAGGACTCCAGGTGCCAGCGCGGCTCACGACGGAGGAACTCGGGGAGGATCACGGTCCGGGTGCCGGCCTCCGACTTGGTGTCGCCCTGGACCCGCCGCCCGTTCATCCGCTCCGGCTCGGCGAGGCGCACGCGAATGCGCAGGGTGTCGAGGTCGACGTCCCGACGACGCAGGCCGGCCAGCTCCTCGGGGCGCAGCGGACCGTAGGCGCCGAGGTAGACCATCAGCCGCCACCGCATCCCGGCCGCTCCGGCGAGGGCATCGGCCTGGGCCACAGTAGCGATGCGCCGCTCCGCCGCCTTCTCCTTACCGGCACCCTTGATCCGGCACGGGTTGCGCACGGATCAGTTCGTCATCAACGGCCGTTTCCATGATCGCCTTGAGGAGCCGGTACGCCTTGGCCGTCATCGTCTTGGCGCCCGTGGTCCGCAGCCGATCAGCCCGCCACTCACGAACGCGGGGCGCGGTGATCTCATCCAGGTCCGAGTCGGCGAAGGCGGAGAGATGCTTGTCGAGGAGGTACCGGTAGAGATCCCGAGTCAGCGGTGCAAGTTCCCGTTCCTCCACCCACTTGTCGGCGTAGGCCCGAAAGCTCACAGCCCCGGCTTCGGGGTCGCGCCACTCACCACGGCGAATCTCGGTCTGCTTTTCAGCAAGCCAGTCGTCCGCGTCCGCAACGGTCTCGAAGGTGAGGGGAGCGGGGCGCATCACGCCGTCAGGCCCCGGTAGCGCGCCTGATAGGGGCCGGACGGTAGCCGTCTGATCGCGCCGAAACGGCGCCGCCTGCCCTTGTTGTTGGCCATCAGGCTGCCCTCCCGTAGCGAGCACGGGGCCCCCTGCGCGGCTCCACGGTGTGGGACGTGATGAACTCGTCGACCGCGCTCTCGGGGATACGTACATGTCGGCCGACCTTGACGTACCGGATGCGCCGCTCCTCGATGAGCCGCCGGGGGAAGCGGGCGCTCGTGCCGAGCAGTTCGGCGACCTGGTCGACGGACAGGTAGCGATCGGTCACTTGGTCGGTTCTCCTTCCGTTCCGGGGGCGGGTTCGAGGGATGCGGCAAGCCAGGCTTCGGTGTCGGACAGGCCGGTTCCGGCGAAGACCCAGTGCGCGAGGACGTACGTCGTGTGGGGCTCGGGACCGTTGGCCGCTGTCGACGGCATGGAAGTGGACGGCGCCGCGCTTCTGGTACTCGGCGACCTTGGCGAAGGACACGCGCGCGTGGTCGCGGAACCTCCGTTGTGACAGCCCCGCGCGCCGAGCCGGGCGCGCAGGGTGGGGGTGTCGATGGGACTTCCGGCACGGGTGCGGTGTTGGTCGGCGACCTTGCGGGCGTGTTCGACGAGGGCGGCCGGGACGGGGATGGCGGGACGCTCGGGCGGTGGCTCCACGGTGGCCGGTTGGGCGGGCGGCACGGGTGTCGGCTCGGGCGCGTCCTCCGGCGCGGGTGCGTCCTCCTGGTCCTCGATCTCCTCGGTGTCGGCGGTGGTAGTCGTCGGCGCCGAGTGAGCGAGGAGCGTTCCGCCGAGGAAGGCGACCGCGGGCCAGCCCGCGACGAGGATGCGCAGCCAGGCCGGCACCTGGTGCATGTCGACTAGTCCGGCCGTCGCGACGTTCGCGCCGAGGGAGGCGGCGAGCGCGATGACGAACCAGCACCACCCTGCCGCTTTCGCGTCACTCGTCCGCAGTCACTCTTCACGCAGTCCCGGCCAGGAGGACGCCCGTGCTGACGTCGACCAGGGCTGAAGACCCGACCGCAGGCGGACAGCACGCCTCATACCAATGCCGGGCTGCCGCCTACCCCCTGCACGAGTTCCGATCCATCGCACTGGGATCACACCGCGTCGCGAGCCCCCGCCTGGCAGTGCGCTGGCTCCGGGAGCGCACGACCCACATCACGGACCAGCTCGACACCGCATACGCCAGGCCAGGCATCCACTGGCTCAGCGACGAACCAGAGCAAGAACGAGCCCTCGCCTACCTGGCCGCCGGAACGGCCTACCAGCTCACCCTGTACGACGACACCACCCGCTACGTACTCGTGGCCTACCCCCAAGGAGCGGCATCGTGAAGGGCCCCGTACGCGGCTACTGGTGCGAATGCTGGACGCAAGACCTCCGCGACGAGCGGCCAAAGCCGTTCCGCCGCCCTCGGGTCTCGGGCCAGCGGCCCTCTTGCAGGACCGCGAAGAAGATAACGGGGCGAAGGCCCGGTTGTGGCGAAGGTCATGTCACGGCTCAGCCTGAACGTAGTCCTGCGCGCCAGATGCCTTGAATGTGAAGCTGCTTCCCGGATGTGCCGTCGATCAGGGTGTGGTGGCCCACGGGTTCCGGGAGGGTGACCTGGACCGGCACCCACCTGGCGTCCTGGGGGCATGGAGGGGCTGACCGGGTGATTCCCAGCAACTTAAGAGTGACTTCCCCGTCTTTCTCCGCAGCCGACAGGTGTACGGCTCGCTCGCAGCCTCCTGCATACCCTCGCGTATGAAGCACGCGACCGTCCGCGGATTCGGTGATGGGCTGGGTGATCCTCTGTGGCGTGACCGCGGTGACGGCCGTTGAGGCCTTGGGTGAACCGCTCTCTCCGGGCTGCCCGTTGGCCGCACCGCCGCAGCCGCTCAGCGCAAGCAAGCAGGCGGTCGCCAGGATAGCGCCGCCCAATCTCACAGTCGTCACACTCCTTCGATGCGCCGCGACGCCATCCGGTTCCCTGCGCGGGCCGTTTCCACGGAGGCGATGTACCAGTTGCGCTGGGACAGCTTCGCCAAGTCCGTCACGCCTGCGGTCAAGCATCCCCGTGTCGCTTGAGTGTCCAACTGCGTGACAACGCCGACGTACAGCGACGGACAAGCGCGGACGCCTGCGGACCATCACAGCAGGTGAGGGGTGCGACAGCCCGAGGTCAAGGACCCGCCCAAGTTGCTTCGGGACGAAGCCGTCGCTCCGTTAGGGTGCGCTACATGACCGAGGCCCCGGCCTGTCCCGAGTGCAGCCAGCCCGTGAAGTTCGGCGGCTTCGTCCTCGTAAGACGGGAGGGCGATGGCCGGCGGACCTGCCGGGCGCTGTGGAGGTGTACCGGTCGGCATGTCTGGTGGCGCTGGGCCGACCGGCCGGAGGAGCCGTTGGAGGCCTGCCCGATGCCCGGGCTGTTCCGCTGACATCCAACGCTGGCGCCGCCATCGCCGTACCCGCCGCGGCCGTCCCTGGTCAGCGAAGTCACGATCGGAGAGTCTGGGGGCATGCTGCTACCGCTCACCCATGGGAAGACCGAGCTCATCGAGGTCGTCCGCATCACCGACCCCGTCAGGCACCTCCGTTCGGAAGACCTGGCCGGCGACACTGCCGCGATCTGGCAGGGAGACCAAGCCCAACAGGCCCTGTCCCTGATCGCCGACCTACCAGGAAGTGAGCTGTACCGCTGCTTCCTCCCGGGCTGGGGAATCCGGGCGCACAGCTCCACCGATCAGCTCTTCGAGATCGCCTTCTGCTTCCGCTGTCACGGTGCCCGTATCTGGGGCCCGGGTCTTCCTGTCGAACAACAAGGCCAGACCTTCGACGCAGAGAGCCCTGCCGCACTTGAACTGCTCCACCGATTCCGCTCCTGCCTGCCGGACTGATGTCTCGGCAGCTTGGGGACGAAGAGGTCGCCGTGCCATAACCGTGCCAGATACAGGGGTCAGCAGCGGTCAACAAGGGTGGCTGGCGGGCGCGTCTGTGCCCGCCATCTCGCCCGCCGAAGCAGCAGGTCACCGGCCCGACGCCCCACCCTCTCTCCTAAAGTGGTTGTCCAGCCCGCTCACCGAGTCCACACGCGCTGGAACTCTTCGGCCGGGATGGCCTCCAGCGGATCCTGTTCAGGATCGATCGCTTGGTCTGTCAGGCCGCCGTGCTCGTCCTCCAGGTGCTCCCAGCTGTACCGGTGAAGCTGGCCGGCCGCGGTCAGCTCGGCCTGCTTGATGACGATCAACTCGCTGCGGTCGGGTACGGCCTCGATGTACCAGAGGCCGCCTTCTTCGTCAGCGTGGCGGAAGTGGTGCCGCAGGGTGGCGCTCTCGTCGAGTGCTCGGTAGTACGCCGTGATCTCTGCCGCGATGCGCTCCAGGTCAACCACGGGACCATCGTGCCAGCGAGCGCGCGCAGTTGGGCCGCTCTGACATCCATAAGTGACATCAACGGCGCCGGACGCCAGCACTCCTCGACGACCTGGCATGGCCAGTGTGGCCGGGTGGCTCTCCGGCAGGGCCGAGGAGGGATCGGCTCCTAAAGCGGGTGCGCACTGTGGAGTTGGGCATCAACGATCCGCCGCACATCAGCGAACCGCTCATCCTGCCGAGTTCCACCTGCCAGACCACTCAGGGCGTACGCCGAGTATGTGAACCCGTCCGTCGAGTGGAACTGCGCACCCCAATTGCCGAGGCTCACCGCGCTGACACACGACCACGGCAGACGTTGAGTGCCCCAGGGATTCACCATGACGATCAGGTCCGTCGTGAGTTCCAGCCGTACGCGAAGGAGAACCCACCAGGCGAAGAGGCCGAACCCCAGAGCGACGGCACTGGCGATCCCTGCGGAGCCCACGGACTGCATGCCCGGGTGGGAGAGCACGCCCAGCCACGCGGACAGCGCCCCGCCCGCTGGGCCGACAGCCAGCACGTAGCCCATAAGCCGACCGGACCAGCCCACCCGCCACACACCGATGACACCGTCTCGCACGTCGCCCATGGTTCGAATGATCCTCGCCCATGCCTCACAGCGGAACCGTCCGAGCCACGACGTCGAACCCACGACCGACCGCCGGTAGTTCAGGACGAAGCGCTCGTGCCAGAAGCGTGCCAGGTTGTAAGGGGAACCACGGGGAACACCGGGGAACCAGTCGACCGCCCACCGGGCCCCGACGCTGCTCCGCTTCAGGTCAGCGCCAGAACAGGCCCTAAATGCCCTGAGCTTCCCAAGCTGAGAGCGCGAGTTCGATTCTCGTCACCCGCTCCAGAGAAAAACCCCAGGTCAGCGACCTGGGGTTTGTTTGTTGATGCTGGCTCTCCGGTGGCGTCGGCCAGCCTCTGATCTTCAGATCGGCACTGCCCCTTCGGTGACGGCGGAGGAACGACCGCATCGGCCGTGAGGCTGCCGGTGCCGTGGCAGCCTCACGGCCGGGCAGGCCGGCTCAGCGGGTGACCATGAGGGCGTCGAGGATGACGGTGGATCGTCCGGGTGTGCTGCCGGTAGGACCCGCACCTGCACCTTGTGGGTCGTGATCGTGGTGCCGAGCGTGTAGGTGAACACCACGTGCCGGTAGGCAGTCGTCGCGGCGTAAGTGTTCACCGTACCGACCGTTTTTCCGTCCAAGACCGCGAAGCGCCCGCCCGACGACTTCCGGGTTGCGACTATGCGCAGTTGGGTGCCATCCGCTGAGAAGGACACGTACGCGCCCTTGGTGGCGGAGGTGCGTTCGGTGCCGGACCAGGCGGAAGATGCCGCTATCGACTTCCAGGTGCCCGTGTAGTGCAGTTCCGCCGCACGTCGTCGACCGGGATGCCGCGGTGGTCGCCGCCTTGCTCCAGGAGCCGGTCTGGCCGGCGTCGTCGTGGGCGCGGACGTGGAACCGGTAGGTGAGGCCGGGCACCGGCTTCACGGGGCTGCCGGCTTTGCCGAAGAGGGTTCCCACGACAGTTCGCGTTGGGGCCCCGGCGATTTGTACGGGTGGCTGCGCAGAGGAGACCGGCCATGTAACCCCGCCGATGGAACTCCGCCGCGAGGCCGTGATGCGTGGCTTCGCGGCGGAGACGAAGGGGCTGCACGTCAAGGGGTGGGCCCGGGGTCAGCAGCCTCGTACGTCCTTCGTCAGCACCCCTTGCTCCGTCGCGAGCGTGTGGTCGTAGCACGTGCCGGGTGCCCGGAGCAGGTAGCGCTCGCTTGTTGTGGCCACCGCGTGCCGGTCCTCGCGGGGGACGCCGAGGGTGAAGGTGGCGTCCCCCTGGTAGGTGTCGTCGATGCGGGTGGCGTCGAGGAGCGCGTGGTCGCCGACGGACATGATCACGCGGAGGCGGTCGGCGCTGTCGATGGTGGAGCGGCCGTCGAGTGTGTAGGTGCGGTTCGTACGGGACGCATGCCCGTTGGTAATCACGGCCTGGTGGTCGGTCCACGTGCCGGTCTGGTCGTCGGTGTTCTCGTCCGGCGTCCACTGGTGGTCGATCGCGGTCGTGACGGTCCGCTCGACCGTCGTCGTCACCCGGCCGTGGGAGGTGTCGAGGTAGCCGGAGACCGTCAACCGGTCCTCGCCTTCGGTCACCAGGTGCCGCAGCGAGCCGTCAGTGTAGGTGTTGCTCACCGCCGGATCCGCTTGCTTGTACGACGTCACGGCACCCGTCACCACCGACTTGTGCGCGTCCTGCCACACCAGGATGTTCGTCGGCGCGCTCCACCCCGTCTGCCCGGCCGGCAGTCCGACCACCGACACGTCGACCGTGTGCGGCCTGCCGTCGTTGAGCAGCCCCGCGAACGGGGTCAGGTCGAACTCCAGCGGTCGTACGTCAAAGGTGTTCGGGGAGGGAATCACCGACCACAGATACGGCGACCAGCCCCCGGTCCACACATTCGGATACGGCGAGGCGATTCCGGCGACCCTCCCGTCGATGCTCACCTGCACCTCGCGGTACGGACCCTTGTCCCCGCCCTGGCAGGAGTACGACGCGGAAGGCGTGACCGCCGAGTACCAGAACTCCTCACAACCGCCGCCCGACCCGGTGGCGTACACCTCGGCGAGGATCCGCTCGGAGTTGCGCGGAGTGGTCAGCGAGGCGCCGGTCGTCACGCTGTCGCCGTCGCTGAGGGGGATGACCTGGTCGGGAGCGGAGGAGGTGTGGCCGCCCCCGGGGGCGTAGAACGTGAGCGTCACCTTGACGTCGAGAACGCCGGTGTAGGTGTCGTTGACCACGTTGCCTATGAGCATGTCGACGGGCTGCGCGCTGCTCAGCGTCTTCTCGTACTCGGTCACGTCCTTCTCGACGGACCAGTTGATCCCGTCCTGCGACGGCTCGGGCGTCGACGTACGGAAAACCTGAACGCCGCCGATGTCCACATACCCGAGCCGGTCGAACTGCCGCCCCTTCACGCTTCCGTCCATACGCAGGACAACCTTGGACCAGCGGCCAGGGGTTCCGCAGCCCGTGGGCGGGGTGTAGGTGCCGGTGTAGGGGGTGAAGTCCTTGAACTGCGCCTCGGCGACTGTGACCGAACACGAATGGGTGTGCGGCGTGGAGACGGCCGGGGCGGCGGTCACGGGGTCGTGATAGTCGGTCCCGAACTCCGCCGGCACCGTGTCCGCGGAGGCTGTGCCCAGGGACAGGCTCAGAGCGGCAAGCGCGCCGGTCAGCACGGTGGCCGTCCTGCCCGGGCGTATCAGGGATCTCAGGGGTGCCGTGGATCTCGTGCGTGTCATAGGGCGCAGTGAACAAGCGCATCCCGGCCCCGGCCAAGGGGAGATGGAAAGGTATTGACCAATTCAGAACCGTTCACCGACCGAGCGGCAATGTGCCGGTAACTCTCGCGGCGGCGGAGGCCGGCCAGCTCCTCGGGACGCAGTGGACCGTGGGCGCCGAGGTAGACCGAGGCCCAGGCTCACAGCCTGAGCCTGGACGGGCACCGTCTTCGCCGTCGGCGGGCGCCCGTCGCCCGGTCGCACATGGCCTCCTGATGGTCTCGGTCGGCGTCGGGGGCTAGGGTGACGGCGTGTCTGTTGTCCAGGGTCGTGGCGGCGTCGCCGAACAGCTCGAACCGTTCCGCCGTGAGTTGACGGCTTACTGCTACCGGATGCTTGGTTCGGCTTTCGAGGCAGAGGACGCCGTACAAGAGACGCTGGTACGGGCCTGGTCAAAGTTCGACGGCTTCGAGGGCCGCTCCACGCTGCGTACCTGGTTGTACCGCATAGCGACCAACATCTGCCTGGACATGGCCCCGGCCGCTCAGCGCCGGGCCCGGCCGATGGACCTGTCCTCGCCCATCTCGGCCACCTCACCAGACCCGGCTCAGCTGGAGGAGAACGTCTGGGTGGGGCCGATTCCCGATGCTCGGGTGCTCTCGGGGGATCCGGCTGAGGTCGCGGAGGGACGGGAGACGATCCGGCTGGCCTTCGTCTCGGCGCTGCAAAAGCTCCCGGCGCGCCAGCGCGCTGTGCTGATTCTGCGTGAAGTGCTGGCCTGGTCGGCGGCCGAGACCGCCGAGCTGCTGGAGACGTCGGTCGCCTCGGTCAACAGCGCTTTGCAGCGTGCGCGGGCCACGCTTGCTGCTGGCGGCGGCGTGCCGGACACCGACGTCTTCAATCCGTTGGACGAGACCCAGCAGGCCCTGCTGGCCAGGTATGTCAGGGCTTTCGAGACGCTCGACATCGAGGGGTTGCAGCGGCTGCTGCACGAGGACGCCGTTCTCAACATGCCGCCGTATCAGATGTGGGTGCGGGGAGTGGTGGAGCTGGGGGACTGGTGGCTCGGCGCCGGCTGCGGCTGCCGGGGGTCGCGGATGATCCCCGTGGAGGCGAACGGCACGCCCGCGTTCGCCCAGTACCGGCCGGCCGAGGACGGCAACGGCTGGACGCCCTGGGGGATCACGCTCTTGGAGATCACCAACGGCCGGATCAGCACTATGACCAATCACATGGACACCGACCGGCTGTTCCCCCTCTGGGGGCTACCGATGCGGCTGACCGCCGGCACTGCCTCGAGCTGACGTCTCGCCGGTCTCGTCGCCACCCTGGGCAGGATCCCTCGCGGCGCAGTGCTGGGTCACCTCCCTGTGGAGGAAGGCTGCCCCTGCCGACGGCAAGGTCACCGTCTCCCACCGCATCGGCACTGGCCGTCACGGTCGTGGCGGCAGGCGCACGCCTCGGGAAGGTGAGGTCGAGCGCCTGTTGGAACCGCACGTCGGCAGGGGCCCGGCCGCATGGTGCGGCGTCGGCGAGTGGGTGGACGCGCTACTCGGAGAACGAGAAGTACAGGGTTCGACCGTAGTCGCCCGTCGCCGTGGTGGGGCGGCCGCTCGGGCCGAGCGCGGCCGGTGGGTCGAACTTGGTGCCGATCGCCGGGATGGCGTCGAGGAAGGAGAGATCGCCCTGCGGGAAGGGCGGCGCGGTGTGGCGGGGGTCGGGTCCGAACCGGGGGGTGAAGAGGCGCAAGTAGAGGTTCTCGTCCTCGCCGACCACGGTGAGACGTCCGGCGGTGGTGTGCAGGGACGCCCAGCGGACGCCCGCGTGGTAGCCCTTGAACTCCGGGTACACCCAGCCGTCGGCACCGGTCGCGGTGTCGTTGTACTGCTTCGTCCAGACGTCCGTCGCGACGCCGCGCAGCCGGTTCTTCCACACCCTGTGGGGTCCGTGGCCGAGCCATGTCACGCCGGTGACCTGCGCTTCGGGATGGTCGAAGCCGACGCCGAAGAAGTCGTACTCGCCGGTGAGGTGGTAGCGGTAGTCCAACTGCAGCCAGCCGCTGGGGTGCAGACGCCACCGGACGTGGCGCAGGACGCCGGAGTACTCGGCCTCGACCGTGTAGCCGTTGCCGTCGGGCCCGTGCATCAGGCGGGTGAGGTCGGCCGTTCCGGTGGTGGGCAGCGGGCCGCGGGACAGCGCGAAGTCCCTCCCCCGGTGGGTGACGCCGGCCAGCAGGCCCGTCGTGGCGTCCAGCGTGACCGTGGTGTGGCGGGACGTGAGGGTGAGCGTGTTGTCCTCGAGGGAGCCGCGTACGGCTGGTCCCGGGCCCGTCCGTACCAGCCGTAGGGCCTGGTCGGCGGCGGACGTGATGGTCCATGTCCAGCTGTGGATCTCGCGGCCGTCGGCATCGGTGACGGTGAGCGCCAAGGCGTCGGCGTGTCGCCAGCCGGACGGCAGGGGCAGGCGCAGCACTCCTTGCGCGCCGGGCTCGATGTCCGGAGCGGAGGCGGTGCCCTGGGCGCGCACGGTGTGGCCGTCCCGCCGCTGCGACGGGGTGCGGAAGGCCAGGAGCCGCCACGTGAACCGGCAGGTCCGGGTGTTGGTGAAGGCGTAGTGGTTGGTGAGGCCGATCCGCCCGTCGAAGTCGTCCGGGAGGCCGGAGCTGAACCGCTCGGGCTCGGCGAGTTGTACGGGAGACCAGATGTCCTTGATCGTGTAGAAGCTGGCCTCCTTCTCGCGGAAGGGGCCGAGGATGCCGTCGGGTGCGGCGTTGCCCGCCACGTCGATGGCGCCGCCGAGGTCGTCGCGCACGATGCCTTCGTCGAGCAGTGCCCACAGGAAGCCGCCTGCGGAGAGCCGTTCACGGCCCATCAGCTTCCAGTAGTCGTCGAGCCCCGCGCCGGCGCCACCGTCGTAGAGGCCGTGGAGGAACTCGGTGGGCATGAAGACGTCGCCCCGTTCCTGGAGGATGCGGCGCGTGCTGTCGTACGTCTCGTAGTGGTCGGTGTTGATGCCGCCGAAGTTCGCCCAGGGGTGGAGAACGGTGCGCTGCTGGGGGTCGTGGCGGGCGTAGTCGCCGTCGAGGGCGGTGTTCCAGCCGCCTTCGTTGCCGTTGTCCCAGAACAGGATCGACGGGTGGTTGACATCACGGGTGACCATCTCGGCGACGAGGGGCCTGCCTGCCGTCTCGTCGTAGGACTTCTGCCAGCCGGCCAGTTCGTCGAGCACGTACAGCCCGAGTTCGTCGGCGAGGTCGAGGAAGTGCGTGTCCGGCGGGTAGTGGGACATCCGGACCGCGTTCATGTTCATCTCCTGCATCAGGAGGATGTCCTTGCGGCTGATGCGCGCGCTGGTCGCCCGGCCGGACGTGGGCCAGATGGTGTGCCGGTTGGCTCCTTTGAGGAGGATCTTGACGCCGTTGACGTACACGCCGTCGCCGGGGCGCACCTCGACGGTGCGGAAGCCGAACCTCTCGTCGACGCGGTGGACGGTGCGGTCGTCGCCGCGGAGCGCGACCTCGACGCGGTAGAGGTGCGGGGTCTCAGCCGTCCAGAGCCGGGGGGAGTCGACAGCGGTTCTGAGTGTCACCGTCGTGTCGCCGGGCGCGACGGCCGCGGTGAACGGGGCGCCGACCGGGCGCCCGGAGAGGTCGGTGACCTGGGCGACGAGACGGTCGGCGGTACCGGTACCCGACAGATGGGCGTCGATCCGCAGCGTGCCGTCGGCACGGGCGTCGACGGCGATGCGCTCGATGTGCTGAAGCGGGAAGGCCTCGAGATGGACGGGGCGGTAGATGCCGCCGAAGTTCCAGTAGTCGCCCAGGCGTTCGGCCCGGTTGACGGAGTCGTCGGTGGATTCCTTGCTGACGGTCACCTCCAGGAGGTTGTCCTGCCCCGGACGCAGTTTCCCGGTCACCTCGTGACGGAACCGGTAGAAGCCGCCGCGGTGGACGGGCCCGGCCGACTCGCCGTTGATCCACGCCTCGGTGTCGGTCATCGCCCCTTCGAACACGAGGAAGACGCGCCTGTCACGCCAGTGGGCGGGCGGCGTGAAGGTGTGCCGGTAGTGGCCTTTTTCCTCCGGGACCAGATTCCACCCGTAGTTGTAGGTGCCGTAGCCCTGGAACTCCCAGTTCGACGGAACCGGGATGCTGCCCCAACTGCCGCTGCGCCGCCCGCTGGTGCACAGGAAGTCCCAGTCGACCGGGTGGTCGGCGTCCTCTCCGGACAGGTACAGGCGCTCGGTGCGCGTGGAGGCGTCCGCTGCGTCGGCCGTCTCGGCGGCCCGTGCCGAGCCCGCGGGCAGGCCGCCGGCGACGGCCGCGCCGGCGGCGCCGGCGGCGCCGAGGATCAGAACGCCACGACGTGACATTTGCATGACATCTCCAGCCTTCAAGGCACCATCGGGGAGGGAACGGCGGGGACGTGCGGGGTGGTCGGCGGGACGTGCGGGGTCTCGGCGGACCCGGTCGACACACGGTCGTCGAAGCGCTTGCGCACACAACGCCGCAGATCAGGGCACATCCGTGGGAGCGACGACGACATTAGGAGTCGAATGAATCGAACACAAGAGGGCAGCCGAAGCTGCAGGAGTGCTCGCCGCGCGGCTCCGGGGTTGCGGCGTGCGTCGAAGGAAGGTCGATGGCGGTCCAAGGGGACTGACAGATCATCATCGGTGTGGTTACGATGCTGACGATGAAGAACCTCTTCTCTCACGGATTGGGGGAATCGTTCGCGCAAGGTGAGTGCTGATGGCACATCACTTCGCGAACGGGATTCCGGCCCACTTGTCGATGTGGCAGCGCGTGCGTGAGTACGCCGTGCCACCGTCCATGATCGAGACCGCGACCGCGCGGCGTGCAGTCGGTGACTGGGCGGGGGCCTGCGCCGCCGCCCGGATCGACGTCGATCTCGATCTGCGCGCCGTGCGCAACCGCCACGGCTCCGATCTCGTCACCCAGCTCCGGACAGATCTGCGTCTCCTGGCACCCGATCTGCTCCGTTGGCACATGCCCCGGATCGCCCCCGACGGGCGGCTCCGGCCCGGCCTCACCATCTCCCTGGCCCTCTACCCGAGTTCCGGCGCCACGCCGCTGCAGCTGGTGGTGCGGACACCGCCCGCCTGGGCGGACGCCGGGCAGCGGATGTCCCTGGCGCTGTGGGAGGGGTCCGGGAACGGTGCCCCCGGGCACCATCCGCATCCGCACCCGCATCCCGCCCGGCGCTTCCGGCTCGACCTGCACCGGCATCTCTGGGACTCCGGACGGACCGGCGAACTGGCGCGACGGTGCGCCACGGGCGGGGTACCGTCCGTGGCGTCGGCTTGGGTGGGGCAGCGGCGCAGCTCGCTGACTTCGCCCGAGGGGCCCCACGCACCCGGCCTGCCAGTCCTGCCGAACCGGCCGGACCTGCCGGATCGGGCCGATCGGTTCCATCGTCTCACCGTCCCCGATTCCGGCTGGGCGGTGACGAGTTGGGCCGCCGAGGCGGAGTTGCTGTTGCGGGCCGAGGGGCGCCCTCGCGGGGCCTTCACCGTGCGGCTCGGTGCGCGGAGCCGCGCCGTGCTCGAACTCGTCGCCCCCGACGACAGCCATGCCCCGACCTTCCGGCTGCTGCGGGAGGTTCCGCCGCCGCACGAGATCGCGGCTCTTCCGGTGCTGCCGGAGGCGGCCGCCCGGGTCCTTCCGGATCTGGAGCTGCTGCGGGCCGGGCTGGTCGCGGCCGAGCGGCTGCATCCGCTCGTCGCCGCAGCACTGACGGCGCCCGGCGCGGTGGCGGGGTCCAGCTCGGCGCCGGTGGCCGGCCCCGCCCCCGAACCCGGCGATCCGCACCGGGTGGAGTGCGGGGGCGAGGTCCACCGGATCGCGCTCCGGGACGGGGTGCTGACGGCGATCGACCACGACCCGGCCCAACTGCGCCGGGAGGAACTGCTGGTGGCGCTCGGCGGGCCGGCGCTGCCGTGCCTGCGGGCGATCGACGCGGTGCACCGCAGCCCGGAGGCACTGCCCGCGGTCCGGGAGCGGCTCGGCCACGGTGACGTCGCCGGGGCGCTGGCCGTGGTCGAGGGACTGCTCGGTCCCGGTGCGGTCCTGCGCGACGGACCGCTCCGGGAGGAACTGGCGTCGGCCGCGGCTCGTCGCATCGACCACGGGCTCTTCCGCTCGGGACTGGTCGCCGAGCACCCCGCCGCCGGTGCGGTCGGGGACGGGAACGCATCGGGCGCGCGGCACGCGGAGGCGGGCCACCGTCCTCGGCTCGACCGTCGTACGCCTCACGAAATGCGCCGCAAGCGCAGCAGCCGGGCCCGGCCCCGCACCGGGCTGCACCGCTGACCTGCGGTCCCCGCCCCCCGCCTCCCTTTCCCGCACCGCGCGTTCCTGGCCGCGCCCTCCACGACATCCGGGGCGGCCCGTCCCGTTCCCCTATTCCACACCCGGTGATGCCCATGACTTCCAGCACTCTCCTTCCCACCCCGGTCCCGGCCGTCGGCACACCCGCACCCTCTTCCGCCGACGCATCCGGAACCGGCACCCGACTCGCCGTCGCCGACGACCTCCTGACCCTCCTGCGGACGACCACCACCGAGGCGCGCCCCGACGAACAGCTCGAAGCCCTCACCCTGGCCGTCGCGGCCGACCTGCCCGTGCTGCTCTGGGGCGAGCCGGGCATCGGCAAGACCGCGGCCCTGACGCAGCTCGCCACCTCCCTCGACCTGCCACTGACCACCGTGATCGCCAGCGTCCACGAGCCGTCCGACTTCTCCGGGCTGCCCATCGTGGGCGACGATCCTGCGGTGCAGGGGGTGCCGATGGCGCCGCCGCAGTGGGCGGTGGAGCTCGTGCGGGCCGGGCGGGGGCTGCTCTTCCTGGACGAACTCTCCACCGCCACCCCGGCCGTCCAGGCCGCACTGCTCCGGGTCGTCCTGGAGCGGAGGGTCGGTGCGCTTGAACTGCCGTCGGCGGTGCGGATCGTGGCCGCCGCCAATCCGCGCGCGTCGGCGGCGGACGGGTGGGAGCTGAGCCCGCCGCTGGCCAACCGGTTCGTGCACCTGTACTGGGTGCACGACCGGGAGGTGGTGGTGCGCGGCCTTGGCGGGGTCTGGCCCCGGGCGGAGCTGCCCCGGCTGGTGCCGGAGCGGCTGCCGGAGGCGGTGGCTTTCGCCCGGCGCGCGGTCTGCGGTTTCCTGGAAGCGCGGCCGACCCTGATCCACCGGCTGCCGAGCACCGAGACGCGGCGCGGCGGTGCCTGGCCCTCGCCCAGAAGCTGGGAGGCCGCGTTGACCCTACTGGCCTTCGGCACGGCGGCAT
>NZ_PQSR01000004.1 GCF_002920635.1 Streptomyces sp. Ru72 | reverse complement strand
GCGACCTGGGCCCGGGAGACCTGCTGCCGACGGACGCGGAGGACCTGCGCCTGGAGCCCGGCTTCACCGGCGAGGAGGAGCCGCCGCCGAACGCGGCGGTCTCCGGGGAGATGGCCGAGCTGGTCGAGGCGGAGGACGCGGAGGTGACCGGCGGGGCCCCGGCGAACCTGCCGATCGCCCCGTCGCGCGGTTCGATCTCCGCGGTGGCGGAGGAGCTGGGCATGCGTCGCGCCCGGGTCCTGTCCCGCTACGGACTGCACGTCGCCGCGGACCGCTGGGAGGAGGCGTTCGGCGCCAAGACGCCGATGGCCCAGGCGGCTCCCGCCTCCTGTGTCTCCTGCGGCTTCCTGGTCCCGATCGGCGGCTCGCTCGGACAGGCCTTCGGGGTGTGCGCCAACGAGTTCTCCCCGGCGGACGGCCGTGTGGTCTCCCTGTCGTACGGCTGCGGCGGTCACTCGGAGGCGGCGGTCATGCCGAAGACGCCGCGCCCGGCTCCGCCGGTGGTCGACGAGACGAAGGTCGAACCGTTTCCGCTGCGGCCGTCGCCGGAGGGTTCGGTGCCGGCGGTGGCGGACGACGCGTCGGCGGAGCTGGGGCACTCGTAGGGCACGCCCCCGGCCACCTCGAACCTGGCCGAGCATGACCGGCCCGTCCGGTGGTCCCCCCTGCTCGAAGAGCTCGGGGGAGTTCGAGGACGAGGGCGTTCAGGCCGAAGGGGGGTCTGGGGGCAGAGCCCTCAGAACGCCCACCGCGCCGCACGGTACCTTCATCCAGCGAAGCGACCCGGTGGAGGATGAAGCGTGAGCAATTTCGTGCGACCGGCGGCCGAGGGCGACCCGTTCGGCACGGCCCGCCTGCGCCGTGGCGTGCTGGACGCCTGGGCGACCAGCCCGGCCCGGTTCCGCGAGGACGCCAACGCCGAGGAGGACCTCGTCCTCGGCGGTTACCGCGACAGGCTCGTCGTGGAGCTCGCGCAGAACGCCGCCGACGCCGCGGCCCGGGCGGGGGTGCCCGGACGGCTCCGGCTGACCCTCCGCGAGGGCGTGCTCGTCGCCGCCAACACCGGTGCCCCGCTCGACGCGGCCGGTGTCGAGTCGCTGTCCACCCTGCGGGCCTCGGCCAAGCGCGACGACCGGGAGCAGGCCGTCGGCCGCTTCGGCGTCGGCTTCGCGGCGGTCCTCTCCGTCAGTGACGAACCCGCGGTCGTCGGCCGGCACGGCGGAGTGCGCTGGTCCCTGTCCGAGGCCAGGGAACTCGCCACCGAGACCGCCCGGCACAGCCCCGGCCTCGGCGACGAGATCCGCCGCCGCGACGGGCACGTGCCGCTGCTGAGGCTGCCGTTCGCCGCCGAGGGCACCGCCCCGGACCCGTACGACACCGCCGTCATCCTCCCGTTGCGCGACGCGGCGGCCGCCGATCTCGCCGAGCGGCTGCTGGGGGCCGTCGACGACGCGCTGCTGCTCGCCCTGCCCGGCCTCGAGGAAGTCGTCGTCGAGATCCACGACTTCGGCCCCCGCACGCTGATCCGCCGCGCCGATGGCACGGACACCGTCGTAGACGACTCCCGGGACGGCACCACCCGCTGGCGCACCGTCTCCCAGCACGGCCCCCTCACCCCCGACCTGCTCGCCGACCGCCCGGTCGAGGAGCGGCTGCGCCCCCACTGGTCCGTCACCTGGGCCGTCCCCGCCGAGGCCGACGGCACCCCGGGCCGCCCCCGCACCGCCCCGGTGGTGCACGCCCCGACCCCCAGCGACGAGCCGCTCGGGGTGCCCGCCCTGCTCATCGCGTCGTTCCCGCTGGACACCAGCCGACGCCACGCCGCGCCCGGCCCGCTGACCGACTTCCTGGTGGAGCGCGCCGCCGACGCCTACGCCGAACTCCTCGCCGCCTGGCGCCCGGTGACCTCCGGCGTCCTGGACCTGGTGCCGGGGCCGCTGGGCAAGGGGGAGCTGGACGGCGCGCTGCGCGGCGCCATCCTCGAGCGACTGCCGCGCACCGCTTTCCTGCCGCCCGCGAACGAGCCCGGCGACGACGACGAACTGCCCGAGGCGCTGCGCCCCCGGGACGCCGAGGTCGTCGAGGGCGCCGGGGCCGGGACCGTGCGGGTCCTCGCCGAGGTGCTGCCCTGCCTGCTGCCCGCGGGCCTGGAACGCCGCGTGGAGCTGCGGACGCTGGGCGTGGCGCGGGTGCCGCTGACCGAGGCGATCGACCGGCTCGCGGGACTGGAGAAGGCGCCGGAGTGGTGGTGGCGGCTGTACGACAGCCTGGCCGGGGTCGACCCGGACCGGCTGTCCGGGCTGCCCGTGCCGCTCGCCGACGGGCGGACCACGATCGGGCCCCGGCAGATCCTGCTGCCGACCTTCGACGGGCCGCCGGTGGCTCCCCAGGCGCTGGCCCGGCTGGGACTGAAGGTCGCCCACGCGGACGGCGCCCACCCGCTGCTGGAGAAGCTCGGCGCCCTCCCGGCCACCCCGCGGGCCATCCTCACCACCCCGCAGGTGCGGGCCGCCGTCGCCGCCTCCCTCGAGGACGAGGGCGTGGGCTGGGAGCAGGACGGCCTGGACGCCGAGGAGCTGGCGGACACCGTGCTCGCCCTCGTCCGCGAGGCGGGCCTCGACCCCGGTGACGAGCCGTGGCTCGGCGCGCTCGCGCTGCCCGACGAGGACGGCGAGCTCGCGCCCGCCGGGGAACTCGTGCTGCCCGGCAGCCCGTTCGCGAGCGTCATGCGCGAGGGCGAGCTGGCCTTCGTGGACGCCGACCTGGCCGAACGCTGGGGTCAGCAGCCGCTGGCCGCCTGCGGCGTGCTCGCCGGCTTCACCCTCGTCCGCGCCACCGACGTCGTTCTCGACCCGGACGAACTGGAGCCCCGCGACTCCGACTTCGCCGAACCCGACGACGTGGGGCTGCTGGACGCGGTCGACGTGTGGTGCGAGGACGTCCTCGACCGGCTGCCCGACAGCCCGGTGCCGCCGGTGGCGACCGAGGTCGTCGCGGTACGGGACCTGGACCTGGTCGACGACGACCGCTGGCCGCAGGCTCTCGCCCTGCTCTCCCGACCCCCGCTCAGGGACGCGCTCACCCAGCCCGTACGGGTCTTGCTGCCGGACGGCACCCACGAGGTCGTACGCCCCTACACGGCCTGGTGGCTGCGCGGCCACCCGGTGCTGGACGGCCGTCGCCCGGCCGGTCTGCGCGCGGCGGGCGGCGACCCGCTGCTCGCCGGCCTGTACGACGAGGCGGACGCCACCGGCTTCGACGACGAGCAGGTGCTGCGCGCCCTCGGCGTACGGACGTCGGTCGCCGCCCTCCTCGACGAGCCCGGCGGCGCGGCGGAACTCCTCGACCGGCTCGCCGACCCGGACCGGGCCGTCACTGCCGCCCAACTGCACGCGCTGTACGGCGCGCTGGCCGAGCTGGACCCCCAGCGGGTGACCCTGCCGGACGAGCTGCGGGCGGTGGTCGACGGACGGGTGACCGTGGTGGACGCCGCCGACGCGGTGGTGGTCGACTCACCCGACCTGCTGCCGTTCACCGAGGGCGTCCCCCTGCTGCCGGTCCGCCCGGCCCGGGCCGCCGACCTGGCCGAGCTGTTCCAGGTGCGGCGGCTGAGCGAGTCGGTGACGGGCGAGGTGACCTCCGAAGGTGTCGAGCACGACGTACCGGAGTCGGTGCGGGTCCTGCTCGGACCCCGGACACCGGAGACGTACGTCGAGCACGAGGAACTCGTCGTCGACGGGGTCGAACTGGACTGGCGCCTGACAGCCGGCGGGGTCCTGCACGCGGCCACCCTGGAGGGCGTCGCGGCGGGCCTGGCCTGGGCGGCGGGCCAGTGGCCGCGCCGCTTCGAGGTGGCGGCGCTGCTGGAGGACCCGTCCCGCACCGGGGAACTGGCGCGGGACCGCTGGTTCGACTAGGGCATCACGCGGGGAACCGGCGGTCGACCCACTTCCACAGCAGTTCCAGGGCGGCCGCCGACACCGCCGCGATGCCCACCGCGACCCAGGGGATCGTCTCCCCGACCAGCCTGAGGGCGAAGAAGTGCTGCAGCCGCGGCACGGCCAGCACGCACACGAACGCCACACCCATCGCGGCCACCAGACCGATCCGCCACCAGGTGTAGGGGCGGGCGACGATGGCCAGAACCCACATGGAGATCAGAAAGAGCGTGAGGGTCGCCGCGCTGGTCTCCGCCTCCAGGGAGCCGGGGCCGCTGTAGTGGTGGCGGGCGATCAGGTACGTGACGAACGTGGCGACCGCCGCCACCGCCCCGCCCGGGATCGAGTACCGCATCACCCGCCGGACGAAGTGGGGCCTCGCCCGCTCGTTGTTCGGCGCGAGGGCCAGGAAGAACGCCGGGACGCCGATCGTCAGGGTCGACAGCAGGGTCAGGTGCCGGGGCAGGAACGGGTACTCCACCTGCGAGCACACCACCAGCACCGCCAGGAGCACCGAGTACACCGTCTTCACCAGGAACAGCGTCGCGACCCGCGTGATGTTCCCGATGACCCGCCGTCCCTCGCCGACCACCGACGGCAGCGTCGCGAAGCTGTTGTCGAGCAGCACGATCTGCGCCACGGCCCGGGTCGCCTCCGAGCCGGAGCCCATCGACACCCCGATGTCCGCGTCCTTGAGCGCCAGCACGTCGTTCACGCCGTCGCCGGTCATCGCCACCGTGTGCCCGCGCGACTGGAGCGCGCCCACCATGTCCCGCTTCTGCTGCGGGGTGACCCGGCCGAAGACGGTGCCCTTGTCCAGGGACTTCCCCATCTCGTCCTGGTTCTGCGGCAGGTGCCGGGCGTCCATCACCTCGCCGCGGATGCCGAGCTTTCCGGCCACCGCGCCCACCGAAATCGCGTTGTCGCCGGAGACGACCTTGGCGTGGACGTTCTGGTCGGCGAAGTAGCGCAGGGTGTCGGCGGCGTCCGGGCGCAGCCGCTGCTCCAGGACGACCAGCGCGGTGGGCCGTACGCCGGCCGTGACCCGGGGGTCGTCCAGGTCCCGGGAGGCGCGGGCCAGCAGCAGCACGCGCAGCCCCTGCTCGCTCAGCCGCTCGGTCTCGGTCAGCGCCGGGTCGTCGGGGTCGAGGAGGACGTCGGGGGCGCCGAGCAGCCACGTACTGGCCCGGCCGTCGCCCTCGCTGAAGGAGGCGCCGCTGTACTTGCGGACGGAGGAGAAGGGCAGGGCCTCGGTGCAGCGCCAGTCCTCGCTGCCGGGGTAGGCGTCGATGATCGCCTGGAGAGAGGCGTTCGGGCGCGGGTCCGCCTCGCCGAGGGCGCCGAGGACCTTGCGTATGTAGGTCTCGTCGGCGCCCTGGAGCGGTCGCAGCTCGGTGACGTCCATGCCGCCCTCGGTGAGGGTGCCCGTCTTGTCCAGGCAGACGGTGTCGACGCGGGCGAGCCCCTCGATGGCGGGGAGCTCCTGGACGAGGACCTGCTTGCGGCCCAGCCGTATGACCCCGATCGCGAAGGCCACGGAGGTCAGCAGGACCAGCCCCTCGGGGACCATGGGCACGATGCCGCCGACCGTGCGGGCGACGGAGTCCTTGATCCCGTGCTGCGTGGTGACCAGCTGGCTGACGACCAGGCCGATCGCGGTCGGGACCATCATCCAGGTGACGTACTTGAGGATGGTGGAGATGCCGGTGCGCAGCTCGGAGTGCACGAGCGTGAAACGGCTCGCCTCCTCGGCGAGCTGGACGGCGTAGGCCTCGCGGCCCACCTTGGTCGCCTGGAAGGCGCCACCGCCCGCGACCACGAAGCTGCCGGACATCACCGGGTCACCGGGCCGTTTGACGACGGGGTCGGCCTCTCCGGTGAGCAGTGACTCGTCGATCTCCAGCCCGTCGGTCTCGACGCAGACGCCGTCGACGACGATCTTGTCCCCCGGCCCGATCTCGATGACGTCGTCCAGCACGATCCCGGACGTACTGATCTCGGCCGCCGTCCCGTCCCGGCGCACGGTCGGCCGTGCCTCGCCGATCACCGCGAGCGAGTCCAGGGTCCTCTTGGCCCGCCACTCCTGGATGATGCCGATCCCGGTGTTCGCGATGATCACGTATCCGAACAGGCTGTCCTGGAACGGCGCCACGAACAGCATGATCAGCCAGAGCACGCCGATGATCGCGTTGAAGCGGGTGAAGACGTTCGCGCGCACGATCTCGCCCAGGGAGCGGCTGCTGCGCACGGGAACGTCGTTGACGTCACCGCGGGCGACCCGCTCGGCCACTTCGGCGGCGGTCAGGCCGCGCGCCCGCACAGGCATCGGGGCGGGGTGCACGGGATCGAGTTCGGCACCCGCGTCGATGTGCGTCATGCATTCGACGGTACGTGCGGACTTGCGCCTTCACCCGCCGGGCACTTCAAAGATCCGACCAGGGGAGGAGGGCGGCTCATGCGGGGGTCGGAGGGAGTGCGGGAGAGGTACTGCGAAAGTCACCGCCCGGCGTCGGCGGCTCGCTTGATCGCCGCGTCCCGCCTGCGCACGTACCAGATGCCCACACAGCCCAGCCCCGCCCCGGCCAGGCAGGTCCACAGCCACCATGTGTGCCCGTGGTCGGCGAACCAGCCGTAGAACGGCAGCTGGACCAGGAACATCAGGAACCAGAGGATCGTGCCGCCGGTGATGACGGGCACCACGGGGCCCTCGAGGGGCTCCGGCGCCTCGTGCCTGGGGGTCCACTTCGCCATGCGCACAGCTTACGAGGAGCCCGAAACCGCCTAGGCCGCGACCCGGGCGCGCCCGGGGGAGCCCTTGCGCACCAAGGGTCTACGCGCGGAGATAGCGATCAGGGACTTATATGTTCATACTGAAACGGTTCGAGTCTGGCCGCTTGCGTTCGTATGAAGCACCAACAGAAGCGTGGGGGAACCTGTTGGTGACAAGGCGACGGCGAGACTCGATCACGTTTGTCAGCGATCCCCGTGATCCCCGTGCACATTGAGGTCCCGCATGCCCACCTCGGCCCCCGCCAAGGCCTCCGCCCCGCAGCAGCCGGGTACCCGGCCGCCGTCCGGCGCCCTCGACCGCTACTTCAGGATCTCCGAGCGGGGCAGCACGCTGTCCCGCGAGATCCGCGGCGGTTTCGCCACCTTCTTCGCGATGGCGTACATCATCGTGCTGAACCCGATCATCCTCGGCAGCGCGAAGGACATGTACGGGCACCACCTGGACCACGGCCAGCTCGTCACCGCGACGGCCGTGACCGCCGCCTTCACCACGCTGCTCATGGGCGTGATCGGCAACGTCCCGATCGCCCTCGCCGCCGGCCTCGGCGTGAACACGGTCGTCGCCCTCCAGCTCGCCCCGCGCATGTCGTGGCCGGACGCGATGGGCATGGTCGTCCTCGCCGGTTTCGTGGTGATGCTCCTCGTCGCCACCGGTCTGCGCGAGCGCGTGATGAACGCGGTGCCGCTCGGCCTGCGCAAGGGCATCTCGATCGGCATCGGCCTGTTCATCATGCTGATCGGACTCGTGGACTCCGGCTTCGTCACCCGGATCCCCGACGTCGCCCAGACCACGGTCCCGCTCCAGCTGGGCGTGAACGGTCATCTCAACGGCTGGCCCGTCCTGGTCTTCGTCCTCGGCGCGCTGCTCACCTTCGCGCTGATCGTCCGCAAGGTGCCGGGCGCGATCCTGATCTCGATCGTCGCGATGACGGTCCTCGCGGTGGTCCTCAACGCCGTCGCCAAGATCCCCAGCTGGGGCCTGACCGTCCCCAAGTGGCCCGGCAACCCGGTCGCCAGCCCCGACTTCGGCCTGATCGGCAAGGTCAGCCTGTTCGGAGGCTTCGGCAAGGTCGGCGTGCTGACCGGCATCCTGTTCGTCTTCACGGTCCTGCTGTCGTGCTTCTTCGACGCGATGGGCACGATCATGGGCATCAGCGACGAGGCCAAGCTGACCGACGCCGAGGGCAACATGCCCGGCATCAACAAGGTCCTCTTCGTCGACGGCATCGCGGTCGCGGCGGGCGGCGCCAGCTCCTCCTCGGCCACCACCTGCTTCGTGGAGTCCACGGCCGGCGTCGGCGAGGGTGCGCGCACGGGCTTCGCGAACGTCGTCACGGGCCTGCTGTTCGCGGTGGCGCTCTTCCTCACCCCGGTCGCCACGATGGTCCCGTCCCAGGCGGCCACCCCGGCCCTGGTCGCGGTGGGCTTCCTGATCCTGTCGAACTCGATCAAGGAGATCGACTGGGCGGACTACACGATCGCCATCCCGGCCTTCGTGACCATGCTGATGATGCCCTTCACGTACTCGATCACGAACGGCATCGGCATGGGCTTCATCACCTTCGCCCTGCTGCGCCTGGCCGCGGGCCGGGGGCGCGAGGTCCCGGCGGCGATGTACGTGGTGGCGGCGGTCTTCGCCTTCTACTACCTGATGCCGGCGTTGGGCCTGACCTGATCCGCCGGATCGGTCCCCGGGGCCCGGCGACGGTCAGGTGACCCCGTAGAACCGCTCCGTCTCCTCGACGGCGGCCTCGAACCGCTGGTCGAAGTCATCCCGAATGAGCGTCCGGACGACATAGTCCTGGACGCTCATTCCTCTTCTGGCGGCGTGTTGCCGGAGCCGCTCGAGCAGTTCCCCGTCCATCCGCAGGCTGAGCACGCTGGTCCCCATGGCTACGAGGGTTGCCGGACGCGGGCGCGCGACGCGTCACGTTCCGCCCTTGGATCACTCGTTCGGGTGATCTGAGCAGCTCCGGTGTTTCTTGCCGGGGCTTGCGAGTGCGGCTCGGGAAGTGGTCGGAGTCACCCTCATGGGTGTACGCCCAGGTGGTCTTTAGGGAAAGTAATGAGTTATCCTAAAGAGCATGCCTGACCTGACCCATGGCGACGACGCCGCCGCCGTGAACGCTCTCCGCTCCGCCGTGATGCGGCTGTCGCGCCGACTCAAGCACCAGAGGGTCGACGAGTCGCTGAGCCCGACCGAGATGTCGGTGCTCGGCACCCTGGCCCGCTGTGGCTCCGCGACCCCGGGCGAGCTCGCCCGCAAGGAGCACGTCCAGCCGCCCTCGATGACCCGCATCGTGGCCCTGCTGGAGAGCAAGGGTCTGGTCGCCCTGGAGCCCCACCCCGAGGACCGGCGCCAGAAGGTGGTCACCCAGACCGAGCGTGCCGAGGCGATGCTCGAGGAGAGCCGCCGCAAGAGAAACGCGTTCCTGGCCGGACTGGTCGAGGGCCTGGACGAGGACGAGTGGGCGGCACTGCGCGCCGCGGCCCCCGTCCTCGAGAAGCTCGCGCACCTGTGAGCGGGGCGCATCCGGGGTACCGCGGCACCCCGAGCCCGGGTGCCGCGACCACGGGTGCGTTCCCGTGCCGGACGCCCGCCGTGACCGACGCGGCCCCCACCCGCGGATGTACGAAGCCGTCATCGCAAGGAGGCGAATCCCTTTGAGTACGGGAACCGGAGCAGCTTCCGCCCCCGCACCAGCCACCCACGACTCCCCGCCCGCCCACGAGACCGCACAACCCGCACAGCCCCCCACCGCCGCCGAGAGCCCCGAGCCTGCCGAACCGGCCGGGACCGTCGCGCGGACCGAGACCGCCCCGCGGACCGGACCCGTCCTGCCTGCCGAGCCCGGCGAACGCCCCGAGACCGCCGTCCCGACCGAGCCCCGCAGGTCGTCGATGTTCAGTTCCCTGCGCATCCGCAACTACCGGCTCTTCTTCCTCGGTCAGGTCGTCTCCAACACCGGCACCTGGATGCAGCGCATCGCCCAGGACTGGCTGGTGCTCAGCCTGACCGGCTCCTCCACCGCCGTCGGTGTCACCACGGCGCTCCAGTTCCTGCCGATGCTGCTGTTCGGCCTGTACGGCGGCGTCCTCGTCGACCGCCTGCCCAAGCGCCCGGCACTGCTCGTCACGCAGTCGGCGATGGGAGCCACCGGCCTCGTCCTCGCCTTCCTGACCCTGACCGGGCACGTCCAGGTCTGGCACGTGTACGTGGCCGCCTTCGCCGTCGGACTCGCCACGGTCGTCGACAACCCGGCCCGGCAGTCCTTCGTCTCCGAGATGGTCGGCCCGAAGCACCTGCAGAACGCGGTCAGCCTGAACTCGGCGAACTTCCAGTCCGCCCGCCTGGTCGGCCCCGCCGTCGCCGGTGTCCTGATCACCGGTATGGGCACGGGCTGGGCCTTCCTGCTCAACGGCCTGTCCTTCCTCGCGCCCATCGCCGGCCTCCTGCTGATGCGCGCCCGTGAGCTGCACGCCGTGGAGCGCGCGCCGCGCGGCAAGGGCCAGCTGCGCGAGGGACTGCGCTATGTCGCCGGGCACCCGGAGCTGATCTGGCCGATCGTGCTGGTCGGGTTCATCGGCACCTTCGGCTTCAACTTCCCCGTCTGGCTCTCGGCCTACGCGGACGACGTCTTCCACGCGGGCGCCGGCGCCTACAGCCTCTTCAACACGCTGATGGCGATCGGCTCGCTCACCGGCGCACTGCTCGCCGCCCGCCGCGGCACGGCCCGGCTGCGGGTGCTGATCGCGGCGGCGGCCCTCTTCGGCACGCTGGAGATCGTGGCGGCCGGGGCGCCGTCCCTGTGGCTGTTCTCGCTGCTGATGGTGCCGATAGGGATCTTCGGCCTCACGGTGAACGTCACGGCGAACACGGCCGTCCAGATGGGCACGGACCCGGCGATGCGCGGCCGCGTCATGGCCCTGTTCATGATGGTCTTCATGGGCGGTACGCCGCTCGGGGCGCCCGTCGTCGGCTGGATCACGGACGCGTACGGCGCCCGGGTCGGGTTCGCCCTGGGCGGTCTGGTCTCCGCCCTGGCCGCCGTGACCATCGGCCTGATCCTGGTCCGGGCGAGCGGCCTGCGCCTGGCTGTGGGCTGGCACCGGGGGCACCCTCGGGTGCGGTTCGTGCCGCGCGAGGAGCCGGTGCCGGCCTGAGGGGTTGGGGCGCCCCGGGGCAGGGGGCGCCCCCTCGGCGCCTGTTCGCCGGTGTGGCCGGGCAATCCGATCCCTGCGAAGGTGAGGTCATGAGACTCTTCGCCGCGGTGCTGCCGCCCCCGGACGCCCTGCGGGAACTGGCCTCGGCGGTACGCGACTTGGAGGGACTTCCGGGGGCGCGCACACTGCGCTGGACGGAACGGCCGGCCTGGCACTTCACGCTGGCCTTCTACGGTGAGGTGGCCGAGGACGTCGTACCGGACCTGTCCGAGCGGCTGGCCCGGGCGGCCCGGCGCACCGAGCCGTTCCCGCTGTCCGTGTCCGGGGGCGGGCGCTTCGGGGACCGGGCACTGTGGGTGGGCGCGTCCGGGGACGTACGGGCGCTCCGGCTGCTCGCCGACCGTGTGGAGTCCGCGGCGCGCAAGGCGGGCGTGGAGATGGGGGAGCACCGCTCTTACCGGCCGCATCTGACCCTGGCCCGCAGTCGGGGTACGGCGGACTTCCGGCCGTACGTGGCGGCGCTGCGGGAGTTCGCGGGCCGCGAGTGGACGGTCGCCGACCTGACCCTCGTGCGCAGCCGCCTGCCGAGGTCGGGCGTGCCGGGGGAGCAGCCACGCTACGAGACGGTCGAGCGGTGGGGGCTCGGCGCAGGGGAGTGACGAGGTCCGGTTACGCTCGATACGTGGACCCGAAGACCCGTAACCGGATCATGGCCGGTGTGCTCGTGCTGATGTTCGCGGTGGTGGCACTGGCGGCGGCGGTCGGGAAGTAGATCCAGTGGCAGCGCGCGGACGCGGGCAGGGTGCCCCGGGCCGGACGTTCCCGGCCTGTGGACACCACCCACGTCCCGCACCCACGTCCCGCCGGGCGGGCTACCAGGCGAAGGCCTCCGGAGACGGACCCGGACCGGGGAAGATCTCCTCCAGGCCCGCCAGGACCTCCTCCGACAGCTCCAGCTCCACCGCCCTGATCGCGGACTCGAGCTGCTCGGCGGTGCGCGGGCCGACGATCGGTCCCGTGACGCCCGGGCGGGTCAGCAGCCAGGCGAGAGCCGCCTCGCCGGGCTCCAGGCCGTGCTTCTCCAGCAGGTCCTCGTAGGACTGGATCTGTGCCCGGACCGCGGGGTCGGCGAGCGAGTCGGCGGTGCGCCCACCGGCCCGGCGTCCGCCTTGGACCTCCTTCTTGATGACGCCGCCCAGCATCCCGCCGTGCAGCGGCGACCACGGGATGACCCCGACGCCGTAGTCCTGCGCGGCCGGGATGACCTCCATCTCGGCGCGGCGCTCGAAGAGGTTGTACAGGCACTGCTCACTGACCAGGCCCAGCGAGCCGAGGCGGGCGGCGGTCTCGTTCGCCTGAGCGATCTTGTAGCCGGGGAAATTGCTGGAGCCGACGTACAGGACCTTGCCCTGCTGGACCAGTACGTCCAGAGCCTGCCAGGTCTCCTCGAAGGGAGTGTTCCGGTCGATGTGGTGGAACTGGTACAGGTCGATGTAGTCGGTCTGGAGGCGCTTGAGGCTGGCCTCGACCGCCCGCCGGATGTTCACCGCGGAGAGCTTGTCGTGGTTGGGCCAGGCCTCCCCGTCCGGGCCCATGTTGCCGTACACCTTGGTGGCGAGCACGACCTTGTCGCGCCGTTCGCCGCCCTTGGCGAACCAGTTGCCGATGATGGTCTCGGTTCGGCCCTTGTTCTCGCCCCAGCCGTACACGTTGGCGGTGTCGAAGAAGTTGATCCCCGCGTCCAGGGCCGCGTCCATGATCGCGTGACTGTCGGTTTCCTCGGTCTGCGGACCGAAGTTCATCGTCCCGAGAACGAGCCGGCTGACCTTGAGTCCCGTGCGTCCGAGCTGCGTGTACTTCATGACTGCTTAGCCAACGGCGTGGAGTGCGCTCTAGGCAAGGGGGGTTGGGTGCGGGGCGGGTCAAACGATACGCACAGTGACCAGGGAACGCCCGTATTCGGTCAGCTCGTTCAGGCCGCGTACGGCTGTCCGACCCCCCACGCCTCCCACATCGCCCCCGCGAACGCCGCCGCGATCTTGTGCTCACCGGAGGCGTTCGGATGCGTACCGTCGTACGTGTCGACGTGGATGTCGTACGACGGCGGCGGCGAGGCGAGCAGCATCGGCGAGCCGGGCTCGTCCAGGTCGGCCGCCGCCTTCGCCAGAAGCTCGTTGAAGAGGGCCACCTGGGCCCCGAAGGGCGCGTCCGCCTGCGCCCGGATGTTGGGGATCACCGGGAGCACGACCATCCGGACGCGCGGGTTGGCGCTCCGCGCCTGAGTCACGAAGCGCCGCACGTTCTCCGCCGTCTGCTCCGCGTTCGTGTAGAAGCCCAGGTCGATCAGCCCCAGGGAGACCAGCAGCACGTCCGCCCGGGACGCGCGGACCGCGTCCGCGATCAGCGGGGCCATGTGCAGCCAGCCCTCGCCCCAGCCCGCCAGATGGGCGCGGGGGAAGTCGGGTTCGGCGTAGGCGTACGACGTCGGCGCGTCCGCCGCCTTGTCGTACAGCGTCTCGCGCGGACCGACGAGCGTGCAGGGGCCGCCGTATGTGGCGCACAGATGCCGCCACAGCCGGTAGCGCCATGTGTGTTCGCCCGCGCTGCCGATCGTCATGGAGTCGCCTACGGGCATGAACCTGAGCATCCGCTCATGATGGAGGATCACTGGGGGAGCCGACGGGACGTATGGGACGGGGCGGATGTGAGGATCGACACGCACGAGGGCCGCCGTTCGCAGGATGGCAGGCTTGGGGGCATGCGTCGATCGTTCGCGTTCCTGTCCGGGGCCCTTCTCGTCGGTGCGCTCGCGCTCGCCGCGCCGGCGCCCGCGTCCGCCGACGACGGCGGCTTCACCATCAGGGATCCCCGGATCACCGAGTCGAGCGGGCTCGCCGCCTCCCGTCTCCACCCGGGGATCTACTGGACGCACAACGACAGCGACGACGGCCCGTACGTCTACGCGGTGGACAGCCGCACCGGAAGGACGGTGGCCACCCTCACCCTGCGCGGCATCGGCACGCCCCGTGACGTGGAGGCCGTCTCCATGGGCCCGGGGAACGAGATCTACCTCGGCGACATCGGCGACAACTTCGGCGGCACGTGGCCGTACGTGTGGATCTACAAGCTGCCCGAGCCGAAGGTTCTCAAGGACCAGACGATCCGCGCGACCCAGTACGTCGTGAAGTACGCGGACGGCCCGAGGGACGCCGAGTCCCTGCTGGTCCACCCGAAGACCGGGCGCGTCTACATCATCGACAAGAAGGAGGACGGCGGCCACCTCTACGAGGGCCCGGTCAGGCTCTCCGCCACGGGGACGAACGTCTTCCGCCCCACCGCCGCCGTCGACCTGTGGGCCACCGACGCCGCCTTCTCGCCCGACGGCGAACAGCTCGCCGTACGCGGCTACTTCGGCGGCATCGCGTACGCGTGGAACGGCGGGCGGATCAAGAAGCAGACCCGCCTGGACGTTCCCCTGCAGCGCCAGGGCGAGTCGGTCACCTACACGCTCGACGGGTCGAAGCTCCTGTACGGGAGCGAGGGCGCGGACAGCCCGGTACAACCCGAGAGCGTGCCCGGTCACCAGGCCAAGTCGCCCTCGGGGAAAGGGAGTACGCAGAACGGGGCCGGAAACGGCTCACCACTGAACGCCGACTACAGGGTGGGCGCCCTGGTCCTCGCCGCCGGCCTGGCCGTGGTCCTGGTCCTCAAACGCCTGCTGCGCCGCACCCCGCGCTAGTGCCCCGACAGGCAACGTTCGCCCCGTCGCTGCGCTCGGCACGCTCCCGTCGGACGCCCCGTCAGGCCCCTTCGGGCTTGCGGGCCAGTAGGCAGGCGTGCGGTCTGTTCACCCGTCCGCCGGGCTCCTGTTCCAGCCTCGCGGTGACGACGAGTCCGGCCTGCTCCAGCAGGCCGACCATGCGGTCCAGTGGCAGGAGGTACGACTCGTAGGACACCGGACGGCCATAGCCCTGGGTCGGCTGCAGCCGTTCATCTCCGACATAGTCTCCCCAGAGCAGGTAGCCGCCGGGCGCGAGCGTGCGGTGGAACTCGGCGAACACCGCCGGCAGCCACTGCGGGGGCGTGTGGTGGGTGGAGTACCAGGCCAGGATGCCGCCGAGCTCGTCGTCCCTCATCTCCAGCGCGGTCATCGAGCCCTCGGTGAACCGCAGGTTCGGATAGGCGTGCCGGGCCAGCCCGATCATCTTCGGCGACAGATCGACGCCGAAGGCGGACACCCCCAGCCCGGCCAGGTACGCCGTCACACGGCCGGGGCCGCACCCCAGGTCCGCGACCGGCCCCGGACCAGCCGTCCGCACGAGCTCGGCGAACCCCGCCAGCATCGCGCGGGACAGCGGGTCCATCTCGGCGGGAGGCGGGACGCGTTCGACGTAATCAGCGGCGACCGTGTCGTACGACTCGCGCACGGCGGTCAGAAACGAGGGCTCAGCCATGCGGGCGACCCTAGACCAGAGAACGGACAGGGCGTGTCACGACCTTGAGTCGACCTGCGCGACATCCGTCGCCGTCGACACCTGGCGGAATCCACCTCGGTGAAGGTTTTCGGTCACGGCACCGGAGAAGGACGGAAGGGCCGCCCGGTGACACCGGACGCCCCTTCCGTCGTACGCGAGGAAGTCGGCCGAAGCCCTACAGCTTCTCGATCACGTAGTCGACGCACTTCGTCAGCGCCTCGACGTCCGCCGGGTCGATCGCCGGGAACATCGCGATGCGGAGCTGGTTGCGGCCGAGCTTGCGGTACGGCTCGGTGTCGACGATGCCGTTGGCGCGCAGGACCTTGGCGACGGCGGCGGCGTCGATCTCTTCCGAGAAGTCGATCGTGCCGATGACCTGGGAGCGCTTGGCGGGGTCGGTGACGAACGGGGTCGCGAACTTGACGTCCTCGGCCCAGCCGTACAGCGTGCGCGCCGAGGTGGCGGTGCGGCGGACCGCCCAGTCCAGGCCGCCCTGGCCGTTGATCCACTCCAGCTGCTGGTTCAGCAGGAAGAGGGTGGCGAGGGCCGGGGTGTTGTACGTCTGGTTCTTGCGGGAGTTGTCGATCGCCGTGGGGAGGCTGAAGAACTCCGGGATGTGGCGGCCGGAGGCATGGATGCGCTCCGCGCGCTCGATCGCGGCCGGGGAGAAGACACCGATCCACAGGCCGCCGTCGGAGGCGAAGGACTTCTGCGGGGCGAAGTAGTAGACGTCGGTCTCGGCGATGTCGACCGGGAGGCCGCCGGCGCCGGAGGTGGCGTCCACGAGGACCAGCGCGCCTTCGTCGGCGCCCTCGACGCGCTTGATCGGCATGGCGACGCCGGTCGAGGTCTCGTTGTGCGTGAACGCGTAGACGTCGACGCCCGCCTCGGCCTGCGGCTCGGGGTGGGTGCCGGGGTCGGTGGCGACGACGGTGGGCTCGGCGAGCCAGGGGGCGAGCTTGGCCGCCTTGGCGAACTTCGAGGAGAACTCGCCGAAGCTGAGGTGCTGCGACTTGTTCTCGATCAGGCCGTGGGTCGCGATGTCCCAGAACGCGGTGGAACCGCCGTTGCCGAGGATCACCTCGTAGCCGTCGGGCAGCTGGAACAGCTCGCGGATACCCTCGCGCACCTTGCCGACCAGGTTCTTGACCGGGGCCTGGCGGTGGGACGTGCCGAGCAGGGAGCTACCCGTGGCGGCGAGGGCGTCCAGCGCCTCGACCCGCACCTTGGAGGGACCCGCGCCGAAACGACCATCGGCGGGCTTGATGTCGTCAGGAATCTGGATATCAGCCACGGACGGGAGCGTAGCCGCTGGAGGAAACCTGGGCGAAACGTGGTCCGTCGGCTGAGACGGGGTGTCGTCGCGGGGTTGACCTCACCTCCGCCACCCTTACCCGCCCCGTGTCTGAGGGCTGCGCTCCGGACCCCGCGTCGGGCTGAACGGCCTCGTCCTCGAGCCGGTAGGGGCGGCGGGGCGGCGGGGGCGAGAACCGCCGGGTTCAGCCCCCGAGCCGTACCGGCAGCTCGAACAGGTCGTTCTGCGTCACCACCGGTTTGTTGCGCAGCTCGCTCGCCGGGAGCGCCAGGTCCAGGCCCGGGAAACGGGCGTACGGCGCCGGGAGCGCCACCCCCACCCCAGGCGGGACAGCGCCGCTCCGGGGCACACATGCGGACCGTGTCCCCGCAAGAGATGTGCCGGTTCTTTGTTTCCCGGGTGATGTCGAAGACGCCCGCGGTCGGACCGTGCGCCTTCCCGTCCCGCGCTGCTGGACGGCTCCCGTGTGCCCCGGGCGGTCACTGTCAGTGACGGAGGGCATGCTGGTGGCATGACGGATCGTGTGGTGCGAGAGCGGCAGGCGGCGGGCGCCGGCGCCGACATCGGTGCGCTGAGTCGGGAGCTGCGCGCGGCGGTGCGCGGCGCCGTCGAGTTCGACACGACAGCGCGGGCGCTGCACACCATGGACGCGTCCAACTACCGGCGCGTCCCGCTCGGCGTCGTGGCGCCCCGGGACGCGGACGACGTGGCGGCGGCGCTCGAGGTGTGCCGGGCGCACGGCGTGCCGGTCGTCGCCCGCGGCGGCGGCACGTCGATCGGCGGGCAGGCGACGGGCACGGGCGTGGTGCTCGACTTCACCCGCCACATGAACCGGATCGTGTCCCTGGACCCCGGGGCGCGCACGGCGGTGGTGCAGCCGGGCCTGGTCCTGGACCGTCTCCAGGAGGCCGCCGCCCCGCACGGCCTGCGCTTCGGCCCGGACCCCTCCACCCACGCCCGCTGCACGCTGGGCGGAATGATCGGCAACAACGCGTGCGGCTCGCACTCGGTGGCCTGGGGGACGACGGCGGACAACGTACGGGAGCTGTCCGTGCTCACCGCGCGGGGCGAGGCGCTGACCCCGGGCCGGGGCTGGAAGGGCGCCCCCGAGGGCCTGCGGGCGCTGGTGGAGGGCGAGTTGGCGCTCCTTCGCACGGGATTCCCGTCCCTCCCGCGCCGTATCTCCGGTTACGCGTTGGACGCGCTGCTGCCGGAAAAGGGCGCGGACGTGGCCCGCTCCTTCTGCGGCTCCGAGGGAACGCTGGGCGTCCTGACGGAGGCGGTCGTCCGCCTGGTCGAGGCACCCCGCGCGCGTGCGCTCGCCGTGCTGGGGTACGCGGACGAGACGGCGGCGGCCCACGCGGCGGCCGGGCTGCTGCCGCACGGCCCGCTGACGGTGGAGGGCATGGCCGCCGATCTCGTACCACCGTCGGCGGGGCTGCCGCGCGGTGGCGCCTGGCTGTTCGTGGAGACGGGCGGCGGGGACGAGGCGGAGGCACGCGCGCGTGCGGGGGCCATCGTCCGGGCGGCGGACGTCACGGACGCCACGGTGGTCACCGACCCTGCCGGACAGCGCGCGCTGTGGCGGCTGCGGGAGGACGCCGCCGGTACGGCGACCCGTATGCCCGACGGAGGGGGCCCCTCCCGCTCGAGCGGAGCCGGGAGTGGGGGAGAGGCCTGGCCCGGCTGGGAGGACTGCGCGGTGCCCCCGGCCCGACTCGGCGACTATCTCCGCGACTTCAGGGGCCTGCTGGCCGACCACGGTCTGCGCGGCACACCGTACGGCCACTTCGGGGACGGCTGCATCCACGTCCGTATCGACTTCGACCTGCTGACCGAGGAGGGCGTCGCCCGCTTCCGCCGCTTCTCGGAGGACCTCGCGGCCCTGGTCGTGGCCCACGGCGGCTCGCTGTCGGGGGAGCACGGCGACGGACAGGCGCGCGCGGAGCTGCTTCCGAAGATGTACGGCCCCGACCTGGTCGCCCTCTTCGCCCGCGCCAAGGACCTGTGGGACCCGGAGGGTCTGCTCAACCCCGGCATGCTGGTCCGCCCGGCCCGTCTGGACGAGAACCTCAGATTCGCGGTACTGCCCCGCCGGCCGGTCGAGGTCGCCTTCGGCTATCCGTCGGACGGCGGCGACTTCTCGGCGGCGGTCCGCCGGTGCGTGGGCGTCGCCAAGTGCCGTACGACGACGGTGTCCGGCTCTTCGGTGATGTGCCCCTCTTTCCGGGCGACGGGCGCGGAGGAGCACTCCACGCGCGGGCGGGCCCGGCTGCTGCACGAGATGCTGGCGGGCGAGGTGGTGACGGACGGCTGGCGCTCGACGGAGGTCGCAGACGCCCTCGACCTGTGCCTGTCCTGCAAGGGCTGCCGTACGGACTGCCCGGTCGGCGTCGACATGGCCACGTACAAGGCGGAGTTCCTGCACCACCACTACGCCGGCCGCCGCCGTCCGGCCGCGCACTACGCGATGGGATGGCTGCCGCTGTGGCTCCGGGCGGTGGCCCGTACCCGCACGGCGCCGCTGGTCAACGCCCTCACGTCGGTCGGCCCGTTGGCGGCGCTCGCGAAACGCCTGGGCGGCGTCGCACCGCAGCGCCGCCTCCCCCGGCTGGCGCAGGAGACCTTCAGCCGATGGTGGCGGCGGACGGCCGGCGGGCGCCCCCGGACGGCGCGCCCGCTGGTCGCCCTCTGGCCGGACACCTTCACGGAACACCTGTCGCCCTCCGTGGGCCGCGCGGCGGTACGGGTGCTGGAGGCGGCGGGCCTCGGGGTCGCCCTGCCCCCGGGCCACCGGCGCCGGGTCTGCTGCGGTCTGACCTACGTCTCCACAGGTCAACTGGACCGCGCCCGCACCGTCATGCGCCGCACCCTCGACCTGATGGAACCGGTGCTGGCGGCCGGCGCCCCGGTGGTCGTCCTGGAGCCGAGCTGTGCCGCCGCCCTGCGCACGGACGTCCCCGAGCTGCTGCATGACGACCCACGCGCGCGGCGCCTCGCGGCGGCGGTGGTGACGTTCGCGGAGGCCCTGGAGAAGCACGCCCCCGACTGGACACCGCCCCGCCTCGACCGCCCGGCGGCCGGCCAGACCCACTGCCACCAGCACGCCGTCCTGGGCGACACGGCCGACCGCCGGTTGCGCACGGCGGCGGGCCTGACCGGCGAACTCACCGGCGGCTGCTGCGGCCTCGCGGGCAACTTCGGCTTCGAGAAGGGACACTACGAGGTCTCGACGGCCTGTGCGGAGGAGCAACTGCTTCCCTCGGTGCGCTCGGCACCCGAGGACGCGGTGATCCTGGCGGACGGCTACTCCTGCCGCACCCAGCTTCAGCAGCTGGCGGGCGTCCGGGCACGGCACCTGGCGGAGGTGCTGGCGGAAGGGCTGGAGGAGAGCATCGACAAGGAGGGGACGAGTAAGTGAGCGACGTACTGGACCGGGTGGCGGTCCTCTCCGACATCCACGGCGTACTGCCCGCCCTGGAAGCGGTACTCGCGGAGCCGGACGTCGCCGCGGCCGACCGCGTCGTGGTGACGGGCGACATCACGGCGGGCCCGCAGCCGGCCGAGGTCCTGGACCTGCTGGCGCGCGAGGGCGAGCGGGTGGTCTGGGTCGCGGGCAACGCGGACCGGGAGCTTGTCGAACTCCGCCGCGGGCGGCGGACGGAGATCCCCGACCCCATCGGCCCCTACGCGGCGTCCCGGCTCCGCGACGAGCAGGTCGACTTCCTCGCCGAACTGCCGCTGACGGTGACTCTCCCGGTGCGTGGCCTCGGCGATGTGCTGTTCTGCCACGCGACGCCGAGGAACGACGAGGAGGTCGTCCTCGTCGACTCGCCCCTCACCCGCTGGGCGGATGTGTGGGAGAAGCTGCCGGACACGATCGGCACGGTGGTGTGCGGCCACACTCACATGCCGTACGTCCGCCTCGCCCACGGCCGCCAGGTGGTCAACCCCGGCAGCGTCGGCATGCCCTACGGCCGCCCCGGTGCCCACTGGTGCCTGCTCGGCCCCGGCGTCGACCTGCGCAGGACGCACTTCGACATCCCGTCCGCCATCACCCGCCTGACCCGGGAGTCGGCGTACGAGGACATCGCCGAGTGGGCGGACTACTTCCTCAACGCCCGGGCGGGCGACGCGGAGGTGCTGGAGGTGTTCGGACGGATGGAGGGGCGGGGAGCGGCGTCGGAGGGTGAGTGACGCCCGGGCCGGCAGGGCCGCCGGGCGTGCCGACGGCAGAGCTCCCGGTCACTTGACCCGGGCGGCGACAGTCCGCGCGCACTCGAGGGACTCCGTGTGCGTGGTGTCCACCTCCAGGTCGTAGACCACGCCCCGGTGGACCATGTCGGCCTGGAGTGCGGCCATTCCCTGGGCCCGGTCGCCGCGGGCGATCTCCCGGCCCGCGGCGACGGCGCTCCCGCACCTGACGCCGACCCACAGCACGTCCAGCCCGCTGAGAGCCTTCTGCCACTGCTGCTGGGACGCCGCTCCGCCGAGGAAGACGTCGTCGACGATGACCCGGGCGCCCGCACGGGCCATGGCGGCGACCCCCTCCCTCCATGCTGCTTCCAGCTCCCGGAAGGCCGACCCGATGTTCACCCCGCCATCTGATGCGATGTCGAATCCTTCTTCCGATGCCTGCATGGACGCGGGCATCGCCTCGATGAGCGAGTCGATCGCGGCGGCAAGCCACGGGTTCGGCAGTATCGCCTGAAGGCACCGGACGATCCCGGACTTGCCGGAGCTTGACCCGCCGTTCAACACGATCACCTGAGTTGTCACCGGGTCACCGTAGAGGCACCCGCCACGGCGCCCGAAACGAATTTCGGCAGGGACGAGACCTGGACGAAGCCGCGTCCACGGAGGTGGTACGGGAAGCGAGGCTGCCGTCAGGCCCGGTGGGCCCTGTTCGGCGAGGACGAGCGGGGAACCGCCCCGGCACCTACGCCTCCGGCCGGGCCACCTTCGCCTTGCCCCGCCCCACCTGCGTCCGCACCGCTCCCATGCTCGCCGCGATGACCAGCGCGATCGCCACCGTCTGGGTCGCGGTCAGGGACTGGCCGAGGATCAGGAAGCCCGCCGTCGCCGCGAGGGCCGGTTCCAGGCTCATCAGGATCGCGAAGGTGGAGGAGGGCAGGCGGCGCAGGGCGAGGAGTTCCAGGGTGTAGGGCAGGACCGAGGAGAGCATCGCCACGGCCGCGCCGAGTCCGATCGTCACCGGTACGAGCAGCCTCGTGCCGGACTCGGCGATCCCCAGCGGCACGAACAGCACCGCCGCGACCGCCATCGCGAGCGCCAGGCCGTCCGCCTGCGGGAAGCGCCGTCCGGTACGGGCGCTGAAGACGATGTACGCCGCCCACATCGCGCCCGCCGTCAGGGCGAACGCGACGCCCGCCGGGTCCAGGTCGCCGAAGCCTCCGCCGCCCAGCAGGAACACGCCGGTCAGGGCGAGGGCCGCCCAGACCACGTTCACCGCGCGGCGTGAGGCGAGGACGGAGAGGGTGAGGGGGCCGAGGACCTCCAGGGTGACGGCGGGGCCGAGCGGGATGCGGGCGACTGCCTGGTAGAAGAGGCCGTTCATCGCGGCCATGGTGATGCCGAAGACGACGACCGTGCCCCAGTCGGCGCGCGAGTGCCCGCGCAGCCGGGGCCGGCAGACCAGGAGCAGCACGATCGCGGCCACCACCAGGCGCAGGGTGACGACGCCGAGCGCACCGGCCCGCGGCATGAGGCTCACCGCCAGCGCACCACCGAACTGGACCGAGACGCCTCCGGCGAGCACCAGGCCGACGGGCCCGAGGGAACCCCGCAGCCGGGGACCGCCGGGTGCCACGGGAGCAGTCGAGGCGGGAGTCGGCGCCGAAGAGGCGGCGGAGGCTGCGGTGCTGGGCGTGTTCACGGGGCCTTCCAGATGCTGGGCTGAAGTCGTGCAGCTTGGTGTACCTGGAAGTCCAGGGTAATGGACTTGGTCATGTGTGTGAAGCGGTTATGCGCCTGTACCCCCGGCCGCGGAGCGGTGTCAGCCCCCGTGCCAGGGCCGCTCGTCGCGGAAGAGCGGGCGGCCATCCGGGAGTTGGTGCGGTACCGCCCCGGGGGCCCGGCCGGGGAACTCGTACGGCACGTGCGGATCGGGTGCCGGCCGGCCTGCCTGCTGCCCCGCCGGGGCCCCGGCCGTGTAGTCCGCCGGAACCGCTGTGGGCACCTTCGCGGGTTCCGGAAACAGCGGCAGCCGCAGCTCCGCCGTGTCCATGTTCACGTTGTTCTGCGACCGGTGCAGCCGGGAGTACGCCCCGCCCCGCGCCAGCAGCTCCTCGTGGCGGCCGGTCTCGACGATGCGGCCCTGGTCGACGACGAGGATGCGGTCGGCGTCGGGCGCGAGGTTCAGATCGTGGGTGATCATGATCGTCGTACGGCCCGCCATCAGGCGCCGCAGCGGTTTGACGACCCGGCGCGCCGCCATCGCGTCCAGGCCGGTCGTCGGCTCGTCGAGCACGAGCACCGGCGCGTCGCGCAGGATGGCGCGCGCGATCGCGAGGCGCTGCAGCTGGCCGCCGGACAGCCGGGCCGAGTTGGGGTCGACCTTGGTGTCGTATCCCTCGGGCAGCCGCATGATGAATTCGTGCGCGTCCGCGGCCTGCGCCGCATCGAAGATCGCCTGCTCGCCGGCGCCGGGCCGCCCGCAGGCGATGTTCGCGCGGACCGTGTCGTGCAGCACGAGGGTCTCCTGCGGCAGCAGCGTGACGTACTCGCGCAGCCGTGCCAGCGGGAAGTCGCCGATCGGCGTTCCGTCGAGGAGCACCGCTCCGGAGTCGGGGTCGTAGAAGCGCAGCAGCATCTTCGAGACCGTGGACTTGCCGGCGCCGCTCGGTCCGGTGATGATCACCAACTCGCCGGGGCGCACGCAGAACGACAGCCCCTCCAACGCCATCCGGTCCGCCCCCGGATAGCGGAAGTACACGTCTCGTACCTCCACCGACCCGTCGGGCCGCCCCACCGGCGCCCGGTCCGAACGCGCCGGATCACTCACCGCCGGCCGCACGTCCAGGATCTCGATCAGACGCTCGGCACCGGCCGTGGCCGCCGTCACGGTCAGCCCGAGCTGCGCGAGGCCACGCACGGGCGGGTAGAGGTAGCCGAGGAAGGCCGCGAACGCGAGCAGCTGGCCGAGCGTCATCCGACCCGCGGAGATCTCCCAGGCGCCGAGCCCGATCACCGCGAGCACGCACACGGTCTCGATGACCTGCACGAGTTGCTCGTACAGCTCGCCCAGCCGGGCGGAGCGCACCGACGCCCGGAACCAGGCGTTCGCCTCCTGCCCGAGCCGTCGCCGCTCGGCGGCACGGCGGTCGTACGCCTGGGTGAGCACGATGTTGCCCAGCGACTCCTCCACGACGGAGGTGATCGCGCCGTCCGCGACCCGGCCCTCACGGGAGACGGCCTTGATGCTTCCGGAGAAGCGCCGGGCGGCCAGCCAGAACAGGGGCGCCAGTACGAAGGCCGCCGCCGCGAGGTCCCAGCGCAGCCAGAACGCGGCGGCCGCGTAGAAGACGGCACTGAAAGCGGCCGAGGCGGCTCCTACCAGCCCGGACACCACCATCGTCTCGATCGCTTCGACGTCGCTGGTCAGCCGGGACAGCAGGTCGCCCTGCCGGTGCCGTTGGAAGAAGTGCGGCGGCAACTGCTGTACGTGGTCGAAGACGTGCTCGCGCAGCCGCATCACGAAACGCTCGGTGATCCAGGTCGCCAGGGAGTTGCCCGCGTACCCGATGGCCGCGCCGAGCACCGCCACCCCGAGCCACTCGGCGGCCGGCGCCCAGAACGCGCTCAGCGAGCCCTTCTGCAGCGCGTGGTCGGTGAGTTCGCTGAACAGCAGGATGGCGGCGGTCTCGGCGAGCGCGGCGAGCACCGTGCACCCCCAGACGATCGCCAGCCAGCCCCGCAGCCCCCTGGTCATGGGCCAGAAGCGCCGGAAGGCGGTGGGGGCGGGGATCGTGGGGGTGTCGTCGTTGGCGTGGTCCCCGTACTCGTCCTCGTGGTCCTCGTACTGATCAGTCCCGGTCATGTCCAGAGGTTCTGTCACGGGGATTGGTCGGCCCTTTGAACGGTCTCGGCGCAGGCTGTGAAATGCCGCCGCAATCGGAGCGGAAAAACACGAAAGAGGGCCGACGGTGCACCCGTCGGCCCTCTTCATTGTTGCCGGATTACTGGATTCAGTGGTCGTGGCCGGGCAGCGGCTTCGGCAGCGGCTTCGGCTGGTGCTTCTTCTTCGGCTTCGGCTTCGGCGGGGGCGGGAGCTGCTTGGCCTTGGGCTTCGGGGGCAGCGGGGCAAGCTTCTTGAAGCTCATTTCCGTCTCCTTGAGGGTTTATCGAAATTGCCGTGCAGTGGTGCGAGAATTCTCGGTGGGCGAGGCGGGGATTCCGGATCGCTTGTCCCGGGAATTCCTTCGCCGCCCGACACGAGAGAACTTACACGGGCCGGGACCGCAAAACGGCAAGGAACTGCAAACGGGGGCTGTGAAAACCTGGGGAATCGCTGGCAGTCGGTCGCGGAACCTGAGTGTTGCTTGTCCCCGGCGCCCCTGTCTGTGAGCCCCCTGAGCGCAAACGATCCATGCAAGCACGCTTGCTTGTTTCTCCCCCCGCTGCCATGCTCCCCACGCACACCGTCGTGCCCCGAGGGGAGCGCATCGTGTCCGACGCATCGTCCGTGATCGACGACCTGGGCCGGGAGAGCGAGGAACTCGACCGACTGGTGGCCGAGTCGGGGGAGGACGGCTGGGCGCTGGACACCCCCGCCGAGGGCTGGACCGTCGCCCATCAGATCGCGCACCTCGCCTGGACCGACCGCGCCGCCCTGCTGGCCGTCACGGACCCGGAGGACTTCGCGGCGGAGGTCGAGAAGGCCCTCGCGTCGCCCGGCACCTGGGTCGACGAGGCCGCACGGGAGGAAGCCGGGCGCCCGCCCGCCGAACTGCTCGCCCGGTGGCGCGAGGGCCGCGCCGCGCTCGACCGGGCCCTGCGCCAGGCACCGCCCGGCGCACGTTTCCCCTGGTACGGGCCGCCCATGTCGACCGCCTCCATGGCCACCGCCCGCCTGATGGAGACCTGGGCCCACGGCCTGGACGTGGCGGACGCGCTCGGTGTGGCACCCGCGCCCACGGTGAGGCTCCGGCACATCGCCCGGCTCGGGTTCCGCACCCGCGACTTCTCCTACTCGGTCCACGGACTGCCCGCGCCCGCCGACCCCTTCCGCGTCGAACTCCTCGCACCGTCCGGCGACGTGTGGACGTACGGCCCGGAAGACGCCCCACAGCGCGTCACCGGACCCGCCCTCGACTTCTGCCTCCTGGTCACCCAACGCGCCCACCGCGCCGACCTCGCCCTGCGCACCGAGGGCCCGGACGCCGACCGCTGGCTGGACATCGCCCAGGCCTTCGCGGGTCCACCCGGCAGCGGACGCCCGCCGAAGGGAGCCACCCGGTGAGGGCCCTCCGTCCGCTGCGCATAGGCAACGCCTCCGGCTTCTACGGCGACCGTTTCGACGCCCTGCGCGAGATGCTCACCGGCGGCCCCCTCGACGTCGTCACCGGCGACTATCTCGCCGAGTTGACCATGCTGATCCTCGGCCGTGACCGCCTGAGGAATCCCGGCGGCGGTTACGCGCGCACGTTCCTCGGCCAGTTGGAGGAGTGCCTCGGCCTCGCCCACGAGCGGGGTGTGCGGATCGTGGCCAACGCGGGCGGCCTCAATCCGGCCGGACTCGCCGAGCAGGTACGGGAGTTGGCGGGGCGTCTCGGCATACCCGTCCGGGTGGCGCACGTCGAGGGGGACGACCTCACCACGTCCCACCCGGGCGCCCTCACCGCCCACGCCTACCTCGGCGGCCACGGGATCGCCGTGTGTCTGCGCGAGGGCGCCGACATCGTGGTCACCGGGCGCGTGACGGACGCGGCCCTGGTCACCGGGCCGGCCGTCGCCCACTTCGGGTGGGGGCCCGAGGAGTACGACCGGCTGGCCGGCGCGGTGGTCGCCGGGCACGTCCTGGAGTGCGGGGCGCAGGCCACCGGCGGCAACTACGCCTTCTTCGACGAGCATCCGCCCGAGCGGCTGCACCGGCCCGGCTTCCCGCTCGCCGAACTGCACCAGGACGGCAGCAGCGTCATCACCAAGCACGACGGCACCGGCGGCGTCGTGGACGTCGGCACGGTCACCGCACAGCTGCTGTACGAGACGGCCGGCGCCCGGTACGCGGGCCCGGACGTCACCGTCCGGCTGGACACCGTCCGGCTCACCCAGGAGGGATCCGACCGGGTGCGGATCGAGGGGGTGCGCGGGGAGGCACCGCCGCCCACCCTGAAGGTCGGCCTCAGCAGGCTCGGCGGCTTCCGCAACGAGGTCACCTTCGTGCTGACCGGGCTCGACATCGAGGCCAAGGCCGCGCTCGTCCGAGCCCAGATGGAAGCCGCCCTGGACGCCGCGGAGTCCCGGCCGAACGAGATCCGCTGGGAACTCGCTCGCACCGATCACCCCGACGCCCCCACCGAGGAGACCGCGAGCGCCCTGCTGCGACTCGTCGTGCGCGACCCGGGCCAGGAGGCGGTGGGGCGCGCGCTCACCGGCGCCGCGGTCGAACTGGCGCTCGCCAGCTACCCCGGCTTCCATGTGGTCGCCCCACCGGGGAGAGCTGAACCATATGGAGTTTTCGAGGCGGCCCCCGTCGACCGTGGTGCCGTAGACCATGTGGCGGTCCTCCACGACGGCCGCCGCATCCCCGTGCCGCCCGCCCAGACCACCCGCGCACTCGACGATGTACCGGACCCGCCCCTGCCCGAGCCGCTGCCCCCGGGGCCCACCCGTCGCGCGCCCCTCGGTCGCGTCGCCGGTGCCCGCAGCGGCGACAAGGGCGGCAGCGCCAACGTCGGCGTCTGGGTTCGCACCGACGAGGCCTGGCGCTGGCTCGCCCACACCCTCACCGCCGACCGGTTCCGCACACTGCTCCCGGAGACGGCCGCCCTGCCCGTCCGACGCCACGTCCTGCCCGACCTGCGCGCCCTGAACTTCGTCGTCGAGGGCATCCTCGGCGAGGGCGTCGCCGCGCGGCACCGGTTCGACCCGCAGGCCAAGGGCCTCGGCGAATGGCTGCGCGCCCGCCATCTGGAGATACCGGAGGCCCTGCTGTGACCGTCCTGCCGTCGGCGCTGGACCCGCGCAGCCCCGACCACCTCGCCCACCGTGACGCCATGCTCGCCAGACTCGCCGAGCTGGACGCCGAGCACGCCAAGGCCCTCGCGGGCGGCGGCGAGAAGTACGTCGCCCGCCACCGCGCGCGCGGCAAGCTGCTCGCCCGCGAGCGCATCGAACTCCTCCTCGACCCCGACACACCCTTCCTGGAGCTCTCCCCGCTGGCCGCCTGGGGCAGCGACCACACGGTCGGCGCCTCCCTCGTCACAGGCATCGGGGTGGTGGAGGGCGTCGAATGCCTGATCATCGCCAACGATCCCACCGTGCGGGGCGGCGCCAGCAACCCGTGGAGCCTGAAGAAGGCCCTGCGCGCCAACGACATCGCGCTCGCCAACCGGCTGCCCTGCATCAGCCTCGTGGAGTCGGGGGGCGCCGACCTGCCGTCCCAGAAGGAGATCTTCATCCCCGGAGGCGCCGTCTTCCGGGACCTGACCCGCCTGTCCGCCGCCGGCATCCCGACCATCGCCGTCGTCTTCGGCAACTCCACGGCCGGGGGCGCGTACATCCCCGGCATGTCCGACCACGTGATCATGGTCAAGGAGCGCGCCAAGGTGTTCCTCGGCGGGCCCCCGCTGGTGAAGATGGCCACCGGCGAGGAGAGCGACGACGAGTCCCTGGGCGGCGCCGAGATGCACGCGCGCGTCTCGGGTCTCGCCGACCACTACGCGGTCGACGAGCAGGACGCGATCCGGCAGGCCCGTCGCGTGGTCGCCCGCCTGAACCACCGCAAGGCGTACGCCGATCCGGGCCCCGCGGCTCCTCCGAAGTACGACCAGGAGGAACTCCTCGGGATCGTGCCCGGCGACCTGAAGGTGCCCTTCGACCCGCGCGAGGTCATCGCCCGCATCGTCGACGCCTCCGACTTCGACGAGTTCAAACCGCTGTACGGGACCAGCCTGTGCACCGGATGGGCGGCCCTGCACGGCTACCCGGTCGGCATCCTCGCGAACGCCCAGGGCGTGCTGTTCAGCGAGGAGTCCCAGAAGGCGGCCCAGTTCATCCAGCTCGCCAACCAGCGCGACATCCCGCTCCTGTTCCTGCACAACACCACCGGCTACATGGTCGGCAAGGAGTACGAGCAGGGCGGCATCATCAAACACGGCGCGATGATGATCAACGCCGTCAGCAATTCGACGGTGCCGCACCTGTCGGTCCTGATGGGCGCCTCGTACGGGGCCGGGCACTACGGCATGTGCGGACGGGCCTACGAACCGCGCTTCCTGTTCGCCTGGCCCAGCGCCAAGTCGGCGGTCATGGGCCCCCAGCAGCTCGCGGGCGTCCTGTCGATCGTCGCCCGGCAGTCGGCGGCGGCCAAGGGGCAGCCGTACGACGAGGACGCCGACGCCGCCCTGCGGGCCATGGTGGAGCGGCAGATCGAGTCCGAGTCCCTGCCGATGTTCCTGTCCGGGCGGCTGTACGACGACGGGGTCATCGACCCGCGTGACACCCGTACCGTCCTCGGCCTGTGCCTGTCCGCGATCCACACCGCGCCCTACCAGGGCGCGCGTGGCGGGTTCGGCGTCTTCCGGATGTGAGGCCCCGATGCCCCCGATGTCTTCGATGCCCGTGATCACTTCCGTTCTGGTGGCGAACCGCGGCGAGATCGCCTGCCGCATCGTCCGCACCTGCCGTGACCTGGGCATCCGTACGGTCGCCGTGCACTCGGACGCCGACGAGAACGCCCTCCACGCGCGCGTGGCCGACGCGGCCGTACGCCTCCCGGGCGCGGCACCCGCCGACACCTATCTGCGCGGCGACCTGATCGTCGAGGCCGCCCTCGCGTCCGGCGCCGACGCCGTGCACCCCGGCTACGGCTTCCTCTCCGAGAACGCCGACTTCGCGCGCGCCGTGCGCGCCGCGGGCCTGCTGTGGATCGGGCCGCCGCCGGAGGCGATCGAGGCGATGGCGTCCAAGACACGCGCGAAGAAGCTGATGGGCCTGGAGCCGCTCACCTCCGTGACGGAGGCCGACCTCCCGGTCCTGGTGAAGGCGGCGGCGGGCGGCGGCGGACGCGGCATGCGGATCGTACGGAGCCTCGCCGACCTGGACCCAGAACTGACGGCCGCACGCGCGGAGGCACGTGGCGCCTTCGGTGACGACGAGGTGTTCATCGAGCCGTACGTCGAGGGCGGTCGCCACGTCGAGGTGCAGATCCTCGCCGACACCCACGGCACGGTGTGGGCGCTCGGCACCCGGGACTGCTCCCTCCAGCGCCGCCACCAGAAGGTGGTCGAGGAGGCCCCCGCCCCCGGACTGACCCCCGAACTCGAAGAATCCCTGCGGTCGATGGCCGTACGGGCCGCCCGCGCCGTCGACTACGCGGGCGCGGGCACGGTCGAGTTCCTGGTCGCGGGGGACAGGGCGCACTTCCTGGAGATGAACACCCGCCTCCAGGTGGAACACCCGGTCACCGAGGCGGTGTTCGGGATCGACCTGGTGGCCCTGCAGATCCGGGTGGCGGAGGGCGCGGCACTGGACGACGAGCCGCCACGCGCGCGCGGGCACGCGATCGAGGCCCGCCTCTACGCCGAGGACCCCTCCCGGGACTGGGCCCCGCAGACCGGCACCCTGCACCGACTCGCCGTACCGGGCGTACGCCTCGACACGGGATACACGGACGGCGACACCATCGGCGTCCACTACGACCCCATGCTCGCCAAGGCCGTCGCCCACGCCCCCACACGTGCGGAGGCGATCCGGAAGCTGGCGGGGGCCCTGGAGCGCGCCGAGATCCACGGCCCGGTGACGAACCGCGACCTGCTGGTCCGCTCCCTGCGCCACGAGGAGTTCGCGGCGGCCCGGATGGACACCGGCTTCTACGAGCGCCACCTCGCCGTCCTCACCGAGTCCGCCCCCGACCCGTACGCCCCACTGGCCGCCGCCCTCGCGGACGCCCACGGCCGCTCGCGGTTCGGCGGCTGGCGGAACCTGCCGTCGCAGCCGCAGACCAAGCGGTACGTCATGGCGGGCGAGGAGCACGAGGTCCACTACCGGCACACGCGCGGGGGCCTGGAGGCGGACGGGGCGCGGGTGGTGCACGCGGACGCGCACCTGGTGGTCCTCGAGGTGGACGGCGTACGCCGGAGGTTCCCGGTGGCCCGCCACGGCGACGAGGTGTACGTCGGCTCGACGGCCCTGACGGCCCTGCCCCGCTTCCACGAACCCACGGCGGCCCACGCCCCGGGCTCCCTGCTGGCCCCGATGCCCGGCACGGTCGTACGGATCGCGGAGGGGCTGACGGTCGGCGCGACGGTACAGGCCGGAAAGCCCCTGCTCTGGCTGGAGGCGATGAAGATGGAACACAAGATCACAGCCCCGGCCACAGGGACGGTCACGGCCCTGCACGCCGCCCTGGGCCAGCAGGTCGAGGTAGGAGCCCTCTTGGCAGTGGTGCAAACCGCCGAGTAGGGACGCGCCCCTTCAGGGGCGCGGGGCTGTATCGATATGCGGCTACCGCCGCGTGAGCGCGAGCAACCACGACGGACCGGCACCCGGGAGACGACCATGAGTCCCGTCATCGAATCCGACGAACAAAAGACCCTTCGCTCGGCCGTCGCGGCCTTGGGCACCCGCCACGGCCGCAACCACGACCCCGTCGCACTCTGGTCGGAAGCCGCCAAGCTGGGCTACCTAGGCGTCAACCTGCCGGAGGCATACGGCGGCGGAGGGGGCGGCATGGCCGACCTCTCCATCGTCCTCGAAGAGCTCGGCGCAGCCGGCTGCCCCCTGCTCATGCTCGTCGTCTCACCCGCCATCTGCGGCACGGTCATAGCCCGCTTCGGCACCGGGGAACAGAAACAGACCTGGCTCCCCGCAATCGCCGAAGGCACTCGGATCATGGCCTTCGGCATCACCGAACCCGACGCCGGTTCCAACTCCCACCGCATCACCACCACCGCCCGCCGCGACGGCGACCACTGGGTCCTGAACGGCCGCAAGGTGTTCGTCTCCGGCGCCGACATCGCGGACGCGACCCTCATCGTCGGCCGCACCGAGGACGCTCGCACCGGAAGGCTCAAACCCTGCCTGTTCATCGTCCCCCGCGACGCGCCCGGCTTCGAGCGGCGGCAGATCGACATGGAACTCACCGGCCGGGAGAAGCAGTTCGAGCTGACCCTGGACGACGTACGGCTGCCCGCAGACGCCCTCGTCGGCGACGAGGACGCCGGGCTCCTCCAGCTCTTCGCCGGCCTCAACCCCGAACGCATCATGACGGCCGCCTTCGCGATCGGCCTCGGCCGCTACGCGGTCTCCCGGGCCGTGGAGTACGCGCGCGACCGTACCGTCTGGCAGCAGCCCATCGGCGCCCACCAGGCGATCGCGCACCCCCTGGCGCAGGCGCACATCGACCTGGAACTGGCCCGACTGATGATGCAGAAAGCCGCCTTCCTCTACGACTCCGGGGACGACGCGGCCGCCGGTGAGGCCGCCAACATGGCCAAGTACGCGGCCGGGGAGGCCTGTGTGAAGGCCGTCGACCAGGCCGTGCACACCCTCGGCGGCAACGGCCTCACCCGCGAGTTCGGACTCGCCTCCCTCATCACGGTCGCGCGCGTGTCTCGTATCGCGCCGGTGAGCCGGGAGATGATTCTCAACTACGTCTCCCACCAGAGTCTGGGCCTGCCCAAGTCGTACTGACGACCGGCGCGCCGGCGCGAGGAGGAACAGTGTTCCGCAGCGAGTACGCAGACGTCCCGCCCGTCGAACTCCCCATCCACGACGCCGTGCTGGGCCGGGCCGCCGAGTTCGGCGAGCTGCCCGCCCTGATCGACGGCACGGACGGCACCACCCTCACCTACGAACAACTGGACCGTTTCCACCGGCGGATCGCGGCCGCGCTCGCCGAGGCGGGCGTGCGCAAGGGCGACGTGCTCGCGCTGCACAGCCCGAACACGATCGCCTTCCCCCTCGCCTTCTACGCGGCCACGCGCGCCGGTGCCTCCGTCACGACCGTGCACCCGCAGGCCACGGCCGAGGAGCTCGCCAAGCAGCTGCGGGACTCCGCGGCCCGCTGGATCGTCACCGTCTCACCGCTCCTCCAGACGGCCCGCCGCGCCGCCGAACTCTCGGGCGGCGTCCAGGAGATCTTCGTCTGCGACAGCGCCCCCGGCCACCGGTCGCTGATCGACATGCTGGCCTCCGCCGCGCCGGAGCCCCAGGTCGTCATCGACCCGGTGCAGGACGTCGCCGCGCTCCCGTACTCGTCCGGGACGACCGGCATCCCCAAGGGCGTCATGCTCACCCACCGGCAGATCGCCACCAACCTCGCCCAGATCCGGCCCCTCATAGGCACGGGGCCCGGCGAGCGCATCCTCGCGGTGCTGCCCTTCTTCCACATCTACGGCATGACGGCCCTCCTGAACGCGCCACTGCGGCAGGGCGCCACCGTCGTCGTGCTGCCCCGCTTCGACCTGGACACCTTCCTCGCGGCCATCCAGGAGCACCGCATCACCGGCCTGTACGTGGCCCCGCCGATCGTGCTCGCCCTCGCCAAGCACCCGGTCGTCGCCCAGTACGACCTGTCGTCCCTGAAGTACATCATCAGCGCCGCGGCACCCCTGGACGCCAAGCTCGCCGTGGCCTGCGCCCAGCGCCTCGGCCTGCCCCCCGTCGGCCAGGGTTACGGCATGACGGAACTGTCCCCGTGCACCCACGTCGTCCCCCTCGACGCCCACGAAGCGCCCCCCGGCACCGTCGGCAAACTGGTCCCCGGCACCGAGATGCGCATCCTGTCCCTCGACGACCCCGACAAGGACCTCGGCGTCGGCGAGGCCGGCGAGATCGCCTTCCGCGGCCCCCAGGTGATGAAGGGCTACCTGGGACGGCCCGAGGCCACCGACGCGATGATCGACCGGGACGGCTGGCTGCACACCGGGGACGTCGGGTACGTCGACGCGGACGGCTGGCTGTTCGTCGTCGACCGCGTCAAGGAACTCATCAAGTACAAGGGCTTCCAGGTGGCCCCGGCCGAACTCGAGGCCCTCCTCCTCACCCACCCGCGGATCGCCGACGCCGCCGTCATCGGCGTCTACAACGACGACCACAACGAGGTCCCCCACGCCTTCGTCGTCCGCAGGCCGGGCGCCGACGACCTCTCCGAGGGCGAGGTCATGATGTACGTCGCCGAACGCGTCGCCCCCTACAAACGCGTCCGCAACGTCACCTTCATCGACGGCGTGCCCCGCGCCGCCTCCGGGAAGATCCTCCGCCGGCAGCTCAGGGAGCGGATATGACCGACCTCGTCCGCACCGCCCACGACCGCGGCATCACCACCCTGACCCTCGACTCGCCCGCCAACCGCAACGCCCTGTCGGCCGCACTCGTCGGCGGCCTGGCCGACGCGCTCACCGCCTGCGGCAAGGACCACGACGTCCGCGCCGTCGTCCTCGCCCACACCGGCACCACCTTCTGCGCGGGCGCCGATCTGCGCGACCCCTCGCCCCCGGACGCCTTCGCCGGGCTGCTGCGGCAGATCGTCGAACTACCCAAACCCGTCGTCGCCCGGGTGACCGGACACGTACGGGCGGGCGGCCTCGGCCTGCTCGGCGCCTGCGACATCGCCGCCGCGTCACCCGCGGCGACCTTCGCCTTCACCGAGGTGCGCATCGGGGTCGCCCCCGCTGTGATCTCCCTTCCGCTGCTGCCCCGCACCGACCCCCGCGCCCTCGCGCGTCACTACCTCACCGGCGAACGCTTCGACGCCCCCGAAGCCGTACGCACCGGCCTGCTCACCGCCACCGGCGACGACGTCGACCAAGTGCTCGAACCCATGCTCGACGGACTGCGGCGAGCCGCACCCCAGGCCCTGGCGGAGACCAAACGAATCCTCACCGCTACTGTTCTGCAGACCTTCGACCGGGACGCGGCCGAGCTGACCGCGCTCTCGGCCCGGCTGTTCTCCTCCCCGCAGGCCCGCGAGGGAATGACGGCCTTCCTGGAACGACGGGACCCCTCATGGGTGGTGTGAACACAGTCGAACGCGAGCGCGTCCCCAAGCAGGACCGCAGCCGGGCCACCCGGCAACGGCTCCTCCAGGCCGCCGTGGCCTGCCTCGCCGACCACGGCTGGGCCGGCTCCACCGTCCTGGTCGTCGCCGAACGCGCCGGCGTCTCCCGGGGCGCCGCCCAGCACCACTTCCCGACCCGGGAGGACCTGTTCACGGCGGCCGTCGAGTACGTCGCCGAGGAGCGCTCCACCGCGCTGAGGGCCCTGTTCCCGCACGGGGCCGCCGACCGGCGGGCGGTGGTCGCGGCCCTCGTCGACCTCTACACGGGGCCGTTGTTCCGGGCGGCCCTGCACCTGTGGGTAGCCGCCTCCAACGAGGAGCAGCTGCGCCCCCGTGTGACCGAGCTGGAGGCCCGCGTCGGTCGCGAGACCCACCGCATCGCCGTCGACCTGCTCCGCGCGGACGAGCGGAGGCCGGGCGTCCGTGAAACGGTCCAGGGCCTGCTGGACATGGCCCGCGGCCTGGGCCTCGCGAACCTCCTCACCGACGACGCCGCCCGCCGCGAACGCGTGGTGACGCAGTGGGCGGCGCTGCTGGAGGAGGCACTGGGCTGAGGGCGGCCCGGTGCCGCCCCGTCGCCGGTGGAGGGCCCTGGGCCGTCCGTCGTCAGTGCGCGATGTCCGCGTACCCCTCGATCTCCTGCGGGCTGCGCGGCCCGGGACCCACATAGCGGGCCGACGGACGCACAAGGCGGCCCGTGCGCTTCTGCTCCAGGATGTGCGCCGACCAGCCGGCCGTACGGGCACACGTGAACATCGACGTGAACATGTGCGCCGGGACCTCGGCGAAGTCCAGCACGATCGCCGCCCAGAACTCCACGTTCGTGGCGAGCACACGGTCGGGACGGCGGTTGTGCAGCTCCTCCAGAGCCGCCTTCTCCAACGCCTCCGCGATCTCGAAACGCGGCGCACCCAGCTCACGAGCGGTACGGCGCAGCACGCGCGCCCGCGGGTCCTCGGCCCGGTACACCCGGTGGCCGAAGCCCATCAGCCGCTCGCCCCGGTCCAGCGCCCCCTTCACATACGCCTCCGCGTCACCGGTGCGCTCGATCTCCTCGATCATGCCGAGCACACGGGAGGGCGCTCCGCCGTGCAGCGGCCCCGACATGGCACCCACGGCACCCGACAGCGCCGCTGCGACGTCCGCGCCCGTGGAGGCGATCACCCGCGCGGTGAAGGTGGAGGCGTTCATGCCGTGCTCGGCCGCCGAGGTCCAGTAGGCGTCGACGGCCGCGACGTGCTTGGGGTCCGGCTCGCCCCGCCAGCGGATCATGAACCGCTCCACGACGGACCGCGCCTTGTCGATCTCCCGCTGCGGCACCATCGGCAGCCCCTGGCCGCGCGCCGACTGGGCGACGTACGACAGCGCCATGACCGCGGCCCGGGCCAGGTCCTCACGGGCCTGCTCCACGTCGATGTCCAGCAGCGGTTTCAGGCCCCACACCGGGGCGAGCATGGCCAGCGCGGACTGTACGTCCACACGGATGTCGCCGGAGTGCACCGGGATCGGGAACGGCTCGGCGGGCGGCAGTCCGGGGTTGAAGGCGCCGTCCACGAGCAGCCCCCACACGTTCCCGAACGAGACATGGCCGACCAGGTCCTCGATGTCGACGCCCCGGTACCGCAGGGCACCGCCCTCCTTGTCCGGCTCGGCGATCTCCGTCTCGAACGCGACGACTCCCTCGAGCCCGGGTACGAAATCGGACATCAGGCGGCTCCTCGTGATGTGTACGGCGGAAAGGGTCGCGCCGCCCCGGCTCCACGGTCTGTAGCGGTCGTTCTCGAAAACTCGCGGTCCGAAACGGTCACCCCGGTTGATGCCCCGATCGGTCGGCGGTCACCCAACCGAACGGCATCTGCACGATATCCCTGAGTGCCACCTTTGGGGAGACCAAGCGGCACTCAGTGCCACACAGTGATGAACCGCACTCCCGCCGTGCCCACTGTCCCCAAGCCGTCGAGGGCCTGTGGCCCGTACGGCAAGATGACGACGTGACCGACCGCTACCCGGACGAACCCGCAGCCCAGCACCCCGTTCACCCTGCCGCCAAATCCACGACGGACCCGGTTATCGAACCCATCGTCGAACACGCGGCCGAAGGTCCCGCCGAGGACCTGTCCGCCAACCCCGCGGAAATGCGAGCCCACTACCGCGCCGAAGGCCTCGACGAGTCCACGCTCGCACCGCACCCCATGGAGCAGTTCGCCCGCTGGTTCAAACAGGCGGCCCAAGCCGCCATCGCCGGAATGATCTACGAACCGAACGCGATGGTCGTCTCCACCGCCGACGCCGCAGGACGCCCCAGCTCCCGCACCGTCCTGATGAAGCAGTACGACGAACAGGGCTTCGTCTTCTACACCAACTACGACTCCCGCAAGGCCCAGGACCTCGCCGCGAACCCCTACGTCTCGCTGCTCTTCCCCTGGCACCCCATGGCCCGCCAGGTGATCGTCACCGGCACCGCCCGCCGCACCGGCCGCGACGAGACCGCCGCCTACTTCCGCACCCGCCCCCACGGCTCCCAGCTCGGCGCCTGGGCCAGCACCCAGTCCTCGATCATCTGCTCCCGCGCCGAACTCGACGCCACCTACGAGGAACTCACCACCCGCTACCCCGAGGGCACCCAGGTCCCGGTCCCCCCGCACTGGGGCGGCTTCCGCATCGCACCCTCGGCGGTCGAGTTCTGGCAGGGCCGGGAGAACCGCCTGCACGACCGCCTCCGCTACGTCGCGGAACCGGACGGCACCTGGCGGGTGGAGCGCCTCAGCCCCTGACCCCCGGTGCCCGAAAACGCAGACGGCCCGCGAGCTCAGGTCCTCCGTCAGTGGACGAAGGAGCCGGCCGGACGTACCGGCGAGCCCGCGGGCCGGGTGACTGCGTTGGATTGGCCGGCTGCGCGCATCTCGCACGCGCTGGTCCGGCGCCGAACTGAGTACGACGGCGGGCCGCTAGCCCGCAGCCACCTCACGCGTCCGGATGTCATACATCTGCCGAACCACCTCCCTTCCGTGTGCTTCACACCCTAAGAAGCGGTTGGCACGCAATCAACAGGTTTTTTTCGAGACGTTGCGGCGCGGGTTCCGGACGGGTGCCGTAGCCGTACCCGTCGCCGCGCCGCAGAGCCCCGGGTTCCTGCGGGAGGCGTCTCACCAAGCGCTGATGACGGGTGCCTCGGGTTCGTGCTGCCGCCAGGCCTCATCGAGGCGCGCGAGCCGGTTCGCGGCGGCGATGCCGCGCAGGGAGGCGATCTTGCCGTCGCCGACTTCGAACACCACGGCACCCACGACCCGGCCGTCGACCACGCCGATGACGGCCGGGGAGCCGTTGACCGGCGCGATGTACAGCGCGACGGAGCCGCCCGCCAGCCGCCGCTTCGCCGGCGTGGGCTTGAAGCCGGCCCGCACGTAGGAGGCGATGCGCTCGCGCGTGTCGTACTGCAGCAGCCGCCTGGCCAGTCCGGCGCCGTCCGAGACCGCCGTCGCGTCGGCGGTGAGCATCGCCACCAGCCGTTCGGTGCGCCCCGACGTGGCGGCGACGAGGAACTCCTCGACGATCCGGCGCGCGGACGCGGGGTCCACCTCGCCTCCGCCGCGGCGCTCGGCGGCGACCCGGCGCCGGGCCCGGTGGACATGCTGCTGGCTCGCGGACTCGGTGATGTCGAGGATGCCCGCGATCTCGGCGTGGGTGTAGGAGAAGGCCTCGCGCAGGACGTAAGCGGCCCGCTCGACCGGCGAGAGGCGCTCCATGAGGGTCAGTACGGCCAAGGTGACCGATTCGCGCTGCTCGAAGGTCTCGGCAGGGCCGAGCATCGGGTCGCCCTCGAGGAGTGGCTCGGGCAGCCAGGCACCGGCCGCTCGCTCGTGGCGCGCCTGCGCCGAGCGGAGCCGGTCGAGGCAGAGATGGGTGGCGACCTTGGTCAGCCACGCTTCCGGCACCTCGATGTGTTCCCGGTCCGCGGCCTGCCAGCGCAGGAAGGTGTCCTGCACGGCGTCCTCGGCGTCGGCGGCCGAGCCGAGCAGACGGTACGCGAGCGAGGCCAGCCGGCCCCGACTGGCCTCGAATTCATCGATGGCTGCGCTGTCCATGCGGAGGAGCCTATGCGGCGACCCGCACACCGGCCCGGTCGGGCGCGGTGGCCAGGCGACGCCGGCGCGTCGGCATGCCGTAGGTCGGGTGGCCGATGCTCCACCCGGCCCCCCGGAGCACACCCGCCTTGAGCCGCGCGGCGGTCCGGCCGCCCAGGTACCAGGACTTCGCCCGGGCCTCCCCGTCGACCATCTGGAAGATCGCGTCCCGCCGCCCGAGGCTGATGTGGTTGCCGTAGTACTTCAGCCCGACCGTCGGGACCGCACCGCCCGTCAGGCGCGCGATGATCGCGGCCGTCGCCTGCATGGTGGTGAAGCCTGCGGAGGCGCAGGACATCGGCAGCGGCCGGCCGTTGTCGCCGATCGCGTAGACGCAGTCACCGGCCGCGTAGACGTCCGGGTGCGAGACCGAGCGCATGGTGCGGTCGACGACGATCTGGCCGGTCCCGGCGACCTCGAGGCCGCTGGCGGCCGCGATGGGGTGCACGGCGAACCCGGCCGACCAGACGGTCACGTCGGCCGGGATGGACCTGCCGTCGGCGGCGATCGCCCGTGTCGGCTCGACGGCTTCGATGCCGGTGTGCTCGTGGACGGTGATGCCGAGCCGGTCGAAGGCCCGGCGCAGGTGACGACGGGCCTTCGGGGAGAGCCAGGCGCCCAGCTCGCCGCGGGCGGCGAGCGCGACCGACAGGTCGGGCCGGGACTCGGCGAACTCGGTGGCGGTCTCGATGCCGGTCAGCCCCTCACCGACGACCAGCACGGTGCCGCCCTCGCCCAGATCGGCCAGGCGCTCGCGCAGCCGCAGCGCCGAGGACCGGCCTGCCACATCGAAGGCGTACTCGGCCACGCCGGGCACGCCGTGGTGGGCCACGGAGCTGCCGAGCGCATGGAGAAGCGTGTCGTACGGGAGCTCGCCGTCGCCGTCCTCGCCGGTCAGGGCGACGGTCCTGCGCTCGGGGTCGACGCCGGTGACGCGCGCCAGGCGCAGCCGCACCCCGGTGCCCGCGAACACGTCGGCGAGCCCCCGGAACGTGAGGTCCTGGCCGACCGCGAGCTGGTGGAGCCGCATCCGCTCGACGAAGTCGGGGGCGGCGTTGACGACGGTGATCTCGGTGTCGGCGGGAGAGAGCCGGCGGCCCAGGTTTCCGGCGGCGAAGGCCCCGGCGTATCCGGCGCCGAGTACGACGATGCGGTGCTTCATGGCGATGCTCCTGTCTCGTTCGCGTGCCCCTTGAACGAGACGGCGCCCCGATTGCTGACAGGAGTCGGGTGTGATGCGGGTCACCTGACGCAGAACGAACGGCTGGGCCTCCGACAGCTGCTCGGTGACGGCGGGCAGTGTGCCGTCGTCACGCACTCCGGTCCCGCCAGGAACGGGAGGTGCCTGTGCTCGGCCGGCCGCCTGAATGGCTCGGCGAGGACAGTCGGTGATCGTCATGCCGGCCAGGCGGCCGGAGAGGGCCCGCGGCGCTCAGGGAGACAGCACGGCGGTCAGGAACGGCTCGATCGCGGCTCGCCATGCCTCCGGCCGGGCGTGGTGGAGGAAGTGGTCGGCGTCGGGGACCTCCGCGTACTGGCCGTGGGGCAGGACGCGGACCATCTCCTGGGCCTCCGCGCGGCCCAGTTCGCCGTCCAGGCCGCGCACGACCAGGGTGGGGCAGCGCACCTGGGCCAGTTCCTCCCAGTGCGCGTCGTACACCCAGGTCTCGCGGGACCTGAGCATGTGCTCGGGTTCGAAGACGGGGCGCCAGCCGTTCGGGGACTCGGTCATCACCTCGACGTAGAACTCGCCGCGGGCAGGGTTCGGGCGCTCGACCCAGGGGTCGTCCTCGCCGAACCACTTGCGTACGTCGGCGAGTGTGGCGAAGGGGAGGGGCCAGGACTTGAACCAGTTCTCCCATTCGCGCTGAGAGGCGGCGCCGAGTGCGGAGGCCCGCATGTCGCAGATGATCACGGCGCGGACCAGGTCGGGCCGTTTGGCGGCGAGCTGCCAGGCGGTCAGGGCGCCCATGGCGTGGCCGATGAGGACGGCCGGGGCGAGGCCGAGTTGTTCGAGGGCGGCTTCGGCGTCGTCGATGTAGGCCTCACGGGTGTAGCCGTCGGCCGGCTTGTCGCTCTGGCCGTGGCCGCGCTGGTCGAGGGCGACGGCGCGGTGGCGTTCGGCGAGCAGGCGGGCGGTGGGCGCCCAGTGCGAGGCGCGGCCCATGAGCCCGTGCAGTAACAGCAGGCCCGGCGTCTGCTCGCCGTCGCCGGTCTTGGGCGGGTCGGCGAACTCCCATGCCGCGAGGCGTACGCCGCCCGCTCCGGTCACGTCGATGCGACGCATCGTCCTGGCACCCCCCTGCTCGGCCGGGACCGCTCGCTTCCGCGTCGGGCGGTCGGTCCGCGCGCTTGTCGTACTGGTCGTACTTCCGCTGTCGTGCTGCTTCTGCCGGTGTCGGCGCTCACCGCCGGCGCGGGTGTCGCCGGGCGGTGGTGCCTGTGCTCGTGGTGTGGCGGACGCGTCACTGGTGCAGCGCCCGGCCCGACGAGATCGTCACCGCCCACGCTATCGAATGGCTATTCGAAAGCGCCGTTTTCGGCGGCAACACCCCACCTTCGAGTGACCTCCCTCGAGGGTTGGCCGCCGCCTGCGCGGGGAGATCTTCTGCGGGAGGCGGACCGCTCGGGGAAAACCGGTCCGAGGGGGCGACCCTGAGAGCTCGGGGCTCCGGGTCGAAACAGGGGAGGACAGGCCCCGGCGCCGATGGGTGCCGGGGCCCTCCCCGTGTCCGGGGTCGCGTTCGGGGCACATCCTCCCTCCCCTTCCCGGCCGTGACATCGCTGTCATCTCCGGCCAAGAGCCGTCAGGTCATATGCCTCATGCGACAGCCTCGCATGCGAACGGTCGGAGCGCTGCGATTCCGCTCACTGAATCTTGATTTCAGTACGATCGCGGAATCATCACAACAGACCCAGGAATCCCATGAGTTGTGAGGGACCGGCGGAGTGAGGAGCGGCGTAGCGGGACGGAGAGGGGCCAAGAGGTCATTCGGGCCTCGGTGCCTGTGTCAGGGCTTGGCCACGAACACGTGGGACGCGATGTCCGCCTGCAGCTCCGCCGCCTCGCCGCCGCTGCCGACCAGGACACCGCCCGCCGACTCCGTCACGCTGACCACCGAGCCGGGCTGCACGCCCGCCCGCCGCAGCGTGTACATCAGCTGCGCGTCCGTCTGGATGGGCTCGCCGATACGGCGTACGACGACCGTCTTGCCGTCCGTGCCCGGATCCAGGTCGGCCAGCGAGACCATGCCCTCGTCCAGGAACGGGTCCGCCATCTCCTTCTCGCCGAGTTCCTCCAGACCCGGGATCGGGTTTCCGTACGGCGACTCGGTGGGGTGGCGCAGCAGCTCCAGGACGCGGCGCTCGACCGCCTCGCTCATCACGTGCTCCCAGCGACACGCCTCGGCGTGCACCTGCTCCCACTCCAGCCCGATCACGTCGACCAGGAGGCACTCGGCGAGCCGGTGCTTGCGCATGACGCGGGTGGCCAGGCGGCGGCCCTCGTCCGTGAGTTCCAGGTGTCGGTCGGCGGCGACCGACACCAGGCCGTCGCGCTCCATTCGCGCCACCGTCTGGCTGACGGTCGGGCCGCTCTGGTCGAGCCGCTCGGCGATACGGGCGCGCATGGGGACCACGCCTTCCTCCTCGAGCTCGAGGATGGTGCGGAGATACATCTCCGTGGTGTCGATCAGTCCGGACATACGTGCCCCTCGAAGAGATCTGCCGGAGGCTCGACTGCTCACCGGCGTGTGCGCTGGCCCTGGGTTCAATTCTGACTCATCCCACTGACAACCGGGGCGCGGCGAGTGGACCACGGGTCATGGGGCGCGTCGGTACGGGACCCGGCGCGCTTCCAGGACGCCGGTCTCCGAGGCCGCCGGCCGTACCCCCGGCGCCGGGCGGGCCGTATTGACATCCCACTGGTCCAGACCGCAACGTGATCCGCGACACGGGCCGACTTCGAAGGGGCGTCACCGATGAGCGCAGGGCCGAGCGGTGGGGAGCCGCAGGGCGGGAGCACGCCGGCGGAGCGGTTCCTCGACGCGGCGATCGGGCTGCTGCGGCGCGTGCGGGACGAGGACGCGGAGGACATCGCGGCGGCCGGCACGCTGATCGCGGACACCGTGGCCGCGGGCGGCCGGCTGTTCGCCTTCGGTGCCGGGCACTCCTCGCTGGCCGCGCAGGACCTGGTCTACCGCGCGGGCGGTCTGGCCCTGATGAACCTGCTCGCGGTGCCGGGAGTCGTCGGCGTGGACGTCATGCCGACGACGCTGGGCTCCGCGCTGGAGCGGGTGGGCGGCCTGGCGAGCGCGGTCCTCGAGACCAGCCCCCTGCGCTCCGGCGACCTCCTGGTGATCATCTCCCTGTCCGGCCGCAACGAACTGCCCGTGGAGATGGCGATGACCGCCCGCGCGCGCGGCATCAAGGTCATCGGTGTGACCTCGGTGGGGTATGCGGGGGAGACGAAGTCCCGGCACGCCTCGGGCACGTACCTGAAGGACCACTGCGACCTCGTTCTGGACTCGAAGATCGCGGTGGGAGACGCGGAGCTCACCCTGGACACCATCCCGGCGCCCTTCGCACCCGCCTCCACCGTCGTCACCACGGCCCTGCTGCAGGCGGTCATGGCGGCGGCGGCCGGGGTCCTCGCGGAGCGCGGCATCGAACCGCCCCTGCTGCGGTCGGGGAACGTCGACGGCGGCCATGAGTGGAACGCCCGGGTACTGGCGGAGTACGCCGACCGGATCTTCTACCGCCAGGCGTAGCCGCGCCCCAGGGCCTACTTCGCGGCCCGCCCCTTCACCACGTCGGACAGGTCCAGCGCCGCGGCGATCCGTACCGCCACGTCCTCCGCGTACACCGCGTCCGCCCGCTCGAACCGGCTGCGCCCGGCTCCCCGCAGAAACGTCACCACTCCCAGCGTCCGCCCCCGGCTGCGCAGCACCGCGCACAGGGCGTGCACCGCGTCCGCGGGCCACTGCCGGGCCAGCGCCCACGCGCGTGCCTGCGCCGGGTCCGCGGCGCCCGCGTCGGCCCGTACGCTCCCAGAGCGCTCCACGCACTGCAGGGCGGGATGGCCGTCGTCGTACCGCACCGGCAGTCCCGCCTTCCCGGTGAGCACGCTCGGGCCGGGCGCACCGGACGGCGTCTCGACGGCCCGCACCAGCCGTACCCGCCCCGCCCCGTCCGCCACCCAGCCGCCCGCCACCCGGTCGATCAGGGCGTGGTCGGCGAATCCGGCGAGGGAGAAGTCCAGATGGATCGTGGCCGCCTCGCCGGGGTCCTCGCACTCGGCGGCCGCCCGCGCGGCTCGGTGCAGCTGGTTGGAGCGGAAGCGCAGCAGGGACGCCTCCTGCTCGCTCTGCTTGGTCTCGGTGACGTCCTGGAACAGCCATCCGACCCCGAGCGGGACCGGCTCCTCCGCCAGCGGCGAGGCCAGCCGCAGGAACCCGCTCCGCCAGCAACGCCGCTTCTCGCCGTCCGCGGTCCGCACGCTCACCCAGATCTCGGCGGGCGCCGGCGGCGCCCCCTCGGCGAGCACATGGGTCAGCGCGCTCTCCAGCTCCTCGACGCCCTGGGCGAGCAGGTCCCCGAGGGGCCGTCCCAGCACGGCCGTGCGCCCGATGCCGAGCGCCCGGGCCGCGTGGGCGTTGACGACGGCGGGCCGCAGGTCCGCGTCGACCAGCACGACACCCCAGCTCGCGTCCTCGAACAGGGCCTCGCTGAGCGCGATCGACCGCTCCAGATCGATCTGGGTGTGCACCTCGCTGAACGCGCAGTACACCCCGGCGGGTTTCCCGTCGGGGCCCCGCACGGCCGCGGACTGGGTCCGTACGAGCACCCGCCCGCCGTCCTTGGTCAGCAGCGCGAACTCGTGCACCTGGCGCCCGGGAGCCTGCATCGCGGACATCAGCCACGCCTCGACCTCGGCCGCGTCGGCGCTGCGCACGGCCCACCCGGCGAAGCCGCGCCGCCCCACCGCCTCGCCCGCCGACCAGCCGAGAATCCGCTCGGCCTCCCGGTTCCAGTGGGTCACGACCCCGTCCGCGTCGAAGGCGCACAAGGCCGCGTCCATTCCGTCGAGGAGCGCGGCGAGAAGATCCGAACCGTCCCGCTCCGGCTCGTCCGGCACCGGCTCGTCCGTGGTCCCCCTCCGCCGGGAAGCACTCACCCGAACCCCCCTGCAGCCTGCGCGTCCGCCCATACGGCACGCTCGTCCGCTCTCTCGCCCACATTCAACTCGACGGTGACCCAGCCCACATCTCCTTCACAGAAGATTGGGGGAATTCCTTGCGTCGCGGGTTCCTGTGCCCTCGGCCCCGGGAGCTAACCCTTGCTGACCGCCGCCAGGATCTCCGGCAGCCGGCGGGCCGTGCGGGGGGCCGCGAGGCGGAGGCCGAGGAGGGTGATCAGGGCGCCGTAGGCGGCGCCCGCGGGCAGCAGCAGCCAGGCCCAGTCGTCGCCGTTCGCGCTGACGTTGAGCCAGATCGTCGCCGCGATCACCGGCGCGGAGAGCAGAGCGGCGGAGACCATGCCGCCGAGGATGGAGATCCAGGCGAGCCCCGCCTGCCCGGGAACCACGTTCTTGTAGCCCTCCTGCGGTATCGAGTACGGGAAGCGGGCCGAGGACCAGGCGCCGGTGGCCAGCATCGCGCCGAGCAGTGCGAGGGACAGTCCGAGCACCTCCGGCAGCCTGTCCCAGGTGCCGAGCAGGGCGGTGGTGGCGACGGTGACGAGGGCGGTGTACGGCAGGGTGATCAGCAGCAGGGCAAGCGCCCGGCCGCGCAGTTCGGCGTGGGCGTCACGGGTGGAGGAGATCGTCATGGCGACCATCCAGAACGCCGAGGTGTCCTGCCCGAACTGGTTGTACATCTGGATGCCGAGCATGCCTGCCGCGAAGCAGGCGAAGTAGACGGAGCCGGTGCCCTGGAGGGCGTTGAAGACGGGCACGATCAGCCCGATGGCCAGCGACGTCACCCACGCCGCCTTCGTCTTGGGGTCGCGCCACACATAGCGCAGACTGCGCTCGGCCACCGTGCCGGTGCGGCCCGCGGGCAGCAGCCGGGACAGGCCCCCGGCGGCCCGCTCCCGGGGCCCCGGTTCGGCGGCCTGGAGCGTGGAGGAGTCCGGTGCGGTCATCAGCCTGGTGAGGTTGCGCGACCACACGGCCAGCAGGCCCGCCGAAGCGGCCGCGCTCAGCGCGAGTTGGGCGGCCCCGACGCCGTACGAGCCCTTGCTCACGGAGTCCACCGCGCCGATCGCGGAGGCGGGCGGGACCCAGCGCACGACGTCTCCCACCGGCCCCAGCCGCGACAGCCCGGCCGAACCCAGCTCGCGGGCGCCGAAGTTGACGAGCTGCGCGCCGACGGCGACGACCAGCCCGCTCAGTACGGCGAGGTCGCGTCCCTTGCGGCTGGTCAGCAGGCGGATGTTGGCGGCGGCGACGGCCCGCGCGAGGGTGACGCAGACCAGCAGCGTGAGCACGACGGCGACGACCGCGGTGCTGTACGCCGCCGCCCCGTGCGCCACGGAGATCACCGAGCCGACGGCCATGCAGAACGTGAACAGCGGCCCGATGCCGACCAGGGACGCCACCAGCAGCGCCCGGACGAGGGGCCCCGGGCGCAGCGGCAGCATCACCAGGCGGGTGGGGTCGAGCGTCTCGTCGCCGCTGGGGAAGAACAGCGGCATCACCGCCCAGCCGAGCGCGACGACCTCGATGCCGAGCACGGCGACGGAGGCGGCGTGCGCGTTGCCACGCAGCAGGACCAGGCCGAGCAACTGGGTGGCCGCGAACAACAGGACCAGGACGAGGGAGGTGATGTAAGCGGCGCGCCGACCGGCCGAGCGCCGCAGCCCGTTCCGCAGCAGGGACAGCTTCAGCCGTACGACGACGGTCGTCAGGCCGGTCATCGGGCGCCGCCGCCGAGCCAGTCGAGGTCGGCGCCGGCGGTGCGGCCGTGCGCGCCGACCAGTTCCAAGAACGCCTGCTGCAAAGTGGGCGCGTCGCCGCGCACGTCGGCCAGCGGGCCGTGCGCGCGGATGCGGCCCGCGGCCATGACGGCCACCCAGTCGCACAGCGACTCGACCAGCTCCATGACGTGGGAGGAGAACACGACGGTGGCGCCGGAGGCGGTGTACCGCTCGAGGACGCCGCGGATGGTCTGCGCGGAGATCGGGTCGACGCCCTCGAACGGCTCGTCGAGGAAGAGGACTTCGGGGTTGTGCAGCAGCGCGGCGGCGAGGCCGATCTTCTTGCGCATCCCGGTGGAGTAGTCGACGACGAGCTTGTGCTGGGCCCCGGCCAGATCGAGGACGTCGAGGAGCTGGGTGGCCCGCTTGTCGACCTCGTCGCCGGGCAGTCCGCGCAAGCGGCCGGTGTAGGCGAGGAGTTCGCGCCCGGACAGCCGCTCGAAGAGCCGCAGCCCCTCGGGCAGCACCCCGATACGGGCCTTCACCTGGGCGGGGTCGCGCCACACGTCGTGTCCGACGACCTCGACGGTGCCGCGGTCGGGCCGCAGCAGCCCGGTGACCATGGACAGCGTGGTGGTCTTCCCGGCCCCGTTGGGCCCGACCAGCCCGATGAACCGCCCGGCGGGCAACTCGAGATCGACCCCGGCGACGGCGACGTGTTCCCCGAACCGCTTCCAGAGATCGTGTACGCGTACGGCGGCGGCACCCGCCCCTGCACCTTCGGTCATGCCAGCACCCTACGGGGGAGGGCACCCGGCTACCGATCCCTGCCGCACGCGTACGCCAACGGCGACAACAGCTCCTCGGCGTCCGGCAGCCACCGGTTCGCCGACGTGGGCCGCCGCGCCCACTGCACGGCCCCCCGCGATCCGAACCGGGTGGGCGGCGCGGCCACATAGGAGCCCTCGCCGAGCGTGACCAGGTCGAGCGAGGCGGACTGCCAGCCCAGTTTGCGCAGCAGGTCCGGCACCTTCGCGGACGCGCCCGGCAGCACGAAGAACTGCATGCGCCGCGCCGGCGTCAGCGTCACCGGACCGAGCGTCAGCTCCATGCGCTCCATGCGCGCGAGCGCGAGGAAGCCGGCGGTCTCCGGGACGTCGATCGCGTCGAAGGTGCGCCCGGTGGGCAGCAGGATCGATGCGGTCGGCCGCTCGGACCACAGACCGCGCGCGACGGTGGCACTGCCGGTCGCCTGCGTCGCCCAGTCGTCGCGTGCCGGGTGCGCTCCGGGCGCGGGACACGCGGACTGACCGCAGGAGCAGCGGTGCATCCCGTCGACGGCATCCAGCCAGGTGCCGGGGAACACGTCCCAGTGACGCTCCTCGACGTAACGGACGGCGGCGTCCAGGAGCGATTCGCCGCGCTGCTTCGGGATGTGGGCAGCTTCAGGGCCCGCGATGGTCTCTTCCACGATGAACTCAACTCTAGCGATCACCGGGGGTTACGCCTCGCCCGCCCGGGGCCGTCCCGATGGGGACCGATGCTTTTTGAGCACGTCCTTTTCATCCCACATGCGCCGGGGAGGAGCACCGTCTCGGCGGGTGGGGCGCATGGATGCACGGGTGGGGGCGCGCACGGGGAACCGCAGCGGGGGTGGGGTAACCAGGTGGGGGGTGCGGGACCAGCCTTTACCCCGGCAATCTTCGCATGTCTCGCATCAGAGGAATGTCCGCTGGGCATCGATCTTCAAGGCCGGATCTTTTCGGTGCACCGGCCACTCGGCGAACCGAGCCAGGAAGTAGGGGGTACGCCATGGCCGCCAGGCCTCTTGTCGCGCGGCAGCCGAACGAACGACTGCAGGCGCTCATTCAGGAAGCGGGCTGCTCGAACGCGGGGCTCGCCCGCCGGGTCAACATGTGCGGCGCGGAGCACGGCCTCGACCTGCGCTACGACAAGACGTCCGTGGCCCGTTGGCTGCGCGGACAGCAGCCGCGGGGCCGGGCACCGGCGATCATCGCGGAGGCGCTCGGCCGCAAACTGGGGCGCACGGTCACGATCGACGAGATCGGCATGGCCAACGGCAAGAACCTCGCGTCGGGCGTGGGTCTGCAGTTCTCGCCCACGGTGCTCGGCGCGATCGAGCAGGTCTGCGAGCTGTGGCGCAGCGACGTCGGGCGCCGGGACTTCCTGTCCGGGTCCTCCGTCGCGGCCTCCGCGCTCGTCGAGCCGAGCCGTGACTGGCTGATCTCCGGTCCGGACCCGCAGGTCGCGCGGTCGGCCGGGCCACGGGTGGGACAGTCGGACGTGGACGCGGTGCGGGCCATGACGCAGGCCCTGGTCGAACTGGACCACCAGTACGGCAGCGGGCATGTGCGGCCGGTCGTCGTGCACTACCTCAACAGCGTCGTCTCCGGGCTGCTGGCGGGGTCGTACCGGGACGCGGTGGGACGCGAACTGTTCGGTGCGGTCGCGCGGTTGACCGAGCTCGCGGGGTACATGGCCGTCGACACCGGACAGCCGGGGCTCGCGCAGCGGTACTACATCCAGGCGTTGCGGCTCGCGCAGGCGGCCGGTGACCGGGGGTACGGCGGCTATGTGCTGGCCGCGTCGATGAGCCACCTCGCGGCGCAGCTCGGAAACCCGCGCGAGATCGCGCAGTTGGCGCGGGCGGCGCAGGAGGGGGCGCGGGGGCGCGTGACCCCGCGCGCGGAGGCGATGTTCTACGCGGCTGAGGCGCGCGGGCATGCGCTGATGGGCGATGTGCGCGCCGCGCAGATCGCGTCCGGGCGTGCGGTGACGGCGCTGGAGTCGGCCGACGCGGCGTCCGGGGACGATCCGGCGTGGATCGCGCACTTCGACGAGGCGTACCTGGCGGACGAGCTGGCGCACTGTCACCGGGACCTGGGCCAGGCGGAGGCGGCGGCCCGGCGGGCGGAGGAGTCGCTCGCCGGGCATCCCGAGTCCCGGGCCCGGCGGCGGGCGATCGGGCTGGTGCTCCTCGCCACCGCACAGGTGCAGCAGCGGGAGGTGGAGCAGGCGTGCCACACCGGACTGAAGGCCGTGGAGCTGCTCGGCACGCTGCGGTCCAGTCGGGGGGCGGAGTATCTCGAGGACCTGCAGCAGCGGTTGGAGCCGTACCGGGAGGAGGCCGTGGTGCGGGAGTTCGGGGCGCGGTTGGATCTGGCAGCCGCGTGACGCCTCCGGCGGTTGCGTGACGTCACCGGTGGTTGTGTGACGTGCCCGGGGCCGGGGGTGCAGTCGCGGGGCTCCGCCCCGGGCCCCGGGGGTATCGCCGTAAAGGGTGACGGATGTCTCGTTGGTGCGGATCGTTCGTGGCTGGGCGCGCAGTTCCCCGCGCCCCTATGGGGGCGCTCCCCATGACCGGCGTAGCACCGGTCATGGGGACCCGGTAGCGTGAGCCGACGATTCCGAAGGTCCCCCATTCGTAGGAGTCCCGGTGACGCAGAGTGGACAGGGCGAGGAGCCCTCGGCGCGGCCCGCGCGCGAAGGCATCGTGCTGCCCTCCGACGGCGGCGCGCCCCTGCTGCCGGGCCAGACGGGTGGAGCGGACGGTTCCATACCCCCGGCGCCCGCATCCGCATCCGGCCCGGCCGGCGGTCAGGCATGGGGACAGCCCTGGGGCCCGGAGCAGGCCGCCCAGCAGCAACAGCAGCTGCACCAGAACCAGCAGTGGGGCGCGCAGCCGTCCTGGGAGGGTTCGGACCCGCGCTCGGCCTGGGGTCAGCAGCCGCACGCCGGCTCGGGACAGCCGCTGCCCCCGCAGCAGAGCGCCGGTGCCGGCCCCCTGCCCCCGGCGGCCGGCTCCGCCGACGAGGGCGCCACGCAGTTCCTGCCGCCCGTCGCCGCTTCCCCGAACGAGGGCGCGACGCAGTACATACCCCCGGTGGCCGCCTCCCCCGACGAGGGGGCCACCCAGTACATCCCGCCGGTGGGCCCGGGCGCACTGCCTCCGGAGATGCCCGCTGACCATGCGACCCAGTTCCTCGGACGCGCCACCGGTCCGCTGCCGCCCGCCGCCGGCCCCGACGCGCAGGCCACGCAGTACCTTCCGCCCGTGCCCGGGCAGCCGCACGGCCCCGTGCCCGGCCAGTCGTACGCCGTGCGGCCCGGGGCGCCGGGGCAGGCGCCGCCGGCCGAGTTCGACAACCTCTTCCGCGGCGGCGCGGGCGGTTTCGCCGAACCCACCCAGCACCTGCCGCGGTTCGACGGCGCGGACGCCCCCGGCGCCCCCGCGGGCCGGGCCGTCGACGAGCGCGGTGGCCGTACCCGCTCGCGTATCCCCCTCATAGCGGCCGTCGGCGTCGGCATAGTCGTCCTCGGGATCGGGGCCGGCGCCCTGCTCAGCGGTGGTGGCGGCAGCGACGGCAAGAGCCACGACAGCAAGTCGGTCGCCGCGACCGGGCCCGCCCCGGACGCCTCGGGGTCGGGCGCCGCCGACCCGGCCCGGGCGCAGGCCGTCGCCCTGGACAAGCTTCTCGCCGACAGCGGCAACAGCCGCGACGCGGTGATCAGGGCGGTCGCCAACGTCAAGGCGTGCCAGAACCTCGACCAGTCGGCCGCCGACCTGCGGGACGCGGCCAAGCAGCGCAACGACCTGGTGAGCCGGCTGTCCGGGCTCCAGGTCGACAAGCTCGCTGACCACGCCGCGCTGACCGCCGCGCTCACCAGCGCCTGGAAGGCGTCCGCGTCCGCCGACACCCACTACGCGGCCTGGGCCGACCAGGTCTCGGACAACAAGGGCTGCAAGAAGGGCCAGGCGCGCGTCACCGGTCAGGCCGCGGCGGGCAACCGGGACAGCGGCACGGCCAGCGCCCAGAAGGCGAAGGCGGCCAGGCTGTGGAACGTCATCGCGCAGAAGTACGGCCTGACCGAGCGCCAGCCGACCCAGCTGTGAGCACGGCGGTGCGCGCAGACCGCTTCAGCGGGCGGCGCGCACCGGCACGCCTCACTCGCTGTCCGTGCTCTCCAGCGTCTTCGACACGTTCACGAAGCCCTTGCGTGCCGCCACCAGCCGTCCGCCGCGCACGACCTGGAAGGTCACGTCGGAGTTGATCAGGCGGGGGAAGTCGACGACGGCGGTCAGGTCCTGGAAGCGCCAGCGCAGGGTCGGGGTGAGGCCGCCGGTGTCGACCTTCAGGCCGTTGTCGAGGGCCATGCGGATCGTGCGGGCCGACACCTCGCGGTTGCCGAGCGACTCGACGACCTTCTTCAGGACCTGGTACGCGATCCACGTCGTCTGCACGCCCGCGTCCGCCGGATCGATCCGGTCGTCGTCGAAGGCCTGCTCCTTGATCACCTCCTTCATCTCGTTCCAGCGCGGGTCCGACGCCTCCGGATACCAGCCGGTGACGTAGGCGTCCTCGTAGGGGCCGGAGCCGCCGCCGGAGGAGTCGATCACCGACTGGTCGACGCTGCCGAGCACGGACGCGGTGCGCACCGGCGTGTAGTCGGTGCTCAGACGGCGGAAGGAGTCCATGAAGGTCCCGGTGCGTTCGTCGAGCGCCGGGACCACGCACCCCTTCTTCCGGGGGTTCGCGGTCGCCTCCCCGAGCGCCTGCCGTGCCTGGTCGTCGAGGGCGGTGGCGTCCTCGGCGGCGCGCACGTCTGCCACGGGGGCGTGGTGCGCCGCCTTCAGTCCGGCGTCGAGCAGCAGGGGGAGCTCGTCGCCGGCGACCGTGTCGGGGCGGACCAGGGCGACGCGGCCGCAGGTCCGGCCCAGCTCCTCGCCGAGACCGGCCAGCAGCGCGGGCTGGCCGCCGTTGACGGGGTAGGACAGCACGCTCTTGAACTCGTCGTCGGTCAGGCCGTAGCCCCCGATGTAGGGGATGCCCGCCGACTCCAGCGGGGAGAGGAAGGAGCTGGCGTACTGGCTGTAGGAACCGACGACGGCGACGGCGTTCTCCTTCACGGCGAGCCGGGCGCATTTCGCGGCGTCCACGTAGTCGTTGTGGTCGTTGCAGGTCAGGACCTCGAGCTTGCGGCCTTTCAGGCCGCCGTGGGCGTTGACCCAGCGCGCGTAGGCCTGCGCCATCGCCGGCATGCCCGGTTTGTTGGTCGCCGAGGTCTTGTCGGGTGCCCAGGTCATGACGGTCACGGGGGCGTCCCCGGAACCCCCCGTGGTACCGGGGACGACCCCGCAGGCGACCGCGATCGACGCACAGGCCGCCAACGCGCCCGCGGACAGCAGGACGGTCCTGACGCGGGGAGTCGCTTTTTCAGGGACGGAACCCGGAACACGGGGGCGGTCGGGGGAGGAGCTGGTGCGTCGCCTGCCGGTCATGGACACGCACGATTCCCTCACACCACTAACCCTCGTGTCATCCGGGGGCAACGGAAGGTGACATGAAGGTGAATTGCAGGGGCCGATGATCCGCATTTCACAGGGAACGTACGATCGATGACCGTGCAAGCTCCGGAGAACTCTTCCCGTCGCGGTCGTCGCTCATCCACCATGGGCGGCATGCCACTCAACGACATGCCGTGGTGGCGCTGGCGCAGCAATGTGCGCTCCGCGCTGCACATGCTCTCCGATCCCGTCTTCCAGCGGGACGTCTGGCTGGCCGGTGTCGAGGGGTACGGCGACGTCACCGACGCCGTGTACCGCCTGGTCGAGGACACCTGGCTGGACAACTGGTCGGCCGAGAAGTACGTCGGCACGATCTTCCGGGACTCGCAGGAGGCGGCCCTCGTCGACACCGCCGTCCTGCGAGTGCTGCGGATCATGCACCAGGTCGGGCCGGACGCGCCGGTGGACGCCTACCTCAACCACCAGGCGTGGCCGGAGGCGGTGCGGGCGGCACGCGACGCCCACGTGCGGCTCTCGGTGGCCGACGGGGAGGACCCGGACGCGCCGCCGCGCACGCTCGAGGTGCTGCGGATCCTGACGAGGAGCGCGTAGGCCCCGTGGTTCTGCGCGCGCGGGCCCTGGCGTCCGCCGGACCGTCCGGGTGGCGGGACGGCGGTCCGCACGGGGCCGCGGACATGAGACCCTGGCGTGCATGAACGAGCAGTCCACCCGAGCCTCGGTCCCGGCCGACCAGTACGTCCTCACCCTCTCCTGCCCGGACAAGCAGGGCATCGTGCACGCCGTGTCGAGCTACCTGTTCATGACCGGATGCAACATCGTCGACAGCCAGCAGTTCGGCGACCAGGACACGGGACTGTTCTTCATGCGGGTCCACTTCTCCGCCGAGGCCCCGGTGACCGTGGACAAGCTGCGCGCGAGTTTCGCGGCCATCGGTGACTCCTTCCAGATGGAGTGGCAGATCCACCGGGCCGACGACAAGATGCGCGTCATCCTCATGGTCAGCAAGTTCGGCCACTGCCTGAACGACCTGCTCTTCCGCGCCCGGATCGGCGCGCTGCCCGTCGAGATCGCGGCCGTAGTCTCCAACCACACCGACTTCGCCGAGCTGGTGGGCTCGTACGGCATTCCCTTCCACCACATCCCGGTGACGAAGGACACCAAGTCGGAGTCCGAGGCGCGGCTGCTGGAGCTGGTGCGCGAGCTGGACGTCGAGCTGGTGGTCCTGGCCCGCTATATGCAGGTGCTCTCGGACGACCTGTGCAAGCAGCTCAGCGGCAGGATCATCAACATCCACCACTCCTTCCTGCCGAGCTTCAAGGGTGCCAAGCCCTACCACCAGGCCCACGCGCGCGGTGTGAAGCTGATCGGCGCGACCGCGCACTACGTGACGGCCGACCTCGACGAGGGCCCGATCATCGAGCAGGAGGTCGAGCGGGTCGGCCACGACGTCACCCCGGACCAGCTGGTGGCGACGGGCCGGGATGTGGAGTGCCAGGCGCTGGCACGCGCGGTGAAGTGGCACGCGGAGCGCCGCATCCTGCTGAACGGCCGCCGGACGGTGGTCTTCGCCTAGGGCCCGTCTGACGATTCCCGCCCTGCGGGCGGACGACAGGCATTGCCGGACAAGCCCTGGGGCTCTGAGGCTCCCCGAGGCCCCCGCTACATCCGGCTCAGGGACGCCGCCGCGAAGAGCACGTCCCTGATCGCCTCCCGGTCGCCGACCTGCCCCGCTGCCGCATCCTGCGGCGGCACATGGCCGGCAGCCAGGCGGCAGAACTCCACCCCGTCGAGCGCCACGTGCGCCACCTCGTGATCGGCGGAGGCCACCGCACCGGGGGAGTCGAGTGGAATCAACCACTCGCCGCCGCCCAGGCCCTCGATCTCCAGGCGCAGGCTGCGCCCCGGCTCTCCCGCCGGGACGAGGTGCCGGCCACCGCGCGGGGGCGCGGCGAGTCCGGCGCGCCGCCGGGCGGCCAGGGTCAGCGGCAGTATCCGTACCGCCAGGTCGAACATCTGGTGGAGATGGCGCGGCGCCGGCGGATCGTAGGGGTAGTCGACGGCGTTCGCGATGTCCTCCGCGTGCACCCAGCACTCGAAGGCCCGATCCAGCATCGCGTCGTGCAGCGACAGCCCGAAGGCGCCGTACGACACCGGGACCGTCCCGCTGGTGTCGTCGGTGAGGGAGACCGCCCGGACCAGATGGTGGGTCTGGTCGCGCCACGGCACTCGGACGGAGCGGGTCGGCGGGAAGTGGGCGGCGCGCCAGTACGCCTCCGTGCGCCCCTCGGGGCTGCGGTCCTCCCCGGCGGTGTCCGCCAGGGGGTCCTCAAGCCCGAGCGCCATCGCGACCAGGCCGTCGACGGAGAGCAGATGGGCGATGACCCCGGCCACGGTGGTGCGGCGGCTGGCTGGCGCCCTCCCGTCGAACCACCGCAGCCTGACCGGGGTGTGCCACTCGGCGTCGCCGATGTCCTGCAACAGGGCGTCCAGGCGCGCGGCCTCCGCGTCATAGGGGGCCGCCCACTCCGGCACGGGGATGCGCGGCGGGCGCCGGTCCAGGCAACTCGCCAGGACACGGGTGCGCAGGGCGGGGTCGAGATCCAGACTCTCGGGCCGCTGCAACAGCCCGACGGCCTTCCGCAGCCGCCGCGCCTCCTCCGCGCACGGGCCGCAGCCATCGAGGTGCGCCTCGACGGCGGCGGTCTCCTCCGCGGAACAGGCGGCCAGCGCCCAGGCCCCCAGCAGCGACTTCAGCACCCGGTGCTCGAGCGGGACCGCCCCCGCCCCGGACGACGCACCCCCACCGGCCAGCGGCCCCCGGGCCACGTCGGACACCTCGCGCTCGCCGGCGCCCCCGGGTGCGCCCTGCCCGTCGTTCCCCTCGTACGCGCCGTACCCCGCGAACTCCTCGTGCCCCCGGGAACGCTCCGCCCCGCTCACCACACACCCCCCGTTTCCGGCGGCGTGCCCGAGGGCCGCGTCTCGTGGGCGGTGGCGAGGAGCTGGAGGCCGAGGCGGAGCCGGCGGCGGGCCTCGTCCTCCGTGATGCCGAGGTCGGTGGCGGTCTGGCGGTAGTCCCGGCGCTGGAAGTAGGCCCGTTCCAGGGCGGCGCGCAGCGGCACCGGCATCGAGGTGACGATGTAGTCCGCGCGGGCCGCCACCGAGGCCTGGCGCACCCTGCGCTCCAGGTCCTCCGCAGTGCCCCGGCCGTCCCGTGCCAGTGCGGCGGTCTCGGTGGCGCGCAGCCGCCGGACGGCGAGCCGGTGGGTCAGTGCGGCGACCCAGGTCCGCAGCGGCTCCTGCCTGGGGTCGTAGGACTCGGGGTTCTCCCAGACGTGGACGAACACCTCGCGTGTGACGGCGTCCGCCTCCGCCTCGTCCCCGAGCACCCGGTGGGCGAGGCCGTGCACCAGGGAGGCGAACCGGTCGTAGCACTCTCCGAGCGCGGCGGCCTCACCCCGGGCGAGCCGCTGCTGCATCCTGCGGTCCCACCGGGGCGGTGCGTCCTTCTTCGCCATGCGGCCCCCTCGTCCCCGGACGTGCCCTGCGCCCTGTTCCGGTTCAGCGTGCGCCCCCCACGCCTTCGAATGTAGTCGGCACATCGGACAACGCACGCCCCTTTGTGGCAATGTGCGCCCCTCGGCGAGCCGCGGATGGTAGAGGCGGTCCCGCGCGGGACCGTGCCGGACTCGGGCGCCTACCCGGCCGACTGCGGATCAGGCCTGAACGAACGAGACCGTTACCGATTGAATTGGCTCATCTACTACCCAGTTTCGATCGACAGTTCGGTGTTTCATAGAAGAGCGTTCGGGCAGCCGCGCTCCAAAGGAAGCGAAGGGACCGCTTCCGTTTCATGGGCGGCGCGGGCAGGCGGGAGGCATGGCGGTGACGCTCACAGTGACCGGCGAAGAGCACGGCGAGTGGACCGTGCTGCAAGTGGCGGGCGAACTGGACCTGATGACATCACCGGTGCTGCGCCAGCGGGTGCACGACGCGGTGGCGGACGGCCGCCACCGCCTCGTACTCGACCTCTCGCAGGTGGTGTTCTGCGACTCCAGCGGCGTCGGTGTGCTCGTCGCCGCACGCAGACTGATCCGCTCCTGCCGGGGCCGGCTCCGCATCGTCCTGCCCGGGCAGGGCGCGCCCGAGGGCACACACGTCAACCGCGTCCTCGCGGCCCTCGGCGTCCGCCGCCTCTTCGACGTGCACCCGGATGTGGGCTCGGCCACCGACGACACCTCACGGCCCCTGTCGGCCTGACACCGCACGCCGACCGCGCGATCCGCCCGCACCCCGACCGCGGAACCGCCCGCACCCCGACCGCGGAACGCCCGCACCCCGACCGCGGATCCGACTCCACGCCGCCGCCGGACCAGGCCCACGGCACCCGTCGGTGTGAGCGCCGGCACACCACGGTCAACGGAACATCGCAGGAGAGCCACACTGTTGTCCCGGAATTCCCGCGGTCTTGGTACAACCGCCGTTTTCCGGCTCCCCGCAAGCTCCCCACGTCGTACGCTCCCTGCGAGAAACACCCCCGATGTGACGTAAGGCGGCCCGAAACACCATGGTCAGCACCGAGTACGAGCGCAGGATCGCCGCCCGGTTCGCCGGTTTCGACCAGGACGGCAACGGCTACATCGACCGCGCGGACTTCAGCGCGGCGGCCAAGGCGGTCCTCACCGAGTTCGGCACCGCGGCCAGGTCCGAGCAGGGGCAGGCCCTGTACGCCGGGGCTGAGGCGTTCTGGCAGGGCATGGCCGGGATAGCGGACCGGGACGGCGACCAGCGCATCACCCGCGAGGAGTTCGTGGGCGGCGCGGTGAAGCGGCTGCGGGACAACCCCGAGCGGTTCGCGGAGATCGCCCGCCCGTTCCTCCACGCGGCGCTCGCCGTGGCGGACGGCGACCGCGACGGTGCCGCCACCCTCGCGGAGACCGCCCGCGCCCTGAAGGCCCTCGGCGCGCCTGAGGACGTGGCCCGGTCGGCGGCGGCGGCACTCGACGCGGACGGAGACGGCAAGGTCGGCGAGAGCGAGATCGTGTCCGCGTTCGCCCGCTACTTCACGGTCCCGGAGTAGTCCCCGAAGTCCCAGGGCCCGAATAGCGCTCCCGCGGCTGGTACTTGAGCACCTTCCGCAGGGTCCCCCCGCGGAAGGGCCTCCACCACCTCCAGCTGCTCCGGCAGCTTGTGCACGGACAGCCCCGCCGCCAGCAGATACGAGGTGACCGCGGGGAGCGTCAGCTCCTCGGCGCCCGGCGGTTGTTCGACCACGACGCACACCCGCTCCCCGCGCACCTCGTCCGGCAGCCCGATCACCGCCACGTCCTGCACCGCGGGGTGCGTGTGGAGCAGGTCCTCGATTTCCCTGACGGAGATGTTCTCGCCCTTGCGGATGATGACGTCCTTGCGGCGCCCCGTCAGCACCAGATGACCGCTGTCGGTCAGGTGGCCGAGGTCGCCGGTGCGCAGGAAGCCGTCCTCGTCGAACGCCTCCGCCGTCTGCGCGGGATCCAGATAACCCCGGCAGACGGCCTCTCCCCGCAGCCGTACCTCCCCGTCGACGATGCGGATCTGCATCCCCTCGGGCGGCCGTCCCTCCGTCGTCGCCAGGTTCTCGGGAGTGTCGCCCGGGTCCCCCATGGTGATCAACGGGACCTCGGTCATGCCGTACCCGTGGGTCAGCTGGACGCCCATCTCACGGACCACGGAGTGATACAGCTCGGGCGGCTTGGGGGCGCCGCCGCCCGCGAGGAGCCGGAGCGAGCGGATCAGCTTCTCGCCCGGCTGTCTGCGCTGCTCGGCCAGGAACATCGAGTAGAACGCCGTCGAGCCGCCCGCCACCGTCACCCCGTGCCGCCGGTACTCCGCCAGCGCCTGAGGGAGCGCGAAGTGCTCGAACATCACGGCCGGGAAGCCGTACAGCAGGAGCATCACCGTGTAGTCGGGGCCCGCTATGTGAGCGTACGGAAAGGCCATGGACCCGACGTCGTCCGGGGACAGGCGCAGGGCGTGGGCCAGGCAGGAGCCGCCCGCGATCAGGGAGCGGTCGGTGTGCAGAACGCCCTTGGGGGCGGAGGTGGTGCCCGAGGTCCAGTAGATCCAGCGGACCGAGGTGCCGTCGGCGGGCGGGGCGGGGAGCGTCGTCGGGTCGCCGTCCGGCAGGTCGTCGTACGCCTCGAAGACGCCCTTCGCGTCCAGCCGGCGGGCCATGTCCGTGTGGTCGTGCCCGCGCCGGACGCCGGGTACCGCGAAGAACTCCGCCTTCGACTCGCGCAGCGCGAAGCCGACCTCGCGGTCCCGGTAGTAGGGGATCACCGGGGACTGGACGGCGCCCAGGCGGGCCAGCGCGAAGGACAGCAGGGCGGTCTCGATCCGGGTGGGCAGCTGCCAGGCGACCACCGTGCCGGGGCGCACGCCCATGCCGCACAGACCGGCCGCCACGCGCTCGGCGCGGGTGCGCAGCTCGCCGAAGGTGAGAACTTGGTCCTCCTGGAGCAGGACCGGACGGTCGGGGGTGAGGCCGGCGCGGCGCTCGACCAGTTCTCACAGCGTGCGGGCGGAACTCAGGGCGTGCGGGGTCTCGTTCACGGCCGGCCCCTGTGCTTGGTTGACGACACGTCAGGTGACATGCTATCTGACGAGCCATCAGCTGAGAGCCGGTCCGGCGGAGGGGAACCATGGCGAGCGAACTGCCCCGCATCATCAGCGTCGACGACCACGTGATCGAGCCCGCGCACCTCTTCGGGACCTGGCTGCCGGCCAAGTACCGGGACCGGGGTCCGCAGCCGCTGACCGCCGGGATCGGCGAACTGGCGTACGTCGGCGGGAAGTACCAGATCACCAGGGCTTCTTCGCGCTGCGACTGCCGGAGGCGGACGGCGGGGTCGGACTGGGCCTGCCGGAGGCGGTCCTCGCCTTCGAGGAGGCCGGCCGGGCGCTGCTGCCCGGCCCGCTGGTGGCGACCCACCTCGCGGCGGGCGAGGTGCCGGGCGCGGCGAGCGGACGGACGAGGGTCACGGCGGTGTACGGCGGGCTCGTGGAATGGCTGGGGGAGGCGGACGTCGTCCGGGGCGACGCGAGCGGTGCCCTGCCACTGGTGTCCGTGGATCCGCTGACGCCCTTGCACCGGGTCGCCCGGGCCGCCGAGGGCGCCACCGGATCCCGCCGCCGTCCTCCTCACCGCCGCCGAACAGCTCGGCGGCGCCGTGCGGACCTGCGAGCTGGCGGTGCTGCACGCGCGGACCCGGGAGCAGTTCGGTCAACCGATCGGGGCCTTCCAGGCCGTCAAACACCTGTGCGCCGAGAGCCTGGTGCGGGTGGAGACGGGCCGCGCCGCTGTGTACGCCGCCGCCGTCACCGCCGACCCCCTCGACATCGCCGCGGCCCGTCTGCTCGCCGACGAGGCGGCCGTACGCTGCGCCCGCGACTGCCTCCAGGTGCATGGCGGTATGGGCTTCGCGTGGGAGGCGGAGGTGCACCTGTACCTGAAGCGAGCGTGGGTACGGACCCAGCGTATGGGTTCGAGTGCGGAGAGTGAGGAAAAGCTCGCGGGGGAACTGCTCTCAGGCGTGAGTCAGGAGGCTCTGAGCAGGGCTTATCCCTGAGGCGGGATCTGGATGTCGCGGATTGTGGCAATCCGGAATCACGGAGCGTTGATACCGGGTTGTGTCCTACGCGTGACTTGTCACGAGGTGGAGTCGCAGGAGGGCTCCGGTACCTTGTGTGGGATGCGAGCGGTTCTGAGCCCGATCCACCACGGTGCGGCCCCTGAGGCGGCGCCGGATCCGGCGATGTGTGCCGTTCGTGGGGCAGGGCGGCTCGTCGTGCCTGCCTGTTCGACTCACCGTGGCAAGCGTCGCACAGTATGGCGTACGCGTACTCCTTCACGCTGGAATATGCCCGAAGCGCTTGTTGGGGTGACTGTACGTCAACCATGCTGTCGTGCAAGGGAATCACGGTCCGTGATCCTGGTTCCTGCCATGCAGACGATGACCACGATCGTGGCCCTTGCGAGGCGCGAGGCGATGTGTCCGCCGGTTCGGATGGTGTGAGCGGTGCAGGTGCTTCAAGTGCAGCTGGAGATCCGGCCCGACCCCGCGGAAGTGGGTCGGGCCCGGCGGTGGGCGCGCTCGCGTCTTACCGGGTCGGGCATAGCGGCGGACGAACCGCTGGCCGAGACGCTGATCCTGCTCGTCTCGGAACTGGTCACCAACGCCGTGGTGCACACCGGCTGTCCCGCCGTGCTGCGCCTGCTGCTGACCGGCGCCTGCGACGGCCCCTCCGATGCTGCCGCGGGGACCGTCCGGCTGGAGGTCGCCGACCGCAGCGCCCGCCCACCGCAGCCCCGCCACGCGCGGGGCGAGGAGACCGGGGGCCGTGGCCTGGAGCTGGTCGACGGGCTCGCCGACCGCTGGGGCTGGGACGCCGAGGGTGCGGGCAAGCGCATCTGGTGCGAGGTGGACCGCTGTTCCGCGCCGGCCGGGGACGGGGCGACGGCGTGCGGCGCGGAGGCGACGGCCTGCGGGGTGGAGGCGACGCCTCGGTTCGCGTACGGCGTGGTGTGACGGGACCCTGCGGCGAGGTCTGAGCGGACCGGGCCGGGCGTCCGCCCGGGGCGCCGGTGCATGCGCCTGGGCACGGGCGGCTCGACGGTCGTACGGGCGTGGCTGCCTGGAGTGGATCGTGGGCGAGTGCGCCGGTGTCTGCTTCCGTGCGCGCGGTCACAAGAACGGCATACGTGAGGAATCGCCGAGGTCCTGTTGACGCCCTGTGTCTGTTTGATCACGCTGGTGTTCGGCGATCCGTCGTGAGGGGACGCCGAGGACTCGGGTGACGGGAGCCCTCGACGAGTGCGGATCGTCTTCGGCGCCGGCTCCTGCGGAGTCGTGCGGCCCGGGGGACCGTCCGGGGGCGGGCGGAGGTGCCGAACCGGCCGGCGGCGCGTCGGCCGGTGCGGCACCTCCGGCTCAAAGGACGGCCACCGGTGCCACCGGGCTTCCGGTGCCGCCGACGAACGGTTCGGGTGTCGCGGACAGCAGGAAGGCGTAGCGCCCCTCTTCTCCACAGGCTGTGGACAACTCCTCGAGGCTCCAGTTCTGTCCCTGCGGCATCCCCATCTCCACCAGGTGGAGGGCGTGCACGGGCAGCCACAGGTCCTCGATCTCGGGGGGGGGAAAGACCTCGAAGGTGAGCGTGTCGTTCGCGACGGCCGCGACATCGCGCGCGTGGAACCACTCCGGGGTCCGCCGCAGTATCTGACGACCCGTAAAATCCGACTGGCGAGAAAATCTAACGAACCGTCAGAAACTCCGGAAGGGGAAGGGGGGCTGAGCATGGCGAACTTCCTGGCGGGCAAGGTGGTCGCGGTGACGGGCGGGGGCCGGGGCATCGGACGGGCGGTGGCGCCGGCCTTGGCGGCGGAGGGGGGCGCGGGTCGTCGTCAACGACTACGGGGTCTCGGTGGACGGCGCCTCGCCCACGAGCGAGGTCGCCGACGCCGTGGCCAAGGAGATCGAGGCGGCGGGCGGAGAGGCCGTCGCGGTCGCCGACGACATCTCGACCATGGCGGGCGGGCAGCGGGTGGTGGACCGGGCGCTCTCGGCGTACGGCCGCCTGGACGGGGTGGTCTGCGTGGCGGGCATCCTGCGCGAACGGATGCTGTCCAACATGACCGAGCAGGAGTGGGACCCGGTGCTCGCCACGCACCTCAAGGGCACGTTCACGGTCTTCCGGGCGGCGGCCGCGGTGATGCGGAAGCAGCGCTCGGGCACGCTGATCGGTTTCACGAGCGGCAACCACCAGGGCTCGGTGTCCCAGGCCAACTACAGCGCGGCGAAGGGCGGCATCATCTCGCTGGTATGCAGCGCGGCCTTGGGCCTGCACAAGTACGGGGTGACGGCGAACGCGGTGGCCCCCGTGGCCCGGACCCGTCTGTCGGCGAACGTCCCCATGGAACTGAAGGAGATCGGCGACCCCGAGGACGTGGCGGCGCTGGTGGTCTACCTCCTGTCCGACCGCGCGAAGGACGAGGGCATCACGGGCCAGGTGTACACGATCGCGGGCCCGAAACTGGCGGTCTGGGCGCAGCCGAGGGAACTGAGGTCGGCGTACGCGGAGGGCGCGTGGACCCCGGAGAGGATCGCGGACCTCCTGCCCGCGACGGTGGGCGCGGACCCGATGCCGCTGCTGGAACAGGTGGCGGCGATGGAGAGGGCGGCACGCAGCGGCCGCTGATCCCGGCGGTGCCGCTCGCGCCGGGCTTGCGCGGTGCGCGGTAGAGCTCGGGGCTGCGGGTGTGTCGACGGCCACGGGTTCGTTGTGGCTGGTCGTGCAGTTCCTCGCGCCCCTGGTGGCGGGGGAGTTCGAGGACGAGGCCGTCAGGCCGAAGCGGGGGTCCGGGGCGCAGCCCAGGGACGGGACGGGCAGGGGCGGCGGGGGTGAGGAACCCTCCGGCCCGCACCTCAGAGCGCCGGCAGACAACACGAGGCGGAATCCATGGACTTCGAGCCCGACCCGCAAGACGAGGTGTTCCGTGAGCAGGCCCGCACCTGGCTGGAAGCCCACCTCGGCACCGCCCGCACCCGCCGGTCCTGGGAACGCACCCTCGGCCGAGCCGGCTGGATCGGCCTGTCCTGGCCCGAGGACGGCTACGGCAACCGCCGCGCCACCCTCGCCCAACAGGTCGTCTGGGCCGAGGAGTACGCCCGCTCCAAGGCGCCACCCCGCTCCGGCCACATAGGGGAGAACCTCCTCGCCCCCACCCTCCTCACCCACGGCACGGAGGACCAGAAGTCCCGCTTCCTGCCACCCATAGCCCGGGGTGAGGAGTTCTGGTGCCAGGGCTACAGCGAACCCGGTGCCGGCTCCGACCTGGCGGGCCTGCGCACCACCGCCGTACGCGACACCCCCGCCTCGTACCGCGTCACCGGACAGAAGATCTGGACCTCCCTCGCCCACGAGGCGGACTGGTGCTTCGTCCTCGCCCCCACCGACCCCGCCTCCCACCGCCACCACGGCCTGACCTTCCTCCTCGTCCCCATGGACCAGCCCGGCCGCGTCGAGGTCCGACCCATCCGCCAGCTCACCGGAACCAGCGAGTTCAACGAGGTGTTCTTCGACGGCGCGACGGACCGCGCCGAACACGTCGTCGGCGGCGAGGGCAACGGCTGGCGCGTGGCGATGAGCCTGCTCGGCTTCGCACGCGGCGTCTCCACCCTGGCCCATCAGATCGGCTTCGCCGGCGAACTCGCCGAGGTCGTCCGCGCGGCCGTGGCCTCCGGCGCGGCGGACGATCCCGTCCTGCGCGACCGCCTCGTCACCCAGTGGGCCGAACTGCGCACGATGCGCTGGCACGCCCTGCGCACCTTGGGCGACACGACGGACCCGGCCGCCCCCAGCGTGGCCAAACTGCTGTGGGCCCGTTGGCACCAGCGCCTGGGCGAACTCGCGATGCAGGTCAGGGGCGCGGCGGGTCCGGCCGGCTGGTCGCCCGCCGCACCGTACGAACTGGACCCGCTCCAGCACCTGTTCCTGTTCAGCCGGGCCGAGACCATCTACGGCGGCTCCGACGAGATCCAGCGCACGATCATCGCCGAGCGCGTGCTCGGTCTGCCGAGGGAACCCAGCAGAACCAAGGGCTGAGGGAGTTGCGATGCGAGGCGTCCTCTACGACGGCACCCGGACCCGGGTCGTGGACGATCTGGAGGTCCGGGCCCCGGGACCCGGCGAGGTCCAAGTGGCGATCCGTGCGGCCGGGTTGTGCCACAGCGACTTGTCCGTGGTGGACGGCACCATCCCCTTCCCCGTTCCCGTGGCGCTCGGCCATGAGGGCGCCGGTGTGGTGGAGGCGGTGGGCGCGGGCGTCACCCATGTCGCGCCCGGCGACCACGTGGCGCTGTCCACCCTGGCGAACTGCGGTACGTGCGCGGACTGCGACCGCGGCAGGCCGACGATGTGCCGGCGGGCGATCGGCCGCCCCGGCCGCCCGTTCACACGCGGGGGCGGGCCGGTGTACCAGTTCGCGTCCACCTCGGCCTTCGCCGAACGCACGGTGGTCAAGGCCGTCCAGGCGGTCCGCGTTCCCAGGGACATCCCGCTGCCGTCGGCGGCCCTGATCGGCTGCGGGGTGCTGACCGGCGTGGGCGCCGTGCTGAACCGCGCCCGGGTGGACCAGGGCGACACGGTCCTGGTCATCGGGACGGGTGGAATCGGCCTCAACGTCCTCCAGGGCGCGCGGATCGCAGGCGCGTCGCGGATCGTGGCGGTGGACGCCAACCCGGCGAAGGAGGCCGTGGCCCGCCGGTTCGGCGCCACCGACTTCCTGACCTCGACGGACGACGTGAAGGACGTCCTCCCCACCGGCGCCGACCACGCGTTCGAGTGCGTGGGCCGGGTGGAGCTGATCCGCGCGGCCGTCGACGCACTGGACCGTCACAGCCAGGCGGTGCTTCTCGGCGTACCGCCGGCGACGGCCGAGGCGTCGTTCCTGGTCTCGTCGATGTACCTGGACAAGGCCGTCCTGGGCTGCCGCTACGGCTCCTCCCGCCCCCAGCGGGACATCGCGCGCTACGCCCGGATCTATCGCGAAGGCCGCCTGCTGCTGGACGAGTTGGTGACGGCGACGTATCCGGTGGAGGACTACGAGAAGGCGGCCGCGGACGCGCACGCGGGGCGGGTGGCGAGGGCGGTACTGACGTTCTGACACCCGGGCTTCGCCGTCACGCCTGGGCGCCGCCGACGGCCGGTACGGTGGCTGCGGTGCGGAAGGTGCGCCGGTATGTGGTGGGCGTGACGCCGAGGGCCGCCTGGAGGTGCTGGCGCATCGACTGGGCGGTGCCGAAACCGGCGTCCCGCGCCACCTGGTCCATCGACAGGTCGGTGGACTCCAGCAGATGGCGGGCCCGTTCGACGCGCTGCTGAGTGAGCCACTGGCCCGGGCTCATGCCGACCTCCTCGCGGAAACGGCGTGTGAAGGTGCGTACGGACATGGCCTCCTGTTCCGCCATGTCGCGGAGCTGGATCGGTGCGTGGAGGCGGCCGAGCGCCCAGGCGCGGGCCGCGGTCGTCGTCGCCAGCTGCGGCTCGGGCACCGGGCGGTGGATGTACTGCGCCTGGCCGCCGTCGCGGTGGGGCGGGACGACCGTGCGGCGGGCCACGTCGTTGGCGACGGTGCTGCCGTGGTCGCGGCGCACCATGTGCAGACACAGGTCGATCCCGGCCGCGACGCCCGCGGAGGTCAGGATGTCGCCGTCGTCGATGAACAGGACGTCCGGATCGACCTTGATCCGGGGAAAGAGCCGCTGGAAGTGCCCGGCCTCGGCCCAGTGCGTGGTGGCGGGACGCCCGTCGAGAAGGCCGGCGGCGGCGAGGACGTAGACGCCGGTGCAGATGGAGGCGAGCCGGGTGCCGGGCCGGATACGGGCGAGCGCGGTGGCCAGCTCGTCGGTCAGCACGCCCTCGTCGAAGACCGGGCCGAGCTCGTAGGACGCCGGGACGATCACGGTGTCGGCGGTGGCCAGGGCCTCCGGGCCGTTCTCCACCTGGATGGAGAAGTCGGCGTCCGTCTCCACCGGGCCCGGTGGCCGGACGGAGCAGGTGACGACCTCGTACAGATGCCGGCCCTCGGCGTCCTTGGGGCGACCGAAGATCCGGTGCGGGATGCCCAGTTCGAAGGGGAGCAGCCCGTCGAGGGCGAGGACGACGACGCGGTGCGGCCGGAACGTGGACTGGGTCATGGCCCGATCCTAGCGAATGCTGTCCCTCGGGCCACTCGATCGGGAGGAGCCCAGGCCGGAAGATCTATGACGTGACCCAGACAACCGCAACCGCACCCACTGTCGAGGAACCGCAACCGACCCGGACGACCCGCATCCACCGCGCCTGGTTCGTGGCCGCCGTCACCTTCGTGACGATCATCGGCGCCGCGGCCTTCCGTTCGCTGCCGGGCCTGCTGATCGACCCGCTGCACCAGGAGTTCCACTGGTCGCGCGGCACGATCGGCGCGGCGGTGTCGATCAACCTCGCGCTGTACGGTCTGACCGCCCCGTTCGCCGCCGCCCTGATGGACCGCTTTGGCATCCGCAGGGTGGTCGCCGTGGCCCTGGTGGTGATCGCACTCGGGTCGGGCGCGACCATGTGGATGACGGCGCCGTGGCAGCTCCTGCTGTGCTGGGGTCTGCTGGTGGGGCTGGGCTCGGGTTCGATGGCGCTGGCCTTCGCGGCGACGGTCACCAACCGCTGGTTCACCACGCGGCGCGGCCTGGTGAGCGGCATCCTCACCGCGGGCTCGGCCTCCGGGCAGCTGATCTTCCTGCCCCTGCTGTCCTGGATGGTGGAGCACCACGGCTGGCGCCCGGCCGCGGTGACGGTGGCCCTCGCCGCGCTCGCGGTCGTCCCGTTCGTCTGGCTGCTGCTGCGCGACCACCCGGCGGACGTGGGGCAGAAGCCGTACGGCGCCGAGGAGTTCGTAGCGAAGCCGGAACCCGCGCGGGGCGCCGCCCGCCGCGCCGTCACCGTGCTGTTCTCGGCGGTGCGCACAGGCCCGTTCTGGCTGCTGGCCGGCACCTTCGCGATCTGCGGCGCCTCCACCAACGGCCTGATCCAGACCCACTTCGTCCCGGCGGCCCACGACCACGGCATGCCGATCACGGCGGCGGCCTCGCTGCTGGCGGTCATCGGTGTCTTCGACGTGGTGGGCACGATCGCCTCGGGCTGGTTCACGGACCGCTTCGAGCCGCGCCGCCTGCTCGCGGTGTACTACGCGCTGCGCGGCACCTCGCTGCTGTTCCTGCCCATGCTGCTGGCCCCGTCCGTCCATCCGCCGATGATCTTCTTCATCGTCTTCTACGGCCTGGACTGGGTCGCCACGGTCCCGCCCACGCTGGCGTTGTGCCGGGAGCAGTACGGCGAGGACAGCGCGATCGTCTTCGGCTGGGTCCTGGCCTCCCACCAGGTCGGCGCGGCCCTGGTCGCCTTCCTCGGCGGCGTGGCGCGGGACACCTTCGGCTCGTACGACGTGGTCTGGTACGCGGCGGGGGCGCTGTGCGCGGCGGCCGCCCTGATGGCCCTGGTGATCCGGCGCCGCCCGGCGGGAGCACCCGCACTGGCGTGACCCGGCCGGCCGGTGGTCCGGGCAGGGTCCTAGACGAACCGCCCCCGGTGGAACGGCAGCGGCGTGTCGTCCCCGTCGCCGGTCCCCAGGGACATCACCCGGCCCACCACGATGAGATGGTCGCCACCGGTGTGCACGGCGTGGATCGCGCAGTCGATCCACGCCGTCGCGCCCATGAGGCGCGGGGCGCCGGAGAAGGGCGCCGCCTCGTGCCGGACCCCGGCGAACTTGTCCCCGCCGCTCACCGCGAAGGCCCGGCACAGCTCGGCCTGGTCGGTGGCGAGCACGTTCACGCAGAACACCCCGGCACGGGCGATCCGCGGCCAGGTGCTCGAGGGCCGGCCGACCATGAAGGCGACCAGCGGCGGGTCCAGGGAAAGCGAAGAGAACGATTGACAGGCGAAGCCGGCGGGGCTCACCTCACCGTCCGCCGCCGGCGCAGTGACAACGGCGACACCGGTGGCGAAGTTTCCCAGGACGCGCCGGAACTCGGCCGAGTCGACGGGCGCCCGCTCGTCCTCCCGCACGGCCCGCAACTCCGGGCGCGACAACGCTTCGACGGGTCCCGCGACCGTGCGCGCCCCGATGGACCTGAGGTAACGGACGGCGGTGGCGGCCATCCCTGCGTGTCCCATCACACGCCCATTGAAGCTGACGGTATGTCAGATTGGAAGCCTTGCCCAAGCCGCTCACACGTCCCCGCGTACGCTGCCCTCATGGGGTGGGGGGACGGACGACGGCGCCCCGGTGCCGAACGGGCGGAGCATGATCTGGGAGCGGCCGCGGCGGTGGGTGCGGCGCAGCTTCCGGCGGTCGGTGCGATCTTCTGGATCCACGTCTCGATCGGCGACGACCACGGTGTCGGATACGGCGGCGCGTTCGGTCTGGGGTGCTTGCTCGTCGGCGCCCCGCTGGTGCTGCCGGTCATGGGGCTGTTCCACGCGGTCGTGCACACGATGCCGGCCGCTGCGCTTGCCCGCTCGGTGGCCCGGTGCACCCGCGGGCCCGAGTGGGTCTGGCACCTGGTGTGCGCCGCGGCCCTCGCGCTGGTCTGGGCCGCGGTGGCCGCCGCGCTTTGGGACTGGCCTCTGACCGTCACGGCCGGGTGGCTGACGGCCCTGGTCGCCCTGCCGGTCCTCGGTATGGCATACGTCCGGCGCCGCGCACGGACCGGACGGACGTGGGGACTGCCGCATCGCCGCGTCGATCACGTCGTCCGCGCCGGTCAGCTTGCCGGTGTGTGAGGCGGCGGTGCGGGCGCCGGCCTCGGTGCGGCCGACCTTGACCGCGACGACCGGCACACCGCGCCGGGCGGCCCGGTCGGCGGCCAGCAGGAAGGCGCGGCCGTCCTTCAGCCCCTCGATGTAGCAGGCGATGGCGCCGACCTCGGGCCGCTCGGCGAAGTAGGAGAGGAAGTCGGCGGCCTCCAGGTCGGCCTCGTTGCCGGTGGGGGCCCAGTGGGAGAGCCGTAAGAGCAGGGCATGCCGAAGACGGACTGACGGGTGGGGTGCACGGGGTGGAGCCGGGCGCCGACCCGCTCGGCCCAGGCGAGCAGCTGCCGGGTGATGCCGGTGTTGGGGCGCCCCTCGACGTCGGAGGCACCGACGACGGCGACGGACTCGGGCCGGAAGAACCGGTCCAGGTCGGGCACGTCGGCATGCAGTGGCCGCCCGCTGACATCGAGGTCACCGGCGCCGGCGGCCCGGCCCCGCACCACGGGCGAAGGCGGTTCCCCGCAGGCGGCGACGCGGGCCCGGCGGGAGTCGGTGGTCAGGGTGCCATGGGTTGATCCAAGCATCGCTCCGCCCGCTTCCGTGTGACGGCTCAGTAACTGACGCTCTGTCAGGTTACTGAACTGATGCAGGTCAGGAAGAGATGGGGCGCGCGAGGTCGCGTGAGGGCTCTCGGCGACACCGGCGGCGGGGCCCGGGACCGCCGTGCCGGACCCGCCGGGTGGCTTGCCTGCGGCCGGTCGCCGTGCCGGTCCCGCCGTGCCGGTCCCGCCGTGTCGGACCGGCCGTGTCGGACCGGCCGTGTCGGACCCACCGTGCCGGACCCGCTGGGTCGGTCGCCGGGGCGGCGGCCGCGTGCCGGATCCGTCCGGTCGCCGGGTCCGCGGCCCAGGTGCCGCAACCGCCCGGTCGGTGTCAGCGTGCGGCGCGCGTCCGCTCCACCTGGCGGGCGACGGCCTTCGCGATCTTCTGCGCGTCGATGGCCAGTTCGCGGAGCATCCCGCTGATCGGATTGGTGAACCCGGTGAAGTACAGGCCGGGGGCGGTGCCCGGGGTGCGGGCGCCGTGGACGACCGGCCTGCCGCGGGCGTCGAGCACGCCGAGGTGCCCGACCAGGCCCTCCAGGGCGCGGACGTACCCGGTCGCGGCGATGACGGCGTCCGGTTCGATCCGGCTGCCGTCGGCGAGGACGACCGTGCCGCCCTCGAAGCCCTCGACGGCCGCCACCACCTCGACCCGCCGCCTGCGCACGGCGTCGATGAGCCCGACGTCCTGCACGGGGATCGAGCCGTCCTTGACCCTGCTGTACAGTCCGGTGCCGGGCCGGGGCAGCCCGTACGCCGACAGGTCCGGCACGCTCAGCCTCGTCACCGGCCGGGCCAGCCGGTCGACCAGCCCCACCGGCAGCCGCCGTACGAGCACGCCCGTGTACTGGGTGGCCCACCCGGCGGTCGAGCGCCGCAGGATGTGGGGCGCCGTCCGCACCGACAGCCGCACCCGCGAGGCGCCGCCCTCCACCAGGTCGACGGCGATCTCGGCGCCGGTGTTGCCGACACCGACGACGAGGACGTCGCGTCCGGCGTACGGCTTCGCGTTGCGGTACTCGCCGGCGTGCAGGAGCTCGCCGGTGAATGCGTCGCGGCCGGGCCAGTCGGGCGCGCGCGGGGTGTGGTTGTAGCCGGTGGCGACGACGACCGCGCTACCGGTCAGTTGACGGCCGCCGGTGGCGTGCAGCAGCCAGCCGGTGCCGTCGGGGGCGGGATCGATGCGGGAGACCTCGACGCCGGTGACGATCTCCAGCTGGTGGTGCTCGGCGTACTTCTCCAGGTAGCGCACCACGTTGTCGCGTGACACCCACCGCCCGAAGGACCGCGGCATCGGCAGCCCGGGCAGGGCGGACAGGCGCCGCGTGGTGTGCAGGTGCAGCCGGTCGTAGTGGCGCCGCCAGGACGCTCCGACCCGGTCGGCCTTCTCCAGTACGACGGCCCGTACACCCTGGGCGCGCAACGCGTACGCGGCGGCGAGCCCGCCCGGGCCGCCGCCGACGACGTACACCGGTCGGTCCTCGTGGGCGGGCACCACGGCACGCGGTGAAGCGGAAGACGAGTCGGCCATGAGCGGGAGCGTAACCACGCGCAGCGTTGATGGGTCTCGGTCAAGACCGGAATCGGTTGCGAATCGATCACGGCTGTAGGAGGAGTGCGTGGGACCGATGGCGCAGCCGGACCGGTTGTGGCGGAGCGGTGGACCGCCCCCCTGCGTGTGCGCCGTGCTTGAGCTGAACTGACATACCGTCAGATCCGCTCGGCGGCAGGAGAGCCCATGGACACGATCTGGCTCACCGGCGGGGAATGGCTCGCCGTGCTGCGCATCAGGCTCGGGCTGTGGTGGCTGGAGAGCTGGCGGCACAAGGACAGGAAGGCGTGGTTCGAGCGGGGGACCGGGATCGCGTGGGCCGCGGACATCGCCGCCGCGCACCACTGGACGGCGGTGCGCAACGGCTTCGACGCGGTGGTCGCGCCCAGGCCGAGGACGATGGCGTACGTGGTGGCGTACGCGGAGCTGGCCCTGGGCCTCGGGCTGATCACGGCTTCCTCACGCCGGTCGCCCTGGTCGGCGGACTCGTGCTCAACGTCCTGTACTTCATCCTCGTGATCCACGACTGGGCCGAGCAGGGACAGAACTCGATGATGGCGCTGATCTCGGTGGTGGCGCTGTTCGGGATGTCGTGGCAGACCTGGTCGGTGGACGGCGCGCTGGGGCTGTTCCGGTGAGCGGGCGCTTCGACGTCCCCGACGTGGACGCCTTCACACGCCCCTACTGGGACGCGGCGGCGCGGGGACGGCTGCTGGTCCGCCGCTGCGCGGCCTGCGGGCGGGCCCACCACTCCCCGCGCGAGTTCTGCCCCTTCTGCTGGAGCGACGACGTGACCTGGGAGCAGGCCAGTGGCCGGGCCGCGCTCTACACCTGGTCCGTCGTCCACCGCAACGACCTGCCGCCCTTCGACGAGCGCGTACCGTACGTCGCCGCCGTGGTCGACCTCGCGTACGGGCCGCGGATCATGACCGAGGTGGTGGGGTCCGGACCGTCCGGGCTGCGGGTCGGCATGGCGCTGGAGGTGGCCTTCAGGGAGGGCGTGCCCGTGTTCCGGCCGCGGGAAAAACCGGTGATCGCATCCGGTGCGGATTGATTGAATGGCCCGATGGCCGACATACACGAGAGGACCCTCAGCCAAGCCGTTCCCGAACTCCAGGGCCAGGGTTTGCGGTTGGGTTTCTGGGACCCGGAGTCCGACGCTCACCTCGAGGCGTGGCACCGAGGGCTGACGGACCCGGATTTCACGCGGTGGAACACGCCGCTGAAGATCGTGCGGGACAAGGCCGACGCGCGCGAGTCGCTTCGGTCGAAGGCGCAGGGCACCGCGAACGGGAGCAGCGTGTCGTTCCGGATCTCGGACGCCGCGAGCGGTACGACACTGGGGCACATCGGCGTCAACGAGATCGACCGCGTCCTGCGCCTGGCCCGCGTCGGCTACTGGGTGCTGCCCGAGGCCCGTGGCCACGGCGTCGCCACCCGCGCGCTCGCGCTCGCCGCCCACTGGGCCTTCACCGGCCTCGGCCTGCACCGCCTGGAACTGGGCCATGCCCTCGGCCACGAGGCGTCCTGCCGTATCGCCGAGCGGTGCGGCTTCCGGTACGAGGGGACGCTGCGCGACGCGATGTTCGCAGCGGGACGGCACGACGCGTTCCGGGACGTGCATCTGCACGCCAGGATCGCGAGCGACCCCGAGCCGCCGGGTGCCCGCCAGGAGACGTAAATCGCATGCGTGGGCCGGTGGTTCACGAGATCGTGTCGTATGGCTTCAGACGCGTACGACTGGCAGTTCACCGATGACCTCGAGGAGTTCCTCGACCGGGCCGGGGCGTTCCTGTGGTCCGAGCCCGCGCTGCACACCGTCCAGCTGACGGTCACCGACCGGCTCCGGACGGAGGGACGGACCGTCTTCGGTGAGGAGGCGCCGTACTACGGCCGGTACGTCGACGGCGGCGGCACCGTAGGAGCCACCGTGATGCGGACACCCCCCTACGGGCTCAACGTCACCGCCCTCACCGCCGAGGCCGCAGAGAAGCTGGCGGCATGGCTGGCCGAGGACGGGCGAGCGGTTCCGTCCGTCGTGGGACCGGCGGAGGCGGCGGCCGCGTTCGCCACCGCCTGGGAGGGGCGCACCGGTGCACCCGCCGGCCTCGCGCAGCGCCAACGGCTGTACCGCCTCGGCACCCTCACCCCGCCCGAGCCCGCGCCGCCCGGCCGCGCCCGCGTCGCCGCCGCGGACGACCATGAGCTGGTCGCGCGGTGGTTCGCGGCGTTCGCGGCGGACATCGGCGAGGGCGCCGCACAGGACCCGGACCGCTGGGCCGAGAGCAGGCTCGCCCATGGCGGCGTCACGCTGTGGGAGAACCCCGACGGCACGCCCGTCTCGATGGCGAGCGTCACGCCCGAGGTCGCCGGGCAGGTCCGTGTCGCCACCGTCTACACCCCCGCCCCATTGCGCGGCCGCGGCTACGCAGGGGCCGCCACCGCGGCGGTCAGCCGGGCCGCGCTCGACGCGGGCGCCAAGGAGGTGCTGCTCTTCACCGACCTCGCGAACCCCACGAGCAACGGCCTCTACCAGAGGCTCGGCTACCGTCCGGTGGCGGATTTCGCGATGTACGAGTTCAAGGACGCGTGACGCTCCCTCACGGCCACAGCAGTTCCGTCGCCCATCCGTCCCCGGTACGGCGGTAGCGGAGCCGCACGTGCCGGCGCCTCGCGTCCCCCTGGAAGAACTCCACCTCCTCGGCCCGGAGGCGGTACAGCGTCCAGGACGGCACCGGCGCATCCGGCTCGCGCTGGGCCTGCTCCCAGGCCTGCTCCGACGCCCGTTCCAGTTCCTCGGCGGAGCCCAGTACTTCGCTCTGACGGCCCGTGAGCGCCGCCGCCAGCGCCCCGGTCGAGCGGGCGTGCAGATCCGCCTGCCCCTCCTGCGACGGCGCGGCCGTGACCGGACCGCGCACCCGGACCTGGCGGCCCTGCACGGGCCAGTAGAAGCCGAGGGCGGCATACGGCCGGGCCGCCAGCTGCCGGCCCTTGCGGCTGCCCGCGTGCGTCGCGAACGACCAGCCGTCCGCGTCCGCGCCGTGCAGCATCACGATCCGCACGTCGGGTGTGCCGTCCGCGTCCGCCGTCGCCAGCGACATGGTGTGCGGCTCGGTCTGCCCCGCCGCCACCGCCTGCGCCAACCACTCCGTGAACAGCGCGAGCGGCTCCCCGGGCGCCGCCGCCGGGTCGAACGAGGGCAGCTCGGTGGTCTCGGGGTCCCACACCCGCAGGGACCTGAGCAGCTCGTGAAGATCCGTTGCCATGCCCCGAGTATCCGTCACCCCGGAACGCCGTCCCTGCGGCCCTCACCCCCGCCCCAGCACCACCGTCCCCGACGAGCAGAACCAGCCCCCCGTCCCTGAGGCCACCGCCAGTTCCGGAAGCCGCCCGCCCCTCTTGCGGACCTGCCGTGCCCCGGCCTCGCCCCGCAGTTGCCGTACCGCCTCCACCAGCAGGAACAGCCCCCGCATGCCCGGATGCTGGGCGGACAGCCCGCCCCGTCCGTGTTCACCGGCAGCTCCCCGCCCTCCACCAGCAGCCGCCCCTTCTCCACGAACGCCCGGCCCTCGCCCTTCCCGCAGAAGCCGAGGTCCTCCAGTGTCACCAGCGTCATGTAGGTGAAGGCGTCGTAGATCTCGGCGAAGTCGATCTCCGCCGGGCGCACCCCGGCCCGCTCGAAGGCGAGGCGGCCGCTCACCGCCGCCGGGGACACCGTGAAGTCCGGCCACTCGGACATCGTCGGGTGCGAGACGTGCTCTCCGGCCCCCAGCACCCACACCGGCCGCGTACGGCAGTCCCGTACCAGGTCCTCGGCCACCAGCAGGACCGCCGCCCCGCCGTCGGAGCGTACGCAGCAGTGGAGCTTGGTGAAGGGTCCGCGATCACCGGCCCCGCCAGGACGTCCTCGACCGTGATCGGGTCCCGGAACACGGCTTCCGGGTTGGCCGCCGCGTTGGCCCGGGCCTGCACCGCCACCTCGGCCAGCTGCTCGATCGTCGTGCCGTGGGCGTGCATGTGGCGGCGGGCCGCCATCGCGTACTTGGCGATCAGCGTGTGGCCGTACGGCACCTCGAACTGCAGCGGGCCGCGGGCGCCGAAGGACAGGGTGCCGGTGCGGCGGCCCGCCCTCAAGTCCGCGCGGGCCGTGGAACCGTAGACCAGCAGCACCGCCTTGGCGCGGCCCGCAGCGATCGCGTCCGCCGCGTGGGCCGCCATGACCTCCCAGGTGGAGCCGCCGACGGACGTGGAATCGACCCAGGTGGGCCGCAGGCCGAGGTACTCGGCCACCTCCGCCGGCGCCAGTGTGCCGAGCCCGGCGGAGGCGAAGCCGTCGACCAGCGCCCGGTCCAGGCCCGCGTCGGCGAGGGCGCGGCGGGCGGCCTGGGCGTGCAGGGCGTACGGGGTCGCGTCGTCGACCCGCCCGCAGTCGGAGAGCGCCACTCCGACGACCGCGGTGCGTTGACCGGACCTTGGAGTCATAGATCTGACGGCACATCAGGTATCCGCCGCCGGGACCTGTGCGCGCGAAGACCGCCTCGCCTAATATGACGGTACATCAGATCGTGAAAGGGGCGGTCGCGCATGGACACCCGCTTCACCGCCGAACAGGACGAGATCCGCCGCACGGTGCGCGAGGTGCTGGCCAAGCGCTGCGGCCCGGAGGAAGTGCGCGCGGCCGCAGGGACCGCCGCCGGGTACGACCCCGCCCTGTGGGCCGCCCTCGGCGGACGGCTCGGCCTGCCCGGGCTGGCGCTCCCCGAGGCCTACGGCGGTGCGGGCTGCGGCACGACCGAACTCGCCCTCGCCTGCGAGGAGGTGGGCCGGGTCCTCGCCCCCTCCCCGCTGCTCGCCACCGCGGTCCTCGCCGCGCCCCTGCTGCTCGCCCTGGGCACCGACGCCCAGCGCAGCGCCCTGCTGCCCCGGATCGCCGCCGGCGAGCTGACCGCCACCCTCGCCGTACCGGGCACCGCCCTCGCCACCGCCCTCGCCCTCGCCGGGGACAACCGGGGGGACTGGGCGGGCGGCGGCAGGGCCGGTGGCATCCAGGCGCGGCGGGCGGCCGGCACCTGGCGGCTGTACGGGGAGGCGGCGCAGGTCCTCGACGGGCACAGCGCGGGGCTCCTGGTCGTGGCCGCGCACGCCGGGGGGTTCGCGCGGTCCCGGACGCTGCTGTTCCTCGTACGGGACGGTGTCGTCCGTGCGCGGCAGACCGCCCTCGACGGGACGCGGCCCTGCGCCCGTATCCAACTCCGGGACGCCGAGGCGGAATTGCTCGGTGAGGACGGCGCCGACGTGGCGGGGGCGCTCGCCTCGGTCGGGGACCGTGCCGCCGCCGTGCTCGCCTGCGAGGCTGTGGGCGCCGCCGACCGGGTGTTGGAGCGGACCGTCGAGTACGTCGGGCAGCGGGAGCAGTTCGGTCGGCCCATCGGTTCCTTCCAGGCCGTGAAGCACCGGCTGGCCGACGTGTACGTGCGGGTGCGCGCGGCGCGCTCGGCGGCGTACTACGCGGCCTGGGCCGCCGCGAGGGAATCAGGAGGTGCGGCGCGATGGGGGTGCCCCCGAATGTTGAGCACGGGGGGAATCTCCTTGGAATGGCGGCGGAGGAAGAGGGGCGGGTTGGTCGGCGGGCTCGCGCTCGCCGAGGCCCTTCAGGCGTTGCGGACCGCCGCTGCCGAGGGCATCCAGCTGCACGGCGGCATCGGGTTCACCTGGGAGCACACGGCGCATCTCTACTTCAAACGGGCCACCGGCGACGAGCTGCTGTTCGGACCCGTGCACCAGCTGCGGGCGCACGCGGCGGACGTGGTGGGGCTCTTCGAGCGCGGGGAGGTGGCGGTGTGACGGGCCTCGGTGTACGGATCGTGCAGAAGGTGTCCTCCACGCGGGTCTTCGCCAGGGCCGCGCCGCACGTGGTGCCCGCCCTGGACCGCGCGGTGCACCGGCTGACCGGTGGAAGGGTTCTGCTCAGCGCGCGGATGCTGCCGGGCGTGATCCTCACGTCCACCGGTGCGAGAAGCGGCCTCGCCCGCCGTACGCCGCTCGCGTGCATGCCGGAGGAGGGCGGCAGCTGGCTCCTGATCGGCTCCAACTTCGGGCTGCCCGGCCATCCGGCCTGGACCCGCAACCTCCTCGCCCACCCCGACGCGGAGATCAGCTTCAAGGGCGAGGACATCCCGGTCACGGCCCATCTGCTGCGGGAGAGCGAGCGGGAGGCCGCCTGGAGGGCGGTACTGGCGTTCTGGCCGCCGTACGCCACGTATCAGGAGCGGGTGGAGCGGGAGATCCGCCTGTTCCGGGTCGTACCGCGGTGACCGCCCTCCTGGACACGGGGCACCGGCACGGTGGGTCGGACGGCGCGACGGGCGGCGGTCCACTCGGGTGAACCGCCGCCTGGGTGACAGGACTTGGCGCCGTCGCGGCGAAGTGCCGTGGCCGGCGCTACCTCGTCGGCTTCCTGCCGGTGACGCCCAGGTACACCAGCAGCGCGAGGTTCGGCTTCAGTTCGGCCTGCTTGACGCCCCAGGACGTGAAGCCCTTCTGGTGGGAGGACACGGACGCGAGCATCGCCACGAGCGCGCCCGCAACGGCCGCCGGGTTCACGTCCTTGTCGACCCTGCCCTTGGACTGGAGCTCGGCGATCGACTCCGCGAGGGAGTTGTTCACCGAGTTCAGGACCTTCATACGGATCTTGTAGAAGCGCTTGTCGCCCTCGGCCGCGCCGAGGTCCACGACGCGCAGGATGGCGTCGTGTTTGCGCCAGAACTCCAGGAACCCCTCCACGAGTTCCTGCGCGGTCTGCCAGCCGGCCTTCCCGGCCCAGGAGCGGCCTTCCAGCAGCTGGGTCAACCCGGCGCCCTCCGCGGCCATTTGGTCCGCGATCTCGAGGACCGCGCCCTCGACGTCCGGGAAGTACTGGTAGAAGGTCGCCGGTGACGTCCCCGCCTTCCGGGCGACATCAATGACTTTGACGTCGCGGTAAGGCGAGGAGCTGAGCATCTCGCTGAGGCAGTCGAGCAGCTTCTGCCGCGTCGCCTGCCCGCGTCGACCGGCCACGCGGCCGTCGACGGTACGCACTTGTCCTGTCATGCCGTCAGCTTACCGAGGGGTGATCGAAGCGCGATTCGGCCGACTGCAAATGGGGAGTACAGGGGCCTGCACCCGCTTCCGGGGCGGTGGAAAGGGAGTACGCCCGCGAGCGCTCCACGGGTCGTGCACGTAGCTTGGCAGCATGGCCGAAAATCCGCCATCGTCTTCGCACGACGGCCCCTTCCCCGAGGGCGTCCCGTGCTGGATCGACGCGCAGTTGCCCGACCTCGAGGCGGGCAAGCGGTTCTACGGTGAGCTCTTCGGGTGGAGCTTCGAGGAGGCGCCCGGCTCATCCGTGTGGGCCCACCTCGGCGGCGAACCGGTGGCCGCGCTGAGCCGCAAGGTCGACGGGCGGATGCCCACCGTCTGGACGGTGTACTTCGCCACCCCCGACGCCACCGCGCTCGCCCGGCGGATCCTGGCGGCCGGCGGCCAGGTCGTCGCCCTTCCCGAGCCCGTGGACGACCTCGGCACCGCGGCGCTGGCCGCCGACTCCGAGGGCGCCGTGTTCGGGCTCTGGCAGGCCGGGGCGCACGCGGGCTTCGGCAAGCGGCACGAGCCCGGCTCCTTCACCTGGGCCGAGCTGTACACGCGGGACACGGCCGCCGCGAACACCTTCTACACGGGCCTGTTCCACGACGCCCTGTTCGGCCCCGGCGCCGTCCCCGATTTCGGGCGGGCCCCGATCGAGGACGTCTTCCCCGCCGAGATGCCGCCGCACTTCCTCGTCCACTTCGGCGTCCGGGACGGCGCGGCGGCGCTCGGCGCGGTGGCCCGGCTGGGCGGGCGCGTACAGGTACCGGCGTTCGACACCTCGTACGGACGAGTGGCGGTGGTCAGCGACGACCAGGGGGCGTCCTTCGCGCTGCTCCAGCGCTGACGAGGCCCTGCGGGCCCCTTGTCCGCAGGCCCCTGTTCCACCATGCGGGCGCCCGCTTCCCGTACCCTCGTGCGCCATGCTTTTGTCCTGAGACACCCCGTTCCGCCCTCGGGTTAGCTTCCACACGCCCGGACAGGAAGAATCGGGGTGCGTGCCGCCATGGCGGTGCGGTGGTGAGACGCTGCACGGGGTCGCGTGCACAAGGCGCATGACGCGACCCGTACGGGGAGGTGGCAGGCAAGTGGTGGATCAGCTGACGCAGCACGATCCGCGGCGGATCGGGCCGTTCGAGGTGCTGGGACGGCTGGGTGCCGGCGGCATGGGGCTGGTCTATCTCGCGCGCTCGGCGTCCGGCCGGCGCGTGGCGATCAAGACGGTGCGCACCGAACTGGCCGAGGACCAGCTGTTCCGGGTGCGCTTCACCCGCGAGGTCGAGGCCGCCCGGGCGGTCTCCGGGTTCTACACCGCCGCCGTGGTCGACGCCGACCCGCGCGCGGCCGTGCCCTGGCTCGCCACCGCCTATGTGCCCGCGCCCTCCCTCGAGGAGATAGTGACCGAGTGCGGCCCGCTGCCGGCCCAGGCGGTGCGCTGGCTCGCGGCAGGCGTGGCCGAGGCCCTGCAGTCCATCCACGGGGCGGGCCTGGTCCACCGGGACCTGAAGCCGTCGAACGTCCTCGTCGTGGAGGACGGCCCCCGGGTGATCGACTTCGGGATCGCCTCCGGCGTATCGAACACCCGTCTGACCATGACCAACGTGGCCGTCGGCACGCCCGCCTACATGTCCCCCGAACAGGCCAAGGACTCACGCAGCGTCACCGGTGCCAGCGATGTGTTCTCGCTCGGCTCGATGCTCGTCTTCGCGGCCACCGGGCACCCGCCCTTCCACGGCGCGAACCCCGTCGAGACCGTCTTCATGTTGCTGCGCGAGGGCCCGGACCTGACCGGCCTGCCGGACGAGCTGCGCCCGCTCATCGAGTCCTGCATGCAGATGGACCCCACCGCCCGCCCCAACCCCGCCGACCTCCAGGCGCAGCTCGCCCCGCACCTGTTCGGCTCCGGCTCCGACGACAGCGGTACGGCGTCGGCGTGGCTGCCCGAGAAGGCCGTCACCCTGATCGAGGGCCGCCGTGGCGGGCGCCCTGCCACCAAGCCCTCCGCCTCCGGCAACCGCAGCGGCGGCGGCGCGCGCCCCGCGGTGCCGCCCCCGCCCTCCCACGACCCGGTACCGCCTCCGCCGTCCCACGACCCGGTGCCGATGCCGGCCGGCGCGCCCGACTCCGGGCCGGTGCGGCTCGCGGGCTCCTCCGTGCCGATCGGCCCCGGGCCGCGGGTCGCCGACGCCCGGGCCGCCGCGCTGAAGGCGCCGCCGCCTCACTCCGCGCTCGCCGCGTCCTGGTCCCGCCCGGCGGCCGGGGTCAACGGCGTGCCCGGAGCCGTGTCCGCGGTCCCCGCGCCGCCCGCGCCCCCGGAGGCCGCCTCCGGCTGGCGCCCGTGGCGCTTCCGCATGTCGAACGACGTGTGGGGCACGCCCACGGTCGCCGACGACCTGGTCTACGTCACCTCCTTCGAGGTGCACGCCCTGGACGTGGCGACCGGCCGCCGCCGCTTCAAGACCCGCGACGTCGCCTGGTCGATGTCGGTCGCGGACGGCCGTGTCCACGCCTCCGACGGGCCCACCCTGTTGGCCCTGGACGCCCGCGAGGGCACCGATCTGTGGCGGCTGCAGATGGACGGCTGGGTGTACTCCCTCAAGGCCGACGGCGGCACGGTCGTCACCGCCACCCGTGGCGGCGGCGTACAGGCGTGGGAGGCGTCCGGCGGCCGGAAGCTGTGGGAGCTCACCGGCGCGCAGACCGAGTTCGAGACCCCGGAGGCGGGCCCCGCGCTCCACGACGGCACGGTGTACGTGTGGCAGGACGCCCGGCTGCGCGCCCTGGACGCCCGCAGCGGCGAGGAGCGCTGGTCGTACCCCATCGGCGACGCGGCCTCCTGCGGCGGGGTCCCCGTACGCCTCACCCACGCGACGGACGGCTGTGTGTACCTCTGTGCCGGCACCCGCGTCCTGGCCCTGGAGGTGGCGAGCGGCATGCTGCGCTGGCACTTCGAGGCGCCGGCGGTCTTCCTGAGCCCGCCCGCCTTCGCCCCCGGCCCGGCGGTGACGGGCGGCGGCGTCTACCTCGCGGACTACCTCGGCACGGTCTACGCCCTCGACGCGGCGGACGGCCGTGACCGCTGGCGGATCGCCACCGAGTCCCGGGCGGCGATCGACCCGGTGCTGGTGGCCGCCGGGCACGTCCACGTGGGCAGCGGCAAGGGTCTGTACACCCTCGACGCCGTCACCGGCACCCCCAAGTGGCGCTTCCAGGCGGGCGGCGACATCGTGGGCTCCCCGGCGGTCGCGGAGGGCCGCATCCACTTCGGCTCCACGGACCACCTGCTGTACACCCTGAAGGCCGACGACGGCCGCCTGCGCTGGAAGCTGGCCACCGGCGGCGAGATCACCGGTGCCCCGGTGGTGAAGGACGGCGTGGTGTACGCGTGCAGCAAGGACCGCTGCGTGTACGCGCTGGACGCGGAGAAGGGCACGGGGACGTCCCGCACCACCTGAGCCACAAGACGGGTGGAGACGGCCGTCGCACCGGACCGGACGGAAGGGGTTCGGGACGACGGCCGTCACCCTTGACGCTACGCCCTGTGGTCGGCACGTGCCATACCGTGGCCGCCGGAGGGGGGCCGAGCGGTTCCTCACCGCACTCGGAACCCATCCTTCCGCCGCCCCGCGAACAGCTCCGCCTGCCGCTCCACCGGCAGGTTCCCGAGCGCGATCAGTGCCGGTGCCTGCGCCAGGGCCTGCGCCCGTGCCGCCTCCTTCGCTGCCCACAGCGCCCGTACGGTGCCCTGCACGCCCTCCGGCGGACAGGCGGCGACGACGGCGGCACAACGCACCGCGGCCTCCAACGCACCGCCGGGCGCGGTGAGTTCGGACACGAGCCCGATCTCGTACGCCCGCCGCGCCGAGATCCGTTCGGCGGTCCCCATCAGCGCCATTCGGGCCGCCTCCCCGTACGGCATCCGGTGCGCCATGTACACCGCCTCGTACGCGCTGACCATCCCGTAGGTGGTGTGCGGGTCGAAGAACGAGGCCGTCTCGTCCGCGACGACGAACTCGCTCTCGCCGAGCAGGTAGAACGCACCGCCGCAGGCCATGCCGCGCACCGCGGCGATCACCGGCTTCCACAGGTCGTTCGCCTTCGGGCCGATCCTCAGCAGCGGATCGTCCAGGCGCAGTCGGTGTTCACCGTGGACGCGGCACCGGCGAACACCGCGGCGGAGCGGGTGACCGTCCTGCCGGGCCCACCGAACCTGCACCAGGCGCTGCTGGACCACCCGTCGAGGGCCGCCTACGACCTGTCCGCTCTGCGCCTGGTCGTGACGGGGGCGGCGGTGGTGCCGCTGCGTCTGGTGGAACGGCTGCGGGGCGAACTCGGCGTGGAGACGGTCCTGACGGCGTACGGCCTGTCGGAAGCGAGCGGTTTCGTGACGATGTGCCGCAGGAGTGATCCGCCGGAGGTGATCGCGACGACATCGGGCCGCCCGATCCCGGGAGTGGAGGTGCGGGTGGTGGACGCGGAGGGCGAGCCGCTCGGCGCGGGAGTTCCGGGGGAGATCCTGGTCCGGGGCTTCAACGTCATGCAGGGCTACTTCGAGGACGAGACGGCCACGGCGGAAGTCCTGACTTCGGACGGCTGGCTCCGCACCGGAGACGTCGGGGTACTGGACCCGGCGGGCAACCTCCGCGTCACGGACCGCATCAAGGACATGTTCGTCGTGGGCGGCTTCAACGCGTACCCGGCGGAGATAGAGCAACTCCTCGCCCTGCACCCGGATGTGGCGGAGGCGGCGGTGATCGGCGTGCCGGACCCGAGGCTCGGGGAGGTGGGGAAGGCGTACGTGGTACGACGCCCGGGGGCGGTGCTGACGGCGGACGACCTGATCGCGTGGTCCCGCCGCGGGATGGCGAACTACAAGGTCCCGAGGGAGGTCGAGTTCGTCGAGGCCCTTCCGAGGAACGCGAGCGGGAAGGTGGTGAAGGGGGAGTTGCGCGGGCGCACGCGACTGGGCCCGGGGCCGTCGTAGGCCCGATGGAGGGTGGAGTCTCGATCCGAGGTCCGATGATGAAAGCCCGGTGCCGGCCTACCGTCAGGTCCCATGACCATCGACGGCACACTCGACGAGGCGTACGAACGGCTGCACCGGACGGGACCGGAGTTCGAGGGCTGGCTGAGCAATCACGGCCCCATGGCGGTGGAATCCATGGTCAGACGGGGCCATGCCCGCCAGGTCCACCGCTGGTTGGACCTCTACACCCGCCGGCTGGACGAGCTACCGCGGGGCACCTCGCCCCTCACGGCCGACGACTGGCGCACCGCTCTCGGGGACCCTCGTCGCCTCGGTGACTGGCTCGCCTTCTTCGCCCACGAGTTGACGGAACAACCCTGGCGTACGGTCCTGGCGACATGGTGGCCGAGGCTGCTCCCGGGCATCGCGGCCGGCGCCACCCACGGTGTGATCCGCACCGGCCACGCGGTCCACGCCCTGCTGGACCACGAGGACGGACCGCGCCTGGCCGAACTGGGCCAAGCCCTCGGCTACTGGGCGGCACGCTGGCAACGGGTCCCGCTCGCCGCCCCCTCCGGAACCGCCGACCCGGCGTCGGCCCTCGCCGGCGTTCCCCGGGTACCCGACCAGAGCGCGGGCATCAACCACCGCCTCGACCAGCTCACCGACCTCCCCGACTGGCCCACCGCGCTGGCCGCGCTGCGACCCGCCACCGAAGCCGACCAGGCCCGCGACCGCCTGGCCGACGTGACGACCGCCGCGGCCGTGCACTACCTCGCCAACGCCCACGGCTCGCCCGTCATGCTGGTCCACGCCGCGACCGCCCCCATGGCCGTCCTGCGCACCCTGCCCGCACTGCCGCGCACCCACTGGGCGACGAGCCTGCACGCGGCCTGGGCAGCGAGCGCCGCCGTGACCGCGGCCTACACCCCCGCCGCCCCCGCACCCCGGCACAGCCTCCCCACCGCCCCCGAGTCGGCGGAGGAGGTCTTCGCCCTGGCCGTCCGCCACGGCGACGAACACGTCATCAAACTCGCCGACGCCTGCCTCGAGGTCCACCGACGCACGGGCGACGCCGACGCGTTGGCGGCGGTGATCCGCGCGGCCGGGCTGATCGAGGAACTGTGAGGCGCGCGCTCGCGGCCCACGGCCGGCGACGGCGTCCGCGAGGGTCGCAGCCGGTCTCCGGTGTATGTAGCGTGCGGAAATGACAAGAAGCGAGCGGCTCGCGGAGCAGCTGGACTGGTACTGGCACAGGAACCTGAGGCCGCGGCTGGACGGTCTCACCGATGAGGAGTACTTCTGGGAGCCGGTGCGCGGCTGCTGGAGCATCCGCCCACGTGGCACGTCGGCCGCACCGATGTCGGCAGGTTCGGGGGAGTGGACGATGGACTCCGCGTCCCCTGACCCGGTGCCGGCGCCGGTGACCACGATCGCCTGGCGGCTGGCGCACGTCATCGTCTCGTGCCTGGGCTATCGGGTCGGATGGTACTTCGGCGGCCAGGACGTCGACTCCGAGACATTCGCCTACGCGGGGACCGCTGACGAGGCGCTGAAACAGCTCGATGAGATGTATGGGAGATGGAACGCGGGGGTCCGCGAACTCTCGGACGCTGACCTGGAGAATGCGCCCACGGTGGGTCCCGAGCGGTTTCCGATGGAGAACAGGGTCCTGCACGTCAACAGGGAGCTGATCCATCACGGCGCCGAGATTTCCCTGCTGCGCGACCTCTACCGCTGGCAGGACGGAGCCGTGCCGCGCCGCATATGACGTTCCGCCCACCGGCGATCGAGCTGGCGTGAGGGTCGTTCGGGGCGGTCATGCCGGTGTCGGGCCGGGGAAGCCGACGTCGGCCAGGGCGCCGAGGCCGGCGGCGCGTAGGTGGGACAACTTCGGCCGCGACGGCTCCCCCTCCGCGCCGTCGCGGCCGATCCCCGTGTGGGAATTGGTCTGTCAGGCCTTCTCGTCCGTGGCGTGGACGTTGTCCGGCGTGGCCGTGCCGGTGCCGTCGGCCGCCAGCTTCAGCGGCTCGCTCGTGGCGTGGACGTTCATGACGGTGACCGGCTCGCTGGTGGCGTGGACGTTGTCCGTCGAGGCGTCGCCGGTCGGCTCGTCCGTGGCGTGGACGTTGTCGGTGGTGTTCTCGCTCATTTCGCTGGCTCCCCTGACGGTGTTCTGCGATGAGTTGGCAAGGGCCCGCCCGGCAACTCCCCCGAGGGCTGCCGGACGGACCTGCTGGGCCGGTTAACCTTAGAGGGCCGACCGTTCGTCGTTCCGTCTGCCCCCCGACGCGACGGCTCGACTCGGTTGAGAGTGCCAAGCGGCGATAAACGAATGATGAACGTCCACCGCGACGCACGGGGATCCGCTGGTCAGGCCAGGGCGACGGGCTTCAGCAGCCCCCTGACTTCGTCCGCTTCCGGCGCGCCCAACGACTCGAAGATCTGAAGCGCGTCGGTCCAGCACACCTTGGCCCGGTCGAGTTGACCGATGCCGTTGAGGGCCCGCCCGAGCACGGTGAGGACGTTGCCGTGACGCCACTCCCCGCCGATGCCGCGCAGCAGCGTCAGTGCCGTCTCCGCGTTCGCCGCTGCCTGCGCGGGCCGCCGGGCCGCCAGGTCGAGTTCGGCGAGGCGGAACAGCGTCATGCCCTCCCACAGACGCTGGCGGCTGTCCCGGAACACCTGCAGGGCCTGGTGCAGGCACTCGGTGGCCTCGGCGAACCGTCCGCTCTGCGTCAGGGCGAGGCCCAGCGCGTACCGGCCGTTGGCCCCTCGCAGGGCATGGCCCATGTCGTCGTACATCACCGTGCCCTGCCGGGCCAACGCGACCGCGCTCTCCGTACGTCCTGTCGCAAGGTGGATGCGCGACAGGTTGCACAGGGCGCTCGCCTCGCCGGGGCGGTCCTCCAGGACTCGGAAACTCTCGATGGCGTGGGTGAAGTGCTCCTCGCCCTCGTCATGGCGGTTCTGGTACAGCGCGACCACGCCGCTGATGTTGGACGACCAGCATCCGGTGAGCGGGTCCCCGGCATCACGCGCCAACCGGGTTGCGGTTTCCGCCTCCTGCAGCGCCACGTCGAACCTGCTGCCGGAGATGTGGTGCACAAAGGCCAGCGCCGTCAGGGCACGCGCCTCCGTCCGGCCGTCCCCGGCTTCCCGCGCGGTGTTCCGCAGAAGCGCCGCGACGGCCTCGTACTCCTTGGAGTTGGCGCCGGACTCGGCGAGGTCCACAGCCGCCCACAGCAGATCCACCGCACGCCGGAGTGTTCCGGGCTGCTGCGCGGACTGCCGTACGCAGGCGAGCAGGGAGACCGCCTCGGAGTACAGCCAGTCCTGCGCCGCACGCCGGTCGGAGAAGGCGAGCCCTGCGTACTCGGTGCGCTCCAGGTGATCGACCAGCCTGTCTCCGGGCCGTTCGATCAAATAGCCTCCCGCCGCCGTCGCCAGATAGAAGTCCAGCAACCGCGACATCGCCGCGTCCCGCTCGCTCGGCGGGTGTTCGTCCCGTTCCGCGCACGCACGCGCGTAGAGGCGGACCAGGTCGTGGTAGCGGTAGCGGCCGGGTGCCGCCGACTCCAGCAGAGAGGTGTCGACGAGGGACTCCAGCAGGTCCTCCGTCTCCTCCAGCGGGAGGTCCAGGACCGCCGCGGCGGCCGTCAGGGAGATGTCCGGGCCGTCCGCCAGGCCGAGGAGGCGGAAGGCACGGGCCTGGGCCGGCTCCAGTTGGCCGTAGCCCAGTTCGAAGGTGGCCTTCACCGCCAGGTCGCCCGCCTGGAGTTCGTCCAGGCGGCGTCGCTCGTCCGCCAGTTTCGCGGCCAGGACCGAGACCGTCCAGGTGCGGCGCGCCGCCAGGCGGGACGCGGCGATGCGGATCGCCAGCGGCAGGAAGCCGCACGCCGCCACCACGTCCAGCGCCGCCTCCCGCTCCGAGGCCACCCTTTCCTCGCCCACGATCTTCGTGAACAACGACAACGCCTCGTCGGGCGACATCACGTCCAGGTCCACCAGGTGCGCGCCCGCCAGGTCCACCATCCGCACCCGCGAGGTCACCAGCGCCGCGCAGCCCTCCGTGCCGGGCAGCAGCGGGCGTACCTGGGCGGCGTCGCGCGCGTTGTCCAGCAGGACCAGCACCCGGCGGCCGTCCAGGACCGAGCGGTACAGGGCCGAGCGTTCCTCCAGCGAGTCCGGGATCGCCGAGTCCGCGGTGCCCAGGGCGCGCAGGAAGGAGCCGAGGACCGTCTCCGGTTCCGCCGCGCGCGGGCCCGCGCCCTGCAGGTCCACGTAGAGCTGGCCGTCCGGGAAGGCCGACCGGGCCTGGTGGGCCACGTGCACCGCCAGCGTCGTCTTGCCCACGCCTCCGATGCCCGCCAGCGCCGACACCGCCATCACCCGGCCCTCCGCCGACGCCAGCACCTCGCTGAGTTCGGCGACGAAGGCGGTACGGCCCGTGAAGTCCGGGACGGTGGCCGGGAGCTGCGCCGGGCGTACGGGGGTGGCCGAGGGCTCCGGTGCCGGTGCCGACGGTTCCGCCAGGGTCGGGTCCGCCTGGAGGATGCGCTGCTGGAGTTCCTTCAGGCCGGGGCGGGGGTCCACTCCGAGTTCGTCGGCCAGCAGGCGGCGCGTGTCCGCGTAGACCGCCAGGGCCTCGGCCTGGCGGCCGGAGCGGTACAGCGCCAGCATCAGCAGCTCCCGCAGCCGCTCGCGCAGGGGGTGCGCCGCCGTCAGGGCCGTGAGCTCGGAGACCGCCTCGGCGTGGCAGCCCTGTTCCAGGTCCATGTCGAGGCGGGATTCGAGGAGTTGCAGGCGCCATTCCTCCAGACGGGCCCGCTGCGCCTCCGCGTACGGGCCGGGCACGCCGGCCAGCGGCTCACCGTCCCACAGTGCCAGCGCCTCGTTCAGGACCCGCCGGGCATGGCACAGGTTCCCGGAGTTCCTCGCCTTCTCCGCCTCCGCGGCCAGCTCCTGGGCGGCGGCCAGGTCCAGGGAGCGCGGCTCGCCCAGCCGTACCGCGTAGCCGCCGGACTCGCTGAGCAGGACACCCGGTGAGAGCACCTTGCGCAGACGGGAGGCGTAGGTGCGGACCGCCGCCAGTGCCCGCGGGGGCGGGTCGTCGCCCCACAGCGCGTCGATCAGTTCGGACGCCGTCGCCGTGCGGCCCTCGCGCATCAGCAAGGCGGCCAGCAGGGCGCGCTGCTGCGGCGAACCGGTGGCCAGCAGCTCCTCCCCGCGCCAGGCGCGCACCGGTCCGAGCACACCGAAGCGCGGTGTCGCCGAATCCTCGGGACCCCGCTGCTCAGGTACTCGCGGCACACCGTCCATCGTTGCCCCCTGGCCCCCTGCCGAACCGTCCACAACCAGGAGGCCAGTTTGCCTTGTTCATGGCGGATGCGTCAGCCGTGGGAGACGGCGATCACAGGCCACTGTGCGGTGCGTCACAAGGTTCGCACACGCTCTTCGCATATCCGGAAGAGCGCCCCGTCCGCCCCTGTTCCGCGCAGCCCCCGGTCCGCAATAGCTGACGACCCGTCAGATCGGCGCTACCTTCACCGGCATGGAGACCTCGGCGACCGGCACCGGCGCCGCCTTCCCGAAGATCATCTCCGTCGACGACCACACCGTGGAGCCCCCGGACGTCTGGCAGGACCGCCTCCCGGCGAAGTACCGGGGCGTCGGTCCGCGCATCGTCCGCGCGCCCCTGAAGGAAATGACGTTCCTGGGGGGAGGTTCGACCCGGTCATGGGCTCCCCCGGCGACGAGGGACCGCTCGGCGACTGGTGGGTGTACGAGGACCTGCACCGGCCCCTCACCCGCCTCGACACCGCGGTCGGATACAGCAGGGACGAGATAAGGCTCGAGGTGATCACCTACGAGCAGATGCGCCCGGGCTCGTACGACGTCTCGCAGCGCCTCGCCGACATGGACGTCAACCACGTCCAGTCCGCCCTCTGCTTCCCCACCTTCCCGCGCTTTTGCGGTCAGACCTTCACCGAGGCCAAGGACCGCGAGCTCGGGTTGCTGTCCATCAGGGCGTACAACGACTGGATGGTGGAGGAGTGGTGCGGCCCGAGGCGCGCGGACGCCTCATACCCCTCACCCTCATCCCCCTCTGGGACGCCGGACTCGCCGCCGCCGAAGTGCGCCGCAACGCCGAACGCGGCGTCCGCGCCGTCGCGTTCTCCGAGATCCCGCCGCGCCTCGGCCTGCCCTCCGTCCACACCGACGACTGGGATCCCTTCCTCGCCGCCTGCGAAGAGACCGGGACGGTCATCGCGATGCACATCGGGTCGAGCAGCCGGATGCCGTCCACGTCCGCCGACGCCCCGCCCGCCGTCGGCTCCACGATCACCTTCGCCAACTGCTGCTTCTCGATGGCCGACTGGCTGATGAGCGGCAAGTTCGAGCGCTTCCCGGACCTCAGGGTGATGTACGCCGAGGGCCAGATCGGCTGGATCCCGTACATCCTGGAGCGCGCGGACGTCGTCTGGGAGGAGAACCGCGGCTGGGGCGGCGTCGCCGACAAGGTCCACGGCCCGCCGTCCGAGCTGTTCGCCGAGCACGTCCACGGCTGCTTCTTCGACGACGCCTTCGGCCTGCGGAACCTGGACGCCATCGGGGTCGGCAACGTCCTGTACGAGACCGACTATCCCCACTCCGACTCCACCTGGCCCACGTCGCGCGAGGTCGGCGAGGCGCAGATGGGGCATCTGGAGCCGGACGTCGTCGAGCGGATCGTCCGGGGCAACGCCATCGAGCTGCTGGGGCTGACGGAGGACGGTCTGTGGCCGGGCGGCAGGCGTTGAGCGGGCCCCTGCGGTACGGACGCCTCCGGTACGGCATGCAGCTTCCCGTCCAGTCGCAGTCCACGCTCTACGCCGAGCCCTGGGAGGCCGGGGCCGGCCCGGGCGACCTCGTCGCGGTCGCCCGGGCCGCGGACGCCGCCGGGTTCACTACGTGGCCTGCTGCGACCACGTCGCCGTCCCCCGTCGGCTCGCCCCCGCCATGGGCACCGTCTGGTACGACCCGGTGGCCACGCTCGCGCACCTGGCCGCCGTCACCGAGCGCGTGCGGCTGCTCAGCTTGGGGGTGGACTTCGGGCGGCGCGGGCCCCTGCTCGACGAGGCGATCGACGCGCTGCGGGCCGCGTTCGGGCCGGGGGGAGGCGGTCGTGGACTGTCCGGACGTCGACATGGTGAGCCTCACCGGCTCGACGGCCGTGGGGCAGCGCATCGCCGAGGTGTGCGGCCGGTCCATGAAACGGCAGCTGATGGAGCTGGGCGGCAAGGGCGCGGCGCTCGTCTTCGACGACGCGGACCTGGACGCGGCGGTGGCCGGAATCGGCACCACGTTCTCCTTCTACAGCGGCCAGATCTGCACGGCGCCGACGCGGGTGCTCGCGCAACGGGGCGTGCATGACCGGCTGGTCGACCGACTGGCGGCGTACGCCCGCCACGTGAAGGTCGGTGATCCGCGTGAGCGGGACACGGTGGTGGGGCCGCTGATCTCGGCGGCGCACCGGGACCGTGTGGAGCGTTACGTCGAACTGGGCCGCAAGGAGGGCGCACGACTGGTCACCGGCGGCGAACGGCCGCCGCACGACCGCGGGTTCTACGTCGCCCCCACGCTCCTCGCGGACTGCACGCCCGACATGCGGGTGGTCCGGGAGGAGATCTTCGGCCCGGTGGTCGTGGTGCTCCCCTTCGACGACGAGGAGGAGGGCATCGACCTGGCCAACGCCTCCGACTACGGCCTGATCGACTACGTCTGGTCGCGGGACGTGGCCCGCGCCTTCCGCGTGGCGCACCGGCTGCGCGCGGGCGGCGTCGGGGTCAACACGGTCGGCCGCAACATGGAGGCGCCGTTCGGCGGCTTCAAGAAGAGCGGGGTGGGGCGTGACGTGGGCTCCTACGCCCTGCACGCGTACAGCGAGCTGCAGGCCGTCGTGTGGCCGGGTTGATCCGAACGGAAGACCCCAGTGCTGTGACCGGAAAGGTTCACCGGCTCGCGACGCCCGGCACGGCACCTCGCCGCGTTGTCGCACCGCCCGCGTACATCCGGTACGCGGGCGGTGCTCCGCCTCGCGATGCTCCCCCACTGCCTGAACGGCGTGGGGGCACCCCCAGCACCGGACGCCGCGAGCCTTCCGGCAAACCTTTCCGGAAACGCCCCTAGCCGTCCAGGTCCACCCGTACCGTGAGCAACTGCGCCCCGAGGGCCCGTACCGCCATGCTGTTCATGCGCGGCAGTTGCTTCAGGCGGGCCCGGGGGTCGTCGTCCGGGAGCAGGTGGGCCGTGCCCGTGTGCCAGCGGCCCAGGATGCGCACCCGGACGCGTGGATTCGCCTGGATGTTGCGGACGTACTGGGATTTCCCGCCGTATTCCGATACCAGCCAGAAGGAGTTCCCGACGCGGCGGCCGCCCACCGGGGTCTGGCGCGGCAGCCCGGACACGCGGCCCGTCGTCTCCAGCACCGTCTGGAGGGGCAGGCGGCGCAGCACCGGGTTCATCCGGCGCTGGAACGCCGTGACGGCACGGTACTTGCGGTCGGCGACGTCCGACATCGTCCCTCGCTCTCCTGGACGGCGGGACAGTGGTGGGCACTCCGCGCAGTCTCGCAGACCGGGGACGGGGCGCGCGGAGAACGGCCGCGCGCCCTGCGGATGCGTTCACGCCCCGCCCAGGAAGATCGGGTTGGTGAACGCGGCCAGCGCCCCCGGCACCGGGCCCGCCGCCGCCTCGTGCCGCAGCTCGGCGCGGACGTAGGCCGCGTGGGCCGGAGTCGTACGCCATTCGGCCGTGCCCGAGCCGGACACCGGGAGCGGGTCGCTCGTGAACAGCACGCCCTGGTCGGTGACGAAGCGGATCGTGCAGCGCGGTGCGCCCCGCGTCTCCAGGCGGACCGTGACCGGGGTGTCGCGGTCCACCCGCAGCCGTTCGCCGATGCCCGCGTGCTCGCCGCGGCTGCCCGAGGCGGTGAGGGCCAGGGAGACGTTCTTCGACTCGGCGACGTAGGAGCGGCCCGCGCGGAGGCCCTCCTGGACGGCCTCGCGGGTCAGGTCGTCGGCGAGGACCACCGTCTGCGGGGTGCCCACCGCGTCCGGGTCGCGGTGCGCGTCGCTGTTGCCCATCGCCGGCAGCCACCGGCCGTGGCCCTCCCGGACCGACGCCACCAGCGTGTTGTCCCACTCCGCGAGCGTCACCTCGTCGTCCGGGGTGTAGGGGCCGTTCCACACCTCCACCGCGTCCGCCTCGCCGAAGCCGAACTTCCAGCCGCAGCCGACGCAGGTGGCGTGCGGATGCGCCGGGACGACCAGGCCGCCCGCGCGGCGGATCTGCTGGGCGAAGCGGGCCCAGCGGTTGTCGCGGGCCCGGTAGCGCCAGTCGATGAACGTGCCCGGGTCGGTGCCCAGCGCCACCACGTGGCCGTTGCGGGTCGTCACCTCCTCGCCCGTCATGATCAGCAGGTCGTCGCCCGCCTGGTCGGCCCAGTGGGCGTGCGAGGCGTGCGTGTTGTGGTCGGCGCTGTTGATGAAGTCCAGGCCGGCCGCCCGGGCCAGCGCCGCGATCTCGGCGGGCGTGCGGCGGCCGTCGGAGTACCAGGAGTGCAGATGGCAGTCCCCGCGGTACCAGGCGCGGCCCCGGCCCTCGGCCCGGGATGGCGGGTACACGGGCTTCGGCGTCTCGCTCTGCGCGCCGTGGGTGAGCGTGATGGTGACCTCGTACGTCAGGCCCTGCGGCGCCACCGTGTACGGGCCCAGCACAATGTGCCAGGTGCCGGGGCGGATGCGGCCCGGGATGTAGCCGGGGGTCGCGTCGTCGGCGCGGACGAAGAAATCGCTGCGCGCGCCGCCGGACCAGCCGCGGAAGCCCTCGCCGCCCAGATCGGTGCCGCGCTCGTCGAAGATGCCGATGTCCAGGGCGTTGCCCGGGGTGCCGGCCGGGACGGACGGCCTGTCGTAGGTGTAGGCGACGTGGATCTCACGGACGCCCTCGGGGACGTCGACGGGCAGGTACACGAAGTCGGGGGAGCCGGTGGGCAGCGTGCCGCGCACCGTCCTCGTCTCCTGGTTGTCGGCCGCTTCGGCGGCGGGGCCCTCGGAGAAGCTCACGGTTCCCAAAGTAAAGCGCGGCGGCCGCACCCGTCACGGACAGTGCGCGTCTTGCCATGCCGTTGCCCAGGTCGTCCTCGCCCATGCTGCTGCTCCCGACGCGTCCGGTGACAGGGGTGTCCAGGCTGTCCAGGGATGGCGCACACCGCTGTGGTGCTCATCCGTGAACTCCGGTGCACGGGGAGCCGATCGGCAGCCAGGTGCCGGCGTAACAGCGGATGGTCACGGCAACCAGTGACACCCTGTAAGGGGAGAACCGCCCCACCGACGCACGTACGCCCTGTATGACCTGATCAACGCATACGTATGCTCGAGGGATGACGACTTCCGCGACCTCCGGAACCGGCCCCACCGAGAACTCCATGCGTCGCGCCCTCAAACGCGCCCGAGACGGTGTCGCGCTCGACGTCGCCGAAGCCGCGGTGCTGCTCCAGGCCCGCGGCGCGGACCTCGACGACCTGGCCGCGTCCGCCGCCCGGGTGCGCGACGCGGGCCTCGAGGCCGCCGGCCGGCCCGGTGTCATCACCTACTCGAAGAGCGTCTTCATCCCCCTGACGCGCCTGTGCCGCGACAAGTGTCACTACTGCACCTTCGTCACCGTGCCGGGCAAGCTGCGCCGCGCCGGGCACGGGATGTTCATGTCCCCGGACGAGGTCCTCGACATCGCCCGCAAGGGCGCGGCCCTGGGCTGCAAGGAAGCCCTGATCACCCTCGGCGACAAGCCGGAGGACCGCTGGCCCGAGGCGCGGGAGTGGCTGGACGCGCACGGCTACGACGACACGATCGCCTACGTACGGGCCATCTCGATCCGGATCCTGGAGGAGACGGGCCTGCTGCCGCACCTCAACCCCGGTGTGATGTCCTGGACCGACTTCCAGCGGCTCAAGCCGGTCGCCCCGTCGATGGGCATGATGCTGGAGACGACGGCGACGCGGCTGTGGTCGGAGCCGGGCGGCCCCCACTACGGCTCCCCCGACAAGGAACCGGCGGTCCGCCTGCGGGTGCTGGAGGACGCCGGCCGCTCCTCCGTCCCCTTCACCTCCGGTCTCCTCATCGGCATCGGCGAGACGTACGAGGAGCGCGCCGAGTCGCTGTTCGCGCTGCGGAAGGTGTCCCGCGCCTACCACGGCATCCAGGAGCTGATCATCCAGAACTTCCGCGCCAAGCCGGACACCGCGATGCGCGGGATGCCGGACGCGGAACTGGACGAGCTGGTCGCCGCGGTGGCCGTGGCCCGGCACATCATGGGCCCCTCCGCCTGTCTGCAGGCACCGCCGAACCTGGTCGACGGGGAGTACGAGCGGCTCATCGGCGCCGGCATCGACGACTGGGGCGGGGTGTCGCCGCTGACCATCGACCATGTGAACCCCGAGCGGCCCTGGCCGCAGATCGAGCGGCTGCGGGAGCGTTCCGCGGCGGCGGGCTTCGCACTGCGGGAACGCCTGTGCGTGTACCCGGAGTTCGTCCGGCGCGGGGAGCCCTGGCTGGACCCCCGCCTGCGCCCCCACGTGGCGGCGCTGGTGGACCCGGAGACCGGCCTGGCGCGTGAGGACGCCATGGTCGAGGGGCACCCCTGGCAGGAGCCCGAGGAGGTGTTCGTCGCGGCCGGCCGCACCGACCTGCACCGCACGATCGACAGCGACGGCCGTACGGGCGACCGGCGGGACGACTTCGACGAGGTGTACGGCGACTGGGAGGCGCTGCGGGAGGCGGCGGCGCCCGGTATGGCACCGCAGCGGATCGAAGCGGACGTACGTGCGGCGCTGCGCACGGCCGCCGACGACCCCACGCGGCTCACCGACGACGAGGCGCTGGCGCTGCTGCACGCGGACGGCCCGGCGCTGGACGCGCTCACCCGCATCGCGGACGACGTGCGCAAGTCGGCGGTCGGCGACGACGTGACGTACATCGTCACCCGGAACATCAACTTCACGAACGTCTGCTACACCGGCTGCCGTTTCTGCGCGTTCGCGCAGCGCCGCACGGACGCGGACGCCTACACGCTCTCCCTCGAGCAGGTCGCGGACCGCGCCCAGCAGGCATGGGACGTGGGCGCGGTCGAGGTGTGCATGCAGGGCGGCATCCACCCGGACCTGCCCGGGACGGCGTACTTCGACATCGCGAAGGCGGTGAAGTCCCGCGTCCCCGGCATGCACGTGCACGCCTTCTCCCCGATGGAGGTGGTCAACGGGGCGACCCGCACCGGCATGTCGATCCGCGAGTGGCTGACGGCGGCGAAGGAGGCGGGCCTCGACACGATCCCCGGCACGGCGGCGGAGATCCTGGACGACGAGGTCCGCTGGGTCCTGACGAAGGGCAAGCTGCCGACGGCGACCTGGATCGAGGTGGTCACGACGGCGCACGAACTGGGCATCCGCTCCTCGTCGACGATGATGTACGGCCATGTCGACCAGCCCCGTCACTGGCTGGGCCATCTGCGCACCCTCGCCGGTATCCAGCAGCGGACGGGCGGCTTCACGGAGTTCGTCACACTGCCCTTCATCCACACCAACGCCCCGGTGTACCTGGCGGGCATCTCCCGCCCCGGCCCGACGATGCGGGACAACCGCGCGGTCACGGCGATGGCACGCCTGCTGCTGCACCCGCACATCCCCAACATCCAGACAAGCTGGGTGAAACTGGGCACGGAGGGTGCGGCGGAGATGCTCCGCTCCGGCGCGAACGACCTGGGCGGCACCCTGATGGAGGAGACGATCTCCCGCATGGCGGGCTCCTCCTACGGCTCCTACAAGTCGATCAGGGATCTGGTCGCGGTCGCGGAGGCGGCCGGCCGTCCGGCCAGGCCGCGCACGACGGTCTACGGCGAGGTTTCGGAGGAACGGCAGCGGGCGGCGGCGGCGTCCGACGGGCATCTGCCGGAGTTGCTGCCGGTGCTGGAGAACTGAGCGCCCCGGCACGTCCCGTGCCGGGGGCCTCTCCGACGACCGCTCAGCCCTCGTCCCGAGTCGCCCCCGGCAGGTGCGTCACCAGCAGCACCACCCCGGTCAGGACGATGACCCGGACGGCCGCGTCCAGGCCGTTCCAGGTCTTGGACTGCCACATCGCGAACCACTCGCCGCCTATCGCGACGAACCCGGCGCCGAAGAGCAGCAGGAGCATCAGCAGGCCGATGTCCGAGAACCACCGGGCGCGCGGGTGGCGGCGGGCCCAAAGGCAGGTCGCGGCGATCAGGATCAACGCGGCGGCCGCCTCCCAGACGATGATCGCCACATAGGCGGCGTCCTCCCAGGCGTGCGAGGTGATGGCGCGCCACATCAGGTCGTCGTCCCTGAAGGTGGTGTCCATCGCGAGGACGTGCCGGACGAACTGCTGGTTGGTGCCGAAGTCGGTGATGTTCCCGAACGCGACGAGCGCGATGTAGAGGGCGACCGTGCCGGTGAGGAGGGTCGCGGCGAGGGGGAGCGCGGACCGGGTGTGGGGGCTTCTCGATGTTTCGGCCATGATCCAACTATGGAGACGGCTTTCGGCCGCTCACAGAGGATTTTCGGGCGGTCACGCAAGTGTGGTGTGCATGACGTTCCGCAGCCCTGAGCCGGGCGCTCCCGCTCGATTACAGTGCTGCGCGTGTGAGGTGCGTGCGGTGCGGTGAGGAGGTCTGGGGTGGTTGCGACAGCCGGTGCGCTCTGGGGGCGCACCGAGCAGCAGGACTTCCGCAGCCGGGTGCGCGGCACGCTGCTCGGTGTGGCCGTCGCCGACGCCCTGGGCGCGCCGGTCGACGGGCTCACCCTGGAGGAGATCCGGCAGGCCCACGGGCCGCAGGGGCTGACGGACCTGGCGTTCGGGCACGGCCGGCGTGGCGCGATCACGCACCACACGCAACTCACCCTGTTCTCCGTGGACGGGCTCATCCGCGCCCAGGTCCGCCGTGACACGGGCGCCTGGCACCCGCCGACCGATCTGCACCGGGCGTATCTGCGCTGGGCGGCCACCCAGCGGGACTGGGGTCCCGACGAGCGGCGCAAGGAGGACGGCTGGCTGGCCCGCGAGGAGTGGCTGTACGCCCGGCGCTCGCCGGCCCGGGCCTGTCTGCTCGGCCTCGGCGACGACACGATGGGCACGCTGGACGCGCCGAAGAACCCGGGGGATCAGGGGCCCGAAGCCGCGGTGCGCTCCGCGCCGTTCGGGCTGCTCGTCGGGTGGGAGCCGCAACTCGTGCTGCAACTGGCGATCGAGTGCGCGGCGCAGACGCACGGGCACCCCACGGCGTACCTCGCGGCGGGCGCGTACGCCGTGATCCTGCACGCGCTGGCGCGCGGGGAGGGCCCCGACGCGGGCGTGCAGCGGGCCCTGGCACTGCTCGCCCCGCGGCCGGGGCAGCAGCAGGTGGCGGACGCCTTGCAGCACGCGCTGGGGGCGGTGCGGCAGGGCATGCCGACGCCCGACCGGATCGAGGAACTGGCCGGGGACGGTACGGCGGCCGGGGTGCTGGCGGTCGCCGTCTACTGCACGGTGGTGGGGGAGGACGTCCGGCACGCGCTGTGCCTCGCCGTGAACCAGGGGGGTCCCTCGGGGGCGGCGGGAGCCCTGACCGGTGGCCTGCTGGGGGCGCTGCACGGCGAGACGGCCCTCCCGCCGGCCTGGCTGGCCGAGCTGGAGGGCCGTCCCACGATGCTGGTCCTGGCGGACGACTTCGCGATGGAGATGACGCAGGGCGCCGCGCTGCACAGCCCCACGGGGTCTGCGCCGGGGTGGCTGGAGCGGTACCCCCGGGCGTAGGCGCCGTCGCCCAGGCCACCGCCCAGGGGCTCCGGCTCAGGACCCCGTCGGCCGCGGCGTCCTGGCGCTCAGACCCCGGACGGGCTGGCGGTACCCGGAGTCGGCACCGGCACCGCCGCCCCGTCGTCGTCGGTGTTGATCTTCTCGATGATCGAGTCACGCTCGGGCGTGTCCTCCGGTTTCACCAGCCCGATCAGGACGTAAAGGACCAGCGAGATCACCATCGGCAGCGCCACCTGGTACTCCAGCTTCACGTCCGTGCGCTGGGAGAAGTCCAGGTTGTAGTTGACGAAGAAGAACGCCAGCAGACCCGCGCCCCAGCTGACGAGCGCCGCCGTCGGGCCCGACTTACGGAACGGGCGCAGCAGACCGAGGATGAACGGGATCGCGATCGGACCCATCAGGCCGGCCACCCACTTGATGACGACCGTGATGATGTCCTTGAAGGTGGGCGAGTTGACCTGCGTCGCCACCGCCATCGACAGGCCGAGGAACGCGACCGTCGTCACGCGGCCCGCGATCAGGCCCGTCCGCGTGTTCCACGAGCGCGCCGCCTTCGACAGCACCGGCACCACGTCCCGCGTGAACACGGCCGCGATCGCGTTGGCGTCGGAGGAGCACATGGCCATCGTGTGTGAGAAGAAGCCCACGACGACCAGGCCCAGCAGCCCGTGCGGCAACAGCTGTTCGGTCATCAGGCCGTACGCGTCCGAGCCGTCCGGCTTCTTCGCGGTGACCAGGAGAGGGGAGAGCCACATCGGGATGAAGAGGATGACCGGCCAGACGAACCACAGGCCCGCCGACAGCAGAGCGGACCGGGTCGCCTGCCTCGCGCTGCCCGTCGCCATGTAGCGCTGGGCCTGGTTCCACATGCCGCCGTTGTACTCGAACAGCTTGATGAACAGGTAGGAGATGAAGAAGACCGTCATGTAGGGCCCCGCGAACCCGTGCCCGTGACCGTCCAGCTTCGGCGAGTCCAGCGCCTTCGACAGACCGCCCTGCTCGGAGATCTTGTGCAGCGCGATGACGAGCATGGCCAGACCCGCCAGCAACTGGATGACGAACTGGCCCAGTTCGGTCAGCGCGTCCGCCCACAGACCGCCGATCGTGCAGTACACCGCCGTGATGCCACCGGTGATGATGATGCCCTGGGTGATCGTCACTCCGGTGAAGACGCTCAGCAGCGTGGCGATCGCCGCCCACTTCGCGCCCACGTCCACGATCTTCAGCAGGATGCCGGACCAGGCCAGCGCCTGCTGCGTGGGCACGTTGTAGCGGTCCTTCAGATACTCCAGCGGCGAGGCCACGCGCAGCCGTGAACGCAGCCGGTTCAGGCGGGGCGCGAACAGCTTGGCGCCGATCAGCACGCCGATGGCGATGGGCAGGGCCCAGGTGACGTAGGAGGTGATGCCGTAGGTGTAGGCGATGCCGGCGTACCCCGTGAACATCACCGCGCTGTAGCCGGACATGTGGTGCGAGATGCCGGACAGCCACCACGGCATCCTGCCGCCCGCGGTGAAGAAGTCGCTGACGTCGTCCACGCGTTTGTGGGACCAGACGCCGATCGCGGTCATCACGCCGAAGTACGCGACCAGGACGGCCCAGTCGAACCCGTTCATGTGCCCCTCCCTCCCTGCCGAACTGCCCGCTCATGGTGGGTTCCGGCGCATGAGCACGACAACCGGCGTACTGGTCAAGGGAAGGCAAAATCGTTCTGTTGGCTGAGAGCTGTTCATGTACATGGCCGACAAGGGCTATTACCGGCCGGGTGCGTACATGCCCGTTCAGCTCACTGCTCGAAGCCGCGGGTCATCGCATCAGCTCACCCGCGTTCACCAGCAGGGACTGGCCCGTGATCGCGCGCGCCCGGTCGGAGGCCAGGAACACCGCCGCGTCCGCCACGTCGCCGTCCGTGGCCAGGTCCGGCAGCGCCATGCGGTCGGTGAGGCGCTTTCTCACCTCCGCCTCCGGCACGCCCTCGGTGTGGGCGGTGAAACGCACGTACGCCTCGACGGGCGGCCCCCACATCCAGCCGGGCAGAACCGTGTTGACCCGGATCCGGTACGGGCCGAGTTCCCGTGCCAGCGAGTACATCGCGCTGGTCAGCGCCCCCTTCGACGCCGCGTACGCCGCCTGCCGCACCTGGGAGGGCGCGGCCACCGACGACTCTGTGTGCCGATGAAGACGACCGAGCCGCCGCACGTCCTCAGACTCGGCAGGCAGGCCCGTGTCATCCGCAGCGTCCCGAGCAGGTTCACGTCGATGACCGACTGCCAGGTGGCGAAATCCGCGTCCTGGAGGCCGCCGAAGTAGCTGTCCCAGGCCGCGACGTGGACCACCGCGTCGATCCTCCCGAACCGCTCCACCGCGAGCGCCGCGAGCGCCTCGCACTGCGTCTCGTCGGTGATGTCGGTCGCCCGGTACGCCGTGTGCGCGCCGTCCGGGTCGAGCGCGACGGCGGTCTTGGCGAGGTGCGCCTCCGTACGCGCCCCGAGCACGGCGTTGCCGCCGTCGCGCACGACGGCGACGGGACTGGACGGGGCCGTCGCGGAGAGCGGCCTGGGCAGGGTGGAGCTGGTCGCGCCGTTCATTCCCACGGTGCCGGGGACGGACCGGTACGTGGATCGGCTCCGCGGAACCGACTGACGCGCCCCGGAGGCGAACCGGGCCGCCGAAGAACGCAGCCCCCTCGGCCGGGACGGCGGGCCAGTCGAGAGGGCTCTGTCGTGGGCGTGGTGGTGCCGCTCGGCACTACTTGATCGACGCCACGAACGTGTTCCAGGCGTCGGCGGGGAAGGCCAGGACGGGCCCTTCGGTGACCTTCGAGTCGCGGACCATCAGCGCCGAAGGAAGGGGCGACTTGACCTCGACGCAGGCGCCGTTTCCGGCCGAGTACGACGACTTGGTCCACGTTGCCGTGGCCCCCTGAAGAACAGCCATGTTCACTCCGGTAGCGAGTTGCTGAGTTGCTGTGACCGCACCGCGGGCCCCTTACGGATTCCGCGATGCGAATCGCGCCAACTTGTTGACTGGTGGCGTGATCGACGCTACTCGGCAACATCCCTGTCCGGAGGGGCCGTTCACTCGACCGGGTGGCATATTCCAGCGGGGTCTTACGCCGGGATTATCCACGGGTGTAAGATCCGCCGCTCGCTGGCCCGTTGGCTCAGGAGGCGTAGCTCTTGGCCGCGTCCTCGATGAACTTGCGGGACTGCTCCACATTGAGGGCCTGTGCCCGCAGGTGCTCGTACATCACGGCGTACTTCTGCACGTCCTGCGCCTTCTCCAGGTACAGGTCGCTGGTGACGCCCTCGAGGTACACCACGCTCGAGTCGGCCGCGTCCGCGAACTCCAGGATCGCGTAGTGGCCGTTGACACCGGGATGCGCCCCCACCTCGAACGGCAGCACCTGCACGGTGACGTGTGGCAGCCGGGACATCTCCGCCAGGTGCTCCAACTGCTCCCGCATCACCATGTTGTCGCCCACGCGCCGGCGCAGCGCCGCCTCGTCCAGCACCACCCACAGGCGCAGCGGGTTGTTCTCGGCGGAGATACGTTCCTGGCGGCGCATCCGCACCTGGACGCGCTTGTCGATGTCGGCCGGCGACGTCTCGGGCAGCGCGCCCTGGATGAGCGCCTCGGCGTACGAACGGGTCTGCAGCAGGCCGGTGATGATCTGAGGCTCGTAGACGCGCAGCGACTCCGCATCGGTCTCGAGGCCGATGTAGACGCTGTAGGGGATGTCCCCGAACGCGTGCCACCAGCCCTGCTGGCGGGAGTCGCGGGCCATCTCCATCAGCGATTCGACGACACGCTGGTCCTCGACCTCGTAGACTCCGCACAGGTCCCGGACGTCACGCGGGCTGATGCTGCGGCGGCCGTTCTCCAGACGGCTGATCTTCGACTGCGACACCAGCAGCCGCTCGGCCACCTCTTCGGCGGTCATGCCCTTGAGCTCCCGGAGCCGGCGCAGTTCCTGGCCCAGCCGGCGCCGCCGGACGGTGGGATTGACATTCGACGCCACGGACGTGCACCTCCGGCTGCGTGCCTCTACTTTGCGTATCTGCTGCTGAGCAGATTGCCACCAAGGTGCTTCCTACCGCTGGGAAACCGCGGATATGCGGCGACCGCGGGCCCATTGGGCGGCTCTTGGTCCGAACTGGGGCCCACGGCACCGCGGATATCGAACAGTCCGGCGCCCCTCGTACGGAATCCCGTACGCGGTGACCCCCTTGGCAGGTGGGGGCGTACGCATGCGGCCGCGCGGGGCGGTGAGGCCGTGTCGTCGCATAAGGACGTACGGTCTTACCACCCCGCGCGGCCGGGCGGCTCCCGAACGGGTCTCGGGGACTGCTTGCGGGCGCCGCACACTGCGGTCCCGCTGTCCTGCCGTACCGATTCCGCTGGTTCGGCAGGGGGCGTGCCGTCGTGCCGCTGAGCCGTGGGGCCTCGGCTCAGTGGGCGACGACGCGCGCCATGGATCCGTGGCGTGGCTGCATCGGAACACCGCGGACGGGTTCCGCCGCGGACCTGGCGCCGGCGGCCGGGTTGCGGCGCGGCTGTGCGCCCGCGCCGTTCTGGACGTCCATCACGGCGTGCGCCACGAGGCCGCCCATGGGGTCGTGCCTGATCAGATCCCGCAGCCGGGAACGGGACGAGCGGCCCTCGTTGCCCGGGTACAGGTGCTTGCCGAGACCGACCGCGTGGGCCAGTGCGGCAAGCGCCGCGGTCCGCGGGTCCGGCGGAACGCCGGTACGGATCGCGGAATCCAGCCGGGACCTGATCTCCCGGCTGATGGCGGTGTCGGTCGCCTGGTACCGAGTCGTCGGCAACACCCCGCACATCTGGCCGGGCACGGCGTGGACCATGCCGCACCGTTCCAGATGCGAGAGGTAGGTCTGGCGGAGCCCGAGACGGGGCCCGCCGATCCAGTGGACCGCCCGTACCGGGGCGCCGCGCCTGCGCAGCAACTCCAAAGCACAGTCCAAAGTCGGATCTCCAGTCGGCCGTGGCACCACCACGGCGATACGATCCCCGTCTGGGGCTATCCGTCCGGCCAGCGCCAGCTCCACTAGCTGTGCTCCGGCCAGACCGAGGTCGAGCGACTGCGGCTGCGCAGTGGTACCCGTGGCCGGGTCCAGTGCCAGCAGCAGAAGCTCCTCCGGAAGTGTTCTGCGGCTCCTGCCCATCCATGCCTCCCCGCGTGGATGAGAGACAGGGTGACCCCTCTCACATTGGTCTGTCGAGGGTGCGTGACCGGAATGTAGTGGAACCGGTAGGTATGTCGTTCTCGTCTAGCGCAGGGGTCAATCCCTCACACAGGACACTGGTACATGGTTCGGGCAGCGGTGTCCGGGCGGCGGTTCACGGTTGGGCAAGGCGCGCACGTGGGTGCGCGGCGCACGGAGGAGGCATCGGTGGCGGGCGAGTCCCCCGACAGGTCGAAGCAGCAGGGGTCGTCGGCGGAGACGACGTCGGGGAGCGGGGCTCCGGTTCCGGGGCCGGCCAAGGCCGGACGCGACCCGAGGCTCGCGCTGACCGGCGAGAAGGTGCGGGTCGACCAGGCTACGACGGTGATCTCGACCAAGTCGCTGCGAGGAGGCTCCGCCGGTACGGCTGTTGAGGAGGCCGAGGAGACCGAGGAGGGCACGGGTCCCGCGGACACGGCGGACTCCGGTGCCGAGGGGGTCGACGGCGAGGCGCGGGAGCGTGCGGCGCTGGCCTCTTGGGTGCGGAGCGCCGAGGAGGACGCGGTCGAGGAGAAGTCCGGGGCGGAGGCCGGGGCGGAGCCCGAGCGGGAGTCGCCGGAGGAGCCCCAGGGCGGGTCTTCCGACGTCGACGCTCCCGAAGGGGAGCCGGAGGCCGAGGGGGCCGCCGAAGAGGGCGACACCGACGACACCGACGCCGGCGACGCCGAGCCTGCGACCTCCGAAGCCGAGAGCGGGCCCGAAGACCTCTCCGAGTCCGAAGGAGAGCGGCCAGGGCAGGAAAAGAAGCAAGACGACGAAGAGGCTGAAGAAGAGGGCGAAGAGGAAGAAGGGAAGGAATCGGAGGCAGAGGGCGACTCCGACTCCGGGCCCATGTCCGACTCCGGGCCCATGTCCGACTCCGACTCGGACGACAAGAAGGACCCCGAACCTCCCATAGACCAGCCCACCGCCGTCTTCAAGGCCGTGCGGCCGCCCGCCGTCGACCAGCCCACCACCATGCTCAAGGTGGGCGACGCCAAGCCCTCCGAGAGGTCCGGCCCTTCTTGGGTGGACAGGTCGGCCAAGTCGGACAAGCCCGAGTCCGACGCCGAACGCACCAGCAAGTTCGTCCCGTTGAAGTCGCTGGACGACCCCGGACCCGCGCCGGCCGGTCGTTCGCAGGCCAAACCCGCGCAGTCGGCCTCCACGGGGCCGAAGTCCGCCGCGGGCCCCGCCGACGCGACCACCGCCATGCCCCAGGTCGGACCCGAGCGCACCGCCCAGCAGCCGATCCCGCCCAAGCCGCCGCTGGATCTGCTCGCTGAGCTGACCAACACCCCGCCGCCCCCGGAGACTCCGGTCCGCACCGTTGTGCGGCGCATCAAGATCTGGTCGCCACTGGTCGTTCTGCTCCTGATCATCTTTGCGATCGCGCAGATCGTCCGTCCGCTGCCGGCCCCGGCCCTCGTGCTGACGGCCGGCGAAACGTACACCTTCAAGGGCGGGAAGCTCGACCTGCCCTGGCCGGGCCAGGGCCAGTCGGCCATAGAGGTCGAGGGCGTGGGCGTGATCGGCACCGAGGGTCAGCAGAGCCCGAAGCCGATCGCGAGCGTTGCCAAGATCATGACGGCGTACGTCACGCTCCAGGGGCACCCGCTCACGGGGAACCAGGGCGGCCCGACCATCACCGCCGACCAGCAGGCCGAGGACGACTCGAAGAAGGAGGACGAGTCGACGGCGGCCATGAAGAAGGGCCAGAAGTTCACCGAGCGGCAGATGCTGCAGATGCTGATGATCCCGTCGGGGAACAACGTCGCGCGGCTGCTGGCCCGCTGGGACTCCGACAACCAGACCTTCGTCGGCAAGATGAACGCCGCCGCGAAGAAGCTGGGCATGACCCACACGACGTACACGGACCCGAGCGGCCTGGACAAGACGACCGTGAGCACGGCCGTCGACCAGTTGAAGCTGGCGAAGGCGGTCATGCAGAACGAGGTGTTCCGCAGCATCGTCGCGATGGCCAAGGCGGACATCCCCGGCCTGGACAAGCCGATATACAACAACAACGACCTGCTGGTGAGGCAGGTCGGCGTGATCGGTCTGAAGACCGGTTCGTCGACCCCGGCCGGCGGCAACCTGGTGTGGGCGGCGACCAAGGTGGTCGACGGCAAGACGCGGACGGTCTACGGCGCCGTCCTCAACCAGGACGCCCACACCGGCCGCGTCTGGGACAGCCTGCAACTCGCGCTGACCGACAGCCAGAAACTGATCAACACCGTCCAGCAGAGCCTGACGGCCGCCATCGTGGTGAAGAAGGGTGAAGTCGTCGGGTACGTGGACGACCAGCTCGGCGGGAGGACGCCGGTGGTGGCCACCGAGACCCTGACGGCGGTCGGCTGGCCGGGCCTGAGGACCAAGCTGTCGATCGGTGACGACGGCACGGCGGTTCCGCACGAGGCGAAGGCCGGCAAGGTCGTCGGCAAGCTCACGGTCGGCGATGGTTCCAGTCACGCGGTGACGGTCCCGGTCGCTCTCCAGAAGGACCTGGCCGAGCCGGGCTTCAAGGACAAACTGACCCGCCTCGGCTGAACCGGGCGCCCCGGTACACAGCGGCACCCCGCACACCCCGCCGCGGAGCCCCACCCCGGGGCCCCTCGGCGGGGTGCGTGCTAGCGTCACGAATCGGGACAGGTCGCCGGTCGCGGAGACGCGGCCGGTGAAGCGGGAGCGAACGGGACGCGACCGAGAACGGAAGACGGGACACGGGGAGTGCCTTCAGGTGGCCACAGCGGAGCCGACACACGCCGACGACGCCGACCGGGAACACCACCCGGACGGCTCACCGGGACCGCGAATACCGCTGGGCGCACCCACCTCTGACCCACCGGCCCGACAGGTTCCCCAGGCCCCGGTCCCGACCCCGGCGCCCCCGGTTCCCGCAGCCCCGGCCACCGACCCCCAGCCTCCCGTCCAGGACGCTCCGAAGGCATCGGGACCCCTCCGCGCCCTGGCCGCCCGTCTGGGCTCCTCCCGCGCGGCCGACCTGGCCCGTCGCCATCCCGCCCTCGCCGTCACGGTCCTCGCCGGAGTGCTGCACCTCATCTGGTTCTTCACCTTCGCGAACAGTGGCGGGGACCTCGCGGCGCAGGACGCGTGGGCGGAGTTCGTCGGCCGGCACCCCGACTCGGCGTACAACCTCGCCTGGTACGGGGGCATGCACCCGGTGTCGTACAGCGTCGTGTCGCCGTACCTGATGTCGGTGCTCGGCGTCCGTACGACGATGATGATCGCCGGGACGGCCTCGGCCGGCCTGCTGACGCTGATCCTCATCCGCAGCCGTGCCGTCCGCGAGCCGTGGTGGCCGGCCCTCGCCGGGGTGTTCGGACTCCTGTGCAACGCCATCTCGGGCCGCGTCACATTCGGCCTCGGCATGGTGTTCGCGCTGGGCGCGACGGCGGCCGTGTTCTGCTGGCCTTACCGCTGGCGTCACAAACGCTGGGCGAAGGCGCTGTCCGCGGCGTCGCTGGCCGCGCTGGCCACGATGTCGTCCCCGGTGGCGGGCCTGTTCGTGGGCCTGGTCGCGGTGGCGCTGTTCCTGCAGAAGCGCCGCCCCGGCGCGTGGGCGCTGGGCCTGGCCCCCACGGCCGTGGTGGCCCTGTCCGCGTGGCTGTTCCCGTTCTCCGGCACCCAACCGATGACCTGGGCGTCGACGATCCTGCCCTTCCTCTTCTCGGCCCTGGTATGGGTCGTGGTGCCGAAGGAGTGGCGGACGGTACGGATCACGGCGGCGGTGTACGGGCTGTCCGTCCTGCTCGTCTGGCTGATCAGCTCCCAGATCGGTTCCAACATCACGCGCCTGGCGATGCTGTTCGCGGGGGTGGCGCTGGTCGCGGCGCTGCCGTTCACGGTGCCGCGCAGCCGGAAGTGGTACGCCGTCGTGGTGGCGCTCACCGGCTTCGTCGTCTGGATCGGCGTCAAGACGGTCGACGACATCATCCACACCACTCCGGCGGCGTCCTGGGCGCACGAGCTGGCGCCGCTGGTCCACCAGCTCCAGGTGGTCGGCGCGGAGAAGGGCCGCGTAGAGGTGGTCCCGGCGCGCTCGCACCGCGAGGCCTCCGCGCTGGCGCCATACGTCAACCTGGCCCGCGGCTGGAACCGCCAGGCCGACATGGAACGCAACCCGCTCTTCTACGACGACACGCTGAACTCGGCGAACTACCACGCCTGGCTGCAGCGCTGGGCCGTGCACTACGTGGTGCTGCCGAAGGGCGAGCCCGACGGCGACGGCGGCGAACGCGAACGCGAGCTCGTGCAGCGCGGCATGCCGTACCTGAAGCAGATCTGGGGCGACGCCAACTGGCAGCTGTTCGCGGTGACGGACCCGACCCCGCTGGCGGATCCACCGGCGGTGGTCGACCGGGCGGAACAGGGCGAGTTGACGATCCAGGTGAAGAAGGCGGGCCGCGTCCTCATCCGCGTCCCGTACTCGCCATGGCTGGGCCTGGTCGACACCGAGGGCAAGGGCGTGAAGCCGCCGCAGGAGACGGATGCCTCCAAACACCGCCCCCAGGGCACCCCGAAGACGTACGACAACGTCAACGGCTGCCTGATGGAAGCCCCCGAGGACATCTGGGGCGACAAGTGGACAGAACTCCTGGCACCCCGGCCGGGCACCTACCGTCTGGCGGCGCCGTATCAGCTGCCGCGAGGGACCGCGTGCCCGGAGGAACTGAAGGAGGACGACCAGTCGTCGGACGGCTGAGGACCGGGCCACGATCAGCCGGCCGGCGGTCGAGGCACTGGCTGCGGGTTGCCGGGCGGGTCGGTGTGGGGGACTCCGGCCCCGTGCCCGGCCGCCGCACCCCGGCTCAGCTCTTCGCGCTCTGCCCCCCTCGCGTCGGTGAGGTGTCCGAGGGGCGTCGTTTCGTCCGTGTCATACCGGCTTTGCCGACGGCAATTGCGCTTTGATCTTCTCATCTCACTTAATCGCGGACAGGCAGTGGAAGGCGTGACGGTTACCGATGAGAAAGATTGTGATCTCGTCGCTGGTTCTGGCAGCAATGGGCATCGGCGCCGCGCATCAGTTACAGGTCCCCGTATCGGCGGTTCGGGGGCCGACGGACACGGTGAGCTCAAAGGTTGCTGCCTCGCAGACAGAGCGGAACGCCCTTCGTGCGGCCATTCGCGGGACTGTCACCGCAAGGGGTGGATTGAGCATCCGCGCCAGACCGATGCCAGAGTCCGCCGAGTTGGGTAGATATCCCCGCGGGGCACGGATCGACATCTCATGCGAGTCACCGGGCGAGAGTGCCGGCAGAGACACGAGGTGGTGGTACAGGCTTGCCGACCGCTCGGGCTGGGTGGCTGCCCGTTACGTCAGAGTCTCGAGCTCCGTGCCGCTGTGCGGGGAGCCGGAGCTCCCAGGGCCGTCAGGGCCGCCAGGACCCACCGGGCCCCAAGGCCCTGCGGGGCCGAAGGGTGATGCAGGTCCTGCGGGGCCCAAAGGTGATGCCGGTCCTGCCGGACCGCAGGGCCAGACCGGACCTGCGGGGCCGAAGGGTGATGCCGGTCCTGCCGGACCGCAGGGCCAGACCGGACCTGCGGGGCCGAAAGGTGACATCGGACCTGCGGGACCGCAGGGCGACACCGGACCTGCCGGACCACAAGGCGACACCGGGCCACAGGGGTCCCCTGGCACCGCCAGCGTCTCCCAGGGACCCGAAGCAGGTGTGACGCTGCTGCCTAGGGAGACGTCGACCTTGGTCTCCGCCTGTGGGACCGGTAAGAAGGCCATTTCCGGTGGTTGGCTCGGGGGCGATGAGGTCATCCCTGTAAACAGCTACCAAAGTCAGACCGCGACCAAGGGTGACAGCTGGACAGTGGAATTCCATAACATCTCTGCCACCCAGAGCTATTCCATCACTGCGTTTGCCTATTGCGCGCCGTGACCGCCCGGCAATACCGCAGACATTTACTTCGCTTCCTGCCTGCGGCAGCTGCCCGCAGGTCAGACGGCGGGGCCTGCGAAGCGGGTGTAGGTCAGCCCGTTGCTGACGCCGGCGGGGGTGAGAACCGTGACGGCGACTGCTCCGGCGGCTCCCGTGGGGGCGACAGCGGTGATGCTGGTGGGAGAGAGCACGGTGAAGGAGGCGGCGGTGGTGCCGAACCGTACGCCAGTGGTCGCGGCGAGATTCGTCCCGGTCAGCGTGACGGCGGTTCCCGCGTATGTGGGCCCCCGGTCCGGTGCCAGGGAGACCAGAGTGGGGGCGTCGAGGTAGACGTAGCTCACAGGGTTGCTGGTGCCGCCGGGGGTGGTCACCGTGACCGCCGCGGCACCGGCTGCGTGGGCAGGGGTCACGGCGGTGATCTGTGTGGCGGAGACGACGGTGAACGATGCCGCCGGGGTCGTGTCGAAGCGGACCGCCGTGGCGCCGACGAGTCCGTTGCCGGTCAGTGTCGTCAGGGTGCCGCCGGCTGAGGCCCCGGATGGGGGCGCGACGTCGGTCAGGGACGGCAGTGCGGCGTAGTAGAAGTAGGTGTTGGGATCGTCCGGGCTGCTGGTGCCGCCGGGTGTGGTCACCGTGACCGCCGCGGCACCAGCCGGGTGGACAGGGGTCACCGCGATGATCCGTGTGGCGGAGAAAACGGCGAACGATGCCGCCGGGGTCGCGTCGAAGCGGACCGCGCCGGCGCCGGTGAAACCGGTGCCTGTCAGCGTCACCGACGTTCCCCCCGAGGTCGGGCCCTGACCGGGCGCCAGAGACGACACGGAGGGGGCCGCGACATAGGTGTAGGAAACGGACTGCGTGCTGGTGCCCTGGCTTGTGGTGACGGCGACGTTGACCGTGCCGGAGCCGGCAGGCGTCACCGCGCTGATCTGGGTGCTGCTCAGGACGGTGAACGAGGCGGCGGCACTACTGCCGAACTGGACGGCTGTCGCGCCGGTGAAGCCGGTACCGGTCACCGTGACGGTGGTCCCGCCGGCCAGCGGCCCCTGGCTGGGACTGACCGAGGAGACGACAGGGGCGGCCATCACTGAACTCCTTCACGCGATGCTGCGGACGAATCCGCATACAGATCGGATCAGCCACAGATGCTGATGGCGGGCGGTAGCCGCCCGGGGGAGGGGAACTGCCACCCGGGCGGCTGTCGGGTGTCTCCCCGTGCCGGGCTGCCGGATCAGATGCCGGGGCCGGTGACGTAGGTGAAGCCGCCGGCCGCGGTTGCGGCCCCGGAGGGGTTGGTCACCACGACGTCGACGGCACCGGCCGTACCGGGCGGGGTGACCGCGGACAGGGTGGTGGGGCTGATGGCGGAGAACGGTGCCGCATTACCACCGAAGGTGACCGAGGTGGTGCTGTCCAGGTTGGTGCCGGTGATGGTCACCGCCGTTCCGCCGGAGGTCGACCCCGAGTTGGGGTTGATGGTTCCGATCGTGGGGTCGTCGACGTAGGTGTAGGACAGTCCGTTGTTGGTGCCGCCGGCGGTCGTCACGCTCACCGCCACCGGTCCGGCCGCAGCGCCCGCCGGTACGACCACGCTGAGGGAACTGTCGGAGTTCACGGTCGGGGTCGCGGTGACCCCCCCGAAGGACACGCTGGTCGCTGTCGAGAGGCCGGCGCCGCGGACGGTGATGGAGTTCCCACCGGCCAGCGGTCCGGAGCTGGAGCTCAGCGAGGACTTGAACGGGGCGCCGACGTAGAAGAACGGCACCGGGTTGCTCGTCCCTCCCGGGGTGGTCACGGTGACCCCGACCGTGCCGGTCCCCGAAGGGGAGACCGCGGTCACCTGGGTCGGTGAGACATTGGTGACGTTCGTCGCCTGCCTGGTGCCGAACGTCACCGCGCTGGTGTTGGCGAGGTTGGTTCCGGTGATGGTCACCAGCGTTCCTCCGCCGGTGGAACCCTGATTCGGAGAGATGGGCATGCCGATACTCCTTGCTCTCTGATGGGGACCTGCGAGGAACCGGTGGAATGGCCAGTCGCCGTCCGCCCCTTCGCAGAGGCAGAGCCGCCAGCAAACGAGCGCCGTCAGCCCTTTCGGGCACTTCAGACGTGGGAGAAGTCGGCTCCGGAATGCTGCCGGGACCGGGGTGCACGGACAGAGAGTCGCGCCGACTCACAGGGCCGAGCGCACGGTAGCCTGTGCCGTTCCCATGGGCATGGAGAAAACCGGCAGCCGCTGCCTGTCTCAACGCTCCCCCGGCACGGGGATGGGCAGCCCGCCGGTTTCACACTCTCAGTGACCCACACCTCCGAACGGGTGACAAGACGCTGTCAGTCGTAATCACCCGAACGGGGTATTTCTGCTTCGCCGCGCCCTTCTGTGCCACCTGTTCTCGTCCGGCAGTCCACCGATGGCGAATTCTGACGGGTGGTACAAACAGCACCTGGGCCAAGTGCGCTCCTCTGTCCGGGTGATGCATTCGCAAACCCCTTGCGAGGCGTTGATGCCAGGGATTTTGATACGAATGTCCAACCGGTGGGCCGCCCATCCTCTCCGGGGATGCGGCAGTTGGCCTGCGTGAAGTTGCCTCCGCGGAGCGTGCGCGGATGCCGGCTTGCCGCGATGGGCACCCCGTAGAGGAACTGGATCCGCTCAGCCGGTGCCGCCCAGGCACCGGCTGATGCGGTTGGGAGGGGCGCGTCGGCCGCGCGGACCCGGCTGTCGGCCCGGGCCCTGCGGCTGTACGACCGCCTCGCCCCGAGGGAAGGTCACCCTCTCCTACGCGAGCTGCGCCTCGATGGCCGCCACGACCTCGGCCGCCTCCGGCTCCGTCTGCGGCGAGAAGCGGGCGACGACCTTGCCGTCCTTCCCGATCAGGAACTTCTCGAAGTTCCAGCGGATGTCCCCGCTGTGCCCCTCGGCATCCGCGTGGCCGACCAGGCGGTCGTACAGCGGGTGCCGTCCCTCCCCGTTGACCTCGATCTTCTCCGTCATCGGGAAGGTCACGCCGTACGTCGCCGAACAGAACTCGGCGATCTCCTCCGCGCTGCCGGGCTCCTGCCCGAGGAACTGGTTGCAGGGCACCCCGAGCACGGTGAAGCCCAGCGGCGCGTACCGCTCCTGCAGCCGCTCCAGACCCGCGTACTGCGGCGTCAGCCCGCACTTGGAGGCCACGTTCACCACCAGGACGGCCTTGCCCGCGTACTGGGACAGGTCCGCGGTACCGCCCTGCAGCGCACCGATCTCGACATCGAGGACTGAGGCACCCGCACCGTTGTCAGTAGTCGTCATGGGCGGATGCTAACTCCGCCGCCCCGCCACCCGGTGATGCGCCCGTCACGCCCGCTGCGCTGTGACGAGTACCTCACCGGCGGCCGTACGCGAATACAGCACCGACCGTCCCGAACGCCGCCGCTCCACCAGCCGCCCGTCCAGCAGCACCTTGAGGTGGCGCCCGACCGAGCCGAGCCCCTGCCCGGTGACGGCGACCAACTGGCTGGTGCTCATCGGGGAGTCCAGCAGTACGAGCACCCGGGCCCGGGCGGGCCCGAGCAGCGCGCCGAGACTCTCCGGTACCACCGTGCGCGTCCCGTCCGCCAGCACGCCCGCGCAGGGATAGACGAGGGCGTACCGGTCGGGTTCCTCCCAGGACACCCAGCCGGCCCGCTGCGGGGTGACGGGGACGAAGACGAGCTGGGCGCCGGAGATCTCACGTGGCGGGTACTCGTGGAGGTTGACCTGGAGCCGGTTCCCGCCGAGCCAGCGGGTCCGGCCCGGCCGCAGGGCGTCCAGCGCGGCGGCCCAGCCGCCGCGGCTCAGCTGCGCGGTCCGGGCGACGACATCGGCCTCCAGGACGCGCCGTCGTCGGTGCCAATACGGCCGGACGGTCCGCGTCCACACGTAGGTGAGCAGGTCGGCCGCGCGTTCGGGCAGGTCGTCGCGGTCGAGGGCGGCGGGGAGAGGTCCGCGCAGGGACACGGCCAGGTGGGCCCGGGCGTCGGCGGGAGAGGCGGAGCGTACGCGCCCCACGCCCTCCTCGAAGGTCTCCCCGTCCCTGGGTGTGGGCGTGAGGAAGTCGGCGATCCACTCCTGGCCGAGCCCGCTGCGGACGAGCAGTCCGGTGACGGGGTCGGCGGCCAACCGCGCCCGGTACGCGGGGAGGTGAGCGTCCAGCCAGGCGCGTTCCCCGGGGTGGGAGGCGGTACCGGCGTGCAGCAGTTTCAGAGCGGCGAACACCTCTGCGAGCGGCGAGAGCAGGAACCGGCTGCCGGCGAGGGTGTCGGCGCTGACGTACCAGAGACCCATGGGCGCCTTCACATCGGGGACGGCCGGAGGTTTCGCGCGTACGCGAAACAATAACGGCCACCCGGGACTCCCCGCCCACACTCCACGCATGCGCAGCTACGCCGACCTCTTCCGCACACGGGAGTTCAGCCCTCTCTTCCTGTCCACCGCCTTCCAGACGGCCGCCTCGACGCTCGGCGGCCTGGCGCTCGGCACGCTGGTCTACCGGGCCACCGACTCGCCCCTGCTCTCCGCGGTGAGCATGTTCGGCCCGCAACTCGCCCAGGTCGTCGGCGCCACGACCCTGCTGTCGGCGGCCGACCGGCTGCCTCCGCGCGCGACGACGGCGGGCATCGCGAGCGCCTTCGCGGTCGGCACGGCGGTGATGGCGACGCCCGGCCTGCCGGTGGGGGCGATCTTCGCGCTGATCTCCGTGCTCGGCCTGATCCAGTCACTCGGCGGTGGAGTCCGCTGGGGCCTGCTCAACGAGATCCTCTCCAAGGACGGCTACCTACTGGGCCGTTCGGCCTTCAACGTGGTGAGCGGCCTGATGCAGATCACCGGTTACGCGACGGGCGGCGTCCTGCTGGCGGTGCTGTCCCCGCGGGCGACGCTGCTGACGGCCTCCGCGCTGTACCTGGCGGCGGCTGGGACGGCCCGCTTCGGCCTGTCCCGCCGGGCGCCGCGCAGCTCCGGCCGCCCCTCCGTCGCGCGGACGTGGCGCACGAACGCGCTGCTGTGGTCGTCGCGCGAGCGCCGCACGACCTACCTCCTGCTGTGGATCCCCAACGGCCTGGTGGTCGGCTGCGAATCGCTCTACGTCTCCTACGCACCGGAGCACGCGGGCGCGCTGTTCGCGTGTGCGGCGTTCGGCATGTTCGTCGGTGACGTGACGACGGGCCGCCTGCTCCCACCCGCGCTGCGCCGCCGCCTCGGCATTCCGTTCCTGCTGGTCCTCGCCGCCCCGTACCTGCTGTTCGCCCTGCATCCCTCGGTACCGGTGGCGGCGGCCTGCGTGGCCCTGGCGTCGATCGGCTTCGCGGCGAGCCTGATCCAGCAGGAGCACCTGATGGCTCTGACCCCACCGGACCTGAGCGGCCACGCCCTCGGCCTGCACTCCGCGGGCATGCTCACGATGCAGGGGGTGAGCGCGACCCTGGCGGGGACGGTGGCTCAACTGACGTCACCCGGACCGGCGATGACGCTGATGGCGGCGGCATCCCTGACGGTGACGGTGACCCTGGCGGCGACCCGCCGCCGACGGCCCACTTCCGCACCGGCGCCCGAGGCCGGCTCCGACGCGCGAGACCGAGGAAGCCGACCCAGGAGCCTCGGGTGAGGGTGAGAGTGACACCGGGGCGGCGGCGCCGGGAGTCGCGGATGTGGATGCGCACGGTGGTGGGGGCAGCCGGTTCCCACCTCGCCCGGCGCTGGTGGACGCCATGTCGGATACCCGCCGGCGTGCAGCACACGGAACCGGGAGCCTGGACGCGTGACTCAGACATCGGCCGCGGCATTCCGTATCCATCCGATCCCCGCTGAGGCATTGGACACCGTCCGCGCCGGTGGGGTCGACGCGCTGGGCAGTCCCGCCGAGCACATCACCGCAGAGGGAGGCGAGCCGCTCCGGTGCTGCCTGCGCGACGCCAGGCCCGGCGACAGGCTGCTGCTCTTCGGGCACCAGCCACCGCTTCCGGCCAGTCCCTACCGGGAGATCGGGGCCGTACTCGCCCATGCGGAAACCTGCGCCGGCCCGGCCGACGTCACCCGCTACCCGCCGGATTGGCGCGGACGCCCGCAGGTGCTGCGGGCGTACGACGAGCGGGGACGGATCCACGACGCGACCACGGTGCACGACGGCCAGAACCCCGAAAAAGTGATCGCCGCACTGCTCGCCGAGCCGGACGTCGTGCAGATCCACAGCCGCAATGTCGCCTGGGGCTGCTACATGTTCACCATCACCCGCCCCGGATGAGGTCAGGGTCGCGTCACTCCTCCTGCGGCGGCTCGCCTTCCACGAGCCGTTCCGCGATGTCGTCCGCCCATCGCTGGGCCCAGCGATGGAGTTCGGCGATCGCGGTCTCGTCGAGGCCGTAGGCGGCGAACTGCGAGTCGTCGAGCCACTCCGCGCCGGTCAGGCGGGCCTGCAGATCGGTGAGGTCGAAGGTGTCACCGGCGTGGCGGCGGGCCAGTTCCTCGAGTTCCGGGTGGCTGAAGCGGTCGGAGGCGGCGTGTACGTCGACGAGGTCGCGGGCGAAACCGCGGTCCGCCAGGGCCCGTACCTTCATGCCGACGACGTCTTCGAGGGAGACGGTCGGGCCGGACTCGGTGACGACCGGCGGATGCCAGAGCGCTTCCTTCAGTACCTGGAGTTCGCACTCCTCACCGGTGGACGGCTCGGTGACGCCGAGCCGCGCGGCGAGGGGGTCCGTTCCCAACGGGCGCACGGCCCAGCCCCGTTCCTCCAGCCCGGCCCTGAGGGCGGATGCGATCTGCTCCATCGGGACGGCGCTCTCGGTGGCGACGTCCACGTCGCGGCTGGGCCGGTCCACCAACCCATGCGCCCGCACCGCGTCCCCACCGGCGAGCGCCAGGGCGTACGGCGCACCGACGGCGAGGACGTCGGCCAGCAGCCGTCGATGCGGTTCGGCGAGCTTCACGCGGTCTCAACCAGGGTCAGTCGGGGGAGGGGCACTCCGATTATGTCCGCCATTCCGGCCGGGAGCGCGTCGACTCGAAGGCGTGGGCGTGTCCGGACCCGCCGCCCGCGCCGGGTGTGCGACTCGCTCAGCGGCGCGAGAAGCCACGTGATCCTCGGCGGCTCTCCGGCATTCAGGTCAGGCATTCAGGTCGGGTAATTGGTTCAGTCATTTAGGTCAGGATCAGACCGCTATCGCGCCTACCGTCGCTCCGGCGCGTGCAGCGCCGAGCTCCAGGCTCACTGGACACCCAGGAAGGCGGACACCATGACTTTCGACGAGCCGACCACGCCCGACCGGCCCCACGCGCCGGCGGTCACCGGCGAGCGTGCCGACCTGTTGGCGGTCCTCGCCAAGCACCGGGACCTGCTGCGCCTGACCACACGCGAGCTCACCGACGAGCAGGCCGGGCGCCGCACCACCGTCAGCGAGCTGTGCCTGGGCGGCCTGGTCAAGCACGTCACATCGGTCGAGCGGACCTGGGCCGCCTTCATCCTGGAAGGACCCTCCGCGGTAGGCGACTTCACCGCCATGACCGAGGCCGACTGGGCGCGCCGGGCCGACGATTTCCGGATGCTGCCCGGTGAGACGCTGGCGGGTGTGCTGGCCGACTACGCCGAGGCGGCACGCCGGACCGACGAGCTGGTCGCCGGCCTGCCCGATCTGGACGCCACCCAGCCGCTGCCCGAAACGCCGTGGCCCCGGCCCGACGAACGGTGGTCGGCCCGCCGGGTGCTGCTGCACATCATCTCGGAGACCGCCCAGCACTCGGGCCACGCCGACATCATCCGGGAGTGCCTGGACGGCGCCAAGTCCATGGGCTGATCCGAGGCGGGCGTCTCGATCCGACGCCACCGTGGCGTCACCTGAGCGGGAACTCGGTGGCGAGCCCGGGCCGTCACCGACGAACATGCGAAGCATGACTGACCAACCCGCGCGATGGACCCAGGCGACCGTCTACCCCGACATGTGGGCCGATCCGGACGACGACCCCCGCAACAGCGAAGGCCCCAGTCCGGACGGCGAGCTTGCCACGCTCCAGGACTTCCTGGCGAACTACCGCATGACCCTGCGGATGAAGTGCGAGGGCCTGGACGCGGAGCAACTGGCCCGCCGGTCGGTTCCGCCGTCGACGATGTCGCTGCTCGGCCTGGTCCGGCACCTCGCCGAGGTGGAACGGGACTGGCGCAACTGGATCAGCGACGGTGACCCGCTCCCGAAGCTGTACGGTCAGCGTGACGCGGACTTCGACGGAGCTGTCGCCGAACAGGCCGTGGTCGACGCCGCGTACGCCGATCTGGAGCGCGAACAGGCCGCGACCGACGCCGCGCTGGCCGGGCACCCGGACCTGGGCGAGCGCCTGGGGAAGGAAAGGATCGCGGTTCGGGAGCTGATGGTGCACAGGATCGAGGAGTACGCCCGTCACTGCGGGCACGCCGATCTGCTGCGCGAGTGCGTCGACGGAAGGGTGGGTCAGTAAGGGGGCCCGTGGCCCGCACCCGGTCCAGCAGCTGCCCACCCAGAAGGCACCCGCTTGAGCAGTGAGGTCGTCGCCCCCGGCCGGGCGCCGGGGGCAGCCCACCTCCGTCGCGGTACCGGCGGCCGGGGGTGCGCCCTCCGTGCACCCCGAGTCTCGGCAAGACCCCCCTCCGATCCCACGGGGCCCGGCACGGCCCTCGCGCAACCGCGCCCTCGAACACCGTCCGGGTCCGCAAGGCGCCACCACCCCCACCGCGTGTAAGAGGTGACGTCCGACCACGAAAGGACACACGGTGAGGGAAGCACCCGCGGACTACCTGGAGTTCGCAGCCGCCCGCAGCGGGCCACTGTTCCGGACCGCCTGCCTGCTCACGGGCGACTGGCACCTCGCCGAGGACCTGGTTCAGGAGACCCTCGCCAAGATGTACCGCTCCTGGCGGCGGATCAGCCGGGTGGACTCCCCGGTGGCCTACGCCGACACCGTGCTGGTGCGGACCTTCCTCTCCCAGCGCCGCCGACGCAGCTCCACCGAGCGGCCCAGCGACCGGCTGCCCGACGCGGCAGGCCCGGCGCAGGACGCGGAGCTGTGCATGGCCCTGCTGGACAGCCTGGCCCGGATGACGGCCAAGGACCGTGCCGTGCTGGTGCTCCGCTACTGGGAGGACCGCTCGGTGGAGGAGACCGCACAGATGCTCCAGCTGTCGCCGGGAGCCGTGCGCGCCCAGAGCATGCGCGCCCTGCAACGGCTGCGCGCCCTGCTCGGCGACCAGTTGGCCGACCTGGCCGCATGACGAGCTCGGCCCGGTGGCGCGGTGCGCTCCTCGCCCGGGTCCGACCGACGCCTCAGACGAACGGAGACCCCCATGTCACCCAACGAGGACTTCGAGGAACGGCTGACCCGCGCCATGAGCCGCGCCATCAGCGAGTTCCCGCCCCACTCCGCCGACCTGGTGCGGCGCTCCGTCGCCAGGGGCAGGCGGATGCGGCTGATCCGCGCCACCCAGGTCGCAGCCGCCACGGCCGCCTTCGCGGCGGTCGCCGCGGGCGGCACCCTGATGGCCACGGACGCCCTCGGCAGTGGGGGCGGCGGCTCACCCGAGCAGTTGAGGCCGGGTGGCCCCGTGCACTCCACCGAACAGTCGCCCTCCCGGGCACCGGCGTCCATCAGCGGGGACGAGATGGTCCGCACGCTGAAGAGCCTGCTGCCGTCCGGCGGCACCGTCTTGGCCACCTCGGGCAGGGGTTCCGAGGGGGGCGATACGGTCGTCTGGCCGTCCGCCAGACTCACCTACTCCACCGCCGACGGGACCTCCGGCATCGACATCGCCATCGCGCGGCTGGACTCCGGCGCAGCCGCCGGACAGCAGGGCCAGGGCGGCTGCCTTCCGGTGGAGGTGCGCCCGTACGACAAGTGCACCACCCGGAAGCTCCCGGGCGGCGGGGTGCTCAGCACCACCAAGTCGTTCACCTACCCCAACAGCGACACCGGGCAGAAACGGTGGTACGTCGTGTACACCACCCGCGACGGGGCGCAGCTGACGGTGCAGGAGTTCGGCGGCGGAGGTGAGAAGGGCTCGGCCTCCGGAGCCGACCCGCTGCTGTCGATCGCCCAGCTGACCTCCATCGTGCGCAGCCCGGCCTGGAACACGGCGATCGCCGCGCTGCCCGCCCCGCAGGAGGCGCCCGCCGCCACGTCCTCCGCCGGAGGCAAGCGGGTACCGGGCACGCGCCTGACCGAGGTGCTGAAGTCGCACCTGCCCCGGGGCGGGACCGTGTCCGACGTGAATGCCGACGACGCGCTGGTCCAGCTGGTCTACGACGACGGCCACGGGAAGAACATGGTGGAGGTCGACGTGCAGTACGACCAGACGAGATTCGTGGCCGGCCTCATGGGGTGCGCCGGGGTCTCGGCTGGGTGCGAGGCCGTCACCCTGGCCGACGGCACCAAGGTGAAGAAGGTCAAGGGGCATGCGGAGAAGGGTGGTTCGGCCGCGGTGTGGCTGGTCGACACTCTGCGGAAGGACGGCCGCCGGGTGGCGGTGCGGGAGGTCAACTCGTACGCCGAGAGCGGGCCGGTGACGCGACCGCAGCCGGCTCTGAGCATGGACCAGTTGGTGGCCATCGCGCTCGACGAGAGGTTCTTCACCGGCTGAGCCGGGGCGCGGCTCGGCCCTCTGCGGGCACCCGTCAGGCTCCTTCGGCCCGTCGAGAGTTCGAGAGGGTCACGCCTTCTGCATCACAGGGGCAGGGCACTCGCCCGAGCCCCGGACGATCAGTCGGGTGGGGACGGTGATGGTGCGGGTGCGGGAGCGGTCGCCGTCGAGTCGTGCCAGGGCGGTGGCCGCCGCCGCCCTGCCGATTTCTCCCGGGTCCTGGGCGACGACGGTGAGGGCCGGCTCCAGTACCTCGGCGAGCGGCAGGTCGTCGAACGCGACGACCGCCACGTCCTTCCGTTTGCTGCGGGAGAGTTCGGCGACGATCCCCAGGGCGGCGAAGTTGTTGCCGGCGAACAGGGCCGTGGGCGGGTCCGCCAGGTCGAGCAGGCGCGAGGTCGCGGCGGCGGCCGCCTGGGGGTCGTGGGCGCTGGTGACCAGGGCGCGGTCGTAGGCGAGGCCGGCTTCCTGAAGGGCCGAGCGGTATCCGGCCAGGCGTTCGCGGCGTGTGTACAGCTTGACGGGCAGGTCACCGATGAAACCGATGCGCCGGTGGCCGTGGGCGATCAGATGGGCGACACCCTCCTGGGCACCTGCACGGTTGGAGCTGACGACGCTGTCCGTGGACAGGCCCGCCCCCGGGCGGTCGACGAAGACCACGGGCAGCCCCGCGGCACGATGGGCCTTGAGGTGGGAGTGGTCGGCGCCGACGGACGGCACCACCATCAGGACGCTGACGCGCCGGGCGAGGAACTGGTCCGTCAACGCGTGCTCGCGGCCGGGATCGTCCGCGGAGGAACCCATCAGCAGGGTCAGACCGCGGTCGCGCACCGTGTCCTCGATGCCGCCGGCCACGGCCCCGAAGAACGGGTTGCCGAGGTCCGGGACGACCAGTCCGATGGTGGTGTCGGGTCCGCCCACGCGGATGTTGCGCGCCATGAGGTTCGGCTGGAAGCCGAGCCTGGCCACGGCGGCGAGCACCTGCTGCCTGGTCCGGTCCGAGACGGGTCCGTCCGCGTTGAGGACGCGGGAGACCGTCTTGGCGCTGACGCCGACTTCTCGGGCGACGTCGGCCAGGGTGGGTCGGCGGTTCGCTGCCATGGAGGACCGTTCCGTGTGGGCTCGTCGGTCCCGGCCGCTCGACCGGCCGGAACCGACAAGACTGTCAAGTCAGTTGGCCTGGACGCCGGCGGCCTTGGCCGCCTCGGAATCCGCTACGACGGTACCGCCGGCCTCATCGACGGTGAGCGCGCCGGTCATGATGGCGACGACCTCCGCCATGGAGTAGTCGGAGGGTTTGATCAGGGCGGCCCGCTTGCCCAGCCGGTGGACGTGGATCCGGTCGGCGATCTCGAAGACATGGGGCATGTTGTGGCTGATCAGGACGACCGGCATGCCCTTGTCGCGGACGCGACGGATGAGGTCCAGGACCTGGCCGGACTCCTTGACGCCGAGGGCGGCGGTGGGTTCGTCCATGACGACGACCGTACGGGCCCAGGCGACCGCCCGGGCGACGGCCACGGCCTGGCGCTGGCCGCCGGAGAGGGTCTCGACCGCCTGGGTGAGCGACCGAAGCCCGATCTTCAGGTCGGCCATGTGCTCGGCGGCCTCCTGGCGCATCCGCTTCTTGTCGAGCATGCGGAACGCGCTGCCGAGGAGGCCGGGGCGGCGCAGTTCGCGGCCGAGGAACATGTTGGAGGCGATGTCCATGGAGGCCGCCACGGCGAGGTCCTGGTAGACGGTTTCGATGCCGTGGGCGCGTGCGCTCTGCGGACCGGAGAAGGTGACGGGTTCACCGTTCAGGCGTATCTCGCCCGCGTCCGGGATCACCGCGCCGGTGAGGGCCTTGATGAGGCTGGTCTTGCCGGCGCCGTTGTCGCCGATGACCGCGAGGACCTCGCCGGGCAGCAGGTCGAAGTCGGCGCCGTCGATGGCGGTGACGTGACCGTAGCGCTTGACCAGGCCGCGGGCCTGCAGAACGGGGGTGGGAGAGGTGGCGGTCATCGGGCCTTCTTCCGGGAGATCTGGTCGACGGTCACCGCGAGGATCACCAGGACGCCGGTGATCAGGGTCTGGTAGATGGAGGCGACGCCCATCAGCTGCAGGCCGTTGCGGAAGACGCCGACGATGAGGACGCCGATGAACGTGCCGAGCACCGAACCGCGTCCACCGAAGAGGCTGGTGCCGCCGAGGACCACGGCGGTGATGCTGTCCAGGTTGTCGGTCTGCCCCGCCTGGGGGTCGCCGACTCCGGTGCGCGAGATGAGCAGCAGCGCGGCGATGCCGTACAGCAGGCCCGCGACGGTGTAGATGCCCACGGTCAGCCGGGAGTTGCGGATGCCGTTGAGCCGGGCGGCCTCGGAGCTGTTGCCGAGGGCGTAGACGTGCCGGCCCCACGCCGTGCTGCTCAGCGCGTAGGCGAGCAGCAGGAACAGGGCGATGGTGACCAGGGAGCCGTAGGTGATGTCGGTCCTGCCGAGCGGGAAGGTCTGCCCGAGGGCCGTCAGCGGTCCGGGCAGGTTGGTGACGGTCTGCTCCTGGGAGTAGATGTGGGTCAGCGCGAACGCCACGTTGAGCATGCCGAGGGTCACGATGAACGGCGGCAGCGGGACCTTCTGCACCAGCATCCCGTTGACCAGGCCGAACCCGCCGCAGACGGCGATGCCCAGAGCGATGGCGAGGAGGGGTGGCAGGGTGCCCTGGGCCGCCATCTTGGCGATCAGGATGCTGCCGAACGCCATCACGGCCCCGCACGACAGGTCGATGCCCGCCGTGAGGATGATCAAGGTCTGCCCGATGGCGAGGGTGCCGACGACCATCACCTGCTGGACGATCAGGGAGAAGTTCCCCCCGGAGAGGAACTGATCGGTCGTCAGGGAGAAGAAGACACAGGCCAGCAGGAGGGCGGCCAGCGGGCCGGTCGTCGGTGCCGTCAGCACTCTGCGGGCCGTCGTCGGTCCTTTGAGCTCGGCGTACGGCGTGGTGGTGGACGTGGCGGTCATGCGAAGTCCTTGTCGGAAGACAAGGGGGCGGCCGTCCCACGGTCGGGGAGGTGTGGGGCCGGCCGCCCCGCTGAGGGAAGAGGCGGTGTCGAACGGTCCTCGGGGCGGCTCAGCCCCAGCAGTTCTGCAGGCCGAACCCGGTGTCCTTGGACGTGACCCCGGCCTGCGGCTTGTCGGTGATCAGGGTGACGCCGGTGTCGGTGTAGCCGGACGCCTTCGTGCCGTCCTTGGCGAACGTCGCGACCGCCTTGACGCCGTCGGCGGCCATCTTCAGCGGGTACTGCTGCGAGGTTGCGGCGATCTTGCCGTCCTTGACCGCCTGGGTGCCGGTGCAGCCGCCGTCGACGGAGACGATCAGGACGTCCTTCTCCCGGCCCTTGGCCTTCAGCGCGGTGTAAGCCCCCAGGGCCGCGGGCTCGTTGATGGTGTAGACGACGTTGATGTCGGGCGCCTTCTGCAGGCAGTTCTCCATGGCGGTCTGGCCCTTGGCCTGGTCGCCGCCGGTGTCCTGGGAGCAGACGACGTCCTTGCCGGTGGCGCCGAAGCCCTTCAGGAAGCCGTCGTGCCGCTGGACGCCGACGGAGACGCCCGGCGCGAGGTCGAGCGTGGCTATCTTCGCGGCCTTGCCCTTCATGGCGGCCTTGGCGTACTGGCCGATCAGCTGGCCGGCGTTGAAGTTGTTGGTCGCGAAGAGGGCGTCGACCGCGCTCTGCGGCTCGGGCGGGGTGTCCAGGGCGATCACCAGGACGCCCTTGGCGCGGGCCTTCTGGATCGCGGGCACGATCGCCTTGGAGTCGCTCGGGGTGATCAGGATGCCCTTGACCCCGGAGGCGACCATGTTCTCGATGGCGGTGACCTGACCGGCGTTGTCCCCGTCGAACTTGCCCGCCGCGGTGACCAGTTGGACGCCGTCCTCCTTGGCGGCCTTCTCCGCGCCCTCCTTCATCTTCACGAAGAACGGGTTGGTGTCGGTCTTGGTGATCAGACCGACCTTGACGCCCTTGCCCGAGCCGGAGCCCGCGCTCGCCGAGCCGGAACCGGAGCCGGAACCGCAGGCCGTCAGGGTGAGGGCTGCGATGCCGGTGCACGCGGCGACTCTGAGGAGGGAGGGGGACAGACGAGTGGTGCGAGACATGAACGACTCCTGCGGGATTGCGGTCGGCGCGGCCGGCATCGAAGCATGCCGTCCCGAGGTGTCATCGTTGACATATGTCATCGTTGACACTGCTTGCTTGCCGAGGATGATGGACTCCGCTCCCGGCAACGTCAATGCCTTGTGCTCGTCACAAATCGGCAACGTCCGCCGCGGTCGCCGAACCCGTTGACGCGTGGGCCGTGTTGCCCGCATCATCGTCGGACCCTTCGATGTCATCGATGACATAGGTCGGCGATGACATGCCGGGGGCGGGCGTGTGCCGTACCCACTGCGGTGACGTGGGCTTCGGTGGCGTCCGCGCGCACGTCTGCCCTCTGCGGGTGGAGGACGGCGTGATCCAGACCAGTGGCCCCGGTGCCGTCGAACGGCCACAACGACGACGCAAGGACGCGACACCGTGAAGAAGACCCTGTTCGCCGAGTTCACCGCCCGTGAGGGCGCGGAGGCCGACGTGGCCGGTCTGCTGGGGGAGTACGCCCAGAAGGTGCGCGAGGAGGACGGCAACCTCGCCTTCGACGTGTACACCAAGGCGTCCGACCCGCGCGCCTTCTGGATCTTCGAGGTGTACCGGGACGAGGACGCCTTCCAGGCGCATCTGAAGGCTCCGTACGGCGCCCCGTTCAACGCCGCCCTCGCCCCGCTGATCGAGGAGGACGCGTCCGTGCTGACGTTCCTGGACGCGATGCCCTGATCGGGCCGGGCCGCCCGGAGGCGGCCGCGACTCGCCCGGCTGGTCGTCCCCGGCTCGCTCGCACCGGGTGCGGCGGCCCCGGGATCGGTGTCAGCTGAGCGGGTCGAGGGTCAGGTAGGCCTGGTGCGGACTGCCGTCGTGGACGAGTGACTCCTGGTTCGCGACGTCGTCGAAGGCGAACGCGTAGGCCCTGCCGTCGGTCATCCGGGCGTGGATCTCGCGGGCGTAGTGGTTGGTCACCGAGTCCTGGTAGAAGTTCGCCGTGCTCGTATCCGGCTGGTTGGGGTTGACCAGGAGGGTGGAGCGGTTGAATCCCGCGCACAGCGTCCGTGAAATCGGCCCGCGCACCTGGTCGTTGGGTGCGTCGAGGAGCTTGTGGCAGCCGAAGACGCTGTCTGCGTCCGGCTTCTGGAAGCTGGTGACGACCGCACCGGATGCGTTGGTGAAGTTCATGACGTTGCCCGACACGCGCCCGTAGTACTTCGTGTTCGGCTGGTCGGCGAACGGCGTGACGGTGAGGGTCGTCGTCGCGTACTTCTGCCAGACGCGGCCCACGTAGTCGTCCATGACGGACGCCGCCAGGGCACCGGTCTCCAGGCCGTGCCCTGGCGACAGGGCTCGCAGCACGGCGCCGTCCGACCGGGTCTGGATGAGGTCGGCCCAGCCGCCCGAGTGTCCACGCAGGGCCTCGAAGAAGCCGTTGTAGCCGCCCGGTTCGAGGTGGCCGGTACTGGCCGTGCTCCCGTCGGCGCGCTTCACCCCGACCGCGTAGGGCGCCGAGAACATGTCCACCTGGGTGCTGTTGAGCCACAGGCCGGAGTCGTCGAGCGTGTACTCGGACCAGTTGAACAGGGTGTCGCGGTTGGGGTCGCTCGGGTTCTGCACGGCCGGCTGTACCAGGCCGCCCGTGGTCAGCTTGAACACCAGCTTCCGGCCGTAGGAGAAGTAGATGCGGCCGGAGAACCTGGGGATCTGGATGGTCTTCGACTGTCCGGCCGCGGGGCCGGGGATGGACGCGTCGGGCGCGGGTGCCGGCGGATTGCCGCCGGCGGGCCAGGCGTGGAAGGTGCCGTTCGCGTCCGCCCAGCCCTGCTGTCCCGTCGAGAGCAGGGTGCCGATGTCGTAGACGTGGACCGGCTCGCTGCGTCCCGAGTTGTTGGTCAGCTTCAGGGGGATGGTGTCGGGGACCGCCGCGGCGGCGGACGGGGCCGAGTGCAGCGCGAGGAATGCCGCGAGCAGCGTGGCCGCCGCTGTCGGCGCAAGGAGCCGGTGAGTGAGCCTGCTGAGCACGCTCCACCTCCGTGGGGGGAGTTGGGGGAGGTTGGTCCGTACCTTTTTGAGAGCGCTCTCACCGTCGCATCGGGGTGCGTCCATGTCAATAAGTTGAACGTCGATCGGCTTGCGGCCGGACGCCCTCGGCCGTCCGGCTGGGAGGACGGCCGGGAGGGTGCTTGGGCAGGGGGCCGGTGCAGGGGCCGGCACCCGCCTGAGACGCCGCGTATTTCCGGTGCGGCGCGACGGAAGCGGCTGCCAGAGTGATCGGTGTGGAACTCCCGCCCGAAACCGTGCTCGTCTTCGACCAAGAGGAAGACCTGATCGTCTTCGAATCCTTCGCGCATGCCACGAACTACCTTGAGGCGATGGACGTTTCGGAGGGTGAGTACACGGCGGCGTACTCACCGGAGGGTCGCGTGCTGGTGCTGACCGCTCCCGAGGGGCCGGAAGGCCGGGTCGTTCTGACCAGGACCGCCAGAAGTGACCGGGCCGACCTGGAGCGGAGAGTGGCCCGCTACTGGCGACGCCACCAGATGGGCCGGTCCCCGCGTGACCCGCTACGGACAGCCCGCTTCCTGATGGACAGGGACAACCGGCCCCGCGCGGGATGGCTGAGCCGGGTCACCGCCCTGCTGAGAGGCAACCGCTGAGAGCGGTGAGGCCATGTCCTGGTCGCCACCGAGGGCCCGCTTGCTGCCTCGGCGTGCCGAAGCGCATCCCGTGTCCGTGGCACGGCCGACGCAGGACCGGGCAGAGGCTGCTGTGGGGGATGATCGAACGGCATGGGGGCGGGTACGACGAGAGGGGTCCCGGGGTCGTGGACGAACAGCTGGAGATTTCGACGCCGCAGGATGCCGCGAACAACGCGCTCGTCCTGGCCTTCGGGCGGCTGCAGGGGGCTGCCAACCGGCTGGAGTACATCCTGGGGCGGTCCCTGGAACAGGAGTGCGGAATCAGCCATCTCATGTACGAGGTGTTGCTCATCCTGGGGCGCGCCGGCGAGCCGGGGCTGTCGATGCGGGCCATCGCCCAGGAGCAGGTGCTGACCACCGGGGGCGCGACTCGGCTGGTGGACCGCATGGAGGCGGCCGGGCTGGTCGAGCGGGCCGAGGACCCCGGCGACCGGCGAGGACGGCTGGTACGCCTGACCCGGAAGGGTGCGGAGGCCACCGTGGCCGCTTCCCGCGTGCATGTGGACAACATCCGCCGTTTCTTCCTGGCGCCGCTTCCGCCGGCGCATCGTGACCGGTTCGCCGAGGATCTCCGGATCCTGAGTCATGCGGCGCGGGACGTCCTGCCGCGGCTGCCCTGACGTCGAGCAGTCGGCGGTGCCGCTGCCGTCATGGCCGCAGAGGCAGGGGTGTGGCAGCGGTCACACCGGAATATCTGACTAGTCAGTTACTGTTTTCTCAGGCGAATCGCCCGCGTCCGGCGGGCGCCGCACCCCTGTCGAGGCCTTCGATGAAGCTCGTCTACGTCTTCGACGCCTATTGCGGCTGGTCGCACGGGTTCTCCGGAACGCTGAGCGAGGTCGTCTCCCATCACCCCGAACTGCCGGTCGAGGTCGTGTCCGGCGGGCTGTTCACCGGATCACGCCGGACGCCGATCCGCGAGTTCGGCTACGTCCAGGGCGCGAACGCCAAGATCGCCGAGCTGACCGGTGCCGAGTTCGGCGAGGCGTATGAGCGGCTGATCGCCGACGGCTCGTTCGTCATGGACTCGGAAGCCGCTGCACGCGGGGTCGCCGCCCTGCGCCAGGCCGCTCCCGCCCGTGCGGCGGAACTGGCCATCGCACTGCAGAGGGCCTTCTACGTCGACGGCCGCAGCCTCTCCGACCCCGGGACCTAACGGAAGGTCGCCGAGGAGGCCGGCCTGGACGCCGACGCCGTGGTCGCCGCCTTCGAAGGTGCCAAGTCGCGGGTGGCGGCGCAAGCCGACTTCCACCGGGCCGTGTCGTTGGGCGTCACCGGCTTCCCCACCCTCCTCGCCGTCGACGGCGACCGTGTCGCCGCGCTGGCCCATGGCCACGCCACCGCCGAGGAAGTGGACCGGCGCCTCGCGGCTCTTCGTACTCACTGAGCTTCCACCGTCCCCGACCACCCCTCCCCGCAAGGAGTCAAAAGTGAGCACCCTCTCCTTCAAGGTCCTCGACCTGGACTTCCCGGCCGGCAGCAAGAACAAGACCGCCACCCTCGTCACCGGCGAGCACGAGGCCCTGCTGGTCGACGCCGGCTTCACCCGGGCCGACGGCCACCGCCTGGCCGCCGAGATCCTCGACTCGGGCAGGAAGCTGACCACCGTGTTCGTCAGCCACGGCGACCCCGACTTCTACTTCGGTGCCGAAGTGATCGCCGATGCCTTCCCGGAGGCGAAGTTCGTCGCCACCCCGATCGTCATCGAGCACATCAAGCACTCCTACGAGGGCAAGCTCAAGGCGTGGGCGGCCCTCGGCCCCAACCTCCCCACCCGCCTGGTCGAGTTGCAGCCGCTGAACGGCGACCTGACCCTGGAGGGCCATCGCTTCGAGCTCAAGGGCGGCCCGGCCGGGCTGCCCGACCGGCACCACCTGTGGCAGGCCGATCGGCGCGCGATCCTCGGTGGCGTCCTGTTGTTCCAGAAGGAACACGTGTGGGTCGCCGACACGCCCACCCCGGGCGACCGTGCGGCCTGGGTCGAGCTGCTGGACGAGATGGCCGCGCTCGAGCCGGAACTGGTCGTGCCCGGCCACCGGCTGCCCGGCACCCCCGCCGACGGCTCCGCCATCACCGCCACCCGCGCGTACCTTCTCGCCTTCGAGGAGGAGCTCGGCAAGGCAGCCGACGGCGCCGCGCTGACGGACGCGCTGGTCAAGCGGTACCCGGAGAACGGCATGCTGATCGCCGCTCAGATCGGTGCCAAGGTCGCCAAGGGCGAGATGAAGTGGGGCTGAGCGCCATGACGCACGACAGCACCGACTTCGCGACCTCCGCCGCCCCGGCCGACGTCGTGCGCCGTCAGTACCTGGCCTCGGCGGCCGGCGACCTGGAGGCGCTGCGCGCCACGCTCGCCCCGGAGGTCGAGTGGACGGAGATGGCCGGTTTTCCGCTCGCCGGTACCTACCGCACCCCCGAGGGGGTCACATCGAACGTGATGGAGAGGCTCGGCCAGGACTGGGACGGCTGGACCGCCCACGACGACACCTACGTCGTCGACGGCGAGAACGTCGTCGCGCTGGCCCGTTACACCGCGACCAACAAGGCGACCGGCAAACCGATCGACGTCCGCGTCGCCCATCACTTCGTGGTCCGCGGCGGCCTGATCGTCCGCTTCGAGCAGTTCGTCGACACCGCGCTCGTCCGCGACGCGATGACCGCCTGACTCCCGGCAGCCCGGCACCGGGCCGTACGCCGCGGTCCGCTGCGCGCCCTGCACGGCACGGACCGCTCCGCCCGCGCCCGCCGGCCGCGCGCCACCCCCACCGGGAACCTCGTGGCGGACACCGTCGCCTCGCTCGACGGCCCGATCACCGCCAGCGCGCTCGCCGAACGCCCGGGCATCTCCCGGCCGACGGCCCAGCGTTGGCCGACCTTGCCGCGGACGGCACGATCCGCATCGAACTGCGGTACGGCGCCGCCGGCCGTCCGGAGCACCTCTACTCGGGGAGCGGGGAGAACGGTGAGGACACGGAGCCGGGTCCGGGCTGATCCCGGGCCCTGTCAGCCGGTCCGTTCGATCCACTCGCTGCCGCCCAGCGGGTAGTCGTAGCCCGGACGGCCCACGTCGGCGCTGGTGCGGAACGAGGAGCCGCCGTCGTCGATGTGGACGGTGCCGCGGCGGCTGCCGCTGGACCAGTCCAGGGTGAGGTCCCAGCGAACGTCGTGGGCCTTGGTGTGGGCGGTGACGTAGAAGACCTCCGGGTCGGACTCGCTGACCTTGTACGGGAAGTCGCGCTGGCCGTTCTTGGCGGTGACCGTGGGACTGCCGTCGTCGAGGTCGATGTCGAACGACTTGGTGTCGACGTTTCCTCCGCAGCCCACGCCCATCGAGTAGTCGTTCCAGGCGAGCGGCGCGCCCTTGGCGATGACGCGGACGTGCAACGCCTCCAGGACGACGGTGTCCTCGCCGGTGCCCTGGACGGTGAGAGCGATCTCCTGCGCGCCTGAGGACACCGCCCCGTACGCGGCGGCCCAGCGCGGGGCGTCCTGCTCGTTCGCCGGCGGACCCACCTGCTCGGGTTCGCTGTTGACGAGGAAATGCTGGCTGCACGGGTTGTCGTAGACGTAGGGACGGGTGGCGACGGTGAGAGGAGCGGCGCCGGTGGCGCCGCCGCCGGGCCGCCGGGCCCCGCCCTGCTTGCCGCCGTCCTTCGAGGAGCCGGATCCGGCACCCTCGGACGCGGTGCCGGCGGAGGCCGGTGCGGACGGCTTGTGGTCCTTCGCGCTCGGGGACGGGGAGGCGGACGGCTTTTTGGCGTCCGTCATGCCGGTGGCCGTACCGGTGGTCGTGGCGGTGGCACCGGCCGCCTGTCGGCCGCCGGTGTCGTTCCCGACGCCGAACGGACGCACGGTGAGCACGACGGCTCCCAGGGTGGCGGCCACCGCTACCGAGGCGATCAGCACGGTACGGCGACGACGTGGCGGCGCGAGCTCGCGCGGCACGTCGACGACGACCTGCTCACCGTCCTCGTCGTCGCTCTCCCCCTCGCCCTCGCCCCGTCCGTCCGGTGCGGGTGATCCTCGATCCGCCGTATCGACCGTTTCCGCCGCATCGGCGGTATCCGCCGTACCAGCCGAACCGGCTCCCTGTCCCGAACCCGTCGCCGCGGCCTGCTCGGCCCTGTTCCCTCGTGCCGCGTCCGCCAGGATCCAGCGCCGGTGCAACTCCACCAGCTCGTCCGGCGTTGCCCGGCAGATCCTGGCCAGGCGCTCCACCGGTGCGTACTCGACGGGCACCGCTGTGCCGTTGCAGTAGCGGTGCAGCGTCGACGTGCTCATGTGCAGCCGCTTGGCAAGCGCCCCGTAGCTCAGTCCCGAGCGGTCCTTGAGCTCCCGCAGCAGGTGCGCGAACGCCTCCGTTCCGCCGGCCCCTGTTGCCCCCGACACCCGTTCCCCCATCCCCTCGTGTTCCAGTACCGCGTTCCAGGGCCGCTGCCTTCTCCCTGGTCAGAGCGCGTTTCGCTGTTCCAGCGTCCCCAACTGCCCGCTGTGCCTGGCAGTTGGGACAGAACGCCCCACAAGCTTCGGTCATCCAATCACCACCTCCACCCGAACACCGAAGGGGCACGGCCACATGTCCAATCTCCGCACCTCCCGCACTCGTCTCGTCGGCGCCGCCGCTACCGTCGTTCTCGCCGCGCTCTCCCTGACCGCAGCAACGACGGCAGCGGCGTCCGCAACGAGGGTGCATCGGCGACCACCGCGCCGGCCGGTAACTCCTCCGCCGGCGCCTCTTCCTCATCCGGAACTTCGACTTCCAGCTCCGGCTCCGGCTCCTCCTCCCCGGAGGCCAGGCCCGCCACCGGCACCACGAGGCCCGCCGCGGACACCTCTGCGTCGAAGGCGCCCGTCTCCTCCGGCAAGCCAGTCACCTGCGAGGGGTCCAACACCAAGACGGTCGCGGCCCCGCTGAACCGCCCCGTGAACCACATGCTGCTCACGGTGACCAACACCGGCAGCAAGAGCTGCTTCCTCTACGGCTACCCGGCCGTCCGTTTCGGCGAGGCCCAGGCCGTGCCTCCGGTCATCCGGGAATCGCAGCCGCAGGCAGTCGTCACGCTTGAGCCGGGCCAGTCCGGCTACGCCTCGGTGAACCTGTCCGCCACCGACGGCAGCGGTTCCAACGGCCACACCGTGAACTCGCTGACCGTCTACTTCCGCGGCCGCTCCGGCAACGAGAGCGTCGGCGCGGCCGCCCACCCCTCGCTGCCCGCGAAGGGTGTCTACGTCGACGACTCGCTCAAGGTCACGTACTGGCAGCAGTCGATGGACGACGCCATCAACTGGTGACGCCGAGCGCGCGCTCGATGAACCGGCCCACAGACCCGAGAGCAAGCAGGTGACCCGACATGCACAGCACCCGCAGGATCTCCAGCTTCGTGACCGCCTACGTCGCCGCCGCCTTCCAAGTGATCGTCCTGGGCGGCACAGGCCACCTCCCGGAGGAGGCGGGAGTCCTCCGGCGCCGCCCCACGGTCTGAACACGCCGACCGTGGGGGCGCACAGCTGATCACGCCGACCGTGGGGGGCGCACAGCTGATCACGCCGGACAGCAAGAAGGCCCGGGTCTCCGACCCGGGCCTTGGCCGTGGAACCCACGTCTGCGGGGCGTAGGTCTCCCCCTCTCCTCACCCCTGATCAGGCACGTCGAGCAGTCTGAAGCCCGCCTGGGCGGCCACGGCGACGCCGGCGGCGTATCTCGGCCTTCAGCTCCGGGATAACCGGCCTCGCGACCAGCTCGAGGCGCCGACGGCGACGACCCCGACCGCCGGCCCGTCGTGGTCCGGACCTTCGACAACAAGGACGTCCCCTTCGACTGCCAGGCCGCGGAGTTCGTCTGCCGCGTTCTCATCGACCCGCACCACCGGTTCACGATGGCCCGCTATTTCGACACCCACTGGTTCATGAACTACCGGGAGAGCGACTGACAGAACCTCTAGCGTCGTCGACGTCGGGCCCGGACGTCAGGCCGACCGAGGCACGAGGCTCACTGCCCGGTAGCCGCACCCGTCTTGCTTGAAGCCGGGGGCTTCCCACTGGAGGTCCACCCGCTGTCCCGGCGACAGCCCACTGCCGCAGGGCACCGCACCCGGCACGTACACCGTCGGGCCGGGGTGTTGATCCATGCGGTCTCGCGGGTGCCGGGAGTGTAGGGCCGCAGGCCGGGGTCCAGGGGCCAGGGCCGGATGTAGAGGACCCCGGGAATGTGGTGCATCGTCCTACGACGCCCCGTGGCGACCCCGGTCGCGGCGGCGCAGGAAGAGCAGGCCGCCGGCGATGGCGGTGACGCCCGCGGCGGCCGTCCACCCGACGATCTCGCCGGAGCCGGTCGCGGCGAGGCCGCCCCCCGCGGTGGTGGAGGCGGAAGCGGAGGCCGATGCGGTGGCCGCCGTCTGGGGCCGCGAGTCGGAGGCGGTGACCGAGGGTGAAGTGGCGGACGTCGGTGTGGCCTTGGTGTCCGTCGCCTTGTCCCGCGTGAACGCCAGCGTCCCGAAGCCGAGCTGGTCGAACCCGCCGCTGTTGGGCCCGTAGTCCCCGCCGCCGCCCTCGGGCGCGGCCTTGGCGGCGATCTGCGTGAGGTAGGTGGCGGACAGCCCGCGTCGCTTGGTGTAGTGGTTGGCGACCATGGCCCAGACCGGCCGCATCTGCGCGGGGTCGGCGGGGGCGACGTTGGTGGGGTGCTGGATCCCCGGCCGACGGTCCAGGCTGGCGTAGGGCGTGTACGGCACATTCCCGCCCAGGCTCCACTTGGCCACGTACTGGGCGCCCTTGAGGAAGCGGTTGTCGTCGTAGCCGTACAGGTCGATGCCCTGGTTCCAGGCCATCTCGCAGATGGTGCCCATCAGGCCGACGCCCATCAGCGAGTGCCCCTGGTCGCGCCCGGCCTCCATCCACTGGGCGAGCCCGTCGTCGTGCACGACCGGAATGGCGTGCTTGATCGAGCCCATGCCGTCGCCGCTCTTGAAGTACTCGACGGCCCGCTCGACCTTGGCCCGGTCGTCGCAGAAGATGCCCGTGGCCAGCGCGCAGGCCATGTTGCACAGGTCCCAGTTGGGCCAGTAGTGGGGGGTGGGAGTGCCGTTGTGGCGGACGAGAAAGTCCTCACTCACCGAGTAGAAGACGTCGAGCAGCATCTTCTGGAACCGGCCGAGCTCGAAGTCCGGGTGGTCGCGGACGAGTTCGGCTGCGTTGGCGGCCTGGTACCCGTATATCCCGGCGGCCAGGAACCGGTCGGCGCTGCCGTCGACCTTCGTCAGCTTCGCCGACCAGGCGTTGAGGATCGCGACGGCGGTGTCGGCGTGGGCGCTGTCACCACTGACGTGGTAGCGCAGGGCGTTCTGGTACGCGGCGTGGATGTCGTTGTAGAGGATCCCGTAGTTCTGCGGCCACGTGCTGCGGGGGCGCAGTTCCACGCCCCGGTACACGATGGTCTGCGGATTGGGCGTCCAGCCGCTCTGCGAATGCCGGTTGGCGGTCAGCTTCGCGTACCCGGCGGTGTAGGGCGAGGCGCCGGCCTTCACCTTGGCGGCCATACGGGCGAGGTCGGCGCCGGTGTGGAGGAGGCCGGGGTGCGCGAAGGCCCCGCCAGCGGCCACCGAGGGGGTGGCGACGGTGGCGAGGCCGACGGCTCCGGCTGCGGCGCCCGTGGCCTTGAGCATGGTGCGGCGGCTGATCTGTCGTGTCGCATGCATGCCATGGAGACGGGCGGGGGCGAGGCCGATAACGAAAACTGGACGGGCCGTGGTGCAAAGGGCCGCCGGGCATGGCCGCCCGGCACCCCGCCTCGGCCGCGCAGCGCGACCAGGGCAGGTCTCACCCACGACGTCGGCCGGTTAGAACCCCTCCCTGGGGGAGAAACCCAGTTCGGAGCGGTAACGCGTCCTGCCCCCGGCAGGATTCGAACCTGCGACACCCGCTTCAGGAGTGGGATCGAATCCCTGCCGGGGGGCTGCCTGGCGCTGCCGCTCGGTGCTGTTTCCCCTGGTCAGAACCGTGTGGCGAGCCACTTGATCCGGCTCATGCCGCCGTGTATCGGGCAGTGCGCTCACGCATTGCTCACGCGTCGCGGACTGCCAAGCAGTGCATGGTCAGAGCTTGCCGAGGTCGATCTCCACCGGGAAGGGAGCCGCTACCTTGAGGATGCCGGTGAACACGTCTCCGTCCCGGTAGGTCTTCGTGGCGGGGTCGAGAACGTAGGTGTACACGAGAGGAACGCCTGTCGCGGCCTGCTCCATCCGCCAGTAGAAGCCGATGCCTGCCTTGGCGTACTGGTCGACCTTCACGATCCGGTCGGTGGTCTCCGACCCTGGTGACACCACCTCCGCGACCAGCAGCACGTGCTCAGGGCGGGTGGGGGTGATGTCGATCGTGTCTGCGCGATACACGATGACGTCCGGGCGGCGATTGGTGAGCGGGACGTCCTGAAGCCGGACGTCGAAGTCCGTGTCGGCGTTCCACTCCGGGCCCGCGGCGGCATCCAGGGCGTTCGCCAGAATCCGAGCGAGCCGGTTGTGCCGCTTGGACGCGCTCGGACTCACGACGACCATCCCGTCCACGATCTCGATACCGGCGCACTGCTCCTCGGACCAGGAGTCGTACTCCTCCGCCGTGATCTGCTCATGCATCCATGCCGGGGCCACCATCTCGGCCGTCATGAAGCACCTCCTGGACGCTGTGCTGCGGGCCCGATCCCGCTGGATTCAGCGTACTGTCCGCCATCCGTCCGGCACGCTGCTCTCTGGCTCACTCCTCGCCCAGGCGCTCTGCTGATCGCCGGCGGTGTGGGGATCACGCCCGTGCGGGCCACGCCGGAGTAGGGGAGATCGGCGGTCCACCGCGCTCGTGATGTCGTGACGGCCCGCTGGCGTGCCGTGAGGTCAGCGCGGGATGGATGTCGTGAGCTGACTCGCGTGCCTGAACTACGTGGTGGGTGGCCTGCAGGGCGGACCGGCACTCGATGGGGTGTCCCCCTCCCTTGTGTGCAAATTGATTTGCACGTACTCTGCCGAACGCAGGAGATATTGCCTGACTCTGTCGAGCTAGTGAGGAGTGTGGGCGCCGTGACGATGCATTCGGCGACCTTGGCGATCAACGAGACACTGGCGGCCCGTCGGGCCGCAGGCCAGACGGTGCTGCATCTGGGTTTCGGCGAGGCAGGTCTGCCGGTGCCGGATTCGGTGGCTGCGGTGCTGGCCGGGGCGGTCGGACGCAACAGTTACGGCCCTGTCGTCGGGTCGGTGGAGGCACGGGAGGCTGCGGCCGGCTGGTTCTCGCGCCGGGGTTTGAACACGGAGCCGGACCAGGTGGTGTTCGCGCCGGGCAGCAAGCCGCTGCTCTTCGCTCTCATGCTGGCGCTGCCCGGAGATGTCGTGCTGCCTTGCCCGTCGTGGGTGAGCTACGCGGCCCAGGCATCGCTGGCGGCGAAGCGGACGATCGACGTTCCCATACCGGCCGAGGCCGGCGGCGTGCCGGATCCGCGGCTGCTGGAGCAGGCGCTGGAAGCGGCGCGGGCGACCGGTGCCCGGCCGGGGATTCTCGTGCTGACCGTGCCTGACAACCCGACCGGCACGGTGGCGCGGGAGGACCATGTGCGGGAGGTATGCGCGATCGCCGAGAAGTGGGGGCTCGTGGTGATCGCGGACGAGATCTACGCTGACCTGGTCCATGACGGACAGGCGCCCAGCGCCACGGATTTCCTGCCGCAGCGCACGGTGGTGACCACTGGTCTGAGCAAGTCGATGGCACTGGGCGGCTGGCGGATCGGCATGGCCCGGGTGCCGCAGGGCGCCTGGGGGCAGAGTCTGATGAACGATCTGGTCGGGGTGGCCAGTGAGATCTGGTCGAGCCTGGCCGCACCCATGCAGGCGGTGGCCGTTCATGTGCTGCACGACCCGCCGGAGCTGGTGACCCACATCGCGCAGTCGCGGCGCCTGCATGCCGCCGTGGCGCAGGCGGTGCACGCCGAGTTCATCGCCGCCGGCGCCGTGTGCCGGAGGCCGGAGGCCGGCTTCTACCTGTATCCCGACTTCGAGCCGCTACGGCCCATCCTGGCCGCTCAGGGCATCGAGGGCGGAGTGTCGCTGGCCGATGCGCTGCTGGAGCGCCACGGCGTGGGCGTCCTGGCCGGTGAGGCGTTCGGCGACACTCCGGACGGCCTGCGCGTGCGGGTGGCGACCAGCCTGCTGTACGGGGAGTCCGCCTCTGAGCGCTGGAAGGCGCTGGACAGCGACGACCCGGTGTCGCTGCCGTGGATAGCTTCCTCGCTGGAGCACCTGCGCGGCGCGCTGAGGAGCCTGACGCAGCACGGCTGAGCGGCCGGCACCGCGGGATGCGGAAGGGGGACAGTACATGCTGTCCCCCTTCCGCGTTCTCACTTCTCCCGGGATTCGTAGACGGAGAACGTCTCGAGCAGCTCCTCTTCCCGCAGCAGGGTGGAACGGGCCTCGTGTCCGCGGGCCTGGGCCACACCTGTGGCCAGCGCCTGGACGAGGGAAGTGAAGGCGCTCAGGGACCTCAGCACGAACGGCCCGGTGGCGTCGATGTAGAACGCCTGATCGGCGGTGGTGGCCAGAGGCGATGACGGGTTGTCGGTCAGCGCCAGGCACCAGGCGCCGCGGGAGTGGGCCCAGGCGGCGGCCTTGACGGTCTCGGCGCTGTAGCGGTGGATGGAGATCGCCACGAAGCAGTCCCCCTCCCGGACGCGGCGCAGTTCGTCGGTGAGGCTGCCGGCGGCGCCCGTGACGGTGTGCACCTCTTCGCGGAGCATGCGCAGGAGGTAGCCCAGCAGGTAGCCAGGGGCGTAGCACTTACGCAGCCCCATCACGTGGACGCGAGGGCTGTCGGCAAGGGCCTTGACGGCGGCCTGCCAGTCTTCGGGATTGATGCGCGCGAAGGTGCGGGCGATGTTGGCCTGGTCGAGGGCGACGGCCCGCTGCAGCGGGTCGCCCCCCTCGGCGGTGAACTGCTGGAGCTGGTTGTAGCGGCGCAGCAGCTGGGCCTGCTCGCGCAGCCGTTCACGGCACAGCCGGGTCAGGCCCGGGTAGCCGTCCAGGCCCAGGCTTGTGGCGAACCGGACGACGGTGGCCTCGTTCACGCCGACAGTGGCAGCGAGCTCCGAGACCGTCATGAAGGCCACGCCCTCGGGGTCGGCCATCACCCGGTCGGCCAGGAGGCGCTGTGCACGGGTCAGGGTGTCCCCGCGCTGATGCAGGACGGAAAGGAGTTCGTCGTAGGTCTGCGGCGAAGACTGCGGTTGAGAGGCCATGCCAACGATTGTCTCCCGGTGACGGGACAGTCGTGAGGGTCACCGTGCGTCGGTGTTGCCGCGTACGTAGGCGGACAACGGCAAGGTGGCGGATGGGTGACCGGGAATGCGCAGGGTGATGCTGTCCGCGTCGAGGTCGGTGACAGTGGTGCACAGGGTCATCAGCGGGTCGGAGCCGGCGGCCGTGCGGTAGACACCGTGGGGCAGAGGGGCCGACGTCAGCGTGTCCAGGAACCAGTCGACGGACGGCTCCCGGTCCGGCACGTCGAGTCCGTCGAGGACTTTGCCGCGGGCCTGGCTCTCCTCATACCCTCCCAGACTGCCGGCGGCCCGCTGCCCGAGGCTGCCGACACCTGAGGACGGCTGCGTGCTCGGTACGTCCGGAGGGAGGGGGTGGTGGCGCAGGTGGTTGGTGTGCCACTGGAGCGGATGGGTGGGCTGGACCTCGACCACCGCCGACCGTCCGGCGACGGCCTCGACCACCCGGCCGCTCTCACGCTCTCCGATGGTGTAGGCGAAGCCGCCGGCGGAGGGGACGGTGCGGAGGAGGTGTACGGCGGCCTCCAGGTCGGGGGCCTGCTGTAGTGCTCGGGCGACAAAGTGACGGCCGGCCGCGAGAGCGGGGCGTGTGGCCTGGATGTGGTTGATGCCCCACACCAGCCCGTGTCCGGTGGCGGTGTAGGTGTTGGAGGGAAGGAAGCCCGGGTACCACTGGGTGGTCACGGGGGCGTCGCCGTCGATGAGCAGCGTCAGCAGCATCAGCCGGCCCTCCAGCGCCGGGGCCCCGTCCTCGTTGTGTGCGACGTACGAGCGCGAGCGGCGCCACCCCAGATCGGTGCAGCCCGAGCCGTCATCGGTGCCCAGATCGCCTCGGAGGTTGGTCAGCATCAAAGACTGCGGGCGCCGCAAAGACCTCTTCCCGCCCCCCGCCGACCACCAGCCACCGCAGTCCCGCGAACTCCTGCTCGCGCACGTGAGCGCCCATGCTGCACCTTTCGTCAAGCACGCGGTCCGGGTAGGACGCGCAAGCCCCGTTGATTAAAAATCAACTTGCCGCCACATCTTGCAGTGCAGTTTAATTTGCACACAAGGGGTGGTCGCCCCTGCAGGCCCCGCTCGGTTCACGCGCCGTTGCCCGGGTGGACCCAAGACCCCGGCACCTTGCCACCCCGAAGAGGTGCCGGGGATCTTTCTTGCCTCCGGGGGCCATCATCGGGGCTTGCGTGCGCGGCCCTCGCTCCTGAGTGGCGCACGTTCATTGCGTCGTCGACATGGAATGCAAGTGTGCTTGCACTCTTCATTCTTCCTGGTAAGGGGTGCCCTGAGGGGTGCCGTCAGGGTCCGGAATCGCGAGCGACGGCGTACTCGAACCTCGATCCAGGCCCTTGACGCGAAACAGATTTGCCTGCGTACTAAGTCATGCAAGTTTCATTGCGTAGTGGCTGGTCTGCGCGCACTCCGCATCCGCATTCGGCCCAGGAGGCCCCTCATGAGCACACCCCCTGGTGGCAGTGGCTCCGTGCATCTGCGCGGCGCCCTGGCCAACCGGCAACTGACGATGATCGCCATCGGCGGCGTCATCGGCGCGGGCCTCTTCGTCGGCAGCGGCAAGGCGATCCATCTGGCCGGCCCCGCGGTGCTGATCGCATACACGCTCATCGGCGCGCTGGTCGTCCTGGTGATGCGCATGCTCGCCGAGATGTCGGTCGCCCAGCCGGAGACCGGCTCGTTCTCCAGCTACGCGGGCCGCGAACTCGGCCGGTGGGCCGGCCTGTCGGTGGGCTGGCTCTACGCCTACCACTGGTGCGTTGTCATCGGCTTCGAAGCGATCGCCGGGGCGGCCATCGCCAACCAACTGCTCCCCGGGGTTCCGACCTGGCTCGCCGCACTGGTCATCATGGCGGCCCTCATGGCCGTCAACTTCTCCCGCGTGGAGTCGTTCGGGCGCTTCGAGTTCTGGTTCGCCATGATCAAGGTGGCTGCCATCGTGGCCTTCCTGCTCATCGGACTCGCCGCCATCCTCGGCGCCGCGCCTTCCAGTGATTCGCCGGGCCTGGGCAACCTGACCGGCCACGGCGGATTCGCCCCCAACGGCTGGCTGCCGGTGCTCCAAGCGTCCCTGGTGGTGTTCTTCTCCTACTTCGGCACCGAGGCCATCACCATCGCCGCCGGCGAGGCCCAGCACCCCGCCGAGGCCGTCCGCGCCGGCATGCGCGCGTCGTGTGGCGCATCCTGCTCTTCTACATCGGCGCCATCGCCATCGTGGTCACCCTCCTGCCCTGGAACTCGACAGCCGTCACCAAGAGCCCGTTCGTGGCCGTGCTGGAACACCTGGACATCCCCTACGCCGCGCCTGTCATGAACTTCATCGTCCTGACCGCCGTGCTGTCCTGCCTCAACTCCGGCCTGTACTCCTCCTCGCGCATGATCTACAGCCTCGCCCGGCGCGGCGAGGCGCCCAAGGTGTTCGGCCGCACCCTCTCCAACGGCTGCCCCGCCGCCGGCGTCCTGCTGGCCTCCAGCGTCGGACTGGCCACCGTCGTGGCCAACTACTTCCTGCCGACCACCAGCGTCTTCGAGTTCCTCCTGGACTCCTCCGGATCCATCGCGGTCGTCATCTACGTGGCCATCACCGTGACCCACCTGCGTGCCCGCGTTCGCATAGAGCGGGAGGCGCCGCACCTGCTCACCCTGCGCATGCGGGGCTTCCCCCACCTGAACCTGCTCGTGCTGGCGGCACTGCTGACCATCATCGGCGGCATGGCGATGCATGCCTCAACCAGCCGTTCGCTCTTCCTCACCCTGCTGGTCACCGCCGTCGCGGTCCTCGCAGGCGTCGTCCACCAGCGGCGCCGAGTCCTCGGCGATGAGATACCGGACGCGGAGCGCTCCACCGCCCATACAGGCTGAGCCCACCGACGCACACACGAGCCTTCGCCCCGGCACGCTCGGGGCGAAGGCTCTTCAAGGAAGGACCACGACAGACGTGGACAAGGTGATCGAGACCGCCGAGTCGGCCGTCGCCGACATTCCTGACGGAGCCTCACTGGCTGTCGGAGGGTTCGGGCTGTGGCGGCATCCCCGAAACCCTCATCGGCGCCCTGCACGACCAAGGCGCCGGCGAACTGCACGTCGTCTCCAACAACTGCGGCGTCGACGACGCGGGTCTCGGTGTGCTGCTCGGCGCCGGAAGCATCGCCCGTGTCACCGGCTCCTACGTCGGTGAGAACAAGGAGTTCGCCCGCCAGTACCTGGCCGGGGAGATCGAGCTCGAACTCATCCCCCAGGGCACCCTCGCCGAGCGTCTGCGCGCCGGAGGCTGCGGCATCCCCGCCTTCTACACCCCCGCGGGCGTCGGCACGCAGATAGCCGACGGCGGGCTGCCCTGGCGATACGACGGAGCCGGAGGCATCACCACCGCCTCACCACCCAAGGAGACACGCTCCTTCAACGGCAGGACGTTCGTCCTGGAAGAAGCCATCACCTGCGACTACGCGCTGGTGCGCGCCGCGCGCGGGACCGCCACGGCAACCTGGTCTTCCGCCGTGCCGCGGGCAACTTCAACGCACTCGCAGCTATGGCCGGACGGATCACGATCGCCGAGGTCGAAGAACTCGTCGAGCCCGGCACCATCCCGCCCGAAGCGGTCCACCTCCCCGGCATCTTCGTCAACCGGGTCATCGGCCCCGTCCCCGCCGGCGGCAAGCGAATCGAGAAGCGCACGGTGCGCTCCACCCACGAAGCCGGAGAGAACTGATGCCCTGGACCCGCCAGCAGATGGCAGCCCGCGCCGCCGCCGAACTCCCCGACGGCGCCTACGTCAACCTCGGCATCGGACTGCCCACCCTCATCCCCAACCACCTTCCCCCCGGCATCCACGTCGTCCTCCACAGCGAGAACGGCATCCTGGGAACTGGCCCCTACCCCGCCGAAACCGACGTCGACCCCGACCTCATCAACGCCGGCAAGGAAACCGTCACTACTTTCCCCGGCGCCGCCTACTTCGACTCCGCCCTCTCCTTCGGCATGATCCGCGGCGGCCACATCGACGTCGCCGTCCTCGGAGCCATGCAGGTCTCTCAGAACGGCGACCTCGCCAACTGGACCATCCCCGGCAAGATGATCAAGGGCATGGGCGGCGTCATGGACCTCGTACACGGAGCGCGCAAAGTCATCGCCCTCACCGACCACAACGCCAAAGACGGCACTCCCAAGATCGTCACGGAATGCACCCTGCCGCTGACCGGTTTGGCTTGCGTCCAGCGCATCATCACCGACCTCTCCGTCATCGACGTCACCCCAGACGGTCTGGTTCTTGCCGAACTCGCCCCGGACGTCAGCGTCGAAGAGGTCCGCCGTCGTACACAAGCCGATCTACACACTCCAGCAACGATTCGCCCGGGCGAGGCTTTCGCTGGAGGTGCCGGGGCATTCAGTTGCCGATGAGCGCATAGCGCCGGTCGCAGATCGAGGGGATTCACCGCCATGGCCTTGGCGACCGTGTTCCCCGACACTCGCCGGCCGCGCCGGACCAGCTCGATGAACACCTTCGGCGAACCGTAAGTGTTCCCGGATCGCTGGAAGATCTCCTCGATCTCTTCCGCCAAGTGCTGCCGGTGCACCGCACGTGCGGCCGGTTCACGATCGCGCCACTTGTAGAACCAGGACTTGGACACGCCCAGTGCCCGGCAGCCGATGCGGTGCGGAATCTGTTCGGCCTTGCAGCTGCTGATCACCCTGGCCGCCACGGCCGGGTCTTCCTCAGCTACTTCACCCGCAAGGCCACGAATCGCTGGCGCACATCACGCTCCATCTTCAGCTCGCGGATGCGCTTGTCCGTCTCCTTCAGCTCGCGGATGCGCTTGTCCGTCTCCCGGGCCTCGGCCCGCAGTCGCTCCAGCTCGGCCCGCTCACCCTCCCGCAAGCGCCCCCCCGAGCCTGCCCCGCCGACGCCTGGACGGGCGTGTCCGACGACGGCGGGCCGCTGCGCTTGACCCGCGAAACCCAGCAGACCCTCACCCGCGGTTCATCGAGCTGTACGAGGAGATCGGCCTCCCGCCGGTCCGGCTCCACGACCTCCGCCACGGCGCAGCGACCCTCGCCCACGCGGCCGGGGCCGACCTGAAGGACATCCAGGAGATGCTCGGCCACTCCTCGATCACCGTCACGGCCGACACGTACACGAGCCTGCTCCCCGAGGCCGACCTGGCGATCGCCGAGGCCGCAGCCCGGCTCGTCCCGCGCGCCCGCGCCACCTCTGAGAACACCGCCCCCGAAGCGGAGCCAGAGCATCCCGGCCCGGAGTCCGTGCCGGATGATGCTGATCCGTCAGGAGAAATTCCGGAGATCGACTCTCCGTCCGCTCACACACCGCTCACGCAAACGGCCCCGGACGAGGACTCCGAGGCCGAATAGGAGCCCTCCCTGGGGGAGAAACCCCAGGTCAGAGCGGTAACGCGCTGTGCCCCCGGCAGGATTCGAACCTGCGACACCCGCTTTAGGAGTGGGATCGAATCCTTGCCGGGGGCTGCTCAACGCTGCTACGTAGTGCTGTTTGCCCTGGTCGGCAGCCATGCAGCTGCGTACTCGATCCCCCGTATGACGCCCTGTGCCGGGCAGTCCGCTCACGCATCGCGCACGCACGAAGCCCGCATCCTGAGGCAAGGGCGCGGCGCGCCTCCACTACCGCGATGAAGGTCACGTCCCCCGCGAAGAGCGCGACGGCCGGTGGCCAGCAGGCAGTCGGACGTGACCGCCGGCACCCGCGCAGCACGTCGTCCACCCCTCGCAGCGGCAGCGCCCGACCTCGTCCGCGACCTCCTGCGGTGGGGAGCGACCGGGCGCCGCGTCAGTCACCCTGAGTCGATGCAGCCGACTCTTCTTCCTCCTCCATGAAGCGGATGCCCTCATGGGTCAGCGAGGCGGTGGCGGGAGTCTTGTGCGATGTCCAGTCGACGGTGATCAGGCCCGCGTCGGCCAGGTAGGCGCAGGCTGCGGAGAGATCCGCGTCGGGAAGAGAGACCTCGTCACGGAGTGTCGCTCCGCTGACCTCGGGACGATTGCGTTCGACCGCCCCGTACAGGGCTCGGAGAATCGCCTGGCGGTAGGTCTTGCGTTCACGAAGTGTCATGGCTGTCACTCTCGGGCTCGTGGCCGACGGTGCGGGCACCGACGGGGGCGGCGGGCTTCGTAGCCGTGTGAGGCGCGCCTGCCGGTCGATGGTGAGACGGATGCGGGTCGCGCCTTCGCGGCCGGCGGGGTAGCTGCGCTGCTCGGTCGGGGTGAGCAGTGAGGCACCCACCTTCGGCGACGCCACGAACGGCCTTCGGAGGCGCCGCGACGAGGCGCATCTAGCCGTTGCCAGGCGAGGGCAGTGGTTCGTCATCCATGCGTACCTCCTACGGCGGTGGCGCTGAGGACATATGCGGCCACCGCTCAGAACCGTCCGGCGTCCGGGTGCCCGCCCCGCTTCCGCATACGCCCCTTTCCTGAAGCGTATGCCGCGACTGGGGTTCCGACCGTCGAAGCAGGCACCGCGGTCGGGCCGATCCCGGAGACTCCGAACCCGGGGCCACGCGGAGTAGCGTGGGAGAAGCGAGGCGAATCCCCGTGTTCGCACCGGTTCCCGAAGACGGGTGGTCCCATATGACCGGCTCCGACTCACCCCCTTCCCGGCACCTGCCGAGTGGCGTTCACGCGGTCGTGCGGCCGGGGTGCGCGCTGCTCCGGCTGGAGACGACGGAGTCGCGCGAAGGCGTCCTGGACGGTGCGTGGTGGCCGCGGTCGCGCGACATCGGTGCCGAGCTGCCCGCGCTGCTGAGCGCCCTCACCGAGCACCTCGGCCCCGTGTCACGTGTCGGGCTGGACACCGCGGCCTGGCAAGGGCTGCCGACGCGGATCGTCGTCGACGACCGGGTGGTGCACATCGACTCGTTCCCGGTGGGTGACGACACCGTCCTGATCACCCGGGGCGACCAGGACCTCTTTTCACTGATGGTGGTCCCGCCGAACACGACACCCGAGGCCGCCCAGGCCGCGATGGCCCAGGCGGTGCGGGCCGGCAACATCACCGCGGCGGAACAGATCCTCATCGACACCGGAAGCGGGCAGGTTCTGCCGGACTGATACGCCGCAACTTCGGCCGAGGCCGGCGAATGTTGGCGGACGACAACGATGAGGTCAGTCTCGCCACTCCACCATGAGCAGCGTCGCGTCATCCGTGGTGTGTCCGCCCCGCGCCCGCTTGAGCGTGTGGGACAGGGAGCGCGTCACCGCCCGGACCCCGCGGCCGGTTCTCTCCAGCTGGTTCACGCAGTTGATCAGCTGGTCCTCCCCGAACTCCTCCCTACTGGTCTTGTGCTCCTCGACCAGTCCGTCCGTGAAGCAGAGGACGCGGTCCCCGCGCTCCAGTCCCAGTTCGCTGATCCGTGGCTCCGGACCGCCCAGGCCGACAGGGAGGGTCGTCGGGGCAGCCAGGCGGCCCGCGACGCGGTGGTTGCGGACGAGGATCGGCGGCGGATGCCCTGCGTTGACCCACTGGACCCGTCCGGTCGTCGTGTCCAGCTGCATCATCTGCGCGGTGACGAAGTGCTCGGGACCGAACTGCTCCGCCACCGCCCGGTCCATGAAGTCGTAGATCTCCGACAGCCCGATGCCGGCGCGGCGGGCGTGGCGGTAGGCGCCTATGGCCACGGTGGCCATCGTGGCCGCGTCCAGGCCGTGCCCCATCGCGTCGATCATGACCACGTGGAGGATGTCCCCGTTGAGCGCGTAGTCGAAGCTGTCACCCGCCACGTCATAGGCGGGTTCCAGGATCCCGGCCACGGCGACCTTGGGCATGATCATCGCCAGCGGTGGCAGCAGGGACCACTGGATCTCCGCGGCGACGCTCATCGGCTCATCACGTCGGGCACGGAAGAACAGGTCGGAGTAGCCGTGCTTGGTCACCAGCAGGTCGGCCACCAGGCCGGAGATCCTGTGCAGCAGGCGGCGGTCGTGGTCGTCGACGCTGTTCAGCGTCACCGCCATGACCCCCACCTGGTCACCGCCGTCCAGCAGCGGCAGGTGGACCCGTACACCGTCGTCGTCGGACACCTCGACGGAGACCGCGTCGAGGAAGCAGCGTCCCGCGTCGGAGTCGTCGATCAGCTGGGGCTCCCCGCCCGCGAGGCCCTCGCCGGGCAGGGGTACGAGCATCAGCTGGCCGTAGTCCTGCAGCAGCACCTGCGGACGGCGGCCCTCCAATCGCTCCACCACGTCGGCGACCAAGGACCCGATGAGGTGGGGAGGAAGCTCGTGCGCGCGGTCGAGAACCGCTCCCAGCAGCGCTTCCCCGAAGCTCTCGGAGTGGTCCGCACGTCGTCCGGGCATCATCCGCTCACCCGCCATGATCCGCGCGCATCGGTAGCGGCGGTGCGGGACGGCGAAGAGATCGCTCGTGCCATGACTCCACCGGGGAATTCGACGACCGGACCGGCCGGCCGGTCACCTGGGACCGACCGCGTGGGCCCTCACCTGAGTCCGGGGCCTCCTTCCGACGCCCATGTGGCTTCTGCGTCGAGGCCGCTCTCGGCGAGTGCCAGGATGCGCGGAGCCGACAGCGTGTTTTCGGGGTCGGCGGCGGCGGTCAGCAGCCGGGTGGCTGCTCCGGCCGGCTCGTCGGGTGGGGCGACCAGCAGTTCCCAGCGCCCCGTGGTGCTGCAGTCCAGGGTGAGGGCATGCGCTTCGGCGGCCGGGTCGCTCCGGACCACCTCGATCACGTGACCGGGCGCCATCACCTTCTGCGGGGCATCGGGCCAGGACGCGGGGTCCACGGTGACCCGGGTGACGGTGCCGACGGCCGGGTCCAATGAGGCGACCAGCGCGGGCAACTCCAGTTCCAGCGCGTCGCAGCGCGGCCACCACGCTCCGTCCAGCGGACCGTGGCTGACGCCCGGCGTGAGACTGAGACGGGGCAAGGGCATCCGGTAGGTGTGCGCGTCACCTGGTTGTGCGCCTTCGGCGGGCTTTGTGATGGCGTCCATCGTGCGATCCCGTCCCGGGCGGCTTTCGGCTGCCTGCGTTCGTCACTCGCCGGGAACGGCCTCGCCGTGGTCGTGCGGCCGAAAAGCTCTCGGTAACTGCCAGGGTACCCCCGGCCATGGCGGACGGCGCGGGGCGCAACCGGCGTATTACGGAGGGCGCATTCGTACCGCAGACGAGAGGCGGCGGTACCACCGCGGCTGGTACGGCCGAGAAGGGTACAGCCCACCGGCTCATCGCGACCACAGCAGTGTGATCACCGGCCTGCCGGTGAGGGGCTTTCCAGGGGAAGGGTCAGCACGCAGGGGGCGACAGGGCCGGGCAGCCCGACGACCTGTCCCATGTTCTGCCAGCCCCAGGACTCGAATACGGCATGTCCGGCCTGGTCGGCCGGATGGAGCAGGGTGACTCCCAGGGCGGTGTCCTGGTCGGTGAGCAGGCGCTGTTGCAGTCGGCGGGCGATGTGGCGGCGCTGAGCGTGCGGATGGGCGACGACCTGTGTGAGGATGACGAACCGTGCGCAGGTGGTGAGCCGCTGGATGCTCTCCTGCAGCAATCGGTCGAACCCTCGCCGGCCGGAGCCGTCCGGGCCCAGCGGGAAGCCGTAGGCACAACCGACCAGCACCGTCGTCTCGGCGACCAGTAGCTCGAAGCCGGGGCGCCGGGCACTGACGGCCAGGTGGCGCAGGAACCCTCCCCGGCCGTGGAACAACGCGCTGGGAGTGTTCGCGACGGACGCCATGGCCAGGTCCGCGATGTCCTCCTCCACTCCCTCGGCCTGCCAACGGGTCAGCCGACGCAGGCGGATTCCGTCCTTGAGGACCGGTGCGCGAGCGGTGTCCTCAGGCGTCCGCGTCCCGTCGGCCGACGGACCTGAGGAGGCCGTTTCCAAGAGGCCGCGGGGCAGCGCGGGCGGCACGGGATCCGTGGGGGCCGCGAGGAGCAAGGGGGTGGAGCCGGTGACGGTGAGGAGGCGGGTGATCTGCGGACACGGGTGGTGCAACCGCAGGGAAGTGTGCACCCGGCCGGCGCGCCGTGACATCGACAGGAAGACGTCCAAGCCCCTGGCGTCGCAGGAGCCGACCGTGGTCAGGTCGACGTCGATGACGGTGACGCCGTCGCGCAGACACTGTTCCAGCGCGGCCCGCAGCAGCGGGGCCGTGGCCGGTCCGATCTCACCGGCGAGCGTGACGAGTGCCCCCTCCCCTCGGTTCCGCCGGTGGATGTCCAGCCGGGAGAGCACCATCACGCCTCCCCTCGGCAGAAGCGCGGGCCGGTACGGGGACGCGGCTCCCGGGCGGCCAGTACGACCTTGCGTGGAGTTGCTTCGACTGCGGCGGACATGATGCCGACCCGTCTCCGCGCCGACCGCTGAGGTGGCTCGGGATTCCTCACTCGCCGAGGACGACCCGGCGCGGCGGCCGGAGTGGTGATGCCCTCGGTATCTCAACCGTACGCCGCCCGCGACCGGAAGCGCGCTGCGCCGGGGTTGCCAGGAGTACCAGGAGTACGGTGGGGAGTGTCGAGGGTATTTCGTACACCGGTGACAGGACTGGTCTCGTCCTCGGCGCGCGGCAGGGTAGGGCCGCGTGACACGACACGAGCCGTTGCACGGCCCGGGGCAGGTGCCGACCATGACCACCGAATCCCTGCAGTCGCCCTCACCCTTGACTGAAAACTTTCCGGACGACGTTCCCGCCGAGGGCACGGTCGAGGTGCGCCTCGTCTCCATGGATGCCGAAGCGGCCCGGCACGTCGCGGACGTTCTCCGGCTGCTGTTCGCCGGGGACGAGCAGCGCAGCTATCCGGCGTTCGCGTCGGGGAGAGGGACGCGTCTGCATCTCACGCTCGATCCCGCGCGGGGCGCCGGCCCCCTCCGCTCCTGGCTGGACGCCAGCAGACCGCCCGTCGACCGGACACATCCGGGCGAGACCGCGTGACGCGTGCGCCTGCCTGCGTCGGGCTCCGGCTGGCGCTCGGCGGAGCGGCCACCGCCCGCCGAATCCCAGACCGAGGCGGGTCTCCCGTCCGCACCAGCCCCCAGGAGCCCTCATGACGACCTCCTCTGCGCTTCCCCCGTCTTCCGCCCGGCTGCGGCTGGGAGCGGAGCCTCGCCAGGGCGGCTCGGCTCGGCGTATCGACGGGGCCTGGTGGCCGAGGTCGTACGACCTGACTGCCGAACTGCCCGGACTGCTCGCCGGGTTGCCGCACCGCTGGGGACACATCAGCAGTGTCCTCGTGAACGGGACGATGTGGTCGCTGCCCGGGGAAGGGATGCTCGTCGCGGACCAGATGGTGCACCTGCGCCGGACGGACTCGCCACGAGCCGAACACACCGTCTGCCTGCTCGCCCCGGGACACGGCCGCTGGGACCTGCTCGTCGTGCCACCGGCCGCAACGGAGGCGGAAGCCGAGCGGCTCATGGACACGGCCACAGCAGACGACCCGCTCGATGGGCCCACTGCCTGACCTGACCCCGAAGCGTCGCAGGCTTCGGCGCTCCAGGCCCCGGAGAGTGGGCAGCCCGGGCAGCGCTGCGCGTGCACGGATGATGCGAGCCCGCGTATGGCGCGCGGGGAGACGCGCCAGCCCTCGTAAGTAGGTATGCGTGACGCAGCCGGATGCACTAGCCGTACGGGTGAAGATCACCGGGGCATGTGGACTCTATGTGGACTGCGATCATGAAAACGGCCCCCCGTTCGAACAGAACGGGGGGCCGACAACTCTCTGACCTGCTGCTAAGCCAGTGCCCCCGGCAGGATTCGAACCTGCGACACCCGCTTTAGGAGAGCGGTGCTCTATCCCCTGAGCTACGAAGGCAAGGCCGAAGCGTGAGAACGCGTGTCGACCGCTCACAGCCTAGCGGATGCGCTCCCTCGTGGTCGTCCCCGTTCCCTTGCAGTCGTGTCCTCGAGGAGCTGCGCCCCGCCCAGGGGCCCGTCCTCCTGGGGTGACTCAAGAGCGGTGTGTAGCCGCACGCTGTCTGAGGGTAATCGGACGGTTGCCCATGGTCATGAGTCGGCCGTCAGAAGGTGAGCTTCGGCTCGATCGGCCGAAGCTACTCGGACGGCTGCAGCGGCTCGACCGTCCCCCCGCGCGCGATCGGTATTCGCGACAGCATCTCGGGCGGGAAGTCGAACGCGTCGGCCAAAGTCGTCATCTGGGGTGCCAGCTCGGTGATGAGCGCGTCCCGTGCCTTCGGCAGCGCTCGTACGTGGTCCGGCGACAGGTGGCCCTCCGCGAGCAGGTCTCCCGTGTGGGGGCGCAGGTGGCGGAGCAGGAACAGGCGGCACAGGTTGCGCAGCAGCCGGCGGGTCCTCGGGTCCGTCGGCCGTTCGCAGGCCGTGGCGAACGCGTTCGCCGCCTGCAGCCGGGCGTGGGCCGAGACCATCTCCAGGGCGGCTTCCGAGGTGGCGTTCCAGCGGCCGACCGGGTCGCCGGACGGGCCCTCGCGCAGGGCTGCGCGAGCCCGTTGCTGCCAGATGGCCTCGATCCGGGCGAGCAGGCCCCGTAGGAAGACGAGGTCTGTCAGGTCCGCGTCGGCCGGTGGTGCCTGCGGGGGCCTGGCATCGTGGCCGAAGATCATCTCGGAGGCGGCCTTCAGCCAGATCACCAGGTTGTCGCCCTCGGCGGTGATGCCGCCCTCGATGTTGCCGGGCAGTTCGGAGATGCCGTTGGCGGGGAACAGGCCCTGCGCCCCGCACCGCTCGCGGCACTCGAGGGTGATCGTGCGTGCCTGCCAGGTGATCCAGCCCTTGGCGATCGCCGCGAGTCGCTCGACCTCCTCGCGGTCCTCCTCGGTGTGTGCGGCGAACCGGTCCACCGCGGTGCGGTGCAGGAACGTCATCGCGTACGCGGTCGCCAGGCCGTCGAGCAGCCGACTGTGATGGCTCCGGTGGGCGGCGACCGGTATGCGCTCGCCGGCCCTGGGGCCGGCGATCAGTCGGCTGTGGGCGTGGCGGACGGCGATGGCGAGCGCGGCGCGGGCCATGCCCAGGGTGCCGGCGCTCATGCAGAGCTTGCCCATGGTGACGCGGTTGATGGAGCGCAGGAGCCGCTTGCGCTTGTTGCCGAGGTTGCTGGTCAGCGTGCCGTCCGGGGCGAGGCGGCCGTGGTCGGCCTCCAGGAGCGCCTCGCGCGGGAGCCACACGTGGTCGAAGGACGTGAGGGCGTGGTCGACCGGGGTGCCGGTGCGCTCCGGCAGCCGGCGGACCGTCACCCCCGGCAGGTGCCCGGTCTCGTCGCTGAGCGGGGTGAGGAAGAGGAACACCCCCCGGTCCTCGCCGTCCACGAGGAGCCGGGCGGCGACGACCGCCGTCTTGGGGCCGCCCGTCAGGGTCGTGTTGGGCATGAACTTCTGCGCGCCGGGAGTCGGCGTGTGCAGGTGGAAGCCGCCGTTCGTGCGGTCGAAGACGGCGACGGTCTCCATCGCGGCCACGTCGTTGCCGTGCTCCAGCTCGGTACACAGAAACGTTCCTGTGTTGCGGAGCGAGCTGAACGCGGACAGGTCGCGGTCCCCGTGGTCGTGGTCGACGAGGCTGCCGAGGAAGAGGTTGTAGTGGATGCTCGCGAGGGTGGTCAGCCCGCCGTCCACTGGTCCGATCCACTCGTGCAGCGCGGCCAGCCGGTGCGGGTCCGCCGCGAACCGCAGCGGATCGTCGAGGGTGTCGTTGAGGAGGCGCAGACGGTCGTAGGAGAGGGCGGTCCGCTCGGCGGCGGACAGGCCGGGCCGGTACGCGAACGCCCGGCCGGAGATCGCCGTGCGCCAGACGCCGTGCGTACGCTCACGGCGAGCGCCCTCGAAGAGAAGGCCGGCAAGATCGCCGGTCGCCGGGTGTGCCTGGGCCCCGGCTTCCGTTCCTGACGGTGTTTCCGTCCTTGATGTCCCTAATGCCTCGGACGTCATGACAGTCATGGGGCTTTCCCCTGGTGTGGGTGCCTGGTGGGGGTCTGGGCTCGAGTCAGGCGCTGAGCCCGACTGAAGATACGTACCAACCGGTTTTCTTTTCAAGCCCCTCGAGGGTCTCAGTAGGCGCGCTACGGCCTCATTCGACCCCTTTTTCCTCCCCAGTGTCCGTTTGTCGGAGCGGTGCAATCAGGGTTGTCAAACCGTTTGGCTGGTTTTATTGTCCGGTGCGACGGGAGAGGGGACTGCTTGTGGCGCGGCAGGAGCGGGCCATTCGGACGCGGCGGGCGATCCTGGTCGCCGCGGCGCAGGTGTTCGACGAGGTGGGGTACGAGGCGGCGACGATCTCCGACGTACTGAACAGGTCGGGGGTCACCAAGGGCGCCCTGTACTTCCACTTCACCAGCAAGGAGGAGCTGGCCCAGGCGGTGCTGGCCGAGCAGGTCTCCTCGCTGCCGCGCGTCCCGGAACAGGAGCTGAAGCTGCAGGAGTCGCTGGACGAGGCGCTTCTGCTGTCGTACCTGCTCCGTGGCGACACCGGTGATCCGATCGTCCAGGGAAGCGTGCGCCTGACCGTGGACCAGGGGTCGCCCAAGGACCACCTCAACCGCCGGGTGCCGATGCAGGAGTGGACCGAGCACACGCAGGCGCTCTTCGCGGAGGCCAAACAGAGGGGCGAACTCCTCCCGCATGTCGACGTCGCCGCGCTCGCCAAGCTGTTCGTCGGCGCGTTCACCGGGGTCCAGGTCCTGTCGCGGATCATGACCGGGCGGGTGGACCTGGCCGAGCGGGTGGCCGATCTCTACCGGTTCCTGATGCCGTCCGTGGCCGTGCCGGGGATCCTCGTCCGCCTGGACTTCTCTCCGGAGCGGGGGCCGAAGGTGTTCGAAGCCGCGATGAGACGCCGTGCGGAAGAACGCGAACAGGAACGCGCAGAGGAAGAACGCGGGTGATGCCTGCGCCGGCGCACCGCGTCGAAAGCCGAAGGGCCGACCGACCGATCGAACGGAGTGCACCCCCATGGACATGACCGCGTGCCCGTACGCCCTTGACGTGACCGGACGTGACCTGGCGGGCGAGACCGCGCGGTTACGGTCGCAGGGACCCGCCGTCGAGGTGGAACTGCCGGGCGGGGTGCGCGCCTGGGCCGTCGTACGGCAGAAGTACGTCAAGCGGCTCCTGACGGATCCCCGGGTCTCGAAGGACGCCCGCCGGCACTGGCCCGACTTCGTCGCCGGCCGCATAGGTGAGGACTGGCCGCTGTACCCGTGGGTGGCGAACGAGAACATGCTCTTCGCCTACGGTGACAGCCATGCCCGGCTGCGCCGGCTGGTCGCCGCCGCCTTCACCGTCCGCCGTACCGAGGCGTTGCGGCCCCGCGTCGAGCAGCTCACCGGAGAACTGCTCGACGAGCTGGAGGCGCTGCCGGACGGCGAAGTGGTCGACCTGCGGGACCGGTTCGCCAAGGTGCTGCCGATGCGAGTGATCTGCGAGCTGTTCGGTGTCACCGAGGAGGCGCGCGAACCGCTCTGCGCCGACCTGGAGTTGGTGTTCGGCACGGCCGTGCCCGGGGCCGAGATGGCCGCGGCGCAGGTACGGGTGTTCGGGATGCTCGGCGAGCTGGTCGCGGGGAAGCGGGCCAGGCCCGGCGACGATCTGACGACCGCGCTCATCGAGGTCCGTGACGGCGACGACGGCCGGCTGACCGAGCAGGAACTCCTCGGCACGCTCTACCTGATGATCGCCGCTGGCCAGGAGACGACCTGCACGCTCATCACGAACGCCGTCGGCGCGCTGTGCGCCCACCCGGACCAGCGGGCGCACGTCCTTCAGGGCCGCGCGGACTGGGCCGACGTGGTGGCCGAGACGCTGCGCACGCACGCCCCCGCCGCGTACTCGCCGATGCGGTTCGCCGTCGAGGACATCGAGCTCGACGGGGTGCTCATCAGAAAGGGCGATCCGATCCTGGTCTCCTTCGCGGGTGCGGCCTCGGATCCCGAGGCGTACGGGGACGACGTGGGCGTCTTCGACGTGCTGCGGCCCGGCCGGAGGGACGACCTGGCCTTCGGGCACGGTGTCCACCGCTGCCTGGGGGCACCCCTGGCCCGGTTGGAGGCGACGTCCGCGCTGGCGGCGCTCTTCGCCCGCTTCCCTGACCTGGAGGCGACGATTCCGCTCGACGGCATCGAACCGGTGCGGTCCTTCATCGTCCATGGATACGGGGCTCTGCCCGTCGTGCTCCGCCCCTGACCGAGAGAGCCGGCCAGACGTCGGGCCGGGCGGGCCCGCCGGGTCTGTCCGAGCCCGCCGGGTCGTCCGAGCGCGCTGAGCAGGTCAGCCCGGAAGCCGAGCAGGCTTCAGAAACCGCACGGACGGTTTGTTATCCTGAGGGTACCCGCGCAGTAACGGAGCGTCTGATGGCCAAGCAGGAACGTGCTGTCCGCACGCGCAACGCCCTGATCGAGTCCGCCGCCGAACTGTTCGGCCGAGACGGCTACGAGGTCGTCTCGCTGGCGGCGATCAGCGCCAGGGCCGGGGTCAGCAACGGCGCGCTGCACTTCCACTTCCCCAGCAAGGCCGACCTCGCCGCGGCGGTGCGGGGCGCGGCGGCCGAGCGGTTCGACCGGATCGTCTCCGCCGAGCGACCGCCGCCCCAGCTCGGCGGCTCGCTGCAGGCGCTGGTCGACACCAGCCACGCTCTGCTGCTGAACCTGCGTGAGGACCGCGTGCTGCGCGCCGGTTTCTGCCTCGACGGCGTCGCGGAGGACGCCGGTCGCGGTGTGAGCCTCCACGAGCGGTGGCACGCCTGGGTGGAGGACAGCGTCGCCCGGTGCGCGCGGGACGGGCTGCTCTCCGACGTCGCCCCTCGGGACCTCGTGGCCACGGTGGTCGGCGCGACGGTCGGTTTCGCCGAGCTGGGCGGGCACGACGTGCGCTGGCTGTCGCGGATCACGCTGACCCGCTTCTGGTCGCTGCTCCTGCCGCGCATCGCCACGGCGCCGACGCAGCGCAGGGTGGTGGCCACGGGGAGACAGGCGGAGCTCGTCTGATCGGCTCTCCCTTCCGCCGCGTGGTTGCGAGGGCGCGAGGGCGCGAGCACAAAGGCGCGAGGGCACGAGGGCGCGAGCACAAAGGCGCGACGGCACGAGGGCGCGAGCGTCGCCGGCCGTCACCCCGTCAGGTTCTCGGCACCTTCCGGAACCGCCCCGCGACCCGCAGGTCCGCCTCGATCCGCGCCGCCGTCGCGTGCAGCTGCGGCAGGATGTCCGTCACGCACTCCTCGGGCGTACGGCGGCTGCTGTGCATGGCCACGTTGACCGCCGCCACCACCCGGCCGCCGTGGTCCCGCACCGGGACCGCGATCGACCGCAGCCCCTCCTCCAGTTCCCCGTCGACCAGGGCGTATCCGTCGCGCCGTACGCGCTCCAGCACGTCCCTCAGCTCGGCCGGGTCCGTGACCGTCAGCCGCGTCAGCGGGGCCGGCTCGGGCAGCGGCGGCTTCGGCAGGTCCGCCAGCATCACCCGGCCCAGCGAGGTCGCGTAGGCCGGCAGCCGGGCGCCGACCGTGATGTTGACGCTCATGATGCGGCTCGGGGCCACCCGGGCCGTGTACTGGATGTCGTCGCCGGTCAGCACCGCCAGCGACGTCGACTCGTGCACCCGGTCGGACAGGGAGGTCAGATGCGGGATCGCGATGTCCGACAGGGTCGTCCGCGACAGCGGTGGGAAGCCGAGGCCCAGCACACGCGGGGTGAGCCGGAAGAAGCGGCCGCGCACGGTGACGTAGCCCAGGTGCTCCAACGTGATGAGCGCCCGCCGTGCCGTGGCCCGTGCCAGCCCCGTCGCCTCGGCCACCTCCGTCAGCGTCAGCTCCGAGCGGCCCTCCCCGAACGACGTGATCACCGTCAGCCCGCGGGCCAGCGACTCCACGAACTCCCGCCCCAGCTCCTGCTTCGACGCCCCCGTCCAGGCCGCGAGCCCGGACGGCGCCGTGGGCACGGCGGGCGGCGCCTCGCGCAGCTCCCGCTCCATGGCCGCGACCGCCGTGCGCAGCCGGGGCAGCAGGGCCCGGCGTAGATCGTCCGCCGTGTGCCGGCTGGTGTGGCTCACCACGCTGACCACGCAGGCGATCCGCCCGTCCTCCTCCCGCACGGGCAGGGACAGCGCCACCAGACCCGGCTCGATCAACTGGTCGTCCAGCGCCCATCCCTGTGCCCGCGCCTGGACGGTGCGTTCCTGGAAGTCGTCGCCCACCGAGCGGTCGGAGCCGTCGAGCGGCCGGCTGCGCGCCGGCACCGCCGGGAAACGGCGGTCCTCGGGGTCCGTCGCCCGCCGGGCGTGCCACCGCGCCCAGTCCTCCTCGTCCCACTCGGTCGCGAACAGCGGACCCGGAGCGGTGCGTTCCGCGGGAAGCAGATCGCCGATGCGGAAGCTCAGCGACATCGCGCGGCGCCGGGTCGCCTGGTGGATGAAGCGGATGCCGTCCAGGTCGGCGACCGCGAGCGACACCGACTCGTCCAGCTCGTCGGCGAGCGCGTCCGCGTGCGCGTCCAGCAGCGTCGGCAGCCGCAGCGCCGCGAGGTAGGCGTTGCCCAGCTCCATCAGCCGCGGCGCGAGCACGACGTCCCTGCCGTCCAGCCGGACGTACTCCATACGGGCGAGGGTCGCCGTGATCCTGTCGACCGTGGAGCGGGCGAGCCCGCTGGCCCGCTCCAGGGCGCTGAGGCTGCAGCTGCCGTCGGCGTCGGTGAGTCGCCGCAGCACGTTGAGGCCGCGCATGAGGGGGGCGACGGCTTCGGCGGGGGCGCTGCTGTCCGGGGCCGGGATGACGTTCGGGGGCATGTGGTCACGGTAATGCGGGGCCGGCCGCCTGCGGCGTGTTCACATACGGCGCAGGGCGCCCCGACCCCCGTATGCCCTCGGTGGGACACCTCCGGGGTGCGTCAGCGCCGTGTCACCCGGACCCGGTAGTCGCCGGAGGGGTCCTTCGCCTCGACGGTGATGACGATCCCCGCCTTGGGGTCCACGAAGCTCTGCCCGGGCACGAACGGCGCGTCGGACAGCTCGGCCTGCACGTTCGGACTGCGGGTGCAGCCGCCGCTGTCGCGGGTGGCGTCGTAGACCTGGATGGGGCCGTTGCCGGTGTCGACGTCCGCGTCGACGCGGTAGACGAGGATGCCGGGCCGGCAGACCGCCGCGTCGTTGCCCTCGCGGGTGCGCAGCTCCACGCCGTAGCCGGTCCTGGAGTCGAGGGGCACGAAGACCAGTTTGCGGCCGCCGGCGCGGGCCAGCGGGGTCAGCGTGTACTGCCCGGAGCCGCGCGCGGTCACACAGGCGATCTGGGAGTCGTCGAGCCAGCCGAGCTTCCACTTGTGCCAGGCGAGCATGTCGTTGTCGGCGCCCCAGTCCTCGCTCATGATGTCCCAGTGCCCGACGGCGGCGCCGCCCTCAGGGGTGTAGAGGTCGGGCAGGCCGAAGATGTGGCCGTTCTCGTGGGGCAGGACCCGGAAGCCGGTCTGCGGGTAGGAGCCGGAGCCGTCGTCCTGGCGGCTGTAGATGAAGGACGCGTTGGAGACGGGGACGCCGTCGGCGACCGGAGCCTCGGCGTTGCCGGCGAAGGTCACCGACAGGACGGTGTCCAGGGCGGAGGGGCCGGCGTTCGGGGTGACGAGTACGTTCACCAGGTCGTAGTGGCGGAAGTCGACCTCGGGGTCGGCGGTGGTCACGATGTCCTGCACCAGTTCGCGGTAGCCGGGGTCGAAGGGGGCGCCGCGCTGTATGCCGTACGCCGCGAACGGCTTGGGCATGCGCAGCCAGTGGCGTATCGGGGCCTCGGTGCGGTAGTCGAGGCGGCCGTAGGAACTGGTGGTGAACCACTGACGGGTCTGCGGGACGAACTCCGCCAGCCGGTCGAGCGCGCTGCCCTGTCCGGGCGCGTCGGAGAAGTCGATCATCAGGTTCAGGGCGTGCACGGTGCCGGTGGAGCGGGCGTAGCCGGAGGGGGTGGGGATGCTCTCCGGCATCAGCACGCGGTGGTGACCGTGGAGCATGCAGGGGCGCAGCGTCGAGGAGCGGGCCGGGGCTATGGGGCCCGCCGCGGAGCCCGCCGTCAGATGCCCCGTGCCGGCGGAGGTGGAGACCGCCAGCGTCAGGACGGTGACGGAGGCGAGCGAGGCGGCGCGGCGCGGGCGTATCCGGCGGCGGGACGGCTGCATGCGGTGACCCTTCGCTCCACGGCAGCCGCGCCTCACCGGCTGCACCCTTGCGATCACCCTGTGCCGGGGGGTACGGGGACGCGCGCTGGGAAAGGCCGAACGAGGGGTTGGGGGGCGGGGGAGGGGTGACGGTCGGCGCTGGGAGGTGTGAGGTCACGCCACGTCGTCGCACTGTGACTCAGATCACATGAAATGGGTCGGCGTTGGCGAAATAACCGGGGACCGATTCCCCGTTTAGTGCTGTGTCCGAGCGAAACGGGGACTCGATCCCCGGATCGCGATCACCCAGCCCCTCACCAGGAGTACGCCGTGCAGACCGCCACCCCCGTGCAGCGACGGGCGTCCCGGCCCCGGGCCGATGCCCTGCGCAACCGGGAGCGGATCGTCACCGCCGCCCGGGAGATGTTCGTCGAGTTCGGCCCGGACGTGCCGTTCGACGAGATCGCCCGCCGGGCCGGCGTCGGCAACGCCACGGTGTACCGCAACTTCCCCGACCGCGACGCACTCGTCCGCGAGGTCGTCTGCTCGGTCATGGACCGTACCTCCGAGGTCGCCGAACAGGCGCTGGCCGAGGAGGCCGACCCGTTCGAGGCGCTGGAGCGCTTCACGCACGCCGCCGCCGACGAGCGGGTCAGCGCGCTGTGCCCGATGCTCTCCGACACGTTCGACAAGCACCACCCGGACCTGGAAGCCGCCCGGCGGCGCGTCGAGCGACTCATCGAGGAGCTCATGGACCGCGCCAAGGCGGCCGGCACCCTCCGCCCCGACGTGGGCGTCGGTGACCTGATGGTCGCCGTGGCCCAGCTCAGCCGGCCCCCGGCCGGTACCGCGTGTTTCAGTGCCGACCGTTTCGTCCACCGCCATCTTCAGCTGTTCCTGGACGGTCTGCGGGCTCCGGCCCGCTCCACGCTGCCGGGCACGGCCGTGACCGTGGAGGAGCTGCGCCAGTCCTGAGCGATCCGTAGCGATTAGTTCCGCGCTCCACCCAAGTCATCCCTCACAGCAGAGCTTCCGGCCGTCAGCGACGACGTGCCGTCACCAACCGTCACCTTTTTCCTCTACGACGTCCCGGAGTGGGTACCCCCATGTCTCAAACAGCCTCAACGGCCCCAGGCGTCCCCGACGCCAACCGCTGGAGGGCGCTCGTCTTCATCGCGCTCGCCCAGCTGATGGTCGTCCTCGACGCCACCATCGTGAACATCGCCCTCCCGTCCGCCCAGCAGGACCTCGGGATATCCGACGGCAACCGGCAGTGGGTCGTCACCGCCTACGCCCTCGCCTTCGGCGGTCTGCTCCTCTTCGGCGGCCGGATCGCCGACCTGTGGGGCCGCAAGCGGGCCTTCGTCATAGGCCTGACCGGGTTCGCCGCCGCCTCCGCGCTCGGCGGCGCGGCGACCACGGGCGCGATGATGTTCGGCGCCCGCGCCCTCCAGGGCGTCTTCGGCGCCATGCTCGCCCCGGCCGCGCTCTCGCTGCTCGCCGTGATGTTCACGGACGCCAAGGAGCGCGCCAAGGCGTTCGGCATCTACGGCGCGATCGCCGGTGGCGGCGGCGCCGTCGGCTTCATCCTCGGCGGTGTGCTGACCGAGTACCTGGACTGGCGCTGGACGTTCTTCGTCAACATCCCGTTCGCCGTGGTCGCCGCGCTGGGCGCGTACTTCGTCATCCGTGAGCCGGAGGGCGGCCGCAACCGCTCCCCGCTCGACATCCCCGGCGTCGTCCTGTCCACCCTGGGTCTGGTTTCGCTGGTCTACGGCTTCACCCGCGCCGAGTCCGACGGCTGGGGCGACTCGACGACCGTCTCCCTGTTCGTCGCGTCGGCCGTCTTCCTGCTGGCTTTCGTCATCACCGAGGCCAGGGTGAAGGCCCCGCTGCTGCCCCTGCGCGTGGTCACCGACCGCAACCGCGGCGGCATCTACCTCTCCCTCGGCATCGCCATCATCGCGATGTTCGGCACGTTCCTCTTCCTGACCTACTACCTGCAGGTCATCAAGGGCTACTCGCCGATCAAGACGGGCTTCGCCTTCCTGCCGATGATCGCGGGCATGATGGTCGGCTCGACCCAGATCGGCACGCGCCTGATGACCCGTGTCCCGGCCCGGCTGCTGATGGGCCCCGGGTTCCTGGTCGCCGCGTCCGGCATGCTGCTGCTGACGCAGCTGGAGATCGGCTCGTCGTACGCCTCGACCGTCCTGCCGTCGATGCTGCTGCTCGGCCTCGGCATGGGTACGGCGTTCATGCCGGCCATGTCCCTGGCCACCTTGGGCGTCGAGCCCCGGGACGCCGGTGTGGCCTCCGCGATGGTCAACACCTCGCAGCAGGTGGGCGGCGCGATCGGCACCGCCCTGCTGAACACGATCGCCGCCTCCGCGACGACCTCGTACATCAAGGACCACATCGCCACCGCGACCTCCAAGCCGCAGCAGCAGCTGGTCCAGATGCAGGGCATGGTGCACGGCTACACCAACGCGATCTGGTTCGCCGTCGGCATGCTGGTGCTCGCCGCCGTCATCGTCGTCACCTTCGTCAACGCCGGCCGCCCGGGCTCCGGTCCGGTGGCCTCCGGCGAGGGCGCCGAGGACGAGGTGGCCGTCCCGGTGGTCGCCCACTGAGACGCCTCCGCAGGGGTACCCGTAGAGAACAGAGCCCGTACGTACGGACGAGGAAGGGGACGTCTCGGCCGTACGTCTGACGGGGTCCGCCCCGGCTCCGCCGATCCGGTGGGGCCGGGGCGGACCCGTGTCCGGGGCGGGCCGGGGGGGCCATGGTCCCGTGCGGGCCGAGCGGATCGGTGCCCCGTGCGGGCCGGTGTCGGCCCGGGTCGGGTGCGGGCCGGTGTCCGGTGCGGGCCGAGCGGATCGGTGCCCCGTGCGGGCGGAGCGGACCCGTCTGCGGGCGTCCGCCCGGCGGCTCAGCGGAGCCAGGGCAGGTCCGCGCCCGCGTCCTTGGGCTGCAGTCCCTCCGCGACGATCGACATGATGTCGCCGAGGGACTTCTGCTGCTCGGGGGTGAGCCGGTCGAACAGGGCCTGGCGCACGGCCGCCACATGACCGGGCGCGGTGCGCGCCAGCACCTCGTACCCCTCGTCCGTGAGGACCGCGAGCTGCCCCCGCTTGTCGGAGGGACACTCCTCGCGCCGCACCCAGCCGCTCTTCTCCAGGCGCGCGACGGCGTGCGAGAGCCGGGAGCGCGTGATCTTCGCCCGCATGGCCAGCTCGGTCATCCGCAGGCGCCGCCGCGGCGCGTCGGCGAGCTGGACGAGCAGTCCGTAGTAGACGTGCGGCATGCCCGCGTCGCGCTGCAACTGGCGGTCGAGATGGTCCTCGAGAAGGGTGACGGCGTGCATGTACGCACGCCAGATGCGCTGCTCCTCGTCGGTGAGCCAGCGGGTGTCCTCAGCGGGTGCCGTCTTCATGACTCCACTGTACGAGGCGCCTTCTTGAAACTTAAACAAGTGAGGCGTAACCTCATCGGTGAGACAGCTTGATGTTTCAAGCAAATCAATCTTCAGGGGCACGCCGCACCGTTGCCGCACGAAGGGAGCCGCCGCCATGTCCGCCGCCGTCGAGGAGCGCACCGCGCCCCAGCGCATGCCCGCCCTCTATCTGAGCCACGGTGCGCCCCCGCTGGCCGACGACCCGATCTGGCCCGGCCAGCTCGCCGCCTGGTCCGCCGGCCTGCCGCGCCCCAAGGCGATCCTGATGGTCTCCGCCCACTGGGAGGAGGCCCCGCTCGCCCTCGGCGCGACGCGCACCGTCCCGCTGGTCTACGACTTCTGGGGCTTCCCCGAGCACTACTACCAGGTGCGGTACGAGGCCCCGGGCGCCCCGCAGCTCGCCGACGCCGTCCGCAAGCTGCTGCGCGCCCCCGGCATCCCCGTCCAGGACATCCCGGACCGCGGCCTGGACCACGGCGCGTACGTCCCGCTGGTCGAGATGTTCCCCGAGGCCGACATCCCGGTCCTGCAGATCTCCATGCCGACACTGGACCCGGTGAAGCTGATGGAGATCGGCCGCAAGCTGGCCCCGCTGCGCGACGAGGGTGTCCTGATCGTCGGCTCCGGCTTCTTCACCCACAACCTGGCCGCCCTGCGGCACGGGGGAGTGCCCACCTGGTCCTCGGAGTTCGACGACTGGGGCCGCCGCGCCCTGGAGACGCGCGACTGGGACGCCCTGCTGGACTTCCTGAACAAGGCCCCTGCCGGCCGGTACGCCCACCCGCGCACCGAGCACTTCGCTCCGCTGTTCGTGACGATGGGCGCGGCGGAGGCCGGTGGTGAGCTCGACGCCCAGAAGTCCGTGATCGACGGCTTCTGGATGGGAATGGCGAAGCGGTCGGTGCAGTTCGGATGACGGTGGCCGAAGGCTACGCGTCGGGACGGAGGCCCTGCTGGAGGTCCTTCTCGTACCAGGCCACGTCCCAGTACCGCCCGAACTTGCGGCCCACCTCCCGGTAGGTGCCGACGTGGCGGAAACCGAAGCGTTCGTGCAGGCGCACGGACGCTTCGTTGGGCTGGGCGATGCCCGCGTACGCACGGTGCAGGTCCTCGCCCGCCAGGGCCTCGAAGAGGGCCCTGTAGAGGTGTCCGCCGACGCCGCGGCCGGTCGCGTGCGGGGCGAGGTAGACCGTGACCTCGACCGAGGTCGCGTACGCCGGCTTCGGGCGGAAGGCGCTGGATGTGGCGTACCCCAGGATCTCCTGTGACTCGGCGTCCGCGGCAACCATCAGCCGGTGCGGCCCGTCTTCAGGGTGGGAGAGCAGCCAGGGGCGGCGGTCCTCGGCAGTGAAGGCCGTGGTGTCGAATGTGATCGGCGTCTCACGCACATAGTGGTTGTAGATGTCCGTGAGCGCCTGAAGGTCGCTCTCGGCTCCCGGCCTGACCTGCACGTGCCTACGCTCTGCCATCGCTCCGCCTCCCAGTGTGGCGGGACAGGGTACTGCATGATCAGAAAAAATGAGGGGCGGGTTGGGAATTCTGTCCGGATTCCAGTCGTTGTTTCCTTCGGATGCCGGGCACCCGGAAGGGTGGCCGAATCGTTACCAGACCATCCGCTAGCCCTCCCCCCACTCTCGGCTTCGCTCGAGCGGGGGGACCCCCAACGCAAGGGAGCACGCATGGCAACCCGTGCCGTCGCCCGTCGCCAGGCCGCCGAGGGCGAAACCATCGACGCCGCGGCAAGCAGTGTTCGCGCCCAGGGCGGAGACATCGCCGACCGCGACCTGGTCGGCATGTACCTGGACGAGATCGCGCGTACGCCCCTCCTCGACGCCGCCAAGGAGGTCGAGCTCTCACAGATCATCGAGGCGGGCGTGTTCGCACGGCAGATCCTCGACGGTGAGGAGGAGGCCAAGGCGGATGCCACCCGTGAGGAGCTCGAGGCCCTGGTCGCCGAGGGGGAGCGGGCCAAGGACATCTTCATCCGCTCCAACCTCCGACTGGTCGTCGCCGTCGCGCGCCGCTATCCGCGCAGCGGCCTGCCGCTGCTGGACCTGATCCAGGAGGGGAACGCGGGTCTCGTGCGCGCCGTCGAGAAGTTCGACTACCGCAAGGGCTTCAAGTTCTCCACCTACGCCACCTGGTGGATCCGCCAGGCGATCACGCGGTCGATAGCCGACCAGTCGCGCACCATCCGGCTGCCCGTCCACCTGGTCGAGGAGCTGGGCCGCATCCGCCGCGTCCAGCGCGAGTTCAACCGCGAGAACGGCCGGGACCCCGAGCCCAGCGAGATCGCGGCCGAGCTGGACTCGTCGGCGGAGCGCATCAGCGACGTCCTCGACTGGGCGCGTGACCCCGTCTCGCTGAACATGTCGGTGGACGACGAGGGCGAGACCCAGTTCGGCGACCTGCTCGAGGACACCTCCGCCGTGTCGCCGGAGCAGTCGGTGCTCACCCTGCTGCGCAGCGAGGAGCTGGACGACCTGATCGGCCGGCTCGACGACCGCACGGCCTCGATCATCAAGATGCGGTACGGCATCGAGGACGGCCGGGAGCGCACGCTGACGGAGGTCGGCAAGGAGCACGGCCTGACGCGTGAGCGCATCCGCCAGATCGAGAAGCACGCCCTGCTCGAGCTGAAGAAGCTGGCCCGCCAGACCGGCTTCGACGCGGCGGCCTGACGGGCGGTCTGGTTGCCCCGCATCGAACGCGCGGGTCCGGGGCACAAGACCTCCGGGTCCCGCGACCGCACGGTTGGTACATCCCCCAGAGCCGAGTCCCGACGCACTCCCCCCGGCGCCGGGACTCTCCCCGGGCCGGTCCCCGGCGCCACTCCCCCCTGGCGCCGGGGACCGGCTCTTTCGTATGTCCGGCCACGGATGTCCGGCCACGGCAGGGGCACGTCGACGGGTCGCCCCGGACCTGAACCCCGGGGCGGCCCGGATGGCAGATTGTGCCACAGCGGCATAACCTGCCGTTCGTGAGCAGTACCGCACGTGGCACGTCCCTGACCGAACGGCGCAAGGCGGCGACCCGTATGGAGATCGCCCGGGCCGCCGCGGGGCTGTTCATGGCGAACGGCCTGCGTGCCACGCGCGCCGAGGACATCGCCCGCGCCGCCGGGATCGCCCCGCGCACCTTCTACCGCTACTTCGCGACCAAGGAGGAAGCGCTCGCGCCGCTCCTCACCGCGGGCGCCCACCGTTGGACCGACGCCGTCCGCGACGCCCCCGCCGGCCTCACCGTGGCCGAGGCGCTGCGCGACGCGGTGCGGCACACCCTCACCCCGGGCACCGGTGTGTCCGCCACGTCCCTGGAGTGGGTCCGTACCCTGCTGCGCCTCACCGAGTCCCATCCCGCGCTCAGCAAGGTATGGGCGGAGATCTGTCAGGCGGCCGAGCGGAAGCTGGCGGAGGTGCTCGCGGCACGGGCGGGCGACGGGACGCCGGGCCAGGTCACCCCGTCCCTCCGGTTCGCCGCCGCCGTCGCCAGTGCCGCCGTCCGCGTGGCGGTGGAGAGCTGGGCCGCGGGCGACGCACCGGCCGGCGGCCCGGGCGGGCCCGCCGCACTCGCCGTACGCAACCTGGACGCGCTGCGGGACTTCCCGTGGACCGCGGCTGACCCCGACTCCCCGTGAGGAGTGCGGCTCAGCCGCGGCCTCACCCGGCCGCCCGGCTCATCCGTGCCCCCAGGTCCCGTACGGAGGCGACGAGGTCGGCCGGGCTGTGCACCGTGAACTCGCAGTCCACCAGCGCGAGGCGTACTGCCAGCCACTCCACCGAGTCGCTGGCCACACCCCGCAGCCGGCAACTGCGCTCGCCGAGCGGCTCGGGGGTGCCGACCCACCGGGGGATGCGCGCCGCGACGAAGTCCGCGGGGGCGGCGAAGGTCGCCTCGAACTCGTAGGTCTCCTGCCGCCGGTACACCGACTGCCGCAGATACTCCGCCGCACTCCCCGTCGGCAGCTCGCGCGGCGGGAACCGAGCACCGGTCGCGAACGGCTCGGCGACCCGGTCCACCCGGAACGTCCGCCAGTCCTCGCGCTCGAGGTCGTAGGCGACCAGATACCAGCGGCGCCCCGTCGACACCAGCCGGTACGGCTCTGCCAGGCGCCGCGACGGTGTGCCGTCCCCGGAGCGGTAGGCGAACCGCAGCCGCTCCCGGCCCGCGATCGCCGAGGCCATGACGGTCAGCGTCTCCGGCGCGATGCTCGCCCCGTCGCCGCTGGCCAGTGCGGTGGTGGCGGCCTGGAGCGTGGTGACGCGGTGGCGCAGCCGGCTCGGCAGCACCTGCTCCAGCTTGGCCAGGGCCCGTACCGAGGCCTCCTCCACGCCCTCCACCGCGTGCCCGGCGCCCGCCCGAAGCCCGACGGCGATCGCCACGGCCTCCTCGTCGTCCAGTACCAGCGGCGGCATCGCCTTCCCGGCGACCAGCCGGTAACCGCCGTCGGCGCCCTTGCTGGCCTCCACGGGGTAGCCCAGCTCGCGCAGCCGGTCGATGTCCCGCCGCACGGTGCGCCGGGACACCCCGAGCCGCTGGGCGAGCTCGCCGCCGGGCCACTCGCGCGGTGTCTGCAGGAGGGAGAGCAACTGGAGGAGCCGGGCCGGAGTGTCGGTCGTCATGTGTCGAGGATGCCGGAGAGTTAGGACCGGATCTGACCTAACGCACTCCTAACTTCGGGGGCATGACCTCCACCGAGACACTCAGCAGCACCGCGGCCGGCGCGGGTGACCGCCGGCGCTGGTTCGCGCTCGCGATCGTGATGACCGCGGCCTTCATGGACCTCGTCGACGTCACGATCGTCAACATCGCGATCCCGTCGATCCAGCGGGACGCGGGCGCCTCGTTCAGCCAGATCCAGTGGATCACCGCCGGTTACGCCCTCGCCTTCGCCGCTGGACTCATCACCGGCGGCCGACTCGGCGACATCCACGGCCGCAGGCGCCTCTTCCTGATCGGCATCGGCGGCTTCACGCTCGCCTCGGCGCTGTGCGGCTTCGCCGCGAACCCGGAGATGCTCGTCGCCTCCCGGATCCTGCAGGGCGCGATGGCCGCGATGATGGTGCCGCAGGTGCTGTCCATCGTGCACGCCACCTTCCCGGCGCACGAGCGGGGCAAGGTCTTCGGCCTGTTCGGCGCGATCGTCGGGCTGGGGGCCGTCTCCGGGCCGCTCCTCGGCGCGCTGCTCACCGAGTGGAACCTGTTCGGGCTTCAGTGGCGGCCCATCTTCCTGATCAACCTGCCGGTGGGCGTCGCCGCGTACGTCCTCGGCCGGCGCTTCATCACCGAGTCGAAGGCTCCGAGGGCCCTGCGCCTCGACCTCGTCGGCGTCGCCCTGGTCACGCTCGGTCTGCTGATGCTGCTCTACCCGCTCACCCGTGGCCGGGAACTGGGCTGGCCGCTGTGGGGGTACGCGTCGATGACGGGCGCGCTCGTCGTCTTCGGGGCGCTGGTGGCGTACGAGAAGCGCAAGACCGCCCGCGACGGTTCCCCGCTGGTCGAGCTGTCCCTGTTCCGGGTGAAGAGCTTCGCGGCGGGCATCGCGGTGCAGACCGTGTTCGGCGTCGGCCTCGGTGTCTTCTTCCTGGTCTGGACGCTGTACATGCAGGTCGGCCTGGGCTGGAGCGCGCTCCGGGCCGGACTGACGGGCGTGCCGTTCTCGATCGCGGTCTCCACCGCGGCCGGGATGTCGGTGCAGAAGCTGGTCCCGCGCTTCGGCCGCAAGGTCCTGCAGTCGGGCGCGCTGGTGATGGCGGCGGGCGTGCTCCTCTACATGGCGGAGGCCCACCGGTACGGCCAGTCGATCGCCTCCTGGCAGATGGCGCTGCCGCTGGTGGTCATGGGCGTGGGCATGGGGCTGATCGTCGCCCCGCTGACGGACGCGATCCTGTCCGAGGTGCCGCGCGAGCACTCCGGATCGGCGTCCGGTCTGATCAACACGGTGCAGCAGATGGGCAACGCGCTCGGCCTCGGGCTCGTGTCGGTGGTCTTCTTCGGCGAGATCGACGACCGGCTGGCCCCCGCGCAGGTGGGCCCGGCCTTCGTGCGCGCCTTCCAGCACGCGCTCGGCTGGGTCGCGGCGGTGATGCTCGTGATCTTCCTGCTGATGTTCGCGCTGCCCGAGCGACCGGCGCAGCATGTCGAGGGCGGTGCC